>CAZCDU010000340.1:0-2503 GCA_964497125.1 uncultured Victivallales bacterium | reverse complement strand
CCTTCTAGAGGAGAGCCTGTTGTCGCCAACTGGCTCCTCTCATCCGCCGGCATCACGCCAATACCTTCCGACCTCTTCCCTCAGACCGAAATGCGTGGATCGACGGTTCCCTGTGCAGTCCCGAACCGGGCACAGATGCCAAAGTACTCTTCGGGACCCGGAATCGCAAATGCGATCAGGACCTTGTTCTTTCCCGCTTTCAATTTCACAGGCACGTCGTACTGACCAGGATCAATTGGCGTCGTGCACGCAGGATCGGTCAATACGAGCTTGCCGTTGATCCAGATCTTGAATGGTGCATTCGCACCAAAGAACAGAGTCGCGTTCAAGGCCTCGCTCGCCTTCAACGTGCTACGCATCACGTAAACACCCGTTGCTTCGCTCGACGTGGGTTTTGGTAGTACCCCGAAACCAGCACGCGGCGGAGCCTTGCGCCAACCAGTGGCGGCAGCAGCCTTCGAGGCACTCACTTTTGACAGAGAGGACACCTCGGACAGCAGTGTTGTCTGCCACGTTGCGCATATGGGCATGTGATCAGGCATAATCGGCACGGCCTGCATCCCGGGAATGCTCATGTTCTCGCTGTCGGTGATTGTGCATATGGGATACCGACCATGCCCATAACTGACCGACAGCATATCCAGCTGGTAAGGAGGCATGTTCGTGTGCAGCAGAACCCGGCTACCATGCAGTGTCGTCTTGTAGATGCCGTAAACATCCTGCCCGTTCTGATCCACGAGGGCAAACCCGGTCGGACGCCCCTCGCTCACGAGTCGACCCGCCACGTTGGCGTAGGTGATTTCAACCGACGCACATCCCGCCCCCTCGTTGCAATGTGGCGTGGGGACCACCTCAATCCGCTTGACCTTGATCCCCGGCTTAACCCCCGGAGCCTTGTGAACCAGTCGGTCGGCGAGACGCGCCAGACGCCGACCCAACACCTGCTGAGCCTTGCCGCCGATGTGAATGCCGTCATCCAGTTCAAGGTCGATGGCAGGCGCCACATCCAGGTGCTTGACGATGCCGGGCAGCAACCGCTGCTGCTCCTGGACGCTATTCCACGATGCCTCGTCTTCACGGGCTGCATGACAACCAAGCTGAACGATCACCCACGGTAGCTTCGGCAAATTCATGTCACAACGCGTAGCCCCCACAAGCTCGACCATCTTGTCGGTGTAGACCGCAGCAGCATCACGGTTGGCATCACTTTCGCCCTGGTACCAGATGATGCCTGCAATTGACTGCCCCAGCTTGACGTAGCGTCTCATCAAGGCGCCATAGAGTGAGGCCCCGCCCTGGTCACGAAGCGCCGGTGACCACTGCTCCATGCTGGTGCCGCCGTGGGCGCAGGGGATCAGCCCTTGCGGCACTCGCGTGCGACGATACATCTCGAGCCCGAAGGCCAACCCGGGCGACGTGCCCTTTATGAGATTCGTGCGCCCTCTGGCGAGAACCGACTTAGGCGGGCGTCCCGGCTCATCGCCGTAGCTATTGTGGATAATATCCACGGCCTCCTCGAGATAGTGCAGCTTCTCTTCGGCAAGTCCCCACTCATCGCGCATGAAGAATGCCCGCACCTGGGGGTGTGGCTTGGGGGCATGCACCATGTTGCCGATACCTTCCATGTTCGACTGCCCCGCCAGCATCCAGACGTCGCCCACGAAGATATCCTCGACCACAAGTCGATCCGCGATCTTGCGACCGGTTTTGAGACGCAACTCAACCTGATACGGGCCACCCGTCCGAAGTGCAGAGAGGGAAGCCGTAAACGCCCCGCCAGCCGCGCTACCCACGACCTGCCAGTCATGTCCACGCACAACCTTCCCAGTCTTGAGCACTCGCATTTCCACATCGCCGGTGCAACGGCAACGACCACGAATCGTAGCCCCACCCCTACCCTTCGCATCCCGCTGCAACACCTGCCCGGGTAATAGTCCATGTGTAATCTTCATTGTCGTTTCCTACTCTGGAACTTCATTCATTCTTGAACGTTCTCGTCTCAACCGCCACAAACACTCTATCATCCAGCAAGCTGTCTTCCGCTGCGCCTGGAACAGGCTCCCCGATGAGAATCGGGGAAGCCCGTCCTACACGGTTTTCACAACATCTGGGTTGTAGGACGGGCTTCCCGAGTCCCCGAGGGAGCCTGTGCCACACGGTTTTCAAAACATCAGGGGTTGTAGGACGGGCTTCCCGAGTCCCCGAGGGAGCCTGTGCCTGTGGCCTCAGCTTCACCTAAATCCCTCTAATACCACCCATGCTCATGCACGGTTTCATACATGCGTACCACGTTCTCGAGCGGCGTGTTGTCCTGCAGGCAGTGGGTCGGACTAAACGCATACCCACCACCGGGCATCATGATATCCAGTGTCTTGCGGCAATCCGCCTCGACCTCATCGGGCGCCCCGAAACTCAGGGCGCCTGTTGATGAGATACAGCCGTGGAAGACCAACCGCCCGCCAAATGTTTTCTTCAGATACTCGGGCCCCATGTTCGCGGCTTC
>CAZCDU010000339.1:0-2519 GCA_964497125.1 uncultured Victivallales bacterium | reverse complement strand
TCGTATCTGGCGCAACGGTGAACGTGTTGGTCACAGACACCGCATTTGACGAGAGGTTGTCGGTCACGGTTGCGTAGTTCGTATACGTTCCGTCCGCCAGCATGCCCAGGTCGATTGTGAATACACTATCTGGAGAGTCGTTGGTGGACCAGGCCACAGCCGAGTTTGTGTAGAATGTCACATCGTAAGGCGCCTCACCCTCCGCTACCTCAACCGTCGCGGTTACCGAGGAGCCTGACAGGAATTCCTGGGTGTTGGTCGGGGCGGTCACTGACACTGTCACAGGAGGCAGGTCATAACTCTGCAGTGTCAGTGGCTCGGAGAGGCCGTAGAACGAATAGGATGTCGTCTTACCCGCCTCGGCTCGATTGATCCAGTGCGCACTACTGCTATTCTCACCAGGCCCGGTCTTGCCGCGCCTGACGTTGCTACTCGCTGCCGTCCCTAGACACCGATCTGTGTACTTCGTTCCATCGGTGTTCGATCCCGTCCACACCCACGTGTTGCGATACACGCCATTCTGGTCAAAGAGCGGTGCAGCGTAATCCCCCGCGTAGGGTCCCGCAGCGAGTTGCGACGTGCCGTCCCAAAGGTCGGCGTTATCAGCGGCCATGATCGTCGCCCCGTCCATCAGAACGACCGACACGCCACCGGCTCCATCCGTGCCGGTATTGACTTTGGCGTCAATGCTCGACGTCGACCCGATCACGTTCCAGGTCACGTCCCCAAGGTTGGTGTATGTCGTGCTGGACTCTGCGGAGGTCTGAACGAACGTATTATAGACGGAGATATCCGCCTCATCTGGAGTCCGCCCTGAACTGGTCACTAAGGCAAGCCGATACTGGTCACCGGCTTTCCACGCACTCCCAGTGGCCGGGTTGGTCCTGCTGTTTGCCCAAGGCAGCCAGACACCGAGCTGTCCCACCAGAAGGGGCGCTTCATCGACAGTGAACGTCTGATTATCGGTTGCCGGCGTCGCTAGCGGGTTGCTAGAGAGATCTTCAATCGCCGCGCTAATCTGCAGCTGGAGCGCTCCAGCTTCCGTGGCCTCAATCACAGCGGTATATTCCAAGGTGCTGTTTTTCGTAAAGCTCTCTACCGACATACCTGCCGCCACGGCATTTTCGAGACCGCTGGCCGTGAGATCAGGAGTATGTGCCTCGCTGAAGGTAATGGTGTAGGTCACCGGCTCCCCGACATAGACCGGGCCGCTGCCGCCGTTGGCATCAAAGGCCGTGAACCCGACCGTCGGCGGCGTTTCGTCGCTCGGCCCATTCAGAACCGTAAGCACGCCATTGCCGCTGATCCAGGCCACCTCGAAGTCCACTGCCCCGTGACCTTCGCGGCCATAGTCCCCTGGCGGCTGATCGATGCCCTGAACGGTAAGGCTGTCGATCGTATCGTTGTAGTTTCCCATCCTTAGGAATTCAGAGCCGCTGGAGCTTCGCATACCACCATTGGCACCAGGTGTGCCGTCCAGCGTTAGCTTGGCGGAATCAGCGAACACGTCACTGGCCTGCACACTGATCCAACAATACGCCCCCCCTCCGCTGGGAATAACGGTGACGTCTCCAACTCCCGCAGCCCCCGCAGTCTGAAAGAACGCCTCGCAACGGCCGGCGCTGGCGTCAAGCACCAGGCCACCGGAGACGCTGTTCGAGGTCGCGAAGTAGAGGTAGAGCCCGTTCTGACCCTTGACGGTGAGCTCGCCAGTTCCCGTGATGGCGCCATTGAAGGTGCGGTCCTTGTTGGAAACACCTAACAGGTCGACAAGCCCGTCGCTGGCCAAGGCCAGGGCAGGAATGGTGAGATGATCACTCCTATGGATTTCGAGAGTGGCCCCATCCAGCGTAATCGGACCGGTCCCCATAGCGTTCTCGGATCCTCCTGTATTCTGGATGGTCAGCTTCGATCCGCTGTTGAGCGTCAGGCTGCCCGTATAGGAAGGCGTGGACCCACTATTAGCATCAGCCTCCACGCCAGCTGCAACACTCGCGTCGATGGTGCCTGCAGGCACTCCTGCCGACCACGTGCCTGTGTTCCAGCTATTGGCGCCACCTGTCGAGAGTGTCGTCTCGCCCGGAACTGCAGTAAAGACGTCCGAATAGGCCGTCACGTTTGATGATGGCGTGGCCGAGTCGCGCGCCCTGACCCGGTAACCGTAGGTTGTCCCCTTGGTCAGGCCGGTATTCGTCCAGACCGTGCTCGAGATCCAGCCGGAGTTCGCACTGTCGTTG
Organism: uncultured Victivallales bacterium; assembly: GCA_964497125.1. Lineage (GTDB taxonomy): Bacteria > Verrucomicrobiota > Kiritimatiellia > UBA8416 > UBA8416 > CAYLXP01. Next base: position 282 of record CAZCDU010000339.1, on the reverse strand, counting down.
GTGCACTCGAAGTAGTACAGCACCGGAGGACTGTCCGTGTCTGTCGCGGTCGAGGCCGTCATGACAATCATATTCGTGTCCACCGATGCCGGCGCAACGGCAAATTCCATCGGGTCCGGTGTCGGCGGAGTCGTATCTGGCGCAACGATGAACGAGTTGGTCACAGACACCGCATTTGACGAGAGACCGTCGGTCACGGTTGCGTAGTTCGTATACGTTCCGTCCGCCAGTGCGCCCAGGTCGATATTGAATAGATTGGTCGACGAGTTGTTGGTCGACCAG
>CAZCDU010000338.1:0-2522 GCA_964497125.1 uncultured Victivallales bacterium | reverse complement strand
TCATCGTTCGGACTGCCCTTCTGAAGACAGACGCTGCAGACGCACCGGCCCAAGAAGCCCACAGGGGGCAATTGGCCAGCCGGAGGCATCGAACGTCTTGTAGTTCTCATTCACGAAGTTGATGTCTTCGAAGATTCGCCAGGCTACACCGCGACGGTCCAGATCGCGGATGCGATTGGCGGCAAGACTCGTCACCTGGACCTGCAGATGGTTGTCCTTTGGTTCTAGCTTGCCCAGGACGACTTTGAACGTCGGTCCGATAAGGCACTCTATCTCTTCGCCATTCAGCAACACCCGGGCACTGCTGTGTACATTACCGAGATCGAGCAGCCATGACCCGTCGGCCTCGGGTGCATCAAAGGTGACGGCGTACTCGGCGGTGCCGGCAAAGGCTTCGTACGCACCCCCGCGATCCGACCAGGAATCAGGGACTTCTGTTTCGTAAGGCACTGGAAGCTCGGGGCCACCTTCCAGGAAGCGGACCTGCCACGTCCCCTCTACGGCGTGCGCCTCGCCTATGGGTTTTCGCAATGGCCAGGCGTCAGCGCTCGTGACACCGGTCTTCAGGATCAGCGAAGCGCCTGGTTCCAGCTGTATGCGAACTCGTCCTTCGCGGATCGGGGCCGATCCAATACACCCGGTCATGGGATCCATGAGCACGGCGCTTTCAAAAGACACAGCCAACGGGGTCCACGCATCGATCACGTCATCCCCTTCGTTGAGGAGAAAGTAGCAATGACCGTCTGCGTGAGACCGACGGATATAGAGGAGACCGGCCAGATCGGTCAGTTCTTCACGGGCAATACCGGCTGCCTCAAGAGCTTCGGCATAATCAACGGCTGGTTTTACGCCCGCCATGAGATGAGAGAAACGGCGGCGGTTCTGTTCCAAACCGGCAAAACCGGGTACGTCCTGTGGTGCGGGCGAGAGAAAAATGACAGAAGCGCCACGACGGGACAGATCCACAAGGCGCTCAAGTGTGTCTGCGGTAATGTACTCGCAGGGCGGTATAAGAATCGCCTTGTAGCTGCCTCCGGGCGCCCTCAGGCGATCGCCCTGTGCGGCCAGCGCTTCGATCTGTCTGTCCGAGACATAGTCAAACCCGTAGCCGTGTTTCCACAGGGCCCGAAGGGTATTCATCGCGGGCAGCTTGCATAACCAGTCGCCTTCGATGTGCAGTTTTCCCGCAATGCGATGATTCTCGTCCTGGAGAATGTCATGAAGCGGGAAATAGACGAGGAGTTCGTTGTCCGATCTTCCATCCTGCAGCACCGACTGGCAGCGGGCGACGTATCTATTCAGCGTGCTGAAATCACGCCAGATACTGTTCTGTGGATTCAACTGGCTGGATGCATAGAAGAGCCAGCCCGGCCAGGCCGCCCTTTCAGGCGAATAGGCGGTGCCGTGGTAGACATGGTGATTGATGCCGGATACAAACAGGTTGTCGCAGAGCCGCTTCAGCGTGGTGAGCGTCACCTGGAAATGCTCACCGATCCAGGTGCCGGTCTCGGACGAGACTAGCTGTCTGCCCGCGACATGCGCAGCAGAGGAAGCAAACTTTGAGATCAGCGGCGTGTCCGGGGTGATCCGCCTGAAGACTTCGGTCTCCGGGATATCACACGCCGCGTACAGATCGAGCAGGTTACCGGGCGACCCATGGGCCTGGTTGCGGCTGAGGTGTCCCAGCTCGTGGCACCACTCACTCCAGGGGGTGATGAACTCATCCAGGGCCAACTCGGCCAGCAGATGCTGCAGATCGTAGAGGATGCGCGGAGGCAGCTTGCCCTCGCTGACGTGCTCCTGTAACTGATAGCCATAGCGCTGTTCGAACACGTCGAGCAAGTCGAGTCGTGCATTGGCCGCATACTCCCACGAATCGTGAAACTGCGCGCGAATGTTGAGATTCTCTAGCGCTGGCGTGAAATGATGGGTAACGGCCTGCAGCGAGTTACGGTCAAAGGGGTTGAAGGCCAATCCGCCACCGCCCGGCCCGGCCCGCTTGATTTTCTCGCCGGAGGGCGCAATGGCCACGTCGTTGCCCTTGAATCTGATCTTCGCAGCAGCGAGTTCGTTTGCGAGAAAGTCCCCGCCCATCTTCCATCCGCTTCCCGGGGGCAGGTCCACCTGCATGCCCAGGCGACCGGCTTCAGCAACGGCGTGCCGGACCATCTCGCACCATCTGGGCGAGAGGTAATCGATGTTCTGATCCGTTTCGCCCTTCACCCCATAAATGGCGGTGATCTCGACGCCGCCGAGTCCAGCCCGATGATACGCCTCCAGGAGACGGGTGATGGTCTCTTTATCGACGGCCGAACCCAACCACCACCATCGGGTCCAGGGCCTGGTTTCTGATGTCACGTGTGGCCACATGCCAGATGCCTCCTCAGTCAATATCCCCGCGGACGCTATAACGCTCAGCCACATGGACAAGAGTATCGTCGTTCTCACTACAGAGGTTGTAGCAAAACCGCCAATGGGTGCAAACGGCCAGAACGCATGAAGAGGTGCGGAAAGCGCACATT
>CAZCDU010000337.1:0-2525 GCA_964497125.1 uncultured Victivallales bacterium | reverse complement strand
ACTACCTCTCCGATATCCGCGGTTTCCTTGCTCGCAGCGCCCACGAAGAACTCACAGCGCTTTGCGCAAGCTCTCGCGCTACGTCCACCCCAACCCCGTCCAAGTTGCCCGGGGGCGTTCCAAGCCCATACAGGAACGAATCAAGATGCTGCGCGAGGATCGAGCCATGAACGACGCTATGAAGGTGTCTTGCGATACGCCCCCGGACGGACGCCGGTCTGGCGGCGGAAGGCATTGGAGAAGGCGTAAGCGCTGCAGTAGCCGACCTGGGTAGCGATGTCGTCGAGGGTGAGGTGGGTACTTTGCAGGAGCGACTGTGCACGGTCCATGCGCAGCTCGAGCAGGATGTCATGGGGTGTTTGCTTGCTGTAACGCTTCGCGAGCAGGTGCAGGTGCCCGACGGACACGTGCAACAGCGCGGCCATACGCGCGACGGGCCACTCCTCTTCCAGACGATCGTTCAACAGCGCCCGAAGCCGGTGGAGGCGATTGCGCGCATGGCGTTCAGCAGGTGATTCGACATCTGCCACCTCGCGCCTGAGGCAGGCCGCCAGGATGGCGCAGTAGTGCGCGAGAACCGATTCCCGGTCGGGCTGGACGGCAGCCTGTTCGCGCAGGAGGAGCTCCATCACGGCGGCCATACCCGTGGGGTCCAATGCGCGGTGAACCGTGACCGGGTCGAACTTAAGCATCTGCCAGGCAGCGGTGTCGGCCAAATGAAACCACACGGCCTTGCACGATCCTTCGGTCAACTGGATCCACGCCCCGTGACCGGCGGTCACGATAAAGACGTCGCCGGCCGAGAGGGGCTGCTGGAAATTCTGGCTGATCCCCCAGCACTCCCCTTCGACGACCATATAGAGCAGATGGTCGCCGGCTAGGTCTGTGCCGGCCAGGTAGTCCTCGTGCAATGTGTCGATTCCGGCGTTTCTTACGTCATGCAGGGCCAACGGGTGGGCAAAAGACTGCCGAAGATCAACAGTGCTTTTCCGACAGCGCGGGTCATGCCGGGGAAACGTAACAGGACACGCCTTTGCCCCCACATCTTTCGGCTCGTATATGTGAGGTTTAAGTATGCGACTGTTGGACATGCTCTGTAGTCTCCAGAAAGGTAGCGTGGCATATCTTGTGTCTTCTACACAAGGGTATAGTGCTCGTGGAGATCCATAAAGAACCATCCGTGGGGCCGATATGATGAGATTTTGTATGGGGCTGAATATGAGCCTGGCGAATGTATACAGGAGCCCTGAGCATTGCGAGTCGCGCTTGGTTTGCTGTATTCTTTCACGATACACGCTGGTCTAGGAATCTCCCGCAGAGCATTGGCGGACCGGCAAAGATCGGAGAAGGATGATGGCCGCGATCAAGCATATCGGAACCGCTGCAGCATGTGCATTGCTGTGCGCATGGACCGCGCAGGCTGCCCCGATCGCTGAGGGACAGTGGATCCAGTTGAATTTCACCGATGGCTGGACACCTGATCCGCCGAATGTGGGAACCTGGGATAACTTCAACTACTTCATAACAAACAACTCAAGCGACCGGTCCCTACCCGGGGGTAGCACAACCAACACCGTTACCTACCCCACCAACGCACTGATTGATTCAACCGGTGCCGCGGTTGATGGATCCGTAAGCAGTGCCGGGTGGGACGGCAGGAATCCAGGCGCCGTTACATGGACTGGTGCAGGGGAAACGACGCCCAGTGGCGATAGCACCTGGAGCAATGAAGAATACGTCAACTTCTTCTGGGGCAGAGGTGGTGAGACGGTCACGATAGGCGATCTCAATCCCAACCTGCGATACCATGTCTATGTCTACAGTCTACAGGGAGCCAACGATCTCAATATCGACGTCAATGGCTCGGTCATTGGTCCCTATAGCGTGGCTGAGCGCCATGGATTCACTCCCGCGCCCTACACGCCCTATGTCTTCAGTAATGTGCTGCTGAACGCCTCCGGTCAGCTAGTGGTCACATTCGATTCGGTCAATCCGGCCGTGAACGCGATCGTGATTCAGGGCAGCAGTTCCACTTCGCTGAAGGCCGGCGATGCGATTGCCGTGGATATCAGCACCGCCGGTGGTTCGGCAACGAACTTCAACGTGATCGGCACCTCAGGGGGATCGCTATTGCCCGGCACCGTCATCGACTACCACGACGGGGCTCCGCGGAGTGGCGTCTCCATTGCCCTGGCCGCGGCTGTCGGTTTGAACAACGATCCGGCTGCTAATAACTGGGGGGGCACCGCGGCGGACCCCTATTACGTGGCGGAGGCAGACGATATCGCGTTCAAGGTCCCCATTTCACTGACCTTCTCCGGGCTGGATGGTTCGCTATCCTACAACGCTCGCGTGTATGCGCTGATTGGGGATAACGGGCACGTCATGGACACGATCACCGTAACAGACGGTGCCGGCACGCAGTCGGATGCGAGGACGCGCGGTGCCCGCTGGGCCGCGGCGACGCTCGAGGAGGCCGGTGGCGTGTTTGAGAGTCTCCAGACAGACGGGAGCGGCAACATCGT
>CAZCDU010000336.1:0-2527 GCA_964497125.1 uncultured Victivallales bacterium | reverse complement strand
CCACCGCGTCCGGTGAGTGCAAACTGGAGACGGTCGAAGGTGAACTCACCGTCAAAAACGGCGTCCGGCTTGGAGAGCCGCTTGCCGGGATTGAGATGGACCTTGAGCGTATCGTTGCCGGTGGTGCCGAGCTCGAATACAAAGAGAACCTTGATGATCTTCCCGTCATAGCCGGACAGGCGGGTCAGCGGATTTCGCCGAACCGTATCGGTGTGATCCAGAATGATGCCGTCATTCTGAATACTCAACGATACGGGCGTGACGGTTTTGCCGTTCCACCCGTTCTGGCGCAGCCAGTTGATCTGCCCCTTGCACTCGGGCTCTTCCCCCTCGAACCTGAGCTCCATTGATGCATATATGCTTCCACGCGAATGCGGCACGAGGAAATAGCGCGTGCGCGAGCTTCCGGACGATCCGGAGCGACCATGGCGAAGCTTCAGCACACCGCCTTCCACCCTCACGTCTCCCAGTTCGTCAATCTGCGGCAGAAAGGCATCCAGCTCGCCGGTGGCGGGCCGCCCGAAATGCTCGATCGCAGGCAATCCGAAATGCTGAACCGCCTGAACCCGGAATGCGGTTGTCCCCTTTTTCGCGCTGATGTTCGGGAACGTGTAGCTCTCGGCATCCTGCTTGGAAACATGTTCGGCGATGTCGTACCAGTCCGCGCCATCCGTCGTGCCCTGCAGGCGATAGACAAACTCCTTGCTGACCGGCGAGACGACGGCCCGGTTCCCGCGAACCGTCACTTCCGGCATATCGTTCACGACGAAGTCATAGGAATGGTCGCCCTGACGGTTCTTCCAACGCTCGGTGGTGTCGGCAAACCTAATGTCCCAGTTGAAGTAGCCACGCTGGGTCTGCTTGAGATGGGCCGCCAGGGCTGCCTTCGCCTCGCGCTCGGCCTCGGGAAACGCCGAGGTGGCTTTCGCCTGCGAAGCATCGGCCTGGATGTCGAAGAAGTCAAAGCCCTCCAACTGGCTGTCCACCCGCTCCTGGTAATCCGCACCGCCGCCGACCAGGGCATGTTCGCCGGTGATGTAGGCATGGCGGCTTGAAGAAATGATCGGTACGCTGCGGCGTGCCCCGCGTTTTCCCTGCAGCACGTCCCAGGCGCTGATTCCATCCTTGTACGATTCGGTGTCCATGCCCGCCAGCTCGGCAAAGGTGGCATACCAGTCGGCCACATAGACCAGCTCTGTGCTGGTTGAGCCCGCCTTGATCCTACCCGGCCAGTACGCAATGCCCGGCACACGGATGCCACCCTCGAATGAGTCGCCCTTGACGCTGCGCAGCGGACGGTTGTCCGCCTCGATAATGCCGCCGTTATCGCTGCAGAACACGATCAGGGTGTTCTCGAGTACGCCCTTCTTCTCCAAAGCCGCAACCACGTTGCCAATCGCGGTGTCCATGGCATCGACCAGCGCCATGTAGCGCGTGCGACTGCGGGCCTTGCGCTTTTTCTCAGCTTTGGGGCCCGACCAATAGGGATCGACATCCGCCTCATCATACTTTGCCAGCACCGCCGCCTTCACATCCAGCGGGTGGTGAGGCGCGTTGAAAGAGAGGAACATGAACAGCGGATCCCTTTCATCGTGCCGCTTGATGACGTCAATCGCCTCCTGCGCCCACATGTCGGTGGCATACGTGTTGCCCGACGCCTCTGTGTTCTCCGGCGATTTGGCATACACCTTTTCCCCATTGCGAATCAGGTCGTTGGCTCCGGCAAACCTGTAGTTCCAATAACTGCAGGTTCCATTGATACAGATAAAGGAGTGATCAAACCCCTGGTTGTGGGGCATGTACGATTCCAGGTGCCCGCCCACATGCCACTTACCGATAACTGCGGTACGGTAGCCACCCTCTTTCATCTTCTCCGCAATGGTTTTCACCTCGCCCGGAATCCCGTTGAGTGATCGGTCGAGGACGATGTGTTCATGCAGACCAAAGCGATATGGATAATTCCCGGTCAGCAGAGCAACGCGTGACGGGGTACACTGCGGCTGCATGTAATTACGGGCCAGAAACATCCCCCCTTCCCTCAACGTATCGAGGTTCGGTGTCTGGATCGGTGAGCCCTGCCAGCTCATATCCGAATAGCCCATATCGTCAGCCAGGATAAATACGATATTGGGCTTCGTTCCCGCAGCATCCCCGGCCACCGCACTGGCGGCGAGAAGCAATAGTGAGAAAAGGAGTGTCGTTGTCTTCATACTTTCACCTTGGTTTTTGAGTCGTACTGTCAAAATTGGCAGTACTCCCTTCTTTGGTAACCGTCAAGCTTGGCGGACTAGCGACCAACGACTAGCGACCAGCGAGTTTTCAGGACGCGCTGACGACCCGACGCGCGTCGGAAAGTCACAATCTCTCGTGCGTCGCCACGCCAACGCGTCACAATCCCCCGCGAGTCGCTAGTCGCTAGTCGCGAGTCCAAAAACGAGAACCGATGCCCTGCTTCCACATATCTCTTAGAACTTCAGACAATGCCCTTCGAGCTAGTAAAACACCCCACACCGCCGACTCACTGCCA
>CAZCDU010000335.1:0-2528 GCA_964497125.1 uncultured Victivallales bacterium | reverse complement strand
CTTCAGAAGCTGGTGGAAACCGGCAAGCCGGTCATCCTGGTTTTGTTGAATGGGCGCCCGGTTGTCCTGAACGATGCGCAGGAGGGAATTCCGGCAATTCTGAGTACATTCTTCGCTGGAGAGGCGGCAGGTACGGCCATAGCAGATTGTCTGACCGGAAAATACAATCCCGGCGGTCGCCTGCCTTACACGACACCCCGAACTGTCGGACAGCTTCCGCTGGCGATTCCCTACCGCCAGTCCTCCTGGATTTCGGGAGGAAAGGCCTATGTCGATGACCCGCTGTTTCATTTCGGATATGGCCTCAGCTACACGACCTTTGAATACGAGGATCTGGAGATTTTCGTTAAAGGGCAGGGCGATGCCGCCAAAATCGCCGTTTCCTTCCGCGTCAAAAACAGCGGGGACCGTGCAGGCGACGTCGTGCCCCAGCTTTATGTCAGGGATGTGGTGGCTTCCGTTTCGCCCTTCAAGAAGCAGTTGAGAGGCTTTGATCGTGTTCATCTGAAAGCCGGCGAAGAGAAGCAGGTCACCCTGACTCTGGATGCCGGCCGTGATTTGAAAATGATGAACCTGGAGAACGAGTGGGTGGTTGAGCCCGGCCTCTTCGAGTTCATTATTGCCGACTCCTACAATGACGATGATACCCGGCTGAGTGAGGTGATTGTCCTGAATGATGACGGACGCTGGGACTCCTCATCCGTTCAATCGCTCGACATTGTCGAGCTGGTCGGGAACCCCCGCTTTCAGCCGGGGCATCCGCCGGAGCATGTCTTGGATGCTGATCGTGAATCCCGCTGGTCCACGAAAGCAAAAGATCCTGCATTGACCTTCCTCTGCCGCCAGGCATTCAATCAGATCGGCTTCATTTGGTATAAGGGTGTAGAAAGAACCTATCCATTTGAGGTGCTGGTCAGCGATGATCTGAAGACATGGACGGAGATCTATCGTGGAACCGGCGGAAAAACCCGTTTCGCCGACATGCACGATCTACCACTGGTCACGACAAAGTACCTTCGTGTTCGGTTCCATGGGAACAGCGAAAATGAATTCACCAGTCTGCATAAAGTGATCTTCACAAATAAGATTCAGCTTTGAGCCTGGGGACAAGGCATGTTGCTCCGCCTCTAGGCGGAGCAACATACGTGCTCAGATATGGAGACATGAAAAAGTGAAGAAGTGGATTATACTATGGATGGTGCTGGTTGCGGCCTTATGTGGCTCGTCGCAGTCCGCGGTGTTTTCAACAAAACCGGTGATTGAGTACGATTCCCTGGTGGAGGGGTTCCGCGATATTCCGCAGGAGGCCCGAATGCGCGCCTGGTGGGCGACCTGAAACTGCCGCCCGAACAGAGGAAAGTGCGCTCCAATTTGTTGAACAGCCGGATATCAAGCCGGTTGAAGGGAAAAGACGCAGACAAGAACTTGCGTGTATCGGGCCTTATCGGCCCCGTAAGAATCCTGCTTTCCCGAGTCTACGAGGTAACAGAAGCAGAGTAAAACGGGGCCTGTCCCTCCGGTCCACTTCGGGATGGCTTCGCCGCCTTACATCGAGATTGTGATCAAGTTCTCGATGCAGCTGAAGTGTTCATCCCTGGTACAGACGGCGAGGCCGTGCTGCATGGCGGATGCGGCGATCCATATGTCATTGGTGGGGATAGGGGAGCCCTTGGCTCGGAGTTGCTTGAATATCTCGGCGTAGAATTCGGCCGTGGAAGCATCCGTTGTCACGTAGCTGACGCGCGGGCGGTCGAGGAAATCTTCAAGATCCGTCGTGTTCTTCTGTTCGCGGCTTCCGCATTTGAAACCAGCGAGCAGTTCACCGTGAACCGTCGAGCACACGACAATCTCCTCGGCTTCGCGAAAGCGTGCGACGACGGCTGGATGATTGGTCTTGAAGGCGCTGTAGATGTTGGTATCGATGACGAACCGCTTCATCGCCACAACTCCTCGTCTATGCGCGAAAACTCGCTCACGACAGCATCAAACTCGCGGGCCTCTTCGTCTGTCCACGTCCCAGCAAGGTCATCGAGATCGTGATGGATCTCCCTGAATTTCGGCTTGGATAATCCGAGCTTGTCGCGAAGCAAATGGAGAATGACGCCGTTCATGCTTTCCCGCCCCTGCCGCGCGAGGCGCTCCAACCGTCCGGCAAGTTCCTCGTCAATTCCGCGAAGTGTTAATGTCTTCATGGGCCTCCTGATTGCGCATGCTGATGTCAATCTGATGGCATAATAGCGCATCATCATCGCCGGAGCAAGGTGAAACTGAGCGGAGGCAAAACGGGGTCTGTCCCTTTCTCTGCTCGTCCCTTTCTCTGCTCTGCCTACAGGGCGCGGAAGAGAGTAGCCCCGGGTCGTCCCGACCCGAGGGCGAGCAAGGGGCGAGAAAAAAGATGTGAATAAACGGTCATTAGGCTTCTCCATTCACTTCAGGTGCGCTGCTCTTGCTCGGCGCTGGGACCGGGACGGTCCCGCGCTACTGGCGCGCAATCCAAATCATCAAACGTATTCATGCCCAAACATGCG
>CAZCDU010000334.1:0-2530 GCA_964497125.1 uncultured Victivallales bacterium | reverse complement strand
CCCCTCCTGTCCACCGTTGGTGGAATCGTCATCTCTCCCTATCTTCGTCCCGATCATTGTCTCGATCGTCGTCTTTCTTCATCTTCGTCCCGATCGTCGTCTCGATCGTCGTCGATTGGCATCACGCTTTGTTTCTGCCATTCTGCCATTCATCAATAGAAAATCCCCCGCTAATCCCGGAAGCGCCTCAGGTATAAACAGCTCTCACAGTATGATCTATTCGGCCACAACCTGCAGGTGGACACTCTTAAGGTCATTTGAAGAACCACCAACTCGGATAATAATTTGACCCGACTCGAATATCCTATCGCCTTGGGGATTAAGGAACTCGAATGAAGTCGACGGCAGATCAAAACTAACAGTTTTCGTTTCGCCTGGAGCCAACGTTACCCGCCCAAACTCTTTAAGCTCCATTTCTGGACGCATAATTGATGCAAACCTGTCAGTGATGTACACCTGGACAATCTCATCTGCTTTGTACTTTCCGGTGTTCGTTACATCAACTTCAACGGTAACAGTTTCGCCTTTCTTGATATCTCTCTTTGACAGCTTCGGTCTTGAATAACTGAATGTAGTATACGACATTCCGAAACCAAATGGATAAGCTGGCGCTACAGAAACATCCATGTAGTTACATGTCAGTCCGACAGGATTCAGTGGTGTACCAGTCGGTATACCAATCATCTTATGGTTTGCCGGACGGCCTGAACGCAGCTGCGCGTAATAGATTGGAATCTGTCCAACAGTACGCGGAAAGCTGACAGGTAGTTTAGCCGATGGCACTGATTTTCCGACAAGAATGTCTGAAATTGCCGGACCGCCCATCGTACCTGGATGCCATGCATAAAGGATAGCCGCAACGCTATCTTTAATATTTTCCATTACCAGTGGACGACCAGCCATAACAACCAGTACAACCGGCGTACCAGTTGCTGCGACCTCCTTAATAAGCGCCTCCTGTGCCCCAGGAAGAGAGATAAAGGCCAGACTATGTCCCTCGCCCGAAAGAATCGCTTCTTCACCAACTACCAACACTGCAACATCAGCATTCTTGGCTGCATCGACACATTTACCGAACTCACCTTGATCTTTATCGCGTGAATTTTTAAGTCCCTTTACATATGTAAGGTTTGAACCGAACTCCTGCTTGAGTGCAGTCAGAGGAGTGACACTGTCAGAAGCTACAGCATCCATAGACCAGCATCCAACCTGTTCTGCGGGAGCATCTGCCAATGGGCCGATTACCGCTATCTTCATGCTATTGGATAATGGCAAACTGTTCTTATCATTCTTCAACAGCACCGCACTTTGAATTGCGGCGTCTTTCGCCGCCTGTAAATGCTTATCACTCAAGATGGTCGATTGCGACGGCCTCCCCTGATACGGCTTGGCGAACAGCTGAAGGCGGAATTTCGTGCGCAAAATATTTCTCACAGAGCTATTTACATTCTCAATTGGCACTTCTCTTTCTTTAACCAATGAGACAAGATTATGGAAGTATGCTTCGCTCACCATCTCCATATCACAGCCGGCATTAGCACTTTTGCGGGCAACATCTCTCATATCTTCGCAGAAGCCCTGACGCATCATCTGCCCCAAGGAATCCCAGTCACTCACTACCAATCCATCAAACTTCCATTCGTCGCGGAGAATATCTTTCAGCAGGAATGGACTACCTGTAATAGGGATACCGTTCACGTCGTTAAACGCAGTCATAAATGTTGCACATCCAGCATCAGCAACAGCCCTAAATGGCGGAAGATACACATTGCGCAAACGCTGATGCGGAATGAAGGTCGGGCTGTAATCTTTTCCTGATTCCGTCGCTCCGTATCCAACAAAGTGTTTTGCACAAGCAGCGATGCTACCGTTTTGCCCAGTCAGCTTTTCACCCTGAAATCCTTTAACCATTGCAACGCCAAGTTCAGATGTCAGATATGGATCTTCACCCAATGACTCGGCAATGCGACCCCAGCGCGGATCGCGACTGACATCGATCATAGGAGCAAATGTCCAGTTGATGCCGACTTCCGATGCCTCGCGTGCTGCTACCTCAGCACCCCTTTTAATAAGATCGCGGTTCCAGCTCGAAGCCTGACCTAAAGGAATTGGGAAGATTGTCCGGAAACCGTGAATGACATCGCGTCCAATAATAAGCGGAATACCATTTGGGCTTTCGTTAAGTGCTACTCTTTGAATTGTCACCAGATCTTTAGGCCAACCGGCATTCAGAAGAGAACCAAGCTGCCCTGCCCTTATTGCCTTTAGAACCTCTGGAAGTCTGCCGTAGCCGGTAATCTGCCTCATCTGTCCAACCTTCTCTTCCAAAGTCATCCTTGAAAGTAAGGCCTCAACCTTATCTTCAATCTCCTTGTCACTACACAGCCCTGTAGCTGCTCCAATAAGCACAGATAGTCCCGTTACTATTAATTTTTTCCTCATTATACTGCTCCTTTTGATCCTGTTTCTATTTTTGGTCCTTCCGGGATTTGCGGGTGATTCTCCATTAGTCATCCGCATGATTGCCCCA
>CAZCDU010000333.1:0-2555 GCA_964497125.1 uncultured Victivallales bacterium | reverse complement strand
TTTGGCCAGCCGTCGTGGCCGGAAGATGAGTACGGCTACATCATGGTGGATGATATCCGCCAGACCGATGCCGCTGGCAAACGGGTCGCGGCGGAAGAGGACGCTGCCAACAACTTCGGCTTCGAAACCGTGGACCTGAAGGTCGACGTGGTTCCGGGCGCTGGTCGCGACAGCGATCAGGAGTTCTTGCAGGAGTTCCAGGTCAGATCCGCAGGCAGGGCCGTGGGCACCATTCGGTATGCCATGAAGAAGACGGCCGTGACCCCGGAGCGGACAACGTTGGATCACGAGTGGCGATACCAAGGCGAACGGATCGAAGGCATCAAGCTTATCCTGAAAACACGTATCCCGATTGGCGCTGAGAAGGCAAATTTCTACTGCGTCCCCGGGTTGATCTACAACGGGAACAAGATCGGGTGCAAGGCTCACTACCTGGACGAGGATCTGCCGGAAGATGCATCGACCTTGTGTGGTGGTTTCAGCGTGGAAGACGGGGAGCGGGTTTTCGGAGGGTGGATGCAGCCACAGGAGGATGGGGATGATCCGATGACCAGTATTCGCCTCCGGAAGAACCTGGCGAAAGATGCCTGGGAGGCTGTTCAGTCGGTGCCGTATTCCGCACAGTTCGGACGGTTCTTCAACCAGGACGAGGACTTCCGCTTGACCCTGAAGGACGGGGATACGGTCTCGAAACGGTCTTACCTCTACACCGGGGCCAAGAAGACCTTTGCCCACATCGACAATACCAAGACTGGCTTTGGCCAGGTGCTTTCGGATGGCTGGAAGACGCTGTATCCCAAGTCCCCGACGAATCCGGCGCAAGCCATGGACGGCAACTACCAGATGAAACTGGCGACGTTATTGAGCGACAAGGGCATCAAGAACACGGTGACCGAAAACGGAAGAACCTACACCATCTGGTGGGTGGCCCGGTGGCTCATGGGAGACGACTTTGATTTTGAGAAATCGAAGTACGTGCCTCTGGACTACTTCCATCGCTACACCGGCTTCTCCTGGTCGGGCATGATTGGTACGTCGGCGTTTCATAGCTTCAAGAAGCATTTCCGTGACGGGGACAAGGCAGCTTATGAAGTTGCTGAGGGCACCATGGACTTTTTTGCCGAGAATGGCATGAGCCCTATCGGGATGCTGTACCCGACCTACTATCCCGGGAAATTCGGGTCATACGCCGGAGCGGGCGAAGTTGATATGGGTTACATGGGTGAGGCGCTTCTTGCCTATCTGCGTTGCTACAGTCTGCTCAAAGAACACAACATCGACAAGCCTCTGTGGCTGAAGGTGGTCAAGTCCTCTCTCGATTCGGTCATGAAGCGGTATCCGGACGGGGATGTGCCCGGACGGATCAACGGCACGACCGGCGCACTCGCAAGACGTCATGCGGGATGCATCTATTGGAATCGCTACAAAGACCTGAAGGTGAACCGCCGCTCGGGGTCGGTCAGATACACGCGCCCTTCGGAGGGCGGCCCCACCAGTTTTAGTCTGCTTGTCTGGCCCCTGGTCAGCTATTACCAGCTCACCGGGGAGAAAGCGTATCTGGACTACGCGGAGAAGATCGGTGACGTTCAATTGCAGGTCTTCCGCGACTACGGCGTGGTGGGCGGCATGGAGGCGGATTTCTTCAACGTCGACAAGCGCATGGGCCACACGGCGTTGGCGGCGTTTAACGATCTACACGAAGCCACGGGCAAGCCGAAGTGGCTGGAAGCATCCGAGATTGCCGCCAATTGGTTCGGGTCCTTTGTGTATGCCTATAACGTCAGTTTCGACAACGTCCGGGGGACGCCTATGCAGGCGTTCGATACGCGAACGGTTGGCGGCACGCCGGTTGACATCAAAGCAAGTACCAATAACTCGGCATTCGAACAGGGCGCGACGGAATACATCAAGCTCTGGTACCTGACAGGCAACATGGAATGGTTCGAGCGGGCCAGGGCCATCCTGCACAACGGGAATGGACATTCACTGACGGAAGAGAAACGCAAATGGATCAATGAGAACTGGCAGGGCCCCGCCATCCCCCCGGCTAACCGTTGGAATCCGAAACACAGCTTTGACCGCCACTGCCTGGGGGGTGGCACCGAGGATGCGATATGTTCCTGGGCGTGGAAGGGGATGTGGACCACGAAGAACACCGGTATTCTGGCAGGGGCGATGTTGGCACTCGGGCTTGACTGGGACGACATCAAGGAGGAGTTCGGCGGCATCACGTATAGCATGAAGTGGAACAACGGGGGCTGTCTCGACACGCTGGATCAGTTCCAGATACGCAGAGACGGCAATACCCTCCGCATTCAATGCCGCAACATGATTCCGGCTGCCCATGAATATGTTTTCAAACTGAAGCACTTCGAGGGTGATGGGATCGAACTGAATGGCGAGGGCTATACGAAAGAGCAGATCGCGCGCGGCATCCCTGTTCGCTTTGGCCCGAACGAGACGAAGAGTCTCACGGTCGAATTCCAATAGCGTCACTATCAACAGCTTGCGACGGTATTAGGAATAGAACGTCAACGACAACGGTCTGTCAGTCA
>CAZCDU010000332.1:0-2564 GCA_964497125.1 uncultured Victivallales bacterium | reverse complement strand
GGCCGTCGTGGAGATAGGGGGCCGTCCGCCAGACCTCAATGAGGCTCGGCGTGTCGAACGGCCCCGCATCGACCGGTGTGCCCGTGCCGACATCGTGTAGCTGCAGGTCGGTCAGCTTCGGACCGCTGTGACAAGCGATGCATCGGGTGTTGAAGGTTGCCTGCCCGCGCAGTGCCGCCGCGCTCAGTGCGCCGTTCACCAGGTACGGGCTCGGCACGGGCTGCTGCGCCTTGAGATAGGCGTCGAGGTAGAGGTTCTCGTCGTTCTTCCACTTGATCATGTGACTGAACATGATGCCGGCACGGACCGAGGTCTCGGCATTGGGACGGGCCCCCGTCCAGGTGGTTGGCGGCGTGAAGTGGGCATTCAGCAGACTCTTTACATTCTTGGCATTGCCGAAGCCGTCATTCAGCAGATCCCAGTTCAGCCCATCGGCACGGCCACCGGGATGGCAGCTGCTGCAGCTCTGCCACTGCTGGGCCGACAACGTGGCATCATGAAAGAGCTGCTCGCCGAGCCGGACGTCGGTCTGCGGCTTCACCCAGCCAAGCGAGATACGCTGCGCAGCGTATTCCTGCCCGATCGTCAGATCCGCAACGGCAAGCGAGTCGCTGAAATAGCTCGCCGTGTAGACTTCCGAGCCAACCACGGCCACGCCGCGCGGCCCCTTGCCGGGTAGCGGCAGGCGGCGGCGCAGCCCCTCCAGGTAGGTCAGATCGTCGCAGACGTTATGCGTCGCGCTGGACAGCTTCGTCAGCAGGCCGGGCCAGTCGATCGCGCTCAGCTCGTGCGTCCCCGCATGTGCGATGCAGAGCGTTTGACCATCCGCCGTGAAGCCCACGCCCCAGGGATTGGCAGCCCCCAGGTCCAGGTCGTCGATCTCAACCGTGTTGTAGAGCGTCTCCGAGGCGAGATCGATGATGCTCAGGGTCGACGTGTTGACCCAACCGCGGAAGATCTGGGTGGCAGGCACCCGGTAGCGTCCCAGCGCATGGGCGACCACGGCATAGCGCCCATCCGGCGAGACCGCCACATCACGCAGACTGTGCGAGCCGGGTGGCAGCGCGACATGGGCCGTGACCATCCCGGTTGCCGTGTCTATCACGCTGACGGACGCCGCCACGCCCGTCTCCGTTGCAGGCTGATGCGGCAGCAGGTTACCAACCAATAGTTTCGCCCCATCTGGCGTCAGAGCTGCACAGAATGGTTGACGCAAGACAGGGATCGAGTCGATCACACTGCCAGCAGTCGGATCCATGACGGAGACCGCGTTCTCGAACTGCTCGCAGACATAGAGTCGGTTGCTGGACGCCACCACCGGAGAGCGTGGAGAATGACCGACTGAGATGGTCCTGGTCAGCTGACGCGTCGTTGTGTCTACAACGTGCACGGACCCCGAGGCGACCCCCGCGGTGACATACAGCGTGCCGCCGTCCCCCGAGAGGGCCAGCCCTGAGGGGTCCTGCGGAAGGGCGAGCACATCTACGAGGCCTTGCGTGTTCAGATCGACAACAGCCACGCTCTTCGCGGAGGATTGCGCGACATACAGGAGCATCCGGTTCGTATCCGTAACCAGCGCTGAAGGGGACAGGTAGTTGTTCCGATCATCAGAGAGGATGAGACACCGGCTCGCTCCGTTTTCGATGACCGCATTGCTGGGCGCATGAAGCAGCAGGAAGAAGTCCTCGTCAAGCTCCTCGGTCTCGTCGCCATAGACAGTGACCGGGATCTGCAGCTCCGATCCCCCCGGGGGTATGGAACGCGTGCCGGCTAGGGCTTCGTAGTCGGAAGATGCCTCGGCAGTCCCATTCGAGGTGGCCATGGAGAACGAGACCACTTCCGGATACACAGGAGAGAGACGTACGGTAAAAACTGCTTGCGTGGCGCCGGCGTTTCCCTCGACGACCTCAATCGAGTCGATGGATAGTCGCGGATAAGATGGCACAAACGTCTGAACGCCGGACCAGACCATTCCATACAGGTTCGAGGCCGCACAGCGGTAAACATAGGACGTATCAGAAATCAGGCCGGTGACGTGCGACGAGAACGGACCCGGCAATCGCATGCCCATGTCGATCCGGCTTGACCAGGCCGCGAAATCATCCTCTTCGTCGTCTTCCCCCCAGCAGATCCACACTCGGGTCGGTGCGCCACCCGTTGAGACCAGCTCCCCTGTCAGCCAGGCCGACGTACCCAACACATTGGTCGCCCCTATGGGGCTATCGACCGCCGGCGTAGTCGGCGTTGGGTCCGTGAAGTGAACGTCGCTGCCGACCTGCGTGATCTTCGCATTCACCGTGCCGGTAAACGCGTTCGTCTCAGCCAACGTCCGGTCGTGCCATACCAGGAGACCGGCACCGGTCACATTCAGTGTCCCGCCGGCATTGACAACCAGGGCCACACCCGCCTCAACGTCCACCCGCCCCAAACCGCTGATGTTCAGCGAAGAGCCATCAGAACCGGCCCCGTAGCCAATCGTTAGCGTCGGTGCCGTCGGCAACACATACAGATTGCCGCCGCTGATGTTGTACGTGCCAACGCGATCATGGCCGATGAGGCAGCCT
>CAZCDU010000331.1:0-2572 GCA_964497125.1 uncultured Victivallales bacterium | reverse complement strand
TTCTTCCCTTACTGAAGGCCGGCAAAAGCGGGCACATCGACCCAACCCGCGACCACGTGATCATCGGACGCGAACGCCATGTCCATTCTGCCCGTGAAGGCGCACGTTCCTATCCGAGCCGCGCGATGGTCACGAAAGAGTTTCTTTATATCGACAACCCGCACGAAGATCGTTGGCCCATCGGCGCTCCGAAAGAATCCGCCGCCGTCACCAGTCCTGAAGAGTTGGCGGAATTAGGGAAGGAGACCTATGGCGCTTTTGAAGATATCGATGGCAGCCCGAGCAAAGCATTTGTGATGTCGGTGCGCGACGATGCCGACCAGAGGAAGTATTGGGAATACGCCTTCGCAAAACGTCCGAAAGAGGAGTTGTACCGTGTCGAATACGATCCTGATTCGATGGTGAACCTTGCGAACCATCCCGAGTTTAAGGCTGAAAAAGAGAAGCTGGCAAAAAAACTGATGGCCGTCCGGGAAGCGACGAAGGATCCGCGCCTGACCGATGAATTTGACCACATGCCGTGGACGAACCCGGATTTCATGAAGAAGCCTAAAGAATGAGGCGCTTCCGGGTTTAGCGGGGATTTTCTATTGGGTAACCGAGAGATGGATGAGGCGATAGGAGGGGTAAGCCGACAACGATCGGGACAATGATCGGGACGAAGATCCGGAGAGACGATGATCGGGACAATGATCAAGACGACGAAAGGGAGGGAGGGGCGGCGAACGGTGGCGCCTTGCGGCCCCAATGTTCACATCGCTTCCCGCTCCCATCTTTGTCTCGATCCTCGTCCCGATCGTTGCCTTCGGCCGTCTCCGCATCGCTCCGGCTGTCGAGGAATCGTTGTCCCGATCGTCGTCTCGATCGTCGTCGAATCTCCTCGTTTGGCCGAATTCTCTCAGAACAAGCATAGGTATGGGCCAATGAAGAAACACCCGGAAAACCCGGAAGCGCCAATAAAAGTAATTCCGCAGGGCTAACAAAGGTAACAAGCTATGAATCGACTCATCTTCACTCTATGTCTTCTATTTTCTGCTTCAATCAGCGGTTTGGCTGATCAGCATCAACCCCGGCCGAATGTGGTTGTCATTCTCTGCGACGACCTCGGCTACGGTGAACTGCCGGTCTACCGCAAGCTTTACCAAGGATCCGGGGAATTTCAGACGGCGATTGGTTCGTTTACCCCGAATATCGACCGCTTGGCAAAAGAGGGTGTTATCTGCACCCGGGCCTACGGCAACAACACCTGCGCGCCAGCCAGAATGTCGCTCTTGAGTGGAAAGTGGCCGACACGGAAGTTCACGTTGGGCGAGCACACGTTGATTGAGGGATATATGCGTCAGCGTGGCCTCAAGACTGCTCACTATGGGAAATATCACTATCCGGATAATACGGAGATCAAGATTCCCGATCACAAGGAATTCATCGAGTTTGATGAATTTATGGGCTTCGAAGCCATGAGCAATTATTTCCGCAAACCTGGCGAAAAATTATCCCATAAGAAGAATGCCCCGATCACATACTGGGTCGGAAGTAAAACAATCGACTTTCAATTCAAGAAAGGGGGCGAGTATCTTACCGACACGCTCACCGATCTGTCGGTTGATTTCATTGAGCGCTGCGCGGAGGATAAGAGTCCCTTCTTTTTATACACTCCCTTTAACGCACCGCACACGCCCGTACAACCCAAGCGTGAAGACCTAAAAACGCTGTTCCCGAAAGCTAAGAAGTTCAATCAGCGCGAAAAGATCATGGCGATGGTCTATGCCGTAGACCGCGGAGTGGGTCGGATTATTAAAACGCTGGAGAAAACGGGTCAGCTCGATAACACCCTTATCATCTTTACTGGCGATAATGGTGGCGAACAAAACCTGTCTCTAACCTATCCGATGCACGGCTTCAAGCACGAGCCCTTTGACGGTGGCATCCGCGTCCCCTATATCGTGTGGTCAAGATCCCTGCAGCACTCCGAATCGAAACCTGACTACTATGATGGCCTCGTCTCGCTCTGCGACATTCTGCCGACGAGCTTGAAGTATGTGGATCCGTCAACGGAACTGGCTTCCCTGAAAAGCGACGGCACCGATATCATGCCTTACCTTATGGGCCAGGAGCCCCCGTTAAAGGGGCGTGCCTATATCAACCACCGCACTCTCAACCACAGGTCCAACACCTGGAAGGGGGGGCGGGACACCAAGGGTAAAACCATAGGCTCCTGTAACGTTCTCCTCGTGGATGATTATAAAATTATGAGGCTGGCTCAAAACGAGAAGAAGCCGGAAGAGTATTCGTATGCATTGCATCATCTACCGAATATGATCGATAAGGATCAGCCCAAAGCGGAACTGAAAGAAGACTACTACGAGGACACCGACATGAGTCCGGAGAAGAAGATGGCGATGATCAAACAACTTGAACATCTTCTTGAAGGAACAAACCTTCACTGAGTTTACGGAGTAAACGGTGAATATTCCACATGGAGATGAAGATGAAGAGATCACTAGCACTTTTATTACTAGCGATGCTGAGCCCCACGGCGCAAGCAGCGCCACCGGCTGAGAAGCCCGGGCAG
>CAZCDU010000330.1:0-2584 GCA_964497125.1 uncultured Victivallales bacterium | reverse complement strand
ACTGGATTCGAGCTTAATTCCAGTTCAGGTTGTCCAAACATTGGGGTCCACCGCCATAAACGTGGTAAACCGGAAAGAGAAAGCTATTCGGAATTTATGCGGGAACTTGAGACATCTGTCGATGACTAACAAAAGCAAAGATTATCCTCGGGGCATCCTGTTGGGGAAACATATTGATTCTTAGAATTGCAAATCTCGTAATTCTTCATCAATCTCACCGGAGGCAACAAACAAAACCGACAGGTTCGCATCATATTTTTCGGCAATATCGAATGCCAACGTAAGAGCCTTATCGGAATGCTCGAAACCGTCAGCGGGAACCGGAATTTTTTTCATTATCGCCATCTTCTATTCTCTCAGTTGGGGATAAAGGTTCCAGAACAGCGTCGTCGGTGGAGGATTTTTCGTTTTTTTACGATTACTGAATAAACCTTTCCATTCTCCTTTATTTGACCTCTGCCAGATGTTGATGGCGATGATTTCTGATGAGAGGATTACTTAGGGTGAGTTCTTTTAGGATTTATATTTTATATCCTGTTGAAATGGGAAAGTTTCTGTACAGTCGAGTAGACCAAGGGCACTTCCCCCTCAGCCCCTCACAGGTAGGGTCGAGAACTGGCGCGGTGCCTCGTGAGTCCGTTTCCAGTTCCCGCCACGTCAAACGCAGCATGCGGATTTCCCGCACTACGCTTACTCTGTTAACTTCCTCTGAGGGGTTATGTGACCTATCAGACTGGCAGCGCTTTCAAGCCTTGTAATAACGAATCCCATAATCATTAAACAATCCAAGGGTTTCGTAAAACCAAGCCCTACTCCACCTGTTCCAGCCGAAGCCACGGCGTTTTCTGGCATGCATCAGATGCCGTCTAAGTTTCTTGACCACCCAGTCCTTGACGTAGCCAAAACACTCACTTGAGTTACCCACCCGATAGTAGTTGACCCATCCTCTCAGAATCGGATTGATCAAGTATACCACCCTATCTATGGGTTGGGACTGATGCCGACGGAACACATCCTTGAGCTTTCGCAACAAACCGGTTCGCGCCTTCATACGAGGTGTAACCCTCACTCCCCATACACCACGACGTGTCTTAAAACGCCGGTAATCAAATCCCAGGAAGCTAAAGGTCTCATCCCGACTAAGATCTACTATTCGGGTTTTCTCCTCATTCATCTGAACATCCAGCTTCTCAAACTCTTCCAAAAGCCGCTTGTAGGCTGCCTTCAACAACCACTCCCATTTCCAGAAGCCATCGACCAGGATCACCATATCATCCGCAAAGCGGGCATACTCAATGTAAGTGAACCTACCTTTTCGGGTAACCTCTTTAGCCCGTTCCAGCATTTTATCCACCTCGTTGAGATAGATATTACTGAGCAACGGCGAGATCACTCCGCCTTGGGGAACACCTTTCTTCCCTCCCGCCTTTAAGATCAGCTTCAGAAGCCTCATCACCTGGTCATCATCAACCCGTTCAGCCACCTTCCTTAGAAGAATGTCATGCCGAATATTGTCAAAATAGGCCCTAAGGTCCAGGTCAATGACCCGTGTTTTGTTCTTAACAACCGCTTCTGCTACTCGATCTACGGCTTCATGTTGGTTTCTTTTGGGTCGATATCCATATGAGCCTTCTTGAAAATCGGCTTCAAATATCGGCTCCAGTATAAGTTTGAGTGCACCCTCAACCACGCGGTCTCTTATTGTCGGTACTCCCAGAACACGGACTTTATCCTTGTCTTTGGGTATCTCCTTGATTCGATTCCGCATGGGTCGGTATATCTCGGAGACTAGCTCATCCTGTATCTGCTTAAGAAAGCCGTCAACGCCTGCCTTTTCAATGTCCTGGAATGACACACCATCAATACCTGGTGCGCCGTCATTCTCCCTGGCATCTTTATAGGCCAACTGAAGCGTTTCCATCTTACAAACATGAACATAAAGTCCCCAAAACCGCCATGTTTTATCGGACTTCGCCTTCAGATATATCTTCCTTCTCAGATCCTGCAGACTGATGGACGTCTTTGTCATTCCGTCCCTGCCTCTCATGTTGATAGAAGATTGCTAACAGCAGGGTTCCTTTGCTCCCCGGACGTTACCCCGGTTCATCGCTCATACGAACCCATCCGCCACCCTCTCGCCTTTCAGTCCACTTCCCGCTGTTCACGGTTATAGAACCTACCTTGCTCCAGAAATTTCTTCCTGGGACGAGGAGGGCTTCTCCAGTTGCTCGGCATGTCCTTGTTACCGTGCTGTCGCTACCACCCCGCCAGAGTGGATTAACCGTATCAATCAGTTTTCGGCTGTCCATGCTGCCTTCGCCCTACGGATGCGGGCTCGGCCTCCGGGGATTCTCACTTTCGGGGCCACCTATGCGTTCACTCTCGTTACGGCCCGGTGACTCGCTCACCATCCCAATGGATTGCTTTGTCGATGGGCTTCAGATATTTGGTTTCCCGCCTACCTGCCATCCAAGCTACAGGGCTTCTGATTCTTACCCTGACAGGACTGACTCCTGCTGAACATACCAACCTTACCTGGACACACATCCGTACGTGAACCTCTCGATTCATACGGCTCTTATCA
>CAZCDU010000329.1:0-2603 GCA_964497125.1 uncultured Victivallales bacterium | reverse complement strand
ATACTCTGAGAACGCCACTCTTTTCGCCTGTTTGGATCCGCCGTCGCTCCTACGGCGCTATGGCGGGACAAGGAAGGACTCGCTCCCGCCGCAATCCCGCCCTGCGGGAAAGCCGGCGGGCGTGCCGCTGGGGTTCCCTATAGGCAGGAACGGAACAAATGACGACAAATGAGAAAAACTCTCAATAATGCCTTGCGCTGAAGGTCGGCATCTGAGAAAGTCGCATCAGATTGAGGATATCTCTCAAAGTTAAGTCATGAGGATGTGTCATGCTCATTGAATTCCGAACAGGAAACTACCTATCGTTTAAGAAGCCCGTAACGCTGAGTCTCCTCGCCGCTAATCCTGTCAAGGAGCACGAGGATGCGAATGTCATCCCCCTGGACCGCTACCGCCTTCTGCGCAGCGCTGCAGTCTACGGAGCCAATGCCAGCGGCAAGTCGAATCTGCTGAACGCCCTTGTCTTCATGCGGTGGTTCGTCATTAGCTCATCGAAAGAAGGCCAAGCACAGGAGGCCATTGGCGTCGATCCATTCAGGCTGGATGTTGCCACTGAGAGCAAACCCAGTTTGTTTGAGACCACCTTCCTTCTCAACGGGCTTCGCTACCGATATGGCTTCGAGGCTGACCGCAAGCGTATCCATCGAGAGTGGCTGTTGAAAGCTGAACGCATTAAGGAAACGCCACTTTTTCTTCGAGAGGATGATGGCATTGAGGTTATGCGAGGCTTCGCTGAGGGACGCGGAATCGAGGAACGCACGCGTGAGAACGCTCTATTCCTTTCAGTTGTCGCCAATTTCAATGGGCAGACAGCTATGAAGATCGTCGAATGGTTTCAAGATCTTCGTGCAATCCATGGACTGCACGAGGGGCAATACGCGCCTGTCTCTATTGAGATGCTTAAGGACGACGAGCAACGACCCGATTTCGTAGAGTTCATCCGCCGTGCGGACTTGGGAGTCAGGGATCTTCTCATCAAGGAAGAGGACTTTGACACGTCTCAGGCTCTCCAGTATCTGACTGAAGAAGGGCGCAAACGTTTCCTTCGGGATCTCGCTGAAGCCAAGACTGTGTCGATCAACACGGTGCACAACAAGTACAGTGACACGGATATCGTTGGTACTGCGCTGATGGATTTCGACGATGATGAATCGGAGGGAACGCGCAAGTTCTTGCGGCTGGCCGGACCAATGCTACAGGCCCTGAAGGAAGGCGCGGTGGTTATCGCTGATGAACTGGAAGCCAAACTGCACCCGCTTCTCACGCGGGCCCTAGCCCGGCTCTTCCTGTCTAAGAAGACGAACCCTAACAACGCCCAGCTGGTCTTTACGACCCACGATACAAACCTTCTCCGCCATCTGAACCTTCGCCGTGACCAGGTGTGGTTCACCGAGAAGACGCAGCAAGAAGCGACCGATCTCTATTCTCTCGCGGAAATCAGACTGCCCAAGGGAACCAAAGTGCGTAAGGACGCTAGCTTTGATCGGGACTACGTCCGCGGTAAGTACGGAGCCGTGCCCTACCTTGGAGACTTTGAAGCACTCGTTGAGGAGATGATAAGTGGGCAAACCCGTCAAGCTGACTGACCAGAAGAAGAACTGGTTTCTTAAGAAAGAGCGGCCGAAACGTGCCTATCGGACACGACCTGCGCGTGAGCGCTATCTCATTGTGTGTGAAGGGGCGAAGACGGAGCCGAACTACTTCAAATCGCTGAAAGCTAAACTTCCCAAGCATCTCGTTAACATTGAGATCGAGGGGCTCGGAGCCAATACTCTTTCTCTTGTTCGGAAGGCGTCCGAGCTGTGCGAAGCTGCTGCTGCACGGGATCAGCCTTACAAGCACACGTGGGTCGTATTCGATCGCGACAGCTTCAATGCTGACGACTTCGACAATGCCATTCATGCAGCACAATCTCGCGGCTTCGAAGCAGCATGGTCGAACGAGGCATTCGAGCTCTGGTACCTCCTGCACTTTGAAGATCGAACCAGCGGCATGTCTCGCACAGAGTTCGCGGGCAAACTGAGCAAGTGCATTTCTCGGGAGTACAAGAAGAACTCAACCGAAATGTACCGTATCCTTCAGACTCTCGGCGATGAAGATGCCGCAATGCGGAGAGCTACCCAGCTGCACGCCCAGCACGATGGTATCCCGCCCTCGCAGTCCAATCCATGTACGCGTGTGAACAAATTGGTCTCGGAACTCAACGAGTACAAACAACCAGAGGTGTAGCGACTATGTGGCGGCCACAGCAAGGGCCGAGTGGAGGCCTGTGTTGCCACAACAGCGTGCGGAAGGGCACTGTGAAGTACTTCCTCTATGCAAGGAAATCGACGGACGACAACGGGCACCAGCTCTTGTCGATTGACGCGCAGCTTGCCGAGCTAAGGAAGTATGCGAAGCAGCAGCATTTCCGGCTCGTAGCTGAGTTGGTGGAGTCACAGACGGCAAGGAAGCCGGGACGACCGGTGTTCAATGCCATGATGGATGACATCGAAGCAGGGAAGGCAAGCGGCATCCTTGCATGGCATCCAGACCGGCTCGCGCGCAACAGTGTTTATGTGCAGTAAAGTGTTATGTGAAGTAGGCGAGGCAGACGCCTGCTT
>CAZCDU010000328.1:0-2624 GCA_964497125.1 uncultured Victivallales bacterium | reverse complement strand
ATATGGGTCGGGGCGGAATACTGGGCTAATCCGCACCAGGATTGGCGCGTTCGTGACGGGCGACTGGAGTGCATGAAGGAGCAGGCTGTGAGCAAACGCAACATCGAGTCCCAACCGGTGACCACCGGCTGCACCTACAACTCCAGGCACGGGAACAACATCTTCTCCACCGAGACTCCGGTCTCTATTTCGTTCACCGCGTCCGGCGATGGCCAGTCTTCCTATTCCCTGGTCGACTCCGTGGGGGGCACCCGGAAGACGCTGCACGCTACGTTCAACGACAAGCAATGGACCTGCGAACCGGGGGCTCTGCCTGCCGGCTACTACACCATCACGACTGACCGGGACGAGCATGTCTGTTCCTTTGCGGTGCTGCCGGCGTCATACCGCAACAGCGAGGATACGGGATTCTGCGTCGACATGGGCCTGGCATGGATGAAGAGCGCGACCGGGGAGGATTACCGCACATGGTACCCGAAGACGGTCGGTTCGCTGGGCATGGCCGGCATGCGCTCGGCGCGAGAGCGAAGCGGGACCTTCGGGAGTGATTCCTCCTTCGATCTGAGCACGCCCCCCGATACCAGAAGCGCTGTAGAGCGACTCGAGTTCCTCTACAACGTGTACAAGCAGAACAAGATTCGGGTGATTACGAGCTATCACAACGTGCCGGGATGGGCGCGATCGGCCATGCCCTCCGTGCCGCGCGACCTGGGTGACATCTACAAGATGCAGGCCACGTATAGTTCCCGGTTCAAGGACCACATCTCCGCCTGGGAGATTTGGAATGAGATGGATCTACACGAGTTCTACAAGGGCACGGCCTATCACTATGCAGCCCTGCTGAAGGCGGCCTATCTGGCCTCGAAGGACGTGGCCCCCGACACCCTCGTGTCCCTCTCGTCGCTTGCGCTTTCACCGAACGAGATGAGCCACGCCGTCTTCGACAACGGCATCTCCTCCTACTTCGATGTGTACAACTACCACTCCTACGGCAAGGCGACCATGCACGCCGACATCGCGGGCAGCAGGATCGCGTACTTCTATTCGAAGTGCGGCGTGCGTCCGGTCTGGAAGACCGAGACCGGCGTTACGCGAAGAGACCACAAACACTTCGACGACACGGGCAGAGACACGCCGGGGGATATGAGACGGGGAGGCAACTTCCTCGTCCGGTCGATGGTCAACACCACATCGATGGGCATCGCCAGGACCTACTGGTTCCTTGGGGCGCCCGGCAAACGATGGCCCCACATGGGGCTCGTCGATGCGAACGGGGATGCCACGCGGCTGTTGTCGGTCTTTGCGACGATGAACATGTTGCTGGAGGACGGCAACTATGCGGGGTCATACACCCCGGAGAAGGATGTTCACGTACATGTCTACAACACGACCGGCGGCCAGGCGGCTGCGGTTTGGCGTGACGGCGGCGCGTCCACAGTCACGCTCCCTGTGGAAGGGGACGCCGCGGTCTATGCCATGTCCGGCGAGTTGATTAAGCAGTACGAGGGTGTGCGCACCGTGCCTGTAAGCATCGAGGATGAGCCGGTCTTTGTCACCGCTACGTCCTTTGGACTGGATTTGAAGCAGAGGAATCCCAGCCTGTCGACCTCTCCGGCAAGCACAATGGCCTCGCCTTCGCGGATCGTAATCGACCCCTTCTTCGAAGGCGAACACGAGGCATACGACATCCATCAACACATGCTCTCGGTTGCACCGGGCACGACGATCACGGGCACCTTGAAGGTCTACAACTTCTCGGACGCCACGTTCCGGGACGAATTGAAGTCCGAGATGGACGGTCGTGGCTGGCGGGTGGTGGTGGATGACCCCGCGCTTACAATCGAACCCGATGAACACCAGGAGCTACCTGTCGCCCTTTCCGCACCGGCCAAGACCGACGCCTTCAGCATCGCCACGCTAAGACTCTCCACTGACTCCGGCCGCTCCCTGTCCTCCGTCAGGTTCGGCATTGATAGGAAATCGCTTCCCCCCCAGAAGACGCTGGACCTGTCGGGCGCAAACTGGACGGCGAGCGCTCCCGCTGACTGCGCGACGTCAGAGCTCAGGCTGGATGGCGGAAGGGCAAGCGTCGCGGTTGCTTCGACGAAGATCGGCAACATTCACCAGAACGTTGTCCTGCAAAAGGGCGGGGGCTTTGATCTGAGCGAGTACGACGCTGTCCGCGTGATGGTCGATTTCGAAAAGGTATCGGGCCCCGCGTCTCTCGACCTGCGATGCTGGGAGCCGAATGGGGCGGGATATGGTCGTGTTGCCCACGACATCCCAGAGCCGGGGCAGTACGTGTTCTACTACTTCTTCTCTGACATGCGCTGGTTCCCCGGCACGACCAACGATGGTCCCGACTTCCATCTGAACAAGGAGTCCATTGCCAGGCTGGCGTTCCTCCTCGGTCCGAAGGACAAGACCAAGACGCAGGAATACCGTTACGTCATCGAGAAGATCGAAGCCCTGAAGTGGTAGTTGTGAAGGCGAACGATCAGGGGCACCCATTCGAGGCGGACGTCACGTAGGTCCAAGGCAAGTCCCAATCCGCCGCATTGCCCGGGGGATGGTGATTCTGGTGAGGTAGGCAGAGGACATCCAAGCGGGACTGTTGCCATGGG
>CAZCDU010000327.1:0-2653 GCA_964497125.1 uncultured Victivallales bacterium | reverse complement strand
ACGCAGATCTTGCCGCTGACCTATCACATTGTCGCAGACCGCGAGCCGCGTGTCATGGCCGACGGGTCGCTTGTGTTCGTGCGTATGGACAACTTCCTCGAGCGCGCCAAGGTGGAGGTCCATCTGCACCAGACCCGCCTGGACGGGACGGGCGGACAAGTCATCATCGGCCCCGGTCGCAAAGGCATCCGGGTGGACCGCGATGCGGCAGCCGAGCATGGCATGGGATGGCTGCGCAAGTTCGGCGCCGGCAGTCCGGCACCACTGCCGAACGGTCGCGTCGTCGCGATCACGCAGAAGGGATTGGTGAGCTCAGCCGACCCAACCGGCAAGCCCGTGGGTGATGGGTTTCTTCCCTATGACGTTTCGCCACTTCCCGATGGGCGACTCCTTTGCACCTCCCTGTACCGGGAGCAGGTACTGGTCTTCAATCTCGACGACAATAGTGCCAAGCGAGTCGTGACAGCAACCGAGCTCGGGCTGCCTAACCTGCACTCGGTGGTCCATCTTGGTGAACGCCCGAAGCCCCATGCCCGCCCCTCTATCATCGATATGGCGGCACGGTCTGTGGATCGCACAGGCTTTCTCTACTGCCAGAACGCTCTTAACACCCAGCACACCGAGGTGGATATGAAGCGCATCAAGGCCGTACGCATCTACGAGGGAGTACCGTTTACGCTGGAGCCCACGAAATCCATCTATGAGCATATTGGTACGGTCGGCGTGGAGCTGGGGACGGTTCCGCTGGCCGAGGACGGCTCCTTCTATGTTGAGGTGCCCGCCGACCGTGCACTGGCCATGCAAGCAGTGGATAGTGAGGGCCGAGCTGTCATCAACGAGTTGAGCTGGGTCTATACCCGTCCCCGCGAGCAGCGTGCCTGCATTGGCTGCCACGCGCCGGCAGCGGCCGCCCCTCCCCCACAAGCTTCCAAAGCACTCCGCAGCCGGCCACTCAAGCTGCTGGGTCAGGGCTCACCGCACCGCTTCCGTGCCAACAACGGCGCCAACGGCGGCATCGCCAACCTGCAACTCGACCGCTTCCGCGAAGCGGCAGCAATCAACCTGTACGAGGTGAACCCCCACGGGGAGTTGCTCTCGCATATCCAACGTCTCGCGCTCCTGCGTGATAGAGCTGCCGTGCCCACCCTAACGGTAGCCTTGCAGGATGCGCAGGCCGAGGTACGCTGCGCTGCCGCTCTGGCCCTGTCGGCTTGCGGCAATCGCGCGGCTGTCCAACCGCTGATGGCAGCCTTGCAGGACCGCAACCCCACCGTGGCGCAGGCGGTAGCCAATGCGTTGGAGCACCTGACCGGGAGTCCTGCAGGGGGAAGCGACTGGGGCGCGATCGAGCAGCGCTTCATCGACCAGCTTGCGTCCAGCGACCCACAGGATGTCCACCTCGCGCTGGAGGGACTCGGCCATACCGGGGGCGATGCAGGCAGGCGGGCCATTCGCGGTTACCTCCAGGCTCACCCTACAGGCGAGCTGCGCATCCTCATGGCCGCCATGCGCGCCCTGGGGCATCTGAAGGACCGGGATGCCATTCCTATCCTGGTAACGATTCTGAATGAGAACCTGACGAAGAAGGGCAAGGGCGGGCACCACGAGTTTGGATTCGGACAGAAGCCGATCTATCTCTCGGCCACAGCAGCCGAAGCGTTGGGATGGATTGGCGGCAGCGAAGCCGAGCTGGCCATACTCGAGGCATTCGGCAGGCTGAAGAGTTTTGAGGACTACGTGTTCCGCGTTGCAGAACATAGCTGGCTCAAGGGCTGCCACGCCTCCGTCATTCACTTCCGCATGCTTGAAGCACTGGACCGAATCGCGAGCGAAGGCGCGGGGCCAGTCGTCGAGAAGATCATCGAATCGCTCCCCATGGATAAGGACCGCGGGCTGCTGTACGAACTGGACACCTACGAGAAACTATCGGCACGCGTCATCGCGCGTAGCGGCAGGACCGACGAAGCCGCCAACGCCTGTTTGCACATTTTGGGTGAGACGAATGTTGCCGTCACAGCGAGCGATGCTCTGTTGCTGAGTGCCATCGGCAAGTCACCTCACGCACCAGGCCATATCAGACTGCATTCGGCACAGGCACGGGCAGCGCAAGTGCTGTCCATCATCGCAGACGCCGGGCATGCTGACCGCATGCTCACACAGCTCAAGCGCTATCGTGCAGCCGAGACCTCCGAAACGCGCTCATGGTGCTGTTTCATGCTAACCCGGGCACTGGGACGCGTGAGACATACGGCTTCGGAAGCGCTGTTCCTCGACATGTTGGCTCACGATCCCACCGAAGCCGCCCTGGGGTTGAACATGCCCCCGCAGCATCTTGTCTACAAGGGATGGCGCCCGTTCTATCGTCCGGCCGCCGCATGGTCATTGGGTGAACTCAAAGCCAAGCCGGCTGTGCCTGTTCTGATGGCCGTACTGCAGGATTTGGATAATGCACCCAGCACCCGCGAACAGGCGGCGCGTGCGCTGGGGAAGATCGGAGACAAGCAGAGCCTCGAGAAGCTGAAGGTGATCGGGGAAGACTATCCTGAGATTGCCACCCGGCGAGCGATATTGAGAGCGTTCGGTAGAGGACGCCAGTGATTGCATTTCGGCCAGAAGGGTCGCTCTCCCCGTAGCCTCGCTCGCCAGAGCGTGG
>CAZCDU010000326.1:0-2653 GCA_964497125.1 uncultured Victivallales bacterium | reverse complement strand
AGTAGCCCCCACTCTCCGAGTGGCAGGGCTCCAGAGCAGGTGGAAAACCGTGAGGTGGCCGGGCTAGAACTTTATGCCGGGCAGCCGGACTTCGCCGTCGGGCCACGGGACTGATGCCACGGCCCTGACGAGCCCGGCAACCGGTTTCCAGCCTGCGTCCGCGTCACCATGCACCAGGTTGTCGACATGCACGTAGCCGCTGGAACCGTAAATGCGCGGGTCACCGAAAAGCATCGAGAAGACGAAATCCTGCTCACCCATCCACTGATGGATGACGTCGAGCATCATCCTGACATAGCCACGGCCTCTGTAGTCGGGATGCACACAGACCTCGCAGATGCCGCCGATGGGGTAACACGCTTCGCCCGCCAGCACCTGCTTCACGTGCACACCAATGTGCGCTACAAGACGGCCGTCATCATCCCTGATGACCCAGCGATGCGGATAGGGTTCGCGGAAGTAGCGCCGTTCTTTGAAAACGTAATCCTGCGGCTTGAGAAAACAGGTCGTCAGTAGTCCGCGCAGCTCACGATCCAGAGCATCATCAATATCGCTGTCGGGCAGGTAGTCTATTTGGGGGGTGTCTTTATTCATGGCGGCACAGTATCGCATTCCTGCATTTCCTTAAACCCTCTTTGTGTGCATGATGCCTTCCAGCAAGAGAAGGAGATGTCACCGATGCAACTGAAGCAACTCGTCCACGCCACGCGCAGTTACCGCCGCTACAAGCAGACCCCCATTACGGAAGAGACCCTTCGCGAATTGGTCGACCTGGCTCGACTGTCCGCATCGGGCGGCAATATCCAGCCCCTGAAGTATGCCCTCTCCTGTGATCCGGAAACGAACGCCAAGGTATTTCCCTGCACGATATGGGCGGGCTACCTGGAGCACTGGCCGGGACCAGCCAAGGGCGAGCGACCGACCGCCTACATCACCATCCTGCTCGACAAGAACATCAGCCGGAGTCCCGGATGTGATCACGGTATCGCGGCACAGAGCATCGTTCTCGGAGCCATGGAGCGGGGAATCGGGGCCTGCATGATTGGTTCGGTCAAGCGCAAGGAACTTGCCGAGATCCTCAGCATCCCGGACACACACGAGATCCTTCTGATCATCGCCCTGGGCGAGCCGGCGGAGACAGTCATCCTCGACCCCATTGGCGCAGACGGCGACATCCGCTACTACCGCGATGCCAACGACGACCACCACGTACCCAAACGCACACTGGATGAAATTATTCTGTAGGGTTGGCCGTAGTGCCAGCATCGTACCGCCGCCTGATCCTCCGTCGCTGGGGCAGCTTCCTGCTACGCCAGGGAGGCCACGCAGGACAGGATGGAGGACAAGTCATACATGCGTGAAACGCTTCGGTATTTACGGCCTAAAGGCCGAACTACGAACGGGTTGATACATCAGCCAGGCGTTTGTAGTTCGGCCTTCAGGCCGTATCTTCTGACGGGGAAGTTTCAGGCTAGTTTCGCCCCCGAGTGGCCTCGGACCAATCAGGGGTGAAACTCTCTTCGTAGGCCGGGAAATCTTCCCGGCAGCAGACGACGAGAGTGGAATGCGGGAAGATTTCCCGCACTACGTGAGAGGCGTAAATTCCAGTATACGGTTGAAGTCTTGGATCAGCCGGCCCGTATCTCCTCCGCGATCGGAATGTCGGCCGGTGCCAGATCATATTCCAGGAGCGCATCGACAGCGACCCACTCAGCTTGGTCATGGACGGATAGCGCAAGCTCACCAGACTGGATCTCGGCTTCGTAAGCGATGATCCTGAAGGCGCCGTGGTCGTAGTGATAATCACTCTCAGCAACCTTCTCCCCAATCGCGCAGACCAGCGACAGCTCCTCTACCAGCTCACGTGCGAGGCACGCCTCCGGCGTTTCCCCCTCGTGCACCTTACCGCCCGGAAACTCCCACTGCCCGGCCAAGTGCTCCCCTGCTGCCCGCCGCGTCAGCAGAACCCTATCCCCATCGCGAATGATCGCCGCCGTTACCTCTCGCATCAACGATGCCTCCTCTTGCATCAGGCAGACTCTGCCATTTCCGCTTTCCGCTTTCAACGTTCCCAATTCAATCTCTATCCTCCCCGGCCGGCAGAAGAACCCCACAGGACCCGCCGGCTATCAGTTCCGATCGTCTCCGCTTCTGAATCTGCTGTCTGTGCTCCCTACAATACGGTTGTCTTTCTATGTTTTGGATTTCGGATTTCTTTGGGTATTTGGGTACTTGGGTGTTTCGTCATTCATGCTATTTCATGTATTCATGAAATATGCAGGTCAGCCATGCTCCCAGCGCGGGAGATCCCGATCGCGGCAATAGGGCGGGTCTTCGTGGTCTGGAATGGGATCGTTTGGAAACTCATCGTGCCAGTAGTCTCGCTCGGCCTCATCATCGTAGTACTTCAGACTCGTCTGAATGTCCTCGTTGCTGCATCCGCCAAGCATATCGATATGGCAGGCAGAATTCGGGTCGGGCGGCATGATCTCGGTTTCATGTCGCAGCACGTCGTCCCGTAGCTTGATGTACAACTCCCGATCGCTCAGGTGGTCCGTACGGGAAAGAAAGATCTGCAGATCCGCCAACCCCTGGATGACTTCCCACAACTTGGCATGTAGCTGGGTATCGGTCATATCATCCGCGGGCGGCA
>CAZCDU010000325.1:0-2658 GCA_964497125.1 uncultured Victivallales bacterium | reverse complement strand
CATTAGACGCAAAGATACCCGGCGGCAGCCTTTCGGAGAAGTGGGACCGTCACAGGTTCGAGCTTGCGCTGGTCAACCCGGCGAACAAGCGCAAATTCACGGTGATCGTGGTGGGGACGGGTCTTGCCGGCGGCAGTGCGGCGGCATCCCTTGCGGAACTGGGTTACGAGGTGAAGAATTTCTGTATCCAGGACACCCCCCGGCGGGCGCACAGCATCGCGGCCCAGGGCGGCATCAACGCGGCCAAGAACTATACCAACGAGGGTGACAGCATCCATCGGTTGTTTTACGACACGGTGAAAGGGGGCGATTTTCGGGCAAGGGAGGCGAACGTTCACCGCCTGGCCCAGATCAGCAACAGCATCATCGATCAGTGCGTGGCCCAGGGGGTTCCCTTTGCGCGGGATTACGGAGGGCTTTTAGCCAACCGCAGTTTCGGTGGGTCCCAGGTTTCAAGGACCTTTTACGCAAGGGGCCAGACCGGTCAGCAACTGCTTTTGGGGGCCTACAGCGCCCTGTCGCGGCAGATCGGTGCGGGCAAGGTCAAAATGTTTGCCCGCCGGGAGATGCTGGACCTGGTGGTTCACGGGGACCGGGCCCGGGGGATCGTTACGCGCAACCTTGTCACCGGAAAGCTGGAGGCCCATGCGGCGGATGCGGTGGTGCTCTGCACCGGGGGATACGGCAATGTCTATTTTCTGTCCACCAACGCCATGGCGTCCAACGTGACGGCGGCCTGGCGGTGCCACAAGCAGGGCGCTCTTTTTGCCAACCCCTGTTTCACCCAGATCCATCCCACCTGCATCCCGGTGCACGGCACCTACCAGAGTAAATTGACGCTCATGAGCGAGAGCCTTCGCAACGACGGCCGCGTGTGGGTGCCGGTGGATCCCAAAGACTCGCGTCCGCCTTCGCAGATCCCCGAATCGGAACGGGATTACTATCTGGAGAGACGTTATCCCAGCTTCGGCAACCTGGTGCCGCGGGACGTGGCGTCCCGGGCCGCCAAGAACCAGTGCGACGAGGGCAAGGGGGTGGGAGAGACCGGCCTTGCGGTGTATCTCGATTTTGCGGATGCCATCTCAAGGGACGGCAAGGCCACCATCGAAAAGAAATACGGCAACCTGTTTCAGATGTACGAAAAGATCACCGGGGACAACCCCTACGAGACCCCCATGATGATCTATCCTGCGGTGCACTACACCATGGGGGGGCTGTGGGTGGATTACAACCTGATGAGCAACCTACCCGGCCTGTTCGTGCTGGGGGAGGCCAACTTTTCCGATCACGGCGCCAACCGGCTGGGGGCCAGCGCCCTGATGCAGGGGCTTGCGGACGGATATTTCGTGGTGCCGTACACCATCGGCGGCTATCTGTCGGGGATCACCCCGGGTGAGATCACCGAGGGGCACCCGGCCTTTTCCGGCAGCATCGCCCGGATGGATGAACGGATCACAAAGCTGCTGTCCATCGACGGCAAGCGCACCGTGGACGATTTTCACCGGGAGCTGGGGTTGATCATGTGGAACCGGTGCGGCATGGCCCGGACCAACGAGGGGCTTGCCGATGCGGCGGAAAAGATCCGGGCGCTCAGAGCGGAATACTGGGAGAACGTAAAGGTTCCCGGTTCGGCCGCGGATTTCAACCAGAGCCTGGAGCGGGCCGGACGCGTGGCGGACTTTCTCGAGTTTGCCGAACTGATGACCCAAGACGCCTTGAACCGCCAGGAATCCTGCGGCGGCCATTTCAACACGGCGTACCAGACCGAAGAGGGGGAAGCGCTGCGGGACGACGACAACTACTGTTATGCGGCGGCCTGGGAATACCAGGGCGCGGATAAAGCGCCCGTGATGCACAAGGAGGCGCTCTCTTTTGAAAACGTCCAACTATCCCAAAGGAGCTACAAGTGAGCCGGACCATCAATTTAACACTCAAGATCTGGCGCCAGGCAAATGCCGGAAAAAAGGGACGCCTTGAAACCATCCATGCCGCCAACATCTCCCGTGACATGTCGTTTCTGGAGATGCTGGACGTGGTCAACGAACAGATGACCATGGACGGCAGGGAGCCGGTGGCTTTTGACCACGATTGCCGGGAGGGGATCTGCGGCCAGTGCGGGGCGGTGGTCAACGGCCGGCCCCACGGTCCGGAAAAGGGGACCACCCTCTGCCAGCTTCACATGCGGCATTTTGAAGAGGGCGACACCCTTGTGATCGAGCCGTTTCGGGCGCGGGCTTTCAAGATCGTCAAGGACCTGGTGGTGGACAGAAGTCCCCTGGACCAGATCATCCAGGCCGGCGGCTACATATCGGTAAACACCGGGGGGGCTCCGGACGGCAACACCCTTTTGGTGCCCCAGAAGACGGCGGAAGAGGCCATGGACGCTGCGGCCTGCATCGGTTGCGGGTGCTGCGTGGCGGCCTGCCCCAACGCGTCCGCCATGCTGTTTGTCAGCGCCAAGGTTTCTCACCTGGCATTGTTGCCCCAGGGGCGGCCCGAGGCGGCAAGACGCGCCCTTGCCATGGTGCGCAAAATGGATGAACTCTGTTTCGGCAATTGCGGCAACGAACGGGAGTGCGAAGCCGAATGCCCCAAAGAGATCTCCATTACCCACATCGCAAGGCTCAACCGGGAGTTCTTAAAGGCCGGTTTCCTGTC
>CAZCDU010000324.1:0-2665 GCA_964497125.1 uncultured Victivallales bacterium | reverse complement strand
CGTCCTACGCTCGCAAGCTCGCTTCGGACTCTGCCACCGCACTCCAAATCAACAGCGTTCCCTCATCACCGGTACCGAATGCAGCCCTACTCACCAACCAACTCCCCCGGCAACTTGGCCGACTCCAGCCACAGGCTGATATGACCGGTGGTCGGGGCGAGTTTGTTGCGATGGCCCGTCGAGCGCAGGAAGGCTTTGACGGCAATGGTGACGTTGCCCGTCTTGAACTCCGGCAGGAAGTCGCTGTAGATGTAGTCGCCACGAGCGCCGCCCTTGCCCTTGTTGTGGCCGCTCTTGGCCTCGGCAAAGAGCTTGCCGTTGACATAGATGGCGTAGCCCTCACCGGAGAAGGCGTGGGAGCCACCACCGAGAACGAGGCGGTAACGCCGGTCATCCTTCATCTCGGGAATCTCGAAGGTCTGAC
Organism: uncultured Victivallales bacterium; assembly: GCA_964497125.1. Taxonomy (GTDB): domain Bacteria; phylum Verrucomicrobiota; class Kiritimatiellia; order UBA8416; family UBA8416; genus CAYLXP01. The sequence continues at coordinate 2,241 of CAZCDU010000324.1, read as the reverse complement.
GAATCAGGATGACCTCCTTCTCCCAGAGCGTGCCAGGCACCACATCACACCCGCACTGGGCGTGGCTGCAACTCGTGCGCAGCGCAACCTGCTCCCCTGCCCTCTGGCCAAACGGCGCAGCGCCGCTCTTCCAACCGGCAGCCTTGGCATCGAAGTCTACGGCATACCAGTTGGCCATCCCCTTGGGATAGGTGATCTCGCGGTTGCGTCCGCTCTGCGCCAGGTCCTGCTTCTCGGGAGGATCAAAGCTGAAGTAGTCCCAGCTGGCCGTCTGCATGGCGGGGCCGAAGTGCTTCCAGTCGTAGTCATGGACCCCGGCGGCATTGTAGTAGCTGAGCAGCATGTCGTACTGAGTCACAAGCCCCTGCCCCGGCTTGTCAGGCTTCTCCTGTGTGACAAGCGGCGTAATCGACATCCCGTGACGACGATATGCAGGGACCTTGGGCGCCTCGGCCATGTAGGCGGGGGCCAGCTTGCCGAGCACGAAGGGGCGCATGGCCAGGGCCATCCCTGCCATCTCTTCGGCTGTCGGTTCGGCCTCGCCCCTGGTCCAGGGCGAGATGAAGGCGTCGGTATAGATCATCTCGGCGGCTTCGGCCAGCGACGGATTCTCGGGCCAGGTCTTGGGCTCGACAGCTGGTCGCGGCGGAACCGGCCCCGGCGCAGCTTTGCCACCTTCGAGCTCGACCATGGCGCGTCCGAGAGCATCGCCCACAAGATAGTAGGTCTCGGCGTTGTGATTGTAGTGATAGCCGGTCCCAGTGGGTGACTCGGCCTGGGTGCGCCAGAAGCCACGGGCCTCAACGGTCTTCACGTTGCCCTTAAACTCGGGGTGGCGTTCCGGATCACTGACGGCGAGCTGGGCCTCGGCAACAGTCTTGCCGGGTTCTCCGAGATCCCAACCGCCGAAGGCGATGGTCGCAAGCACCCACTTGGCGTCGGGCGCATTGAACTCCTTGCGCCAGGCCTTGATCAGGTTGGCCATATTCTCCTCATAGCGGCTGGCATGGACCGGGTTCTGGTCCTTGTGCCCCTGCCACCAGACGAAACCGGCGACCTCGTAGCCTTGGTCCTTGAACTGCGGATAGAGCGTATCGAAGTTGTCGAGCACGCCGCGGATCGCCTGCGTGTATTCGTCATACTGCTTGCCGGCATACCACCCGATCGGCTCCGGTTCCGTGCCCTTCTCCCACTTGCTGGGCGAGTCCTTGTAGCCAGCGTAGATCATGCCATCGACCTCGTAGCGCTCGCTTCCTGGAGGCAGGCAGTCCCACGCCAGGCTGCGGTTGCCGATGTCGGACTTGATCAGCAGTACCGGTTCGTCGTGGAAGGTTCCCATGACGTAGCCGAAACCCAGCTCGGGGCCGATGTGCTTGCCGTTGGCCGTGGCCGTCAGCGCGGTGCTGCGGCCACCCTTGAACTTGTTGGCGTCGAGGTAGGACTCGCAGAGCACGACATCGTTGCGTACGGCCCACTCCCCGCTCTCGTCCATCACCCAGCCGAACTTGCCCTCGTTCTTGACCAGCGACTCCAGGTCGCCGCGCCCCTTGAGATCCACCAGCTCCATCCAGAAGGCAGCAGAGCCGCCCTTCTGGTAGGTAATCGTCACGGGGTAGCGCTTGCCGCTTTCCAGGTTGACCTTGGTAACGACTTCGTCTCCACCGATCTCCTTGCGATAGACCTCCTTGCCGTCCAGCGTCGCGATAGCGTGCGTGCTCTCGCCGAACCCGACATGGATCTCGTGCATACCGGTTATGGGGACCTCGATGAACGCTTCTACTACGACGGTGTGCGGCCCGTCGATTGACGGAAGCGTCTCGGCGACCGTTCCCAGCGCCACGGGCACTTCCTTGGCTGGCTTCTGCATCGCGTAGTCGGTTCCCGCCACGTACGCTCCTTTGTACACGGCGCCCAAGGCCCCGGAGTCATCGGTCGTGACCGCGGGATACACCCGATGCGGCAGCAGGGCCGAGGAGCCCACCGGCATCTTGCACGGCATCACACTCGGATCCGCCGACAGATAGATGCTCGAATGCACCGGCGCAGAGCCCGTGACACGCCCGAAGCCCACCATGTTGGACTGACCGGAAAGAATGTACACCTTGACCGGCCTGTTCTTGGCAGGCGGAGCCTTGTCCGGACGCGGTAGCTCAGTCGGAACCGGTCGGGCAACCGCAGTGGTCAAACAGAACAGAGCAGCGAGAAAGGCGGGTTTCATCATCGTTATCTCCTTTATGTCTT
>CAZCDU010000323.1:0-2667 GCA_964497125.1 uncultured Victivallales bacterium | reverse complement strand
TCCTGGGTTCGAGACGTAGACTGCTTATTTCGGATTAGCTCATCACGCCCAATAAAGTAGACATCCGCAGATCCATACCGCCCCCGCACTCGGTTGGCCTTGGCATCTGCATAACACACGCCATCGATCTCATTAATAATGTCGACGCGTACCGGTGCCGCACCAAACGTCATGATATTCCCTGGCTCAAGGAAGAGCGTTTCAGGAACATCTTCCCGACTGAAGCCAAACTCACAAAGCGCGCATTGGATCAATGCCACGTTTGCTGGCGTTGCATCGAAGAACACGTCGATATCCTTCGTGAACCGTGGATGGCCATGAAACGCGACGGCATAGCCACCAACAATCATGTAGTCAACGTTGTGCTTTTCGAGTAACCGTAACAACTCTTCGAAATCGGGTTGGGTATTCATACAGGAACTTTCCAGCTTCAAGACGGAGATCTTCCACCGCGTTCAGCCGCTCTTCACAGGTTCTACTGCGCCAATACGCCCTATCCCGCGCAGCCTGCTCAGCATGTGTCGTCACGGTAAGCGTCCGCTTCATCTTGCGTTCTCGCACCTTCATAGAAACAGTTAAGCAGGAGAAACAAGAGATAGCAAAATGATTAAGGGCAAAATGATTACCGACTATGCCAAGAGACGTCGACCAGAGAGGTGGACGCTGTGCTCTGGCCCCCTTGAGCAGCCATGGCGGAAATTCGTGCATGATTTCGTCCCCGAAAGCATGCACGAATTTCCGCCATCTCCTCTCCTCTGCTACCTCCGCTTCCTCCTTGTTCAAATCTCCCAGCAGACGACGAGCCATGAAAGAAGCGATGTCAGATCAGCGCAAAACCAAGCAGTTCCGCAGCGAGGCGCATACGTGCATCCGAGGTAGCCACGTGTTTGCACTTCAATAACCGTGCCGTGGCAAGATGAATACCATCCAGTGTTCTCGTGAAGACAGGCGGATCAGCGAGATAGCATTCGCGAGCAATCGCACATGCCTCGGCGAGCACATCGCTACCGATCGGAATCATCTGATAGCGTCCTGCATCAATATCGCCATCCAGCAGTTCGAGAAGCGCTTGGGCAGCTCCAGGCTTGATCTCCCCTCTACCCTCTTTCTGGTGGAAGGCATAAGCGGCTTCTGTGCGCATCAGCGCACTGGCGACCAGTCCATCATCGGCATCGAGAGCACGCTGTTCCCATGCGCCCGAGTCGCTTTCCTGCGTATAGAGTTTGATTACACAGGAGGTATCCCAGTAGATCACGAGCGGTCCCCACGCACATCATCAAGAATCTCACTGGAAGAATCGCATGATCCAGTCGAATAGGTTGCCCTTGCCTCTCGAAGTTTACGACCCCACTCCAACTTCTCGTACTCACCAGTCTTATGCTCAGGAATAGGGCAAAGACATGCCTTCGGCTTGCCTCTTACCGTAATGATGACTTCTTCACCATGGGAGGCACGCTCCACAAGTGCACTCAGATGAGCTTTGCTATCTCTCAGACTTGCTATCATGTGACTACATTAGTCTCATCCTGCAACACTGTCAAGAATCGCCTACTATGCCAGGTAAGAGTTTGAACAAGGAGGTAGCGAAGGAAGCAGAGGTGGACGACTACGGCGTATGCAGATCAGTGGTTCACACTCCCCAGCAGTCGACGAGTTCAAAACCATCATTCATGATTCTGCTAAAAATCATTCTGTCTTCCCTGCAGAGCCTATCAGCCATTAGTGCCCATTAGTGCAGATCAGTGGTTCAAACTCTCCAGCAGTCGACGAGTTCAAAACCACCATGCATAATTCTGCTATAAATGATTGCCGCTACGCTGCTTCCCGTTGGTCAGCCAATTGTGCTCCGCACTGCGCTGCCTCCCCGCAAAGCCCACATATTCAGGCAACATCCGTTACGATCCCTACCAAAGCGTATGCACTTTTCGCGATGTCCGCAGCTTCCGATCCTTTGTGACCAACGTTGCTCCGAGATGAACTGCTGTGGCAGCGATGAATCGATCCGCCGGATCACCATGGAGCCCCAGCGCGACCGACGTACGACAGATCGCATTGTCAAGCGGGACGAACGCGAACAGACCGGTTTCTTCGGCTCGCCCAAGCCACGTATCCGCTGGTACGGCAAACGTCAGACGTTTCTTGGATTCCAGCATGAGGACTTCCCATACGCTGATGCTCGAAACATAGAGTCTCTTCTCCGCGAGGGCCGACTCAATCGTCTCTCGCGTGTTCGGCCTGATCTTGTCAGGGCTATCGACGAACCATACCCACGCATGCGTATCGAGAACAATCATGCGTCTGCGGTCCACTTCTCGTCCACCGGAGCCATCGGCTCTCGGTATTCCCGGACAAGCCCCCGCATGGCCTTGAGTGCATCTCGTGAAGATTGCCCATACGGCACGACCTCCGCCACAGGGCGGCCATGGTCCGTCACAATGACGGTCTCATCATTCCGCTCTACCCGACGCAGATACTCAAACGCCTTTGGCTTGAACTCTGTCTTTGACACCGTGATCGTCTTCATAGCCACCTCCATCCTGGACCACTATAATGGACCACTATCTGCAAGATGTCAAGAAGAGCGCCACGCGGGCTGTGGGGTGTGGACTGTTGACTGTAGACTGTGGAGTGTGGAGTGTGGGGATCCTGCTTCGAGGGAGAGCTCAC
>CAZCDU010000322.1:0-2670 GCA_964497125.1 uncultured Victivallales bacterium | reverse complement strand
TGGAGAAGATGCAGAAGCTGCTGAAGAAGGCGATGGAGCAGTATGACTACACCGAACCGCCCTACAGATACGAGCCCCCGGAATCCGGAAGCGCTGGCGAACGCAAGGGGCCAGTGACGGAGAAGAAGCGGAAGTAGGATAGATGCTGGTGAAGTCCTGGATTTCAGTGTTTCCATGGCTCTTGTCGGTAGCCGTGTGTTTTCCGGCGATGTGTGCGGTCGGCGGGGCGGCCGTGGCTGCGCATGCCGACCGTCCGACCGATGCGGTGCCATCAGCGAAAGAGCAGATTGAAGCCGATTGGATCCGTCAGGAGCAGGTCAGCCGAAAGCTCGAAGCCGGCTCAAAAGAGGCGGTTGACGGCGTGCTGGAACGCGGGCGGAAAATGATTGCCGATCTTAAGCCGGAACTTCCTGAAGAGGCTGCAAAGGCGGCGCACGTTCTTGGTCGGGTTGAAAAACAGGGTCGGTCCGCCTCAAACCAGGCGCAGTGGCTGGCGCTGTATTTGGAAGCGCGCCATGCGCTCAGAACGCTGGCGTTCAGTAACCCGCTGATCGATTTTGATGAGCTCCTGTTCGTTAAACGCAATACGCCGGGGCGTCATCATCAGTGTGCCCATCGCGTTGGAGAGTCCCAGCGGCCCGGCGCTAATATATCGGTTTTAAGAGGGCTGAATCCCGAAGGCGAGGTGCGGGATCTGCTTTCGGGCGACTATACGGAAGGCGGGATTGGCCGGCCGGATCTTTCCTTTGATGGCAAACGCGTGGTGTTCCCGTTTGCGCGCAAACGGGCGGATGGGACCCCGTACAAACATATTCAGTTCGGGGGGGCCGGCTACTGTGAGCCGTATGATATTTATGAAACCGATATCACAGGAAGTGAACCGGTTCAGGTGGTTGACTCGCCCAAAACGGAAGATACCGAGCCGTGCTATCTGCCCGGCGGGCGCATCGCCTTCACCAGCTCGCGCGGCATGAACTTTGTGCAGTGCGGCGACTGGGCTTTGGTGAACGGCATCTACAGCGTCAAGCGCGATGGCAGCGACGTGTATAAAATAACGGAACCGCAGGACGGCGAGTTTTACCCCAGCATGCTCGATAGCGGGCGGATTATGTATACCCGCTGGGATTATGTGATGAAACCGTACAATACGCAGCAACAGCTTTGGGCGGTTAACCCGGACGGACGTCGCGCGGAGCTGATCTACGGAGATTGGTACAACTTTAGCCCCGGCCCGATTGCCATGTTTGAAGCGCGCCAGATTCCCGGCACATCGATGCTCCTCGCCATCGGCGCCGCCCATCATAATAACGGGGCGGGTCCCATTATGTTGGTGGATATGAATCAGAATCGTGGCGGACCCGGCGGGATGACCAACCTTACCCCGGAGATCGGATATCCGGAGATCATCCCGGAAAAAAGGAAGGCGAACCACAAATCAGAAACCGGCTTCTATAATTCACCGTATCCGCTGGGCAGGAACCACTTTCTGGCGATCTACACGTTTGGCCCGCACTCCGTAACCAGCTACGGCATTTACCTGATGGATATCCACGGGAACAAAGAGCTGATTTATCAAACAAACAGCGAAGTCTCGTGCTACGCCCCGATCCCCATCCGGGCGCGCAAAGAACCGCCCGTCATTCCGAACCTGGTTACCGGCGTGCCCGAAGATAAACCGGCGAGCGTGATTGTAAACGATGCCTATCTGGGCCTTTTGCAGGAGGGAGTTAAACGCGGGGAAATCAGGCATCTGCGTGTGGTTGAGGTGTCGCAAAAGAAACAACATACCCGTCCGCAGCGGATGGATTTGGGTGTTAATTGCGGTTGGGAGATCCGGACGGTGCTCGGAACCGTGCCCGTCGAGGAGGATGGGTCCGTGCACTTTGAGCTTCCGCCGCACAAACTGATTTTGCTCGAGGCACTCGATAAGGATTATCTCGAGATCAAGCGCATGCGGAACTATATGAATGTTAAGCAGGGCGAGGCCGTCAGCTGTATCGGCTGTCATGAACCCTACGGGATGTCGCCGCCCAGCATGGCGAAGGCACCTGAAGCCGTGCGCCGTGCGCCGTCAAAGATCGCTCCGCCGCCGTTCGGCGTGCGCGGTATGTCGTATGAACACATCGTTCAGCCGGTCCTGGATAAGCACTGTATTTCATGTCATGACGGGTCTGAAGGGGATAAAAGAGCGTTCTCACTGAAGAGCGGGACACTGGTGCCGGCCCCCAAAGGATATGACAAAGATCAAGGCCCGCAGCACCATGTATCCACCTCGTTCTTGAAGCTGCTGGAGTATGTTGAATACATGAAGGCGGGCGGGTATGGCGATCACAACCCGGCCGTTCTGGTACCCAGCAAGGCCAACTCGACCGGTTCGCGCATTAGCAAGCTGATGAAGCTGCTTCAGAAGGGACATCCGTCTACGCCTGGAAAGCAGGGCTCCGCCGGGACAAGTAACAACGTGGAGCTGTCGGTGGATGAATGGCGCGCCCTGGCCGCGTGGATTGACTGCAACGCCCCGTATTACGGTGATTTCGATAAGATTGAGAAGGTGTACAAGAAGGAGGATGATAGCGCAAAGAGCATCGCGCCCATTACGCACCCATTCGCAGTTACTGACTTGAAAGTGGGAAAAGGGATGGTCATCGAAAACGGCCAAAAGCGTTTCGG
>CAZCDU010000321.1:0-2701 GCA_964497125.1 uncultured Victivallales bacterium | reverse complement strand
AGGATCGCGTCGGAACCGACGTAATCGAACTGATAGCCGTTGGGAACCGGATTGGCAGGCCCGGTCATCTGCGGCGCGAAGTCGCCGATGTAGACCAGCACATCGTTGGCGGGGTCACCCCATTGCAGCATGGTGTGGCAACGCTGCAGATAGTTTACCCAGTCCCGCGACTCATTAAACCACGGTGTGTTACGGTGGAAGGCGTTGCCGAACCACGGATTTTTGCCGGGCATCCCGTCCCGTGGCTGATGGACAAAAAGGGTGAGCACGAAATGATTGATTCCCCGGCAAAACATCTCTTCGCCGCGGGCCTTGTAGACGTAGGGGTGCTCAGACAGGTCAAGGCTGCTGGTAAATGCCTCCGCATACGTCCTATGCTTTCCGTAGATGTGAGCTGCGGAACTGGCGGCTCGGCATTCGATGGGGCCATGGGCTCGATTCGACCAGAATTCACCGCCAACCATATCGGTATAACCGCCGTAAATCGTAAAGTCGCCGGGGAAGCCCCAGTGCCCGTAATTCTCCAGCCAAAGTTTCATATCGTGCTCGTGAGCCAGATCACGAAGTCCGCCGACATAGTTTTCGGCAATCATATCCGCAATCGTACGGCGCAGGTCCCAAAGGAATTGATCGGACTTTTTGGCGCTGTCGATCACCGTGCCGGTCATGACGGGTAACCAGTTAATCGGATGGTAGCCGTTCCGTTTTTCAAACTCGGCAGCGAACCCGTCGGTCCAGTTTTGCGAGCCGACTTCGTAGCTGTCGATGGTGACCCCTTTTAGCGCGCTCTTTTCTTCAGGGGTCATCTGTTTAAGGAGCATGCCGATATAGGAATCAAAGTGATGCCGCAAATGGGTCCGGCTCATTTTATCCACTTCCAGACCGGTCGCGGATGACGGTGCCGGATGATTCTTTTTCCCCGTCGTGATCATCCCGAAATAGATGATCCGCCACTCGCCTTCCGGTAACGTGCAATTTAACACCCCGTCTGCGGCAAGCTGGTCGCTGAGATCGATAATGTTTTGGGCGTCGATGAGCACGGTTGCGTCGCTCGGCTCGGTGGTGGCCTTAAAACTGTAGGAATTCCAGGTGGGGGCCGGTGTGGGATGCATCCGCCCCATCTGTTTGTTGAGCACTTGCGCTACTTTCGGCTCAGACGACAGGATGACTCGAGCGGCAGGGGAGGGCTTTTTCACCCGTTTACGCAGTTTGACGGGCACATAATCAAGTTCAAAACGCGACGCGATAACATCGGCAAAGCTGACGGTTTGAGCTTCCTTCGCCAAAAAGTCCGTCTTACCGAATCCTGCCTTCACGTCGACTTTCGTCACCAACTCGCGTTTTCCATTGCGGACGGCAAACAGGCACCCGTTCACCGCACCATCAACCGATAACGAACGGGCGGTAAACGGTTCGCTGTGCTCGAAGATGTATTGTTTTTCCGTGCGCTCGCCATCAATGGAAACGCTGTCGAGCTTCGGAACCGCCAGCACAGCGATGTCCTGACACCCCTCGTCGGGCACCCCTTCCGCGCGAATGTTCTGTTTAAACGCGCCGCCGTCGGAGGAAACCTCGTTCCAGATTACGCGACGCATCGACTGTTCCGGCTTAATCCACGGGCCGCCCGACTGACTCCAGCCGGGAGAATTAAAAAAGTAAATCTCCACGCCGGTCCGCTTCGCCTCGCGCAGCGCGTGCATTTTCAATCCGCGCCATTCGGGCGAGAGGATTTCAACGGGAGTACCCTTCCCGTTGTTGGTTCTTATCTTGACGTCAACAGTACCAATCATCGCCTTTGCGATGCCCACCTCCGCCATATTCTCCAAGTCCTTGGTGATCCCCTCTTGCGAGATGTCGCCCCCCAGCCAGTACCAGTAGCACCACGGCCTCGTTGCCTCCGACGGGTGTTTGAAAGTGGCCGACAGCGTATCGGCTGAAGCTGCGCTGACCAGAACACTCCAGATCAGCCACGATGCGATGCACAATTGTTTCCTCATTTGTCTCCTTTTTGCATCGACTCGAAAGCAACTGGCATTCTGCTTGCGCGGAGGATTGTCATCAATTCCCCACGCAGTTCTTTCTTTGTTTCCGCATGTCCCGGATTGTCCGCCAGGTTGGTCCACTCGTTTGGATCTTCCTGGTGGTCATAGAGTTCCTCTTCCCCATTGCCGCAAAGCGTGTATCGATAGCGACGGGAACGAACCGAGAAATGTGGATCCACTTTGCCCTTATCCCGAATCGCCATGAGGGCAACTTCAGGCCATTCCTGACTCTCAGGGTTATCGATCAGCGCACGAAGGGAGTGTCCGTCCAGCGGTATGTTGCTGCCTCCTTTGTTGGGTTCCTGGGGGAGACCACAGAGATCCACCAGAGTGGGATACAGATCGATCAGCGATACAGGATGATCACAGGGCTGACCATTCCCCCGAGCACCCGGAGCATAAACAAAAAGCGGAACCCGTGTGGATTCGTCCCACAGATGCCATTTCTGAATACAGTCCTTTTCGCCCACGTGATATCCGTTGTCTCCCGTAAGAACGATAACGGTGTTGTCGCGGTACGGACTGGACTCAAGGGCATCCAGAACTCTACCAATTTGGTCATCGACAAAGGTTGTGCAGGCCAAATAGGCCTGAACCCACTCTTTCCACGCCTGCTCGCCACCGGCTGCCATGAGTGCTTCATACTTTTTGTAGCCCCA
>CAZCDU010000320.1:0-2723 GCA_964497125.1 uncultured Victivallales bacterium | reverse complement strand
GATATACCCCCATTGCAGGCAACATTGCCCATGAGTAACCAGTCCGGGTACTGCTCGCGGACCTCTTTGATGTCCATATAACCCTGAGGATCGACCGACTGGTACCCGTCGATTCCGGTGCCGTGAATCTGGTCCAGGATCTTGGTGAGGCAGCCGTCACTGTGCATAATCAGCTTCTTACCCAGGCTGTGGGCGCAATCCACAAGCTCCGCCATGTAGGGGGTAACGATCTCGGAGAACTTCTGCGGGGATACGAAAGGCGCATCGTTGAACCCGAAGTCCCAAGTGCCGAGAAGGAGATCAGCGCCGGCATCCACATGGCGCTTGAAGATCTCTTTGGCACGCTCACATTTCGCACGGGCTTCAGCCTGTATCTCCTCCGGCTTCTCATATACGCGCACGGCGAATTCCATCATCTCATTGCCGTTTGGCATCCAGAAGACGCCCTCGCCCTCGAACCCGACGACCAATGCACGATCGCCAATCGTCTCTTTACGGAACTTGAGCTCGTTCGGGTCGTAGCTGCCCGGGATAGCGGCCCAACCGAGCTCTTCCACACACCGTTCGTAGATGTCGATATCGTGTTGCCAGAGCGCCTGCCGTTTGTCGTCGTCTGATGCGTATGTAGCGTTGCGGATCTCACTGTGGGGTTTCATGCCGAAAAAAGTCTCGTGAATCTGGAACACCAGTTCCCATGTCGGCGGGATATCGGGAATTCCCCCTTCCAGCAAGAGTTCTAAACGCCTTTTATTCTCATTCACTGCAATACCTCCGGTAATCGTTATCAGCTCTGCTTAAGCCTGTTCTGTCAGCCTTGGGGCCGGTCGTGCCTTCAATTCCTGGCAGCGACGACTATAGTGAATCATTGGCCTTCTCCACAATACCCGTTACGTTCTGTCAAGAATTCTGCCTGCCTGAGGCGGGCTAATCAATATTCCATCCTCCTTCGGCAACGCTACAGCGGACACGTCAACTGCTTGTAGCGAATTGGCAGGTTCTCCTATTGCCCGTCTGTCGGGTAGGGGGTATGGTGGGGCAGTGATCGCCCCAAACTCAGGTTCTTCAGGGAACTGAAAGCCATATCGCACACCTTGTCGCGCACCATGTCGATCTGGTGTGCGACAAGGTGAGCGACAAAGGGTCGCTTCGCGGGGGCTCCAGAAACATGTGGTCAGCGCAACAGCAAGCACGGCCGAGAGAGGAAGTCTCCGATCTATATGCTGAACAGGGAAATGAGCCATGACTGATCTTGCAGGCAGTTCGACGATTGATTTTGGTCCTGAGCGCTGGGAGCGCATTCGTGACTCCCACCGTCTCTGGTGGGATGGGGAATTGGGGCGACCCCTGATCCAGATGCGCCTGGGCGGGGCCGATGCGCCCCGGTCGGAACCGGCGCTGCCTTACCACAACTTCATCCCTTTCTACGATGATTCCGTTTCGGCTGCGGAGATTGTGGATCGCTGGGACTATGATCTCTCAACCACGCGTTATCTTGGCGATGCCTATCCGCATATCTGGCCGGATTTCGGCCCGGGCGTCGCCGCGGCTTTCAGCGGCGCCAGCCTGGAGTGCGGTAACCGGACCGTCTGGTTTCATCCCGAGAAGGAGCAGGGGATTGAGGAACTAGCCCTCGAACTCAACCCGAATGCGAAATGGTTCAAGCGCATTGCCGAGATCACGGAGACGGCGGTCGACTTCTGGCAGGGACAGGTGCAGGTGGGCATGACGGATCTGGGCGGCAACCTGGATATACTCTCAACCTTCCGACCCAGCGAGGCGCTGCTGTTCGACCTTTATGATCACCCCGAGGCGGTCAAGGCCCGCACTTGGGACGCGCACAAGTTGTGGTGGGATAGCTTCGAGGCGTTCAACCGACTGCTGCAGCCGGCCAACCCGGGATATACCTGTTGGACTCCTGTCTTCAGCGAGACGCCTTACTACATTCTGCAGTGCGATTTCTGCTACATGATCGGGCCGGAGATGTTCGACGAGTTCGTGAAGCCGGAGCTGGCCAGGACGTGCGAGAAGCTCAGTCACTCCATCTATCACCTGGATGGGCCGGGCGAGCTGACCCATCTCGACAGCCTGCTGGAAATCGAGGCCCTCGACGGCGTGCAGTGGATTCCCGGTGATGGCGCCAAGCCGGTTTCAGAATGGCCCGAGGTCTACCGCAAGATCAGCGATGCCGGTAAAAAGATCCAGCTCTTCGGTAGCCTCTCGGATCTGGCGGCCATTGCCGAGCAAACCGGCCGCGCGGACAACATTGTCCTGGTGGCCAATGACCGCATCGAGAGCCGCCAGGCCGTAGAAGCCGAGCTTGAGCGCTACGGTGCGTAACCGTTGGTAACCGATAAGCTTGACTGTTCGTCGCTGTACCCACCAGCAAGGGATTACGTGGGGGCGTGGGACAGGCGTCCTCGCCTGTCTCCCGATACGCACGCGGCTTCTGAACCAGAGGCTTACGGGCGAGGACGCCCGTGCCACGTCGGGGCCGACTGAATGGGCCGAGTAGGGACAGACCTTCTACGCGAAGGCGCAGTAATGACAGAGCGAGGAAAGAAACAAATTGTACGCCGGCGGGAGCCAGCGATGGTCCTGGTGAACCAGCCGCATGAGTCGGTTCGACGTGTACTCATCGAGGCGGCGGACAAGTTCGGCTGGAACCTGTTTGATCTCTCGCTGACCCACGGCTCTTTGCCTGTGGATCCGGCACCGAAGGGCGC
>CAZCDU010000319.1:0-2733 GCA_964497125.1 uncultured Victivallales bacterium | reverse complement strand
TCGAGTTTAATATAGATGCGCTTGACGTGGTCCACCACGGTGTGGGTGGATATTCCGAGTTGGTCGGCAATCTCCTTCTTCACCAGTCCATCGCTGAGTAGGGTGAGGATTTCGAGTTCCCGTTTCGATAGTGCCTTTTTCGGCTCGGCTTTGGGAGGACGTTTCCCGAGGGTACCCAGGATGAAGCGCGCGACCTGCGGGTCCAGCGATGCCCCGCCTTCCGTGACGGTGCGAATTCCCTCCTTGATCTGCGCGACCGTGGCCGATTTGAGCAGGTAGCCGGAGGCACCCAGCGTGATGGCAGTCATGACATCGCTGGCTCTGTCGGACTGGGTGAGGATGATGATTTCAATCTGGGGCACGTACTTCTTGAACCAGGGAATGGCCTCAAGTCCGGACATGCCCGGCAGGTTAAGGTCGAGTAAAAGCAGGTCCGGGGTGGCTGGCCGGGGAGTCTCCTGTAGGCTGTCCAGGGCGGCTTCCGCGGTGCCGAACTGGCTGATCAATTCCAGGTCAGCTTCACGCTTCAGCGCTCGGGTGATGACCTCGCGATATCCGGCGTGATCTTCAACGAGCATGATACGGGTGTTTGGTGTTTGGGTGTCGGGTGTCATTGGAAGAGCCTCCATACGCTCGTGTTCAGCTTCAATTCAATGCGTGTTCCGCCAGATTCAGGGTTGTCGCTCGTTAGCTTGCCCTTAAGTAGGTGGGCACGGCGTTTGAGCGATCTGGGAACTACCGTGATTCCCCTGCCGTTGTCGGTAACAACGAGTGTAATGCATTTGGGCGATCCCGTCAGCCGGGTGATGACCTGTGTGGCGCCGGCGTGGCGAATGATGTTGTTGAGGCACTCTTTATAGAAGAAGAAGAGACCGATGCGTTGGCGCGGCTTGAGCTTCGCGAGGTGTTCTTCATCCTCGAATGAGAGGTCGTGTTCGATATCGGCCAGCAGGCGTCCGGAGGAGCGTTTCATATCCTCGATAAGATCTTCGCAAAGGCCCTTGGCCTCCAGCATATTGGTGCAGTAGCGTACGGCGGCTCCGCTGCGTTCGGTGAAGACTCGTGAGCGGTCGAGCAGTTCGAGCAGCTCTTCGTGTGACTCTGCATCTCGGGCGAGATCGCCGAGGAGTCCAATGGTATGGATATTGGCCCCGAGTTCATCATGCAGGTCGGCGGAGAACTGCTCGCGGATCCGGGCGACGTACCGTATGCGGAGGTTCCAGTCGATTAGAATGGTGAAGCCGATCCCGGAGGCGAGTAGGGCGGCCAGCCAGTACATGCGGTTCAGGTTTGTCTTCTGGCGGGCATAGCGGCGGTTGAGTTCTGCAACCACGGCGGGTCGCTCGGTTTCGAGGTCGTGGCGTTTTGCCAGTTCGTTCATCCATTGCCGGAGCGGAAGAATGTCGCCGAAATAGTTGCGCCCGTCTGTCATCAGTAACAGCGACCTGTGCCTGGGGGTTTTGCAGCCGGGGCCGATGGCGGGCTTCCGTCCTGCTGCGATGTTCCGTCCATTGGAGAATATCTCGATCTCGCTGAAGGCCATCATCGGATTCTTGTCTCCGGATACAAGCTGGGAGCCCGGTTCCATGGCGGTGAGATGGATATAGCGGCAGACGGTTCCGGGGAGGCGATGCATGATGATGGGGCCAATGTGACGAATCGCTTTTTGGGTGTAGTCAAACAGAACGGTTTCGTCAGAAGAATCTGCCTCGTTGGCACCGGTGACCCGGAGACGGCGGGGGATGGCAAAGTCGCTGAGGCGACCTGCGGGGATGGTGCGGCTCTGATCGATGGCGTGGAGATTGATCTGGTCGATGGGATACGAAGCCCCCAGATCGATAGACAAGGCATGCTCCCGGGTAGAGGGATCCAGCCAAAGCTGAGCGCCCTGGCTTTCTTCCCCGTGGGCCGCATCCATTAGATAGGGGACGAAGCCGTCCACAAGAGCATTTTCATGCTGGGTCATCGTGTTTCTTGATGAATCCGCCTCAACCGGTTTTCTCAGCGCGACATTCTCCGCGCCGCTGAAGACCATGATTTCCGACAGTTTTACCGCATGTTTGGTTCTGTTGCCTTCGACTGTTGGTGGATTGCGGATCTGCATCTGAATCCATGAGGCGTGGATCGTTTCGAAATTAATGGCAAGCGGGGCGATGCGCGGCAGCAGGCGGTCCTCTTGGGTAAAGGAGGCCAGCAGGTTGGTTGTGGTGGCGGTTCCTGCCAGAACGCGAAACTCTGGCGGAAAACCATCGGACCGAAGTCCGGTTTTGGTGTCCCGCCAGAGGGAGGGTACCAGAATGACCTGATCAATGGGGTGCTCTTCTTCCAGATCGATGCGAAGCGAGATCTCCTGATCGGGCGCGAGCCATTGCGATTGATATCCGACGGAACCGACCCCGCTGCTGAGGGTGAGTGCCGCCAGCTGCGCAAGCTCAGCATCAATGGCCGCCCGCCGGTTCTCCAGCGCCGCCATGGGCTGGTTGTCCAAGGGGGGCGAAACTGCGGCAGGAGCCGTTGCAGGGGCTGTTAGTGCTCCTGCTATCACCAGAACCGTCAGTATAAAGGGGCGTACCATGGCTGTAATGTATCCGAAAGCGGGATAAGGTTCCAATCCGAAGTATCCCCGCAAAATGGGGGCTATTGGATTTCTCTTCTCCTTGATACAGTGAATGACATCTTCTGGGAAAGGAATTTTCTGCTTGCGCAGTGAGCGGGGCAGGCGTATTATTAGGG
>CAZCDU010000318.1:0-2766 GCA_964497125.1 uncultured Victivallales bacterium | reverse complement strand
AAACATCGAGTAGTTCGAGTCACCCGCGGGAATGGTCCCATCAGGCAAAGCCATCACATGGGACGAGCCATTGAAATCAAGAGCGTTCAGCCCGTTGACGGTACGGTTGCCACTGAGTGGTTGATTCGCTGCAGAGCCTTGAGTCGCGTGGTTGCCGTTCCCGCTCTTATCGTTCCACTGACTGACGGGATCACTTGTGACAATGGTCGAGGTGTCGGAGGCATCGAGCCACAGTGCTGTGGATATATCGGCAGGAGTCCACGTGGGAGCGCCGCTCTCGTGTGGATGCCCGGCCGGCAGATTGCCTTCGAGCCCCCATTTCCATGCAAGGTAGCCCTCGAGATCCTGGCGGTCTGACGCAGAAATGGTGTTGTCCAGCACGAGGATCTCGCATATCGCCCCATCAGCATAGTCTACCGAACTGAAACCGTCCGCACCGACATACTGCCTTGTCGTTGCCGAATTGCGGTTCCTGTCTTCAACCGTTGTTGAAATCGAGTCACTCCCATTCTTGTTGCCGTATATGGTCGACACAGAACTATCATACCACGCACCCCGCATCTCGACGCCGACCGCGATCTTGCCTCCTGCAGCTCCGCCATCACCTGCCCACCACGAGCCAAAGGCAGCGGGTGGTCCTGCTCCTATCGCGCCTAACCAGTTACCTGTAGCACGACCGTCTGGCATGGTCCCGACAACGACCTGGCTGGGAGAGTTCTTGTCCCATTCAAGGACCACAAACATCGAGTAATTCGAGTCACCTGCGGGGATGGTCCCATCAGGCAGAGCCAATACATGATTCGTGCCATCAAAACCCAGAGCGTTCAGGCCATTGACTGTGCGGGCGCCGGTACTCGGTTGATTCGCTACGGCACTTTGAGTCGCGTGCCTGCCATTCCCGCTCTTATCAAGCCACTGGCTGACGTTCCCACTTGCGGTCATCGTCATCGTCGAGGCATCGCCGGCATCAAGCCACAGTGTCGTTGATACCTGAGCAGGAGTCCACTCGGTGGCAAGGACCGGGGTAGAGGTGAGGTTGAGTGCGGCCACCGCGACACAGGCGATGGCGAAGACCGTCTTGAACGGGGTTCTTGTCGTCATGTTCTGCTCTCCTTGCTCAGTGTTTCGTTCTTCACGTACTGGAATGTTGAAGCGCTAACGGCTATGGATGCGTATACTCCATCAATAGTCGCATGATACCATCTCCCCCCTCTGTCCATGCCGGTACTGAACAATCGAGAACAGGACAAATCAACCAAGGCGGCGGATGCATGAGCGGCAAACGTAGGTCCGGCTTGTGATCGGACCCTGACCCGGCTAGATGTGGTATCCCTCGATCAGAGGTCTTAGCAAACCGCCACCCCTGAGTTTCTGAGGTCGCGAGTTTATTGTGGGTCAACTGTGGCATGTGCGTTCAGTCGACGAGGATTCCGCCAGTGGCGGACAGGCAGGGACGAGGATCGGGACGAAGATCGAGACGAAGATATCCGGACAGCTACATCGTCATCGTCCTTGATCCGCCTGTTCATCCAGATAGCCTCTCAAGCCCAATAGCAGCGGAACGATTCTTGCAAGGATCTGTTTGCCGTCCTCGACCTGATGGACCGTAACCTGGCGCCTTGCCACCAGCAGGTCAAGGCACGCCGCTACACGCATGGCGCTTGTGTGTGCGATATCGAGGAACCGTAGCTGATCGGCTTCACTGAAGCGGCCATTGCCCTCCGCGATATTCAGCACCAAGCTTGTAGTCCACTTATCCAGTCGTGTCGCGTACGATGCACCAAGATCGGTGACATCGAGAAAACCATCGAGCCAGACAATCAGTTTCAGCGCAACTTGGTAAACATCCAAACTCTCGTGAGCGAAGTAAATCTCATCATTTTGGCGTGTAATGTACTCTTCTCGCTCTTCCTTCACGTATGAGCTGCGAGATTTTCGCAGTCCGATGGTCATATTGACAATCTGCTGGAGCGCCGCTTTCCCCTCGGCCTGCCGGTCAACCGTGATCAGCTTCTTGCACATGCAGATATCCAGACATGCCGCACATTCCAGAGCCGACCCGAAGGCCACATCGAAGTACCGATTCCTGTCGGCTGCTGCGTGGCGACTGTTTCCATTGGCCAGGTTCTCGACGATGCTTTCCGCCGCCCGATCCCAGTGATCCAGCACCGCTGCCGACTGCTCAATGTTGCCAAGCATCGAATGCGTCCAGGATGCGTAATCCAACCCCCGCTGATAAACACGCAGCTTCTCATGTCCCAACGCTTGTCCCACCTCAGAGCCTCCCCCATCTTCGTCTCGATCCTCGTCCCGATCCTCGTCGTTCCCCATCCTCGTCTTGATCCTCGTCCCGATCTTCGTCGTTCCTGAGCAAATCAACGCCTCAACCATACACAGAGCACTCCGCAAAACCCACACGAAATTATTTTCTCAGCCCCATTCCGCTAACCCCTATAAACATTGACTTTTCTGAAAGCCCCATTTCAGGGGTGGCGGTTTGCTCAGACCTCCGTCGATGCGATCTGGGGGACCTGACCTGGACGGGATCCGAATGCAATTCGGACCTACGGAGGTGGATCCGGCATACCGAACGCTCCTACCCCCTCTGCCGCTCGCGGTAGGCGCTGGGGGTCAGGCCGGTGGACTTGCGGAAGGTGCGGGTGAAGTAGCTGCTGTCATGGTAACCGCAGGCATGGGCGATGGTGGTGATATCGAGGTCGCTGTCGCGAAGCATCAGCATGGCGCGATTGACGCGGGTGCGGGTGA
>CAZCDU010000317.1:0-2813 GCA_964497125.1 uncultured Victivallales bacterium | reverse complement strand
ACCTTAATCCCGATTGTGCTACTTTTTTCGCTGGCGGCCGGCCGGTAGGTCACGCTGAAATCGCCGCAGCGCTTGTCGAACAGGTCCAGGTCATAGCTGGTGTCGCCTCTCTTGGGCGGCACAACTGCTTTCCGGTTGTTGGTGTAGCCAAAGATCTCCAGCGCAGTGGCGTAGTTGTCGAGTAGTTCTTGGGCAGACGTCTGCATTGTTCCCGCAGCGAATACCGCCGCTGCACCGAATATGATTCTTTTCATTTCCTTGTCCCTTCGGCAATTCGCTTTCCCAACGTTTCAGATGGTGATTGTGCAAGACTATTCACTTGCCATCAATGCAATTCCCTGCTTTATTGTGAAACTTGCAAGAGTTTCTAAGCTAATCCGGCTACACATATGAAAGCAGGTGCGAAATGACAGCGAAGCGCAAACCCACGCAGACCACCCCCACCATGAAGGCGGTCGCCGCCGCCGCCGGCGTCTCGATCAGCACGGTATCGCGCTGCCTGAACCAGCCGGAGTCGGTCCGGGTCGACAAACTGGAGCAGGTCCGTGACGCCATCCGCAAGCTGGGCTACAGTCACCCGCCCCCCGCCCACCGCCGCGGGCCCAAGGTGGCGCGCGAGAACCTCTCCAAGAAGACGCTGATGTTTCTCTGGACCGAAGGTGACTATGCCGCCCATTCAGACACCGGGCAGTTCATTCTGCACGGCATCATGTCAGGACTCCGCCGGCACGGCATCTCGATGATGGTCGACCGGCTGGACGAGGCCTCCTACATCCCGCACGCTCTCGAAGATGGCGAGATCGACGGCGTCTTCCTGCACGGTGCTGAGCCGGCACCGGACCTCGTCGATGTCCTGCGCAAGCTGCCGACGCTCTGGATCTTCCAGGCCGGCAGCCCGGAATGGGGCGACCGTATTCAGCCGGATCACCACCAGATGGGCGCCCTTGCCTCCCGACACCTGCTCGAGGCCGGTGCCACGCACCTCTGTTGCGTGACTTTCCGGCCCGCGCTGCCGCCGCAGTACTTCACCAGCAGGACCGAAGGCTTTGTGCAGCATGCCGCTCTCGCCGGTGCCGCATCTTGCCAGACGATCGAGACCGACGAGGTCTCGAGAATCGGTTCTGAGAATGCCCAAAGTATGGCGAAGGACACCGTCCGCAAGTTCCTGAAACTCAACCCGCGCCCCGATGGCCTGTTCGTGGCGCACGACCTGGACGATGCCGTCTGCGCCGAGTTGACCCGGAAAGGAGTCCAGATCGGCAAGGACCTGCACGTGGTTGCCGGCAAGAGTGAAACCCAGACCTATGACGAGCTCACTGACATCCCGATCACCCGACTCGTCGATGTTCCAGAGCACTTCGGCCTCATCGCCACCGACATGCTACTGTGGCGCATCCTCCACCCTCGCCTGCCCCGCGTCACCCACCTGATCCCCGGGGGAATCCTTACCCCATAGGCAGGTCAAATCATCAACAATACTGCCGGTATCCGCCGCGTCTCTCGCACACAGGGCCACATGGGTGAGGTAAAAGCTGCGGCGGGTCTCCTCTGTGGGTGCCGCGGTGCCCGCTTTTGGAAAGGCTCGCATTAGGGGTGGGTAATAGGGTTCCCGTTCCGCATCCGGCTCAATCTCGCCATGCCCGTCTTGATCAAGCACCAGGCATTGGTCGCGTTCCATGGCGGCCTCGATGCTGCCCTCGGTGCCGACGATACGCAGCCAGTCGTCACCATGAGTGTCGGCGGACCCGGGACGCAGATAGTCCACACTCACCGTGGCCAGGCCACCATTCGCCAGGCGGAGACTCATGGTGCAGGCATCTTCGCATTCCGGGTCGAGCGGATGCGCTACGTTGGCATGATAAGCGGAGAGACTGGTGAACGGGACATGGGCTACCGCCTCAATAAAGTCAAGGGCGTGAATCCCGATCCATGGCAGGGTTCCACCATAGCTGGCCCGCCGTGCGATCCAGCCCGTGCGCGGCCTGGCCCCAGCGGCCCGGTCGTTCCGGTTCGTTGTTCAGCGTATGCATCGGACTTGGCACTCCATGTGTGCTGTTACGGGCACGCTTCTGAGACCTATGTGACGCAGCCGAACGTGATGAACGTGGATGCAGGATACGAAACTCGATGCTTGCAGCCTACAACAAACATCATGTAAGTCTCACTGTACGTTACAAACATACACCCATTTCCGGAAGGGCTGCTGCATGAAAGAGGACAAGCCAAAGACCAAGCAAGAGCGACGTGGCAAAGCCACGATCCAATCGGTCGCGGCGGCCGTCGGGGTGTCGACAGCGACCGTTTCACGCACCTCATGGAACCCCTGCTCCGGGTAGCCACGGTGTGAACGTATAACCTGCATATTTCACGAATACGTGAAATAGCAGGAATGACGAAAGCTACACGCTACCGCCGGTAAGGATCAGCCGCAAGGGAAACCAGGTTCGGGCAGCGCTCTTCGTCATGCTGTTTGGAACTGCAGCGTGGAGAGCTCGTCTTTGGTGGCCCGGGCAGAGACCCCAAGAAACTCTACGCCCACAACCTTGTCATTCTCATCGAAGTCGAGAATGACTCCCGGCTTCACTTCTTCAGATTCCACGACCCGGTTCTCATCAAGTCGGAAGTAGAGCGCATCACTATCTTTGTCTAACTTAATTCTCATTCTGACCTCCTGAGTCTCCGGTCGAAGAACGCAGTCACGCGCTTTTCTGGTTCAGACGACACATTCACAACGACCCGCAACCAGCGGTTTCCCTTCTCCGGAATCTGCCGAATGTAATGCCGTGTGCCATCTGCATGGTCTTCTGTTCGCG
>CAZCDU010000316.1:0-2841 GCA_964497125.1 uncultured Victivallales bacterium | reverse complement strand
TTCCTCTACCTGCCGTGGTCGATTCCGCATTCGCCGCTGCAGGACCCGGATTCCGATCCGTCCACCGCGTTTGATGCCGGAGCCAAATCCCGCACCCCGGAAGGCCGTGAGGTATACGTGAAGATGGTCGAACACCTCGACACGCATATCGGCAGGATCTTTCAAGCCCTGGAAAAACAGGGGCAGCTGGATAACACGTTGATTATTTTCACCAGCGATAATGGCGGTATGCTCTCCGGTAACTGTTGGCCGTTGAAGAAGTCAAAGCAGCACCTCGAAGAGGGCGGCATCCGCGTACCCTTCCTGATGCAGTGGCTTGACAAGATTCCGGCCGGAACGGTAAGCGCCCAACCATCGATCATGATGGATGCATCGGTTACGGTGCTTGAAGCTGCCGGAGCACGCAAATTTGTACCAACTGGCCGTGAACTCGACGGCATTGACCTTTTACCTGTTCTGACCGGCCAAGCGGACATTGATGCCGGGCGTATCTTCGGCTGGCGTCGCCGCGACTGGGGCTGGCAGGGGAACTATCTGCGCCAGGAGGCGTACCGCTCTGGCGATTGGAAGCTGCTGCGCTCCTACAAATTCATCGGGAACAGGAAATGGTCGGCTGAGCACAAAGACGAGCTGTTTAATCTGAAGGACGACCTTGGCGAAACGCAAAACCTCGCAAACCAAATGCCGGAAAAATACGCGGCCATGAAGAAGGCTTTTGATGAATGGAAAGCCGAAGTGGTCAACCAGAGCCCTGACTTCCTTATTCCACACCGCGACCAGCTCGGTTCACCTGCCAATCTGCCGGATGATATCGTGATGGAGTTCAAATCGAAAAAGTTCGGCGGGAGTCTTCATCGGGCGAAGACCAAAGAGTTGGTTTCGAATCCTGTCATTGAAAACGGAACCTGCAAGGTGACTGTGCAGGCCGGGGCTACGCCGCCACTTCTCTACAAGGGAATGGATGTGGATACGGAGAAATACTCCAAGATTTGCTTTGAAATGAGAGTCTCCGGGGGCTCGGAGATCGGCAGAGGACGGGCCGTACTTCGTTCCAACCTTTGGAAAGGCAAGGACCTGCTTTTCAATCCGATCGCAGACGGGCAGTGGCATGAATATACCATCGATTGCAGCGAGTCTAGCGCGTGGTCACAGTGGACTCCTGAAGGTCGCATTGGCATTGCGCTCCCGGTTCCAACGAGCAGTGAGATTGAGGTCGAACTCAAACCCATTCGACTCCTGCCGTAAGCCAATCACCATCATTGGGCGAAAACTATATCCCGCCCCTTCAGGGCTGGACTTGATTTGGTTTCTTCCCAGGGCGTTGCCCTTGTTATACCTCACATCTTTTCGGCCATATCGAGCCATCCCGAAGGGATTTTCAGCCATTAGCCGGTGGTTGAGCGTAGCGACACCACCGGTCACATCCCAAATCACAACCCGCATCCCGGAGGGATGCCAGCATCGACGCGCAATTCACTGCAAATGAGTCGCTGCCATCCCTCCGGGATGGTGCATTCATCTTCTTCAGGTCCGGTGGTGACACTCGTTCCTCGTGTAACCACCGGCTAATGGCTGACAAGCCTCCGGCTTGTTCTGGCTGCAACACCGTGGCAAAAGATGTGAGGTATAGCCCGGGCGTTGCCATGCACCAGAGCCTCTTGCCTCGGCACGGTGCACGGCGTGGCCCTGGGGTAGTATATGTCGCCCTCCCGACATTCGTCGGGACGCAAGCGTTTCAGGGCTGCCACAACCACTATCAGCACTCGTGCGCGAAATCTCACTTTCTTCCTAAAAAGCCTATTGATAGAATGATATACGTTCGCTATCATTCGTCATGGATTAACACGCTTAGAATCGTTCCTTGCAGAAGTGCGATGTCCAGCGGCTTCGCTGTTTCGGTATGAAAGCGGGGAACGCCCGCCTGCCCTCGCTCGCGGAGCGAGGGAGCGGGCAGGGTTGACGATTACGGGCGACGATTTCGGTAGGGAGAAGGAATGAGGAAAATACGATTAGGGTTGGGGGGCCTGTTCTTGGCGAGCCTGGCCTTTGCGGGGCAAGCAGGACTGGAAGAGGGATTTCAGAATCCGCCGACATCGGCGCGGTCGTTTACCTGGTGGCACTGGATGGCGGGCAATGTCAGCAAGCAGGGCATCGAAAAAGATCTGGCGGCGATGGATCAGTTTGGGCTTGGTGGGTTCCAGAATTTTAACGCGGATCTCGGCGTCGCCAGAGGGAAAGGTGCCGTCGAATACGCCTCACCGGAATGGTTCGAGCTTTTCGCGTATGCGGCGAACGAGGCCGATAAATACGGGTTGCAGATGGGTGCGCATAACTGCGCGGGCTGGTCATCATCGGGTGGTCCGTGGATTACGCCTGAATATTCTTCCAAAATGATCGTCTGGAGCGAGACGGTCGTGGAACCGGGCACGAGTGGGAAGATTCAACTCAACGAGTTTATGATGAACACGGATACGGCCGGGCTCAACTATCAGAAAGAGATCGCGGTGCTCGCGGTGCCGACTCTCCCGGGAGACGCCGCATTTCAGAAAAAGGCGGCGGAAGCGCAAGCGAAGAAAGATCATAAGCCCTCTCCGGCGAAATTCCGCCGACTCAAGGATTGGAAAAACCAACGCCCGAAAATGCGCGAGTTCACGATCGAACGGCAACAGCCCAAGGCGCTACAGAACATTTGTCTGGAGCGAGAAAAATATTCGGCAGGCACGAAACAAAAACCATTGCCGAAATCGATCAACGTCAATGTTGCGGATGTGATCGATCTGACCGACCAGCTCGGTTCGGACGGCACGGTCAACTGGACGCCGCCGGCCAACAGCAAAATCA
>CAZCDU010000315.1:0-2858 GCA_964497125.1 uncultured Victivallales bacterium | reverse complement strand
AAAAATGTTCCGCCTGAAAACAAAGGCTATTGGATGCTCAAAGGGAAAGACCATGCACCTTTAGGTGACGGAGGGTCTTCTTGGCAAAGACGGGGCGGCCAGCAGATCAAAGTAGATTGTGTCGGGGGCAGATGAAGTTACTGGACGGTGGATGTTGTGAATAGCAGCTAGACCTGTGTATAGTGGCGCAACTACTTTTACTACAGTAAGGAGCATGAAGAATGGATGAATCACTCATGGATTCTGATTGGTTTCACAGCGCCAAATGGGGCGTGTTTTGCCATTACGCCCCCCACAACGGGATCGAGGGCTGGAATGAACAGATAGACGCTTTCGACGTCGATGGTCTTGCCGGGGAGCTCGCCTCCACCGGGGCCGGCTATTTCTTCATCACGATCACGCATGGACACGGTCTCATGTGTGCGCCCAATGAGACCTACGACCGTATCCTCGAGGTACCAAAGGTGCAGAGCCGCTGCACGAAGCGCGATCTAATCGGCGATCTCGCCGATGCGCTGGAACCACACGGCATCCGCATGATGGTCTATCTCCCCTCCGGCGCCCCCTTCGGCGATCACTACGCGATCAAGAAGATGCGCTGGCTATGCGGCTTCAACCTCGGCTGGGGGGTTGAGGGCAACGCACCACGAAAGGGACGCAGACCGGTTGAGTTTATGCGGCACTGGGAAGCGGTGATCGCGGACTTCTCCAAGCGCTGGGGCAAGAAGGTCCACGGCTGGTGGATGGATGGCGCGTGGTGGCCCGAAGAGATCTACCGGCATGCCGATGAGCCTAATTTCAAAAGCCTGGCCGCGGCCATCAAGGCTGGCAACCCAGAGTCGCTGTGCGCCTTCAACGGCGGCCTGGAAACACCCATCCAGGTGCAGAGCGAATACGAGGACTACACCGCCGGCGAGATTGGGCACAACCTGCCCTTGGGGGTCCGGATGGCCAATGGGGCCCTGCGTCCAATGAAGCGTTTCATGGACGGAACGCAGTACCACCTGCTAACCCATCTCGGAAGCCACTGGGGACACCACCCGCTACGCTTCCCAGACGAATTGGTCATCGGCTACACGAAATACGTGACCTCCCACGATGGCGTCATCACCTGGGATGCCGGCATTGAGGAAAACGGCCACCTGCAAGAAGATCACCTGGCGCAACTGCGGGCGCTTGGCGAGGCGATGAAGGAGAACGTCCCGGCATGAACACACCCAACATCATTGTCATCATGTGCGACCAGCTTAAGGCGACGGCGTCGCACCTCTACGGTAGTCCCTTCTGTACGACCCCACAGCTTGAGCGGATGGCCGAGGAGGGGACGCTCTTTGAGAACGCCTATACCCCCCACCCTCTCTGCGTGCCGGCGCGGATATCTTTGTGGACCGGTCAGTATCCCCATACCCACGGTGGACGCCGCAACCAGACCCTGATGCCGCCTGATGCGACTCACGCGTTCAAACAATGGAAGACGCTTGGTTACAAGAATGCGTTGATCGGCAAGAATCACTGCTTCAAGACGGAGGAAGACCTGGCGCTCTTCGATGTCTGGTGCGAAGCGAGCCACCATGGACCAGCGAGGCTCCCACCGCGCGGCATGGACTGGGTGGCCGACGCCACGAAAGCCGCCGACGCCTATGCAACCACCGTCGAAAACATGGTCGAGTCGCCACGGTTCTCCTACGCCATCACCGACCATCCGGACACCTGCTACAGCACTGGTCTCCTGACGGAGCAGACGCTACAGTTTCTCTCCGAGTCGAAGGAAGAGCCATTCGCCCTGTGGCTTTCCTACCCGGACCCGCACGAGCCCTACATTGCGCCCAGGCGATACGTGGATATGATTCCGGAAGACGTGCCGCTGCCGCCTCGACGAGAAGGAGAGTTTGCCGGCCCCGAGGTGCCCCGGCGTTCGCGGGTCCTCCACCAGATGCTGGGCATGGACGACGACCGCGAGGAGGACATCCGGAACCAAATGCGTGTCTATCACGCCAACCTCAAGTTTATCGACGACAGCGTGGGCCGCATTCTGGACGCGCTCGAGACCCACGGCCTGCGGGACAACACCATTATCGTGTTCACATCCGACCACGGAGACTTCGCAGGAGAACACAACATGACCTGCAAGGGTGGGCTCTTCTATGACTGCCTCACGCGCGTGCCACTCATCGTATCCGGCCCGGAAGTCCCGAAGGGCGTTCGCGACAAGAGCATGGCCAATCTCGTGGACATCGTCCCCACCATCTACCGCCTCTCCGGCATCGAGATTCCACGATCGATGACCGGCAAGCCACTCCCGACCATAACCGATGAGCCGCCCCGAACGGCCACCTTCAGCGAGTACGGCTGCGGCGGGCCGCCATTCACCATGGCGGATCTGGCTGCATTCGAGGAGCCCTCCGGGCGTGCGGCCCTGTGTTGCTCGTTAAACTGGCGGGAGGCCGATGGCCGCGTCAAGATGGTGTCTACGCGGGAGTGGAAATACGTTTACGATCCCGACGGTGACGGTGACGAACTTTACGATCTGCAATGTGATCCCGCGGAACTCAACAACGTGATCGACGGATCCGCCCACCGTGATACGATCAGTGGGCTGCGGGAAGAGCTTCTCGCATGGTGCGTCGCCACCGAAGATGCAAGCCCTGTGCCGCTTCCGTGAGGAACCTCGAGGCCTTGGGAGGTCTCTTGACTCCCAACCGGAGCGCCGGACTCTCTCAGAAGAAAGGACAACATGAACATGAAACTAGTCGCTTTAACCGCTGCGCTCTCCATTGGAGGAAACGTCTCTCCCATCGCAGCGCATACGGTGACGGATCTTCGTTGCGAGGATCTGGTTGATCCGCTGGGCATCGACG
>CAZCDU010000314.1:0-2872 GCA_964497125.1 uncultured Victivallales bacterium | reverse complement strand
GATCAGGGCTTGCGTCAGCCGGTGCCGGAAAAGTTCAAACACAACATCGGCAAAGGCCCTGTTAAAGAGACCTTCTTTGCCTATGGCGGATGGTGGAACAAGAAGGGACACACCGACCACAACTTCTGTATGAACGGACTGGTCGGGGCCGACCGTACCCCGCATCCGGGATTGGGCGCGATCAAGCACGTCTATAGCTATCTGCATGTGCTTCCGGTCGATCCGGCGAAAGGCAAATTTAAGCTCAAAAGCTGGTTCGAGTTTGTGAACGCGGACGACATGCTGACCGGAACATGGATCTTGCTGGAAAACGGAAAAGCGATTGCCGATGGCAAAATCGCTGAGCTGAATATTCCGGCGCGCGGCGAAAAGTCGATCGAACTGAATCTGCCGAAAATGCCGGCTGTTCCGGGTCGTGAATACGCGCTGTCGTTCGAGTTCGCGGCGAAGAAGGGGTACTCGCCGCTCGTAAAAGCGGGCCGTGTGCTGTCGCAGTGGCAGTTTGTGTTGGGCGCAACTCCCGCCGCCGTGAAGGTCGTGGATGGTCCAACGCCGGAGGTTCAAGAGGACGGTTCATCGATTGCGGTCAAAACCGGCAACGGCAGCTTCAGCTTTGACCGTGAGAGCGGAATCTTGATTTCGTGGAAAAACGGGGAGGGCGATGAGTTGCTTTCAAACGGATTCCAGCCCGATTTCTGGCGTGCCATTACAGATAATGACTGGGGCGGAAATTGGTGCCGTGGAAAGCCGATCAAAGAGATGAGCCATTTTGATTGGGAACATGCCGGCAAAAAATGGGCCGTTAACAAAGCGACGGTGAAAAAGTTGCAGGATAAAAACGCGGTGCAGATCGAATTTGCCGGGTCACTATCTGACGTAGCGGCAAAGGCTACCGTCCGCTACACCCTCTTCGGAAATGGCGAAGCGGTGGTGAAAATGTCCTATGCCCCTAATGGGCCGCAGGCGGCGAAGAAATTTAAAGCACCGATGCGCTATGGGTTGCGCGCGGTGATGTCGGCACCGTTTCGAAATGTGAAATACTACGGGCGCGGTCCGGAGGAAACCTATTCCGGGCGCACCTTTGAGCCGCTGGGAATCTATGAAACGACGGTGGACGGGTTGTGGCACGACTATCCGCGCCCGCAGGAAAATGGCGCACGTTCCGATACCCGCTGGGTGAGTTTCACCGATAAAAAGGGCGATGGCATCCTCTTTGCCGGTGAACCGGCCTTGATGTTCGGGGCTAAGTTTTATGACCGTGAAACCATTCGGAGCAGTGCCTATTCATTCGAGATGACGCGCAGTGAACAGATCTTCCTCAACATCGACCTGGGTCAGATGGGCGTGGGCGGAATCAATAGTTGGAGCAAAATCCCCGATGCGGCGTATCGGTTGCAGAATAAGCCGACAGAATACGCCTTCCGCATGGTGCCGCTTTCTGCAGAGCGAGGTGTTGAGCACTGGTTGCCGTCACGCCCGATGGAACCTGCACAATAGAGGGAAGAACGAAATGAATAAGCAATGGGTTATTGGCGTGTTGGCAGGCTGGACGGTTTGTTGTGCCGGTGTTGAGGCGGGCGAGGTAAAGGCGTTGGCGGATCGGGTGCGGACTTATCAACTGAGCTTAGGGTTGAAGTTTAAAAATCAGCATTGGGTCCGCGGGACCTATTATGCGGGACTGATGGCGATGTATGAAAGCACGTCGGATCGAAACGGAATGACGGAGACAACGAAACGAAAAGGGAAATGAAAAAAAGTTATGTATAAGAGAAAGAGAGTATGAAACTACCCAGAGTATCAATCCATACCTCAGCCAGTCTTGTTGCGCTATCAATCGCTCTAGTGTGTGCCTCTGTCCCTGCACAGAGCGCGGAGGAATCCATGACCATCGATGAGAAGACGGTAAAGAAGTGGTCGGCGCCCTTTCGGAACTGGCATTACCATCCCGACCATGTGATCCCCGCGAAACCAAACATTAAGGGGTTTGAAAAGGTTCACATGACAGATGTTCCAACGGTCTTCCAGATACCGGGTGACCAGAAATGGTATATGACGTTCATTGGGTTTGACGGCAAAGGCTATCAATCGTTTGTCGCCGAGAGCGATGATCTCGTGAACTGGACCGACATGCGGCTTGCCATGGGTTTCGGCAAGGAGGGGGAGTTCGACTTCGGTGGTCGAGTTCTCGGCGCCTATCTCTATGAGGACTACGGAATCAAGGCGGCTCGAACGCTTAAAAAGAGAGATGGCAAATACTGGTCGCTTTACGGAGCCTATCCGAAACAGGGCGGATACGAACTTATACCTGGATACGAGGGTGTGGCGTCGAGTGAAGACGGGATCACTTGGCAGAGGGCGCAGGAAGAACCCATCCTGTCCGTTTTCCAGAAGGACTGTGCTGCATGGGAGAAGGACTGCATCTACCAGCCGTGGCTGCTCGACCATGAAGGCAAGTTCTACAACTTGTACAACGCCAAGGGCAAAGTCGAGCAGTTGGGATTGGCCTTCTCCAAGGACTTGCTTACCTGGAAACGTTACGAAAAGAATCCCGTAATTCCTGTCGGCGGCAGGGGTAGCTACAACGATCGGTTCTCTGCCGACGGGAAGATATTCCGCGACGGGGATCACTGGGTCTGCTTCTTCTTCGGCGTGGGCAAAGGCTCGGCGCATATCATGATCGCCTTCTCACCCGACCTGCTCCATTGGACCGTTGATCCGAAACCGCTCTACAAAGGCGGCGGGAATCCGTCCGGCTTAGACAAAAAATATGCCCACAAGATTTCGCTGGTTTGGAACCCGCCAAACGAAACGTACTACATGTTCTACAATGCTGTTGGCAATAAGGGTAGAGGGATTGGCTTAATCACGAGCA
>CAZCDU010000313.1:0-2883 GCA_964497125.1 uncultured Victivallales bacterium | reverse complement strand
TGGGTGGCACCCAACTTGCACCAGACACATGGTATCACGGTGCTATCTCTCAAGACGGTACAGGCTTTAAGCTCTATCTAAATGGCTCAGAAGAGACAATAACTCCATGGTATGGAGAAAACACAGGTGGAAGATGGATAGAAAACATTAACCCTGCATCCCCAGCCATAACGATGGGGGGCGGTTATTATAATGGGAATCTTAGCCAACATGCAGGCACAACAGATGAACTCCGTATCTCCTCCACAGCCCGATCTGCTGATTGGATAAAAGCCGAATACAACTCAGGGTTAGGGGCTTGGGTAACTTATGGGGCTGAAGAAAGCGCAGGTGGTGGGACTGACGCATCACATAGCGCATCAGTCCAGAGCTTAACGCTTACCCAGAATGCCAGCAGCGTTACAGCGGAACAGAGCAGTTCATACACCGCCAGCCTTCAGACTCTTGCGTTGTCGCAACTTACAAGCACAGTAACAGCCCAACAGAACGACTCATACACCGCTGGAGTCCAGAGCCTTACCCTGACCCCATACAGTGCGTCCGTGACGACCACAACAGGCGCAGGTGTAGTGGCAGGTGTCCAGAGCCTTACCTTGGGTCAACCGACTGCTACGGTCACGGCAGAGCAGAATATAACCGTTTCCGCAGGTGTCCAGGGTTTAAGCCTTAGCCAATTAACAGCAAGCGTCTCCACAACATCAGGCGCAGGCGCAGTGGCAGGAGTCCAGAGCCTTAGCCTGACACAGCCATTGGCTACGGTAGCAATCGTTCAGGACGCTACATATTCGGCAAGCCTCCAGACATTGACAGTCGCCCAGTCGTCACCTTCGGTCAATATCGGGCCGGTGGTAAGTGTAGGGGCGCAGAGCTTAACCTTAGCACAACTAACGCCAACAGTATCAATAGAGAGTGGTGCAGGTGCTACAGCAGGAGTACAGAGCCTAACATTAGCGCAACTTTCAGCAACCGTAGGGGTTGTGCAGGACGCAACAGCAACCGCCACCCAGCAGAGTTTGTCGTTGTCTATACATAGCCCAGCAGTCTCCACAGCAGCCATACAGGGCGTGTTAAGCGTGGCATACACCGTACAGCAGCCGGGGGTCGGGTTTGATACATAAATGCAAAGTCATAATCCAAACCGCCATGGAAGTATTACGGGTTGATCTGGATGTGAGTATATATTTTCCCCGAACCATAACGCAACCACGAACCATGGCATCAATCTCGGCTTATTTGGCTCGGTGCTGACCGGACACAGGATTAAACAGGATTAAACAGGCTCAGACCAAAAACAAAACAGGAGAAATAAAATGGCAGACTTAATTTATAATTCATTCAAAGAACGAATGGGCGATAACACTATTGATATGGACAACGACACCTTCAAGGTAATGTTGACCACTTCCAGTTACACCCCGGCAGCGACCCATACCACTACCGCCAATGTAACCAATGAGGTTTCTGGCACTGGCTATACCACAGGAGGCGCAACGCTTACTTCCGTCACATGGAACGCAGCCGGTGCCACAGTGACCTTTGACGCTGCTGATGTCCAGTGGACATCGGCCTCATTCACTGCCCGGTATGCTGTGGTTTATAGTGCAACAGGTAGCAATAGTGTCGTGTGTTGTGTTGATTTCAGCGAAGACAAAACCGTTGCAAGTGGCACTTTTACCCTGACATGGAACGCATCGGGAATCTTAACCCTGTCATAAGAGGTTATTATGCCTACGACATTAACAACCCATGCGATTGAGCGGAGTACATTCGTCATCTCAGCCTCGTTTACCGATGAGGCTGGGGAGGCGGTTGCGCCTACATCTATCACATGGACATTAACAGACGACTACGGCACTATTATCAATAGCAGGGAGGGCGAGGCGGTAACACCAGCCACCAGCGTTGATATAGTCCTCTCAGGGGCTGATTTGGCCATTACAGAAGCCAGTGCCTCGGTTATCCGTAAAATGACTGTAGAAGCGACCTACAACAGTTCATTTGGGACAGGGCTGCCCCTGAAAGATCAGGTAACTTTTCAAATCGATAACTTAACAGCGGTGACATAATGACAGAGCCAGTACCACGGTCTGAATGTCGGGACATACACAAAAACTTGAGCGATGACATTCGTGAAGACATGACACTATTACACAACAAGTTGGATAAGGTCAAAGCCTGCATTGACAGCAAGTTCGCCACGATTGCGACATGGATGATCCTTGTGTTGGTCGCTGTTATCGGCTCATTGGTCGCTGCTATTGTGCGATGATCCGGTTAGTTATTGACCGTGTGTGTTGCCTTGGTCTGTTGCACTGTGGCATGTGTGAGAGCGTATTGCCGGGGCTGTTTAAGTGTCTGGACGACCAGCACGGGCTATTAATCTCAAGCACATATCAAAAACGGTATGAGGTCGAGATATACGATGTCATGGCGGTCTGTCCCATGGGTGCTATAGGTCTGGACACTTATTCCGATGTGGACGAATAAACAGGGGGTGTAATGGCACTTATCGAGACATTGACACGATGGGACGATTACCAACTCGTCATGGAGTTAATGAGAGCCGGTTTAATGCCGGACGATGTGGACAAATGGTTTAACCAACAAGGAGGCAAAAAATGGATAACGCATTAATTAAGTATGTAGTAGATCGGCTGAAGGAAAGAAGCACATGGCTTGGTGTGATCGGTGTAATAACCGCTTACGGCATTAACATGACTGTAGATCAACAAACCGCAGTAGCTACCGCAGGAATAGCCGTTGCCTCGGTAGTATCCGCTTTCTGGAAAGGTAATTAGACATGGCGGTGGGCGACTATGGAATCATATTCAAATGGGTTGATTGGGTGTTTACGAAGATCCTCAGAATACAGGCGCAAAAGGA
>CAZCDU010000312.1:0-2955 GCA_964497125.1 uncultured Victivallales bacterium | reverse complement strand
AACAACCAACGCCCAACAACCAACGCCCAAGGAGAAGAGGAGAGAGCCTGCAATATGCCAAAACTTGCGGATTCACCGTAGATCTGGGTTTTCGGACTTCGGATTTGGGATTTCTTTGGGTGTTTGGGTACTTGGGTATTTGGGTATTTCAGCCCTACGGCAGCAAGCGGCACCTGTAACGTGCTCAGAGCCAAGTTCTTGCGTAGAACTGAATGACCCTGGGGTGCGCACCCACAGGCACGCGTTGGCGCTTGACAGGAGTATCAATAGTGATACTATACCAACATGACAGGGGTTGACAACCTAGTCTTGCAAATGCGGCGCAATCCGAAGGGGATTCGATTTACGGAAGCTTGTCGCGTCTGTGACCACTACTTTGGGCAACCCAGACAGAAGGGGTCAAGCCACAGGGTCTACAAGACCCCGTGGCAAGGTGATCCGCGGGTCAACATACAGAACGCCAAGGGCAAAGCTAAAGCGTATCAGGTCAAACAGATCCTGAAAGCGATTGAGAGGTTGGAATATGAAGGCCATTCAAAATGATCACTATACCTACCGGGTGACTTGGTCAGAGGATGATCAGGAATACGTCGGGCTGTGTGCAGAATTCCCGAGCCTGAGCTGGCTGTCGACCTCCCCCGAAGCAGCGCTTCGCGGCATTCGTGGAGTCGTCGCTGACGTCGTTGCCGACATGAAGAAGTCACGTGAGCCGGTGCCCGAACCACTGGCAAGCCGCAAGTTCAGCGGCAAGTTCATGGTTCGGGTTCCCCCGGATGTCCACCGCGAGCTCACCGTCGAGGCGGCCGAAGCAGGCGTGAGCCTCAACCGTCTTGCCACGGTCAAGCTGGCCCACTGAGACGAATGCGCCAGCAAGCCCACTGGAGCGTACGGCTAAAGCCGCCGCTCAGTGGCGACGTTGGCCTTGACATTAGGGGTGTGATGTATAATGATGATGTATACATTGGGGGTGCATAATGGTGCGGACGCAAATATACCTGACGGAAGAAGAGCGAACAGGGCTTGGCGCCCTTGTTGAGGCCACCGGCAAGAAGCAAGCAGAGCTTATTCGGGAGGCGATTGACCGACTGCTCGACACGGTAAGCGACCGTCGTCGTGCTTCTGTTCTAAACAGCGCTGCCGGCATGTGGCGGAATCGCAGTGATCTCCCCGACCTCAAGGCGACACGCCAATCGTGGGACAGGAGCTGATGTTATGGCCAAGCTGCTCCTGATCGATACCGATGTGATGATTGACTTCCTGCGGGGGCACCCGAAGGCGGTAGCATTGGTGAAGAAGCACTCATCCCGCATCATCTTGTCCAGCATCGTTACTGCAGAGCTCTATGCGGGGGTGAGAGGTGACGAAGAATTGGATACGTTGGACAACCTTGT
Source organism: uncultured Victivallales bacterium (assembly GCA_964497125.1). GTDB lineage: Bacteria > Verrucomicrobiota > Kiritimatiellia > UBA8416 > UBA8416 > CAYLXP01. The sequence continues at coordinate 1,564 of CAZCDU010000312.1, read as the reverse complement.
TTCCCTCTTTCGTGTGATACCGGTCTCTCCCTCGCTTGCCAGAGCCGGGGGACTCAACAAGCGAGACTACTCCAAGGCTCACGGCGTCGGCTTGGCCGACGCCATCGTCGCCGCCACATGCGAAGCCGAGAACGCCGAATTGAAGACGCTCAACATCAAGCATTATCCGATGCTCAAAGGCCTAAAACCAGCTTACACGAAGACATAGCCAGGCCAACATGGCGCTGCTGTGTACGGCTGACAGCCGCCATAGCGCTTGGGCGTTCGCCAGAGCCCAAAGATCCATCGTTCATGAAGCTATGGCCCCAAAACCGCAACTCTGATCAGCGTGAGGCCTGATGGGTGTCACGCGAACGGATCGGTCGTTCTTTTGCGGTATTCCGAGGGGGTGATGCCCATGGTGCGGCGGAAGATGCGGCCGAAGTAGCTGCTGTCGACAAAGCCGCATTCGTGGGCGACGCGGGTGAGGGGGAGATCCGATTCCTTCAGCAGGTGCGCGGCGTTGCGGATGCGAACCTGTTTGATGTACTCCGACGGGGTCATGTGCATGGTCTGGTGAAACGTGCGCTGGAAGGTGCGTACGGTCATGTGAGCCATCCGGGCCAGCTTGGGGTTCGATATCCTCTCGGAATAGCTGCTTTCAATGTAGGCAATGGCGTCGCCGATGCGCAGGAGATCGGTGGTGTCGGTGTCCGTTTCGGGTGTGTCGGAATAGCATTTCGACAGCATGATCACCAATTGCATGAACAGCGCCTTGGCCAGAACACGGTAGCCGGGCTCCTTGTCGGCCGCGACGGCGGCGAGTTCCTTTACCAGCTCATCGACGCGGGTGAAGATCGCGCCCTCGATGCTCAGGCGGCTGCGAAACTCATGCCGGTCGCGGAAGGTCGGTTCGAGCGAAAAGAGCACATGGTAGCCTGGAAGCTCGCGGATGTCCCAGTGGTCCATGTCGAGTTTCTTTGCATCGAAGATGACGTTAGCCACCGCGAAGCCTCTCGGTTCCTGGTAGTTATGGATGCTGCCTCGCTTGACCACAAACACGTCGCCCGCCTTGACGGGGTAGTCCTGGTCGTCGATCCTGTGACTGGCAGCGCCGCTCAGCACAATCACAAGCTCGTCGAAGAAGTGGTGATGCAACGGGATAGCGGGCTGCGGGTCTTCGTAGTCCACGGAGATGGGCAGGGAGGGATCCGAAAGCCATTCGGCATACTCTTCCGTGCGAACTGGAGGGGTCTCTTCTTCCATAGAAGCGGACTATATCAGTGATGCGATGCCATGGAAACGGCAAAGCCACAGGAATCAGGAGGCAGGGGGCAGGAATCAGAGAGATTATACTCACCGTAAGTTGCTGGAACACGTGGGGTCAGGTTTGCGTTGCCTGCTCTTTGCTGGCGCCTGATCCCTGACGCCTGACTCCTCCGATGGGGTAAGCGAAAGATGGTTACTTCATTCATCCTCGCCATTGTTGCTCAGAATCGCATCGCAAATAGCAGGACAAGTGCGGGACGTGACAACGATCGTTGTCTTCGGCTGTCCCCATTGGTAACGGTGCATTTGTCGTAAT
>CAZCDU010000311.1:0-2992 GCA_964497125.1 uncultured Victivallales bacterium | reverse complement strand
GCGGCTACTGGAGTCAAGGATATACCCCCATTGCGCGCAACATAAAGTGCCATTCGGCCCTGCCCTCGTTGGTCATTATCACTGAATACTAATCACGGTGCCCTTCGGAGGAGGGATATAGGGGCTCCCGAAAACCTGAATCTCTTGCACGGTGACCTTGTCGAGGTTACTAGTTTTGTGTGCATCCGTAAAATCGAAAGCAATGTATCGCGCAACAGTATTCATGTTATTAAGCAACGCGTTCGGGTAAGTAACTATTGTATTAGAAGGGTTTTTCGTCACCGACTTACCCGTCACATAACTTGTCCAGACATTACCGGTATTGCTAAAGAGCTCGTCGACGTTGTTCACGTTGCCGTCACCCGTCCGATCCATAGAATAATAGATGTTCACTGTTTTAGCGGATCGATTAATAGAATCAATCGTATTGGGATTCATGTTCCAGATACTGATTGCGCTTAATTCATAGGCGGATCCTAAATCCATAATCACCCATTTTGCGGTATCATCCCCAGTATTAGCCGCCCATGCATCGCCACTACCATATCTGTCACCAGAATGATTCATCCGCCAGTCGTAAGGGTTATCGGCATCCAGTCCCCCCGCCAGAAACATTTCCTCGCCGTCCAGCAAATTTTCAACCGATCGATCGTTAGCAGGGTTAGCATTAGGAGCATCACTTGATGCTATGACCGAGCTCGGCGTAATCAGGTCAGCCTGCGCGGAGACCAGCGGTGAGGCGATCCCGGCGATCAGCAGATCAATATCAGCAGGATCCGCCCCAGAGTCGGTAATCCTGAAGCCGGCCACGTTGGACAGTTGTACTGCCGTAACGAAATCGCTCAGCGGGATCGCGACACCGCTGAGCGGCTCATCTGCTCTAATGCCCGCATTCTTATTTGTTAGTGTAACGAGTGCGCTTCCTCCGAGCCAAGCCAAGTTCGCCATTGGCACCGCTGTGCCAATGTTATTGGTGGAGCTGTCAACTAGCTGAATGCTATCATTCTTGTCATTATGTGCGCCATCGGACCACTCGAACAGGAAGAACACATCGCTAAGAGATGTGGGAGCCGAGGCGAACTTGAATACAGCATTCGTGTAGACGTTGGCTATGCCGGAGTCGAGCCGATTGTCGGTGACGGCGGCCACTGGCGAGCCGGGGTCGGTACCGGAAATCCCGTACTGGTGGCTTTCCCAGCTTTGCGGTTCGTTCGTGGTCACGCTGTCGACCAGGACGAGATCCGAGTAGGTGACGTAATCAGCCACGAAGGACACCAGCACCGCGTCACTGTCGACGTTAGACAGGTCGTCGGGAACAACCTGGTTGCTGCCCCCGTAGGAGACCGTTGCATTGTCAATTGCGACCGATGCCGCCTCAACCACGTCCGCATGCAAAAACAGCATGAGGCTCATGACCGCCACCAATCCCATCAGACTTCTTGTTCTCTTACTTGTCATCATGACCCTCCTTTTCTATCGGGTCCGCTTCGCCCAGGACCTCGCTTCGAGACATGCATCAACACGCTAGTCATCACCAGCTAACAACAAGTATAGAACAATGCGCTTTCTCGCGCTTGCAGGATTCAACGGAGAACTTTCACAGGACAACACGGGCTCAGAGGCAGAATCTACCCCGAAATGACAGGAGCTATCGATCTCTAGATCCTGGAGTCGCGACCAAGTGCCCCCAGCAGATCCTCGTCCTGATCCTTGTCCCGATCATCGTCTCTCTGCATCGTTGTCTCGATCCTCGTCGCGATCCTCGTCGACAACGAGCAGGACGACGATCGAGACGAAGATGGGGACCGACAACGATCAAGACAAGGATCGGGACGAGGATAAGATGTAGAGGAGAAAACACTCTGCGGATTGGCCCTTGACGGGGGATCAACATAGCAGGCGGGTTATGGCGAAAGACCAGGGTTTGTATGTCTATCTCGTCCTTAATCTTTCGCCATAATCTTTTGCCCTAATCTTCCGGTCTCTGACGGCTGAATGGTTCTATGACTGCGTGATCCTTGAAATTGCAGAGCGTTCAGGACGCTATGCCCTCGCCCTCCCCCGTATGTTGTTCCGCCTTTAGGCGGCTGTTCAGACTAGTTCCACCCCCGGCGTCGTGCCTTCGCGCGGATGATACAGGGCGGAAACTTGGATCGCCGTATAGAAGGCTGAGTCTGCGGGTCAGGGAAAAGCGGTGTCGCCGGGCCTGGGAAGTCCCTCTGCCACCGCACTCCAAATTGGGTCTCGAAAAGGGGTTGCTGTTGACTTGGAGTGCGGTGGCAGAGTCCGAAGCGAGCTTGCGAGTGCAGGACGGCGACACCGCTTTCGCGTCATGCTGGACTGGCCGCCTTGAACAAAGAGGAGGTCAAGTTTCAGACCAGCGAAGCCGCCGAGTGGACTCGGATCATACAGAGGTGACACTCAATGCATTCACTGCATTCAGTCCAAAACAGAGAGCCGGGACTCGCGACCAAGTGACCCCAGCAGATCATCGTCCTGATCCTTGTCCCGATCATCGTCTCTCTGCATCCTTGTCTCGATCCTCGTCGCGATCCTCGTCGACAACGATCAGGACGACGATCGAGACGAAGATGGGGACCGACAACGATCAAGACAAGGATCGGGACGAGGATAAGATGTAGAACGGAGAACATTCAGAGGGTTGGCCGTTATCGTCAACCGATTCCCCCTGTCATATCCACAAATCCCCTATTTCACCTTCAGGGCGCCGTCGAGCACGGTGCTTTCGCCTGCCTTCACCGGGACTTCGACCACCTTGTCGCCATAGCGAACCGGGCAGGTGCCGGTGGTCTTTGAGTGAATGACCGCACGCGCCAATCTTCTGTTCTGCCATTCGATATCCACCACGTATCCGCCCCGGGCCTTGATACCCCTGATGTGTCCTCTGGGCCATTTTTCTTTGGGCAGGCTGGGCAACAGGTGCACAAAGCCGAGATGGCTCTGCACCAGCATTTCGGCGACGCCGGCGGTG
>CAZCDU010000310.1:0-2997 GCA_964497125.1 uncultured Victivallales bacterium | reverse complement strand
CCTTGCTAATATCATAAAACTCTTCAGAACCATCGGCATAGCGAATAAGTTTCCACTGTTCTTGTCTCACTGCAAAATTCCCTGGACCGTAACTGATGAGTGCCGGCTTCTCCCATGCCACATCTTTCCTAACCAGAAGAGGTGTCAAACTGTTGCCATCTAACTCTTGCGATATGTCCAATCCGCAGAGATCAACAAGGGTTGGGTAGATGTCCTGTAAACTTACGGGAGCGTCAACACGCTTACCCTCTGTCATATCAGGAGTCTTAATGATGAATGGCACTCTTGTCCCCTGCTCCCAAAGGGTCATTTTACGCCAATGCTCTTTTTCCCCCAGGTGCCATCCATGATCACCCCACAGGACGACAATCGTATTGTCCGCATAAGGCGATTCTTCCAATGCGTTAAGAAGTCTGCCCACATTGTAATCGGCATACGAACACGTGGCCAAATAGGCAAGAACCAGCTTTTCCCACATGCCTTCTTTTGCCGCAATCAGCTCGTGCTCCTTTTGCTTGTAGAAAGGATACACATTGTGGGCGATATACTTTCCTGCATCCGGAATATCGTCCATGTCATTTTCGGGAACTTCCGGTAGCTGGATCTTGACGCCGTCGTATTGAGCATAGAATTCTCTAGGCGCAACCCACGGGGCATGAGGTTTCCTCAAACCAACAGCAAGAAAGAAGGGTTTCTTATGTTGAATGGATAGCTGTTTGATTGCCCAATTGACAGTCCCACCATCTAAAACATCAGAATCTGGGTCTTGCTTAGTTATCCCAATCCTAAAATCACTCAATGGCCTCTCAGACTTTTCTCCAAATACACGCGTCATTTCAGCCTTATGCTGACACGGACTTTTATCGAAATGATCCCAACCTCTCGTATCAACGTAACCTTTTCCGCCATGATAAATTTTCCCACTGCCTGTGGTGTAATAGCCATTCTTTTGGAAGGCAAGCTGCAGAGGGAGCCGCTCTCTTGGAATTCGTTTCTCGGGCGAGTACTCATAGTGATGAAAATAGGCACCGGAGCGATGCGGGTATATTCCATACATCAACGATGTCCTGGAAGGCCCGCAGGACGCTGCCGAGCAATACGCATGGGTAAAGGCGAGCGATTCACTGGCTAGCTTATCCATATGGGGCGTTTTGGCCTGGGGATGCCCTTTTAAATAACCGACCCAGTCATTTAGATCATCGACCGCAATAAACAGCACATTGGGCTTCTTTTTCGCGGAGTCGTCTATGCCCGCCAACGACTCCGTTGCGTTCTTCTCTTCCTTTGACTTGATCACTTCTGCGGCCGCCAGCAGGAAAGGTCCAATGCCGTGTTGATCATGGGTTACCCGTTTGCGGTCAAAAAAGTAATTCACGTCCTCTGACATACCAGTGCCGACACACACGTCTTTCAGTTGATTGCTGTCTGTGAGCTTTGTCTGCAGGCCGTCCCACCCTTTTAAGCCCGCTGTTCGAGCAGATGCCGGCAGCCAGCCCTTGGCGGCGCCGCGCAACAGACAGTATGTAAACATACCGGAACTGGATGTCTCGGTATAACTTTCCGGATGATCCAAGACCTGATGCCACAGGCCATCTGCATTCTGGCGGGCCATGATACCGAGCATGAGGTCATGATAGATCGTGAGAAGTTCGGTCCGTTTTGGGTGCTCTTCAGGAACAAAATCCAGTAGATCCGTGATCGCCATGACAAACCAGCCATTCCCCCTGGCCCAATGAGGGATGCGAACTTCGGGCTTTTCTTCAAGCCATAGGCAATGCAGCAGTTTCGTTTCCGGATTCCACAGATGCTTATGATAACTCAGCGTTTCTTCGATGGCTTTCTCCAGATAATCCGCGTTGCCATCCTGGCGCGACAAACGCACCCAATACGGGCTGATCATGTACAAGTCATCGATTTGGACACCTTTGGATTTCCACTGCGCTTTATATCGAGCCCGGGTACCGTCGGCTACTTTATGGGTTTTTTCTAAGTAATCTTGGTAGTAACCGATTCCTCGAGCAATCTCCGGATGATCATTGGTTTCCTGTAATTCAACAAAGCCGGCAACCATGCCACTATGCCACAGAGCCTTTGGCTTGAGATACCATGCCTTGGAGCGGTCATTGATTTTCGTATACGCATCGCAATAGTACAGGAGCTGCCTGTCTCGGTATGAGCTGAAGTCAGGCCGATCCAAGACCTCACCCATCGCTTTGATCCCCTCGCCGATCATATAGTTCTGGTACATCCAGTAATTATAACGAGTCGGCTTTTGGCCCTTTTCGAATGAAGTTTCTGCGATTACAGTCTCAGCCATATCAATGGCTGATTTTACCCCTAGCTCTTTCTTAGCTTCTGAATAGGGTCCTTTTGGTACGTTCTCTGCAAGAACCGCCCTCGCATGAATGGCGTAATGTCCGCGCAGGTCGTTGCTATAGGCTTCCAGCGTCTTCTTTGCGATCCCTTCGTAGTCGCCACAGCGATACAGGGCGCGGGCGAGAATCAGCTCTCGGAGCGAAACTTCACGCGTGGTGCAATCACCATTACTATCGGGAGTACGTTGACGAACCTCATCAATTTCCAGGTAAGCATTCCCTTTGGTTCCGGGGAGTTTCAGGAGCTTAGCAAGGGGTTCAGCAGCGTCGGGATGCCGCAGGTTCTCAAAGGCTACCGCGATGGCTCGAAAATGAGACAGCTCACTTTTCTCACCCAGCTGCATGGCCTTTTCAATGAGAATTGGAATGGCCCGTTCATCCCCGGTTCGCCCGAGAGCGATGATCAGGTTGTCAAGTGGACTCGTCGTGGGGCCATAGTTCCCTAAACCTCTGAATCTCCACCCCTTGTCCCACTTGCGCGAGCCGACAGCACGCAGCAGGCTCTCCGCCCCCGTGCTGTCATACAACAACCCAAGAACATGCGCATAGCGCAGCTTGACATCCTCTTGATCCGATGCCGCATATGCTTCTCGCATCAGCGGGATCGCCACATCTGGCTGAG
>CAZCDU010000309.1:1897-3001 GCA_964497125.1 uncultured Victivallales bacterium | reverse complement strand
ACCCAAGTACCCAAAGAAATCCTAAATCCAAAAAGCCTGAAAGGGAAAAGAGCGTGCTCTGACGTCGCCATTCGTCATTTTGGTTTCGTCATTCCTTGGGTGTTTGGGTATTTGGGTGTTTCGTCATTGAATGGCACGCACCATTAACGTGGTTCATGCGAAAAGGCCTTAAGTAAGTGCCATTCACGTCTGTCCCCGTTTTTCGCTATTCTTCGTTCCGCTATTCGCCAGAAGCCGAGAACACGTTGCCCAAAGGGAAACGGGCGTTCTCGTTGAGGATGGTACGACCGAATAAAGGGGGGCTATCGGCGGGACGGACGATTTCCTCAAGAAGCGCGCGGGCGTTGCCTCCCCGCGAAAGGAGGCAGGAAGCAAGCACCTCGGTTCTGTCGTCTTCGTTCAGGTCGGAGACCCTCATCTCACCCAATACGAGTTGCTTATGTGTGTGGTCTCCCTTGCCTGTCGGTACATACGCCCAGCCCTCGCCAATGTGTATCAGTCCGCACACGGGGCTGCCGGGGATCTGCTGTTGCAGGACCTCCGCGACGGCCTCGCGTGTCATGGGCGAGGCGATAGGCTGTGGTTGCACCGTGCCATCGTTGCCGACAATGAAAACAATCTCCAAGTGAGTGCCGGCTTCGCGAAACATCTCCCGCGCCCGCGTGTGTAGAGACTCCCACAGGCTTACGAGTGACATTTCGGGGTCTTCGAAATTCCACTGCGGCAGTTGATCTTGTCTGAACATGGTTAGGGAGAGTAGCGGATAATTGGGGAGATGTGAAACGCGAATGACGAACCGAATGATGAGTATGGGACGGAATGTCCACTCCCACATCGCGGTAATGCACTATGGGCTTCGCCCATCCCATTCTCTCTGATTAACTTGCGCGAAAACTATCCTAGGCAGGATGCTCAGGGCGGGAAACCCCTACCCTCCAGATCTCACCCTGTCCCATTCTCAAACACGACACGGTGCTCCGTCTGGGCTACGATGGCGTGGTCAGCGTAATGGAGGCTTAGTGTCCGGGATCGCTTCTTAAGGAAGAGGTCCACTTCATTCCGAGGCCACGCAAGCTGATCAACGAAGTTATTGAACCTTCTTCC
>CAZCDU010000309.1:0-1797 GCA_964497125.1 uncultured Victivallales bacterium | reverse complement strand
TTCCAACTCCGAAAGAACCGCTTCTGCATCCGTGACGGTCGCTGCGAGCTCGTTGCGAACGGTATCGACGTCAAAATACCGCTCGATGGTGCGACGCAACAGCCGCCGGATATCCAGCGCAGGTCTCCCGGCGATCGTAGTTGATGGATCAATTCTCATGTCTTTGGGTGAGAAGCGACGAGTGATATGCTCGATCCATCGCGGCTACTCGTTGTCGGAAAAGCAGCGGTCATGGAACAGGCCAGGTGGCGTCCTGAGATAAGGGGCGGAAGTAACCTTTGATACAGTTGGGATTCCTAACGCAGATCTGAATGTGGTTCTTCTCGTGAAATCCCGCGTCCTCATAGAGAGGGGCTCCTTCGGCGAACATACCGCGGACGCTATCGAAACGGTCGAGTTCAGAACTCCTCCGATATGCGTGAAGTGCCTCGATGACGGCACAGTCCCGGTAGCGCAGGAGCAAGTCAGAGGAATCATCCACATCACGGTTCGTCAACGGTTCGGTGCCTTCTGCTTGGCAACCGGCCAAATAGAGGTCATTAGCAGCTCTCACCAAGCCGATAGACTCCTCGTCGAGTAGGTTGAGACAGTGCCCAAGATCCAGTACGGCGCCAATAACAGCGGGTTCCGCGACCGTCGAAGAGCTGCGACCGGGGTTGTCGCGAAGCTCGCAGGCGTATTGGTAAGCGCGGTCGGGATTATTCTCCCAGAAGTAGACTCCATGCCCCAGCCAGTCCCAGTTGTTAGTACTCTTGCGGAGGCGATGCTGCTTCCCGAAGACGTTTTCGGCAGTGGTCTTGTCACAGCCATGAAAGCCGAGAACGAAGGAAGGGAGTACTGATACACGACTATCGGAACTGCTTCTTGAGGTTGCCGTTCTTGGTGTACATGCCGGTTTTGTGCAAGAATGAGCGGGCTTTCTCGGGGGACTTCCTGATTTCCGCTGCGAATTTCCGCATCTCTCGGACTTGGGTATTGATTTCTCTTGTCGTCATTCGCACCCCTCCTTGACTCAAGCTAAATGCTACCAACATAGCATCTGTTGTGTCGATATTGAATTCACGCTTCAAGTGGCGAAGGGATAATCTCCCTTTCTATAGTCCCGAGAAGGTACTCCGGATAACGGGCGGGCTCGGTACCCACAAGGAGGTCAACGCTACTGACGGCGATCGCAATGGGCTCTCCATCTTCGTCCGTCATCTTGCAGAAACGGTCTCTGTCCTGGAGAGCATGCGTGACCCCCTCCCACTCGTCTGCCGGAAGGCAGAGCACAGAAAGCGGCCCCTTCTCCTCGGAAATCCAAACATGAACGTTCCAAAGCCCCTCCATGAACTCGCATTCCTCCTCATTGGCAACGGCTCCGGGAGGCGCGATCGCGGACAGCTCAACGTCAGTAATCGGGCAGTCCTCATGCAGGAAGTGAACGAATCTAATATTCTGGAGATTGAACCAGACAACCTGGCCGAAGATGGTCGAGAGCTCAACGAACCTGCAGTAATCATCAGGGCTTTGCAGGAACCTCGATAGCCGCTGGGCATCTTCTTCAGGTACGGGAAGCACTACCGGGCATTCCCTGCCGACAAAAGCGAGCTTCAGATAGTGAGTCATGTCGGCAAGCATACATTCATTACTGAACCGAACAAGGTATTCCTGCAGCGGGATGGAGGGACATGAGAGACGAGGACGGAACTTTCGGGATTGGAACGAGGAGGGATGGTATCAAGCAGTCGTAACCGACGGATGTGAAGTGAATCGGCATTCGGGCCCGGCCCGCAGGGCATGGTGAGTCCTTTCATG
>CAZCDU010000308.1:0-3008 GCA_964497125.1 uncultured Victivallales bacterium | reverse complement strand
ATGAATTCAAAGAGAATAACCATTGCGGCAAGTGCACTGCTGGCATGGTGTTGTCTAAATCTCAACGCGCAGGAGAAGGCGGCGCCGGTCGGGCTGAAATGCGACTATCGCGTAAATCCGCTGGCGGTTGAACAAGAACAACCCGGGCTGTCGTGGCGGGTGGAGAGTGGGCAGTCGGCCTACCACATTCAGGCGGCGGACTCGCTGGAAGGCCTTGCGGAGGGCGGGCTATGGAACAGCCGCTGGGTGCCATCCTCCGCCACTACGCAGATTGTCTATGCCGGGAAACCGCTTCCTCCCGTCACGCGCGTCTATTGGCGCGTGCGCATCAAGGACGAGTCCGGCACGGTGTCGGGTTGGTCGAAACCGGCCTGGTTTGAAACCGGCCTGATGAACGAAGAACAGTGGCAGGGGGCGCAATGGATTTCCTGTACACGCGAGCGCACCCCGCAGCTGGCTCCCGGCGAGGTGATGGGGGCGTGGATCAACCATTTGCCCAAGGATGCTCCCAAACCGAAGGAGCCGCTGACCTACCAACACACCTTCGAACTACCGGACAAGTTGGTGGTTTATGCCGGTGCGTGGTGGGGCACGTCTCAAAAGGCGGCGATTGAGTGCAGGGTCAATGGCGACGGGGCGAGGTTCACCTTTAAAGCGGATGCCCCGAATTACACCGATTTCGCTTTTTGTCTGCGTCCCGGCACAAATCGTCTGGAGCTGAAGATGACCAGACCGCCCCGCGAAAAAGTGGTCTCTTTTGGAATGCGAATTGTCTTTGCCGACGGCACCGAGCAGGTGGTCCGGACTTCCATGGACTGGACGGCCAACAAAAATCCGGTGCGCAAGATCTGCGACTATGGCGACCAACCGCGCGGCGAAGTGGAGGTCTACCCGCTGGCACCGTTGCCGGCCACCTGGTACAAGAAGGATTTCGCGGTAGACAAGCCGGTGGATTCGGCGAGGTTGTATGTCTGCGGGCTGGGGTATCATGAACCCTACCTGAACGGAGTAAAGGTGGGGGACCATGTGCTTGATCCGGGGCAGGCTGACTATGAAGAATACGCGCTCTATCAGGCGTTTGATGTAACCGATCGGTTGGAACAGGGCGGCAATGCGCTTTCCATTCTGCTGGGCGATGGTTGGTACAACCAGGATCGAGGCTTCAACACGACCTTTTTGCGCTACGGTGACCCCGGACTGCGCGCGTTGCTGCGCATCCGCTTTGCCGATGGTTCCGTTAAGGACATCGTTACCGACGAGGGGTGGAAATGGCGTGCGTCGGGGACGCTGCTCTCCAACGTTTACCTCGGCGACCACATTGATTTCCGGCGGGAGCACGGTGAATGGAAGGAGACAGGATTTTCCAACGATTGGAAGAACGCCCGCACTGTCCCGCCGCTGAGCCCCAGGCTGGTTGCTCAGGATTTTGAGCCGATACGGCGGATCAGGACCATCACACCGGTGAAAATCTGGCAGACCGGTGCCCAAACGTGGATGTTCGACCTGGGACAGAATATTTCCGGCTGGGTGAAACTCAAGGTTGATGAGCCGGAAGGTTCCGTGGTGCGGGTGCGCTGTACTGAAATGCTGTCGGGCGATGGTAAACAGCTGCAAAACGTGCCGAAGTCATTCTGGTGGTGCCACGGCCAACCGCAGCATCATAAACTGATCTGCGACGGCCAAGCGCGCACGTGGGAACCGCGCTTTTCCTATCATGGATTCCGCTATTTCGAGGTGTCCGGCCTGCGCCGCGCTCCGGAGGCGGGCGATGTGGTTGGCGTGGTGGTGAATACCGATGTGAAGACCACGGCCACTTTCGAGTCGGCCGATCCGTTGCTCGACCGCATATTCCAGATGGGCGTGCAGACCCACCTTAACAACATGCACTCGATTCTTGAGGACTGCCCGCACCGTGAAAAATGCATGTGGGGTGGCGATCTGCACTCCTCGTGGGCGCTTGGGTTTCATGCGTTGGACTCCACCAAGTTCTATCGCCAGCAGGTGAATCTCTACTACACGCCGCCGTTTTCCACGAGCGGTGTACCGGGAAACATTGGCGTTGGAAAACGCAGTTCAAGAAGATTCAAAGATTTCACTTGGGCAGTTTCGCCGCTGTTCCTGGCCTACCGGTTGTACGAAGTAGACGGTGAACTGGAAACGGCTCGGACGAACTATGATCGGATGCTGTGGTTTCTGCAGTACTTTGAAAAGAATGCGCCGGGGCTGATTCCCAAGGAGGCCGCTCATGCCGATCACGCCGCGCCACCGGACATCAAGCGTGTTCCGCAGGACAAGAACCTGATTGCGGCGATGAACTTTTTTGCCGCCGCCAAACGGTTCTCCGAAATGGCCGCCGCACTCGACCGGAAAGAGGATGCCGCGTGGGCAGGGGGGCTGGGTGAGCGCATCCGCAGTGCGATCCTGGGCAACTACTACGATACCGAAAACCATACCTTCGGTAACGGGACGCAAGACAGTCTGGCGCTGGCCTTCGGCCTTCCGCCGGACAACGACCGTGCGGCTGTGGCCCGATCCCTCGCGAAGGTCTATCGCGAAAACGGAAAGAAATTCGACGGCGGATTCATGTCGTACCACATTTATCCGCAACTGGCGGAACACGGCGAGGTCGATCTTGCGCTGGACATGCTGCGTAATCCCGACTATCCCGGTCTGGCCTGGAGTATCGTCCACTACGACGCCACCACGATCTGGGAAAAATTCTGCCTCGACAGGGAGCTGCGTGAAGACCGGTCGCTCGACCACCACGCCATGAACCATCCATCCGCGTGGCTGCTCACGCATTTGGCGGGCATCCAGGCTGCCTATAACCGAATTCTGCTCAGACCGCACATTCCGAAGGATCTCGACTGGGCGAAGGCATCGGTTGGCTCCCTGCGTGGCACGATCGAAAGCAGTTGGAAGAAAGAGAACGGCAAGGTCGTGTGGAACGTGGTCGTTCCGCCGAACCGCACAGCCGAAGCCGTGTTCCCTGAAGCTTCCGGCAAGGA
>CAZCDU010000307.1:0-3036 GCA_964497125.1 uncultured Victivallales bacterium | reverse complement strand
CGCAAGTCGATGGTGCCCATCTCGACGTAGAAGTCACTTCCAGTTCGCGAGAGCCTGCGCCGGCAATTCCGGAACGGCAGTCTCCCCCGGCACGAAGAGAACACGGATTACCTGTTCAGCGCCCGTCGACACGGCATCGACGACCAGCCGCTGCCAACCGTCGTTCGGGTTCTCGATGTCCATTTCCGGCTTTGCATCCATCACCTCTAATGTCGCATCTTCCGGTGACAGTAACTTCACGTTCATCGTCTGGTCCCGGTGACGCAACACGGCTGTCTTGCCATCCTCGGTCAACTCGACGTCAACGCGGATCATCATGTTCCAACGCACGACTTTGCCGGTCTCGACGCCAGTTACCTCATCGCGGATCAGGACCGTCTTGCGTCCGGGCATCATGATGCCGCGCGTCACGGACGCAGCCTGTCCCTCGTAGGCGCCGGACAGATCGGCAACCGCGAACGGGCTTGTTCCCGTGCCCGTGGCAATGATGGGGGAGGGGAACCTGACTTGCTGTAGCTGCCCGTCGATGGTCAGGACGTTGTGACCATAATTGTTGGCTCGAAAGAACTTCCAGCGGTGCGAGTCCTGGGATGTGCGCCACGAATCACCCCGATCGTAGATCTCTCGCTCAGACCCGAGGTCGCTGGCCCAGCGGATACCGTCTGATTCCACGATGAAGGAACCGGAATCCAGGTGACCGTGACTAACCTGCAGCTTGCCGCTCTTGAGCGATGCGAACAAGGCCTCATCATCCTCCCACGTGCTACGCATGAATGCCACATGAACGGGGCCGTCGCCAACACCGGACCAGTCCAGTGGGCGTTTGGCCGCCACCTTCTCGGGCACATACCAGACCGCCGACAGCGCCAGCATGCGATTCGTCTTACGGTCCGCGCTCTGTTTGTTCTTTGGATGGGTTATGGTTGCGAAATCCTTCTGGATGCTCTGCAGTGCGAACGTACTGTACCCCGGCGTTCCGGTTCGCGACGCCATGTAGAAGTGAGCGGGGGATGACCCGCAGCCTTCGCCGCCGTCGGCATAGTTGACGACCTTGCCTGTTGGCCCCTGCACATGCATGCGATAGTCGAAGCTCTCGACGAAGCCCGGCATCGCCAGCATGCCCCAGTCGTCACCTAGAACCGATTCGATCGCGGCGGCCATCAGGACGCTGAACGACGTCCCATAATTCCAATACCCCGGTCCTTCAGGATAGACTCCTGCAGGCCTGTACATTTGAACCCCACTGATGTAGCTGGTTTTCGCCCGCTGCAGCAACTGCTCTGCGGCGTCGGGTTCCTCCCGGGCCAGGGCAAGGGCCGCGAGCGTAAGCCCGCAATGACAGACCTGGTTCCAGTTGTTTTTGCCATCAACCCACCATCCGCCTTTCAGGCCGGGCGTCACGCCGAGCCGCACAAGACCATCGCGGATGATCGCGCGGTCCGCATCCGACAGATCGTTGTGCAACCAGTCGTAGCCAATCGCCACCGCGGCCGACATCTCGGCCGTGTCCAGGAAATGCTTCGGATACCAGTCCTCGAAGGCGCAGACCGCTTTCAGCTCGGTCGTCAGCCGCTCCCGCCATTTCGCCTGGCCGTCCAGCCGGTACAACGTGCCCAGCGTAAGCGCTCGCCCCAGCACCAGCCGGCTCGTCGACAGCAAACGTAAACGCTTCGTCCCGACAAGCTTGCGTTCTACCGGAGGCTGCGCACAGATGATATCACCGAGTTGCTCGAGGTGACGGACAATCTCCTGCAGATCCTTGTCCGTCTTCAGCAGACCTTTCAGTTCCGCCACGCGCGCATCCGTCAGCATGATCCGTGGATGCGATTCACTCACCTGGTCCACCATCCTCACCCCCTCCGACAGCCCCACGACCGCCACCAGTCCAAAGCCCACTATCCAACCTGCCATCCGTTGCATAACATATCCCACCAAACGCGTCCGGGTCAGACCTTGATTATTGAATATTGCTCCAGCAGCCCTTCTCTCAGCTGGGCAATGCGCTTCGCAAGTACCGCGTCGTCTGCCATCTGCCTATTGAAGCGCTGCCGCAGCTTAACGACCGATGAGTCGCTACGATATCCATAGTGCTCTGCTATAGATCTCTGGCTTCTGCCTGTCAGCTGGCACGATAGGTACACAGCCGCGCTCTTGGCCAATCCCGCCTTGTGGCCGTGCCGATGCAGAACGTCAGGTGTGACGCCAAATGCTTTGGCAACTTCCCGTTCTATGTCGGCAATACCAGCTATGCGTTCTCTCGGGGCGTACACATCACCCGTTCCGCAGCTCTTAATCAGACGCATTTCCTTGAGATCGCTCTCGGCCTCTTCAACAAACTCATCATCCCCTATCGCGTAGCGACTGGCTCGTAGAGCTTTCATGAATTCTTCGTCGTCTTTGACCAGCATGTCCGCCAGGTAGCGTCTATACGCGGCCCTGTTGCCGCGCTGCGTTCGGCAGCCCATCAGAGACAGCCAACGGTAGTCCACAATCTCACTCGCTCTAGCCTTGCTAATGTATCCAGGAAGGCTGCTCCATCTAAACTTCTCCAAGTACTCGAGTCTCCGCTCGGCGGTCTCCTTCTTCATCTTTCGTGTCTTAATGGGGTTCAGGTGTATATATCGGGTCAGCCGGACGATGTAGTCGTCACCGCCGACGAGCTTGGCCCCATATCTGCCTTGAAAGCAATGCCCGGGTCTGTCGTGTTTGCATCGGAAGTACATGCTATAGGCCGTGTTTAGCCTTTGCATGAATCGTTTAACATTGCCGAGAGGAGTTTCTATCAGGAGGTGATAATGGTTGGGCATTAAGACATACGCATAGAGAATCACGTGGTCGGCCTCGAGGGCAGCCGTGAGCTGCTCGACAAACCGCTCATAATCCCAGGGGCGAAGGAAGATCCGTTGCCGTCCGTTACCCCTGGAGGTTATGTGATACCGAGCTCCAGCGTAAGTTATTCTCCATGGCCTAGGCATGTGAAGAGACTATCACGCTATGCTATAAAGTCAATAATCAAGGTCTGACCCGTACGCGCCC
>CAZCDU010000306.1:0-3038 GCA_964497125.1 uncultured Victivallales bacterium | reverse complement strand
TGAAAGAGATGGGGCGCGAGGACAACACCGTCATCATCTTCGCCTCCGACAATGGCAGCATGTGGGGCGCGCACGGGATCGCGGGCAAGTGGAACATGTACGAAGAGAGCATCCGCGTGCCGATGATGATCTATGACCCGCGCCTGCCGGAATCCGTCAGCGGCACCCGAAGCCAGACGGCGCTCAACTATGACCTGACGGCCACCGTGATGGACCTCGCCGGTGTTCCGGCTCCGCACATGGAAGGCAGGAGCCTGCTGCCGGTGATGAAGGACCCGGATGCGGCATGGCGCGAGGATTGGTATTACCTCCACGACGTCTACTCCCGCGGCAAGGGAAAACTGCCGAACTGCGAAGGCGTGCGTGGCGAGCGTTGGAAGTACATTCACTACCGCGGCACCGATCCCGTTCAGGAAGAACTGTTCGACCTGCAGGCCGACCCGAAGGAGATGAACGACCTTTCGAGCAATCCCGAATATGCCGAGCTCTTGAACAAGCTGCGGACGCGCAACGCGCAGTACAAGGCGCAGCACGACAAGGCCGCCGGCGGCCGAAAGCCGTACCGCGGGTCGGCCGAACGGCAAGCAGCACCGAGCAAGAGCTCTGCTGTAAAGGGTCCAGCAAATGAACGCATGCTCGACCGCCCCATTGACCTGAACCGTGAAGCTCGACGCCCCGCGGGTCGGCAGAGCATGGAACGGGATTATTCAAGACTGATACGATCATCCGGCCGCTGCCAACTCCCGGAAGAACGAGTTGGGTATGAGCGAAAACAAGACGTCAGCAGGCAAAGGCTGTCACAAGAAACTCGACCGCCAACGAGAGTGATTTTCCAGTCACTACCGTTGAGCGGTCAGTTGGGGTGATGCTCCTCTACCGACGTGGTGCTGCAGTATCGCTAGGGCCTGATTCACACCATGCTCCTTCATCTTGTAAACGCATACCTGATCTGGCATCTTCCAGATGAGGCACATAGCATGAACCCAGACATACTTAAGGACATGATACGGCAAGGCGAAAGCGAACGGCTTGAATTCAAGCGGAGCTTTCAGAACGATGCCATCCAGACCGTTGTGGCTTTCGCTAATTCGGAGGGAGGCAGTGTTGTGGTCGGGGTGGACAACGACGGATCTCCCTTTGGCACTACATTCGGGCGCGAAACACTCCCCAAGATCCTGAACAAGATTGCCGGAGCCACTGAGCCGACGGTTATTCCTGACGTCCAGTTTGTGGATCTCGACGGCAAGGCCGTCTGCGTCATCACCGTTTCCGAGTACCCCTTGAAGCCCGTTTCCACACGTGGCCGATGCTATCGCCGTGTCGGCAATGCAAACAGCCAGATGCCTCCGGCAGAAATCGCTCAGATGCACATGCGTGCAACTGGTACAAGCTGGGATGCATTGCCCGCGACAGGCAAGACTGTCTCGGACATCGACCTTAATGCTGTTGCAGACTACATCACAGCATCAACCCGCATAGGGCGCAGGCGCTTTGCAGCAAACGCAGATCCTGTTGATGTCCTCCACAAGCTGGAACTGGTCAAGGATGATGCTGCAACCTGGGCTGCGATCCTCCTGTTTGGCAAAGAACCTCAGTCGCCATTGATTCAAGCCACCGTGCATTGCGGCCGTTTCCGGCAAAGAATTCATATCATGGATGACCGTCTGATTGAGGGCAGTGTCCTGCACCAGATCGACGAGACAATGGACTTCTTGCAGAAGCACATCAACGTACGCTTCGAGATTACCGGCAAGAAGGCGCAACGTGATACAATCTGGGACTACCCGTTGCGCGCCTTGCGCGAGGCCGTGACCAATGCCATATGTCACCGTGACTATGCCCGTTCGTCAGATATCCAGATCAAGGTCTTCGACGATACTGTTCGAATCTGGAGTCCTGGCGTACTGGCCTACGACCTGAGCTTCGAGCAGTTACGAAAGGGCGACTACTCCTCGCGACCCCGCAACAAGCTCATCGCTCAGATTTTCTATGACATGGAGATCATCGAGCGCTATGGCAGCGGCATTGGGCGCATAGACGATGCATGCAGGGAAGCCGGTATCCCGCCACCAGAGATCGAAAACCAAGGCGGCGGCTTCACTGTTATCTTCTCGAAGGCCCCCGCGGCGACTCTTACGGGGAAGGGAACCCAGCAAGTAACCCAACAAGTAACCCAGCAAGTAACCCAGCAAGTAAGATTGTTGCTGCAGTCTGTCGTTGGCGAGATGACAAGAGCCGAAATTATGGAAGCCCTAGCCCTGAAGGATCGAGTGAATTTCGCACGCAGCTACCTTGAGCCCGCCCTGGCTCAAGGTCTGGTCGAAATGACGCAACCCGACTCCCCTAAGAGTCCAACACAGAAGTACCACCTGACCGACAAAGGTCGTGCTTGGCGGGAAGAATCGCAGCAGTAGACATCCAGACATCTCGATTCATACGACGGCAAGAATCTATAGTGATCTCTAGAATAGTATACCTGTCTGAAGATATACGACGCTATACTCTCTGGTACACCATGGATGCGGTAAGGAGCCTATCCTCCGCGACTGGCCAGTTAATGCCGATCCCACTACCCAGTGGGAGCAGTACCCCTCGTGGGCACGTCCCTCTTCCGCTCGTGTAACGCTCTCGCACCCATCTACCGGGCCTTTCCAACGTTGGTCATCCAGGCCATTCGAGTCACCGATAGCGTATCCAGGAATCGGGGCTACGAAACTCGCCGGTTTTGCCCGCCGGCAGGAAAGCCGGAACGAGGCCACCTCAACCGGTAGCAACGACCGGACAACCGTCCGCGCACGGAGCCGCCGGCTCCTGTCCCACGCCTGCAATATCCCCCCGAATCTGTTCGGCGAGATATGCTGCTCTGTGTCCTGTCCGTCGTCACGAGAAAGTCCGGCTGCCGGTGCCCGGGCTTTCGAAATGTGCTAGTGGCGGTAGAATCGTGATGGCCGCGGGATAATGCAGAGGCTACATTTGTGCGATAAGAACGTGGTCCAGGATCGGCTCGCGGCGATCCTGCCGGGAAACTGACGGGAAAC
>CAZCDU010000305.1:0-3054 GCA_964497125.1 uncultured Victivallales bacterium | reverse complement strand
GGGTGTAGTTTGGTTCCGCTACTTGTATCTGAGAACCCCGCGAAGGGGGGGCTTTGTCGCGCACCTTGTCGCGTACGAGATCGACATGGTGCGCGACAAGGTGCGCGACATGGTCTTCAGGCTCCTGAAGCCTGGCGTGACCACTTCTTCTTCGAGCACTATCACTCCGGGGCTAAGGGCAAATACATTGCCCGTAACGAGGGCATCCGGACGGTGGATGCGAAGTATCTGCGTTGGGTTGACCCCCCGACGCCCATCGAAGAGGTCTATGACCTGAAGAAGGATCCGGATGAGCTCAACAATCTTGTGAGCAACCCCGAGCAGCAGGCGCGCGTCACGCAGCTGCGTGCGAGGTTCGATGCATGGCGCGCCGCGCATCCTGCGAACTTCGCACACGATCCCTACGGGCGTTGGGCGACCTTCAATGCACCCGAAATCGATTGGCAGAAGTTCAAGAAGGCGAAACCCGAAGAGTACGCCAAGATCGCCAGAGAGGTGAAACGCCTCGGTGTCACCTGGGAGCAGGCGATGAACGACTGGGAGACGCGGACGAAAATTTGGAAAGCAACGGGGTATCACTACTAGACCTGAAGGGACCCCACCGGGCTTGTCCCGGTGGTGAACAGGATTGTCAGGACAACCATGTGTTCACACAAACACCTCTGCGCATCCGCGTCAACTTAAGGAGTTGCCACATGGGCCCATGGCCTGAAACGCCTACATGTACTCGCCCAGGGCCTGCCCTGGTTATACTTGGAGTGCGGTGGCAGAGTCCGAAGCGAGCTTGCGAGCGTAGGACGTCGACACCGCTTTTGCGTCATGCTGGGGGTAAATGTGTACGCTGGCGAAAAGCGGTGTCGCCGGCCCTGGTCGCTGGCGCGCCCAGGGCCTCTGCCACCGCACTCCAAGTTGGGACGTCAGGAAGATGTGAGGTATAACAAGGGCAGGTCCGAATGAGTCTGAGACAAACTACAATGATCAAGATCACAACGGCTGCCCTTATCTGTGGAGCAGCATCTACACCCCTACTTGCCGCTGGCTCGAGAGGGGGGGCAGCCCAGCCCCCTCTGCATGCCGCTGATTTTTCGGTGTTTGAAGAGGGCGCGGTGCTGGATCTCTTCCTGCTGGTGGGGCAATCCAACATGAAGGGGAGGGGGCTCATCGAGCCGAAGCCGGTGACCAACGAGAGGAACCTCTTCTTTCATCCCAGGGAGCAGCAATGGTTCGTCAGCCGCGACCCCCTGCACTCAGCCGGGACGCCGGACCTGATTGACGGCAGCGACAACGCGGGCACCGGGCCGGGCATGAGCTTTGCCATGACGCTGCTCAAGAAGGACCCGAAGTTGGCCATCGGCCTGATACCCGCAGCCGTCGGCGGCGCTTCGATCAACGCCTACAAGAAGGACCTGTTTGAGCGTTCGCTCATGTTTGTGGCGAAGGGCCGAGAGCAATCACCCATCAGGACGGAGATCAAAGCGATCTTGTGGCTTCAGGGCGAGTCGGACTCGACCGAAGGCGGCTACACCTCCTACGAGGCAAAACTCCTTGATCTTGTGGACCGATACCGAGCAGAGCTCAAGAATCCGGAGTTGCCGTTCATCGCCTGTACGATAGGGAGTTTCATTCATCCCCATAAAAGGTTCACCCGGTCACGGGAGATCAACGAGATTCTTCTGAAACTTCCTTCAAAGCGGAAGCATACCGCCTGCATCGACGCCCGGGATTTGAAGGTGACGACCGGCGATAAGCTGCATTACGGCAAGGAGTCTCAGATTGAGATAGGTCGACGGTTTGCCGCCACTTACTTGGAGCTTGTCGAGAATGGCAGTTCGATAAGCGCCGAAGAAGAACCCACCCCTGGCCCCTCCCAGGAGGGGATCTCGCACAACGAGCTCAAGCCCAAGAAGATCCCCTCCTGGGAGGGGTTGGGGGTGGGTTCGTCGAAAGCAGGACTCAACTAAGGGCCGCTTGGAGCTTATCCACGCGAAACGAGAGAACAAGTAGTGCTATGAAAGTTGTCCCCTGGATATCGATTCCGGCAATGCTGGCTGCGCTGACCGGGTTGACTGGTGGCTGTCAGGCTGCCGGCACCATCAGGACTAGCCTGAGCGATCCCCTGTATCCGGCACAGCCTGCACGAAGCTATGACATTGTAACAACCCGCGACGACCAGGGCGCACCCGTCCGCTACAGCTTACACCTCGTGGCCGCGACGTGTTTTGACGGGAAATGCCTGCCGCTGGACGTGACGCTGCATTGGGATGCGATCGGCCGGTATGACGGTTTCGACGTTGAGCCCGACCGACCGTTGACGCGTAAGGAGCACGATCCTTTCACCGAGGCGGATTACCGCAGGCTCGATGAGGTCCTGCGCAACCCCCATTCCATTCTGGGCAATCATCCGCTCCACTATTTTGCTCCCACGGCAAAACCTTCCCTTGAGGCAGACGGCGTGGACAGCGTGACGGGGGCGACTCCCGTGGCCCTGCGCGAGGCCGTGGTGCCTGGTGCGGCCTACAGTTCCTGGGTGTTGTGGCGCTGGGTGCACGGGGAGATCGTCGACCAACTGCAGGCCCGTACCCGGGCGTCGTGCACCGACGCGCTTCTGATGCAGTACCTGGAAACCGGCGATTCGGGGTTCGTTGCCTTTGCTTTGGACGAGCTGGTGGAACGGGGCACGCTCCGTCCAGCCTTCGAGCAGGCCTGCTACCGAGTTCTCGAAGACGCCGGGCGTGCCAATTGCGAACGCGCCCTGCGTGCTTTGGCGTCGGCCGCGTCCGATCCCGTGGCGGTGCAAGGCCGGATTATCCGCCTCTATGGTCTCAACGGCGGTTCCAGCGCCCTGATCCTCGACTATCTTGAAACGCTACCCGGTGCCACCCCGGCGCTATGGGCGCAGTTGGCCGCGCAGCTCAGCGCGGTTACCGATTACCGTGACCTCGATGGTGCCCTCGAATTGCTGAAACAGCAGGCCGCAGAATCGCCGGCGGTACGACAGGAAATTGAGAAGTTGGCGCGACATGCGGACCAGCATGTAGCCGGGCGGGCGAGAGA
>CAZCDU010000304.1:0-3082 GCA_964497125.1 uncultured Victivallales bacterium | reverse complement strand
ACATCGCCCGAACCCAGGTGCGGTATCTGGTGTAGCACCCCCTTGCAATAGTTGCATGGTTTCTTATATCTTTCGGGCATGGATTTGACAGGCAATATGCTGCACTGGGATTGGCTCAACCTTTCGACACACCTGCTCTGGTGCTATGACGATCGCGTGTTGAACCGCACGCATTCAGAAGCCGTCGAGACCTTAGGCAACAGTGGCGCCTGGCTGGTATACCAGGGCCATGCCACGGTTGAACATGACGGGCAGCACTTTGAAGCCGGCCCGGGACAATGGATGATCGCAAAACCGACGAAGCGCCTCCAACGTTTCGCGCCAGGCACCCAGATCCTCTCGCTCGCCTTCTCCGCCACATGGCCGGACGGCGCGCACTGGTTGTGCGAGGGGCTTAGCGTTGTGCTGAACGCGGATAACCACCCGGCACTCGAGCGCAAAGCCATGTCACTGGCGCGCACCGCCAATCGCATCGCCCCCGGAAGCTGGAATCTACTGCAGCACCGAATCGACTACCGCGAGCACCTGCGGCTGGAAAGCCTGCTGGCCGACTGGCTATCGGCACTGGTCACGGCCCTCCAGGCAAACGGCATCACCCCCTTGAACCGATCCGGCATCGACCCTCGCGCGGCGCAGGCCTTTCGCATCCTCAACGCCCATCCCCTTGACGAGCGCCCTGACTATCAGCAACTCGCTACCGATGTCGGGCTCAGCCTCGCCCAACTCACGCGCGTGTTCCGCGCCCACCTGAACGTTACCCCACGCGGCCTGTTCGAGCGGCGCCGCCTCGAGCATGCCTGCCAATGCCTGCGCGTATCCGGCACCCAAGTCAAAGTCGTCGCCTATGACCTTGGCTTCCGCCACCTGTCCCATTTCTCCGCATGGTTCAAGAAGCAGACCGGCCAGTCCCCCCGCTCCTTTGCGCGCCACTGATCCTCTCGCACATCCTCTCTCCTGCGCCCAAAATACATAAGTAATTGGATAAAGCGTGCAACGAGCATCGTTTGTGGTGAGAACGCGCACGATGCTATTCTCTGAGCGTACAAACCGGACCCGTGTACGGGCTGAAGGTGCTCGTGGTAGGGGAGGAATGCTTGGCTGCAGCGATTGAGAAGCAGGTAGAACCAAGATGGTTCGAGCGTTGGAATTCGATCTATGTGAAGGTGACGACAACATGGTGACTGCGGACGAGGTCGATGTACTGGTAGTGGGTGGTGGGCCGGCCGGGGTTGGGGCGGCGCTTGCCGCGGCGCGCAATGGAGCAAAGACGCTGGTCGTCGAGCAGTTTAACTGTCTGGGCGGGGTAGCCACCGCCGGTGGCCACGGCCACATTTCGAAGTATGACGAGCAAGGAACGGAACGTCAGATTGTCGGCGGAATTGCTGATGAGATCGGCGATCGTGTTGTCGAGGCCGGGATAGGGGAGCGCACCGCGCATGGGATCTGGTTCGAGGTGGAGGGGTTGAAGCTGGTCCTCGACCAGATGGCGGAAGAAGCAGGCGTTGAGCTACTCTATCACACATTCTTCTGCGACACGCTTGTGGAAGATGGCGTTGTAACGGGTGCCGTTGTTCAGAACAAGAACGGCCGGCAGCTTATTCGGGCCAAACGCATTGTTGACTGCACGGGAGATGGCGATGTGGCATATCACGCCGGATGCCCTTACGAGGTCGGGCGGCCATCGGACGGAAAGTGCCAGCCTGTCACGCTCATGTTTACGATCGGCGGGGTGGACTGGAAGCAGGTCTGTGCATGGCGCACGGATTGGAAAATGACGGAAACCTGGGAAACGGCTCAGCGAAATGGCGACATGCGGCCCTTCCAGAAGACCATCATGGGTTGGTGGTGGACGCCGACACGCCCCGACCAGGTGGGCGTGAACTTTACGCACGTGATCTACATCGACTCAACCAAAGCCGAGGACCTGACCAGGGCAACAATCGAAGCGCGCAAGCAGGCATATGAGACCATTGAGGTGTATCGCAAGTATGTCCCGGGCATGGAGAAGTGCTACATGGTATCGACGCCGAACACGATCGGGATTCGCGAGTCGCGACGCATCATGGGCGAGTACGTTCTCACTGAAGAAGATGTAAAGGAGCAGCGTGAATTCCCTGACAATATCTGTTACGGCTCGTTCTTCGTTGACATCCATTGCATCGACGGCCCGGGCATGGACGCGACGGTGTGGAACCCGCCGGCTGGATTCAAGTATCATATCCCCTACAGGATTCTTCTGCCGCAAGGCGCGGACAACCTGTTGACTGCCGGGCGCTGCGTGAGCTGTACCCATATAGCGCTCGGTTCCATTCGCGTTATGGTGCCGTGCATCGGCATGGGCGAAGCTGCCGGCACGGCGGCGGCCTTGTCGCTCAAGAACGGCGTCACACCAAGAGATCTTGATGTCGCGGAGCTCCAGGAGCAATTGCGCACGCAAGGCGGCATTCTATCGGAAGACGATATCAAGGCTGTGGCAGAAAGCCGCGGGAAATGGTAGGGAGAAAAGCGATGCTGGTAGTCGCAATGAGGATGAAAAGATGACCAGAGAAGACCCTACTGAATCCTTGCGTGAGTTGCGCTGCAAGAAACTTGCGGTTGATTTTGCCGTGGTTGGCGGTGGACTGGCCGGCGTATGTGCCGCGATCCAGGCGGCGCGCGAAGGGCTGACCGTGGCCCTCGTGCAGGACCGGCCGGTGCTGGGCGGCAATGCGTCGAGCGAGGTCCGACTCTGGGCGTTGGGTGCGACCTCGCACATGGGCAACAACAACCGCTGGGCGCGTGAAGGCGGCGTGATTGACGAGATCATCGTCGAAAACCTGCGTCGCAACAAGGAGGGCAACCCGCTCTTCTTCGATACGGTGCTGATCGACAAGGTGCGCGCGGAAAGCAACATCACGCTGCTGCTTGATACCGCTGTCTTCGCAGCAGAGAAGAGCGAGGCCGGCGCGATCACAACTGTACGCGGATTCAACCCGCAGAACGGTACGCTCTACGAGATCAGCGCACCGCTTTTCTGCGATGCGTCCGGCGACGGGATTGTCGGTTACCTCAGTGGCGCCGGCTACCGGATCGGGGCGGAAGC
>CAZCDU010000303.1:0-3166 GCA_964497125.1 uncultured Victivallales bacterium | reverse complement strand
TGCCGCACACGGTGATGTTCTCTGTCGCAAATGCGCCTGTGACAGCCGTGGTGTGGGTGGTAGACTTCGCCAACTTCCATAACTCATTCATATGTCAATAGCGGGAGACGGTCATGTCGAAGTTGGATATTGGTGTGCTTGTGACGCTTAACGCGGATCCTGAAGCTGCGATTCAGCGGGTTACGGACCTTGAGTCAGAGGGGGTGTCGTGAGTCGGATACGTGGCAGGAAGTTTCGTTGGGTATGGTGTGTCGCAATTGCATTGGCATTTACTTGTGGGGGGAGTATGGCAGAGCTTCGGTTTACCGTTGAGTTAAGGGATCTGGTACAATCCAGCGTAGCGCCTTCAGAGAG
Source organism: uncultured Victivallales bacterium (assembly GCA_964497125.1). Lineage (GTDB taxonomy): Bacteria > Verrucomicrobiota > Kiritimatiellia > UBA8416 > UBA8416 > CAYLXP01. Next base: position 2,812 of record CAZCDU010000303.1, on the reverse strand, counting down.
CCGGGTTACTGATGATGGCGTTCTCTTCGTTGCTTTTCCGCGGGCAGCATATGGCACGATAGTGCTTCCGTGCCCGCCGACAGCAGATGGTGGAACGCTAGTGGTGCATCTTGGCGAGAAACTTGACGGTGCGGGACGGATTGATCGCAAACCGCCCGGTACGATTCGGTATCGCCGAATCGAGCAGCCCTTCAAGCCGGGGCAGGAGTCCTGTCGAGTTGTGATTCCGCCGGACAAGCGCAATACGAAGGCTGGGGCCATCAAGATGCCGGCTGACATTGGCGAGGTGCTCCCATTTCGCTATGCCGAGATCGAGGCCGGTGAGGACATCGATGTTGCGGGTATTCGTCAAATGGCGGTGCATTACCCCTTCGACGATAGCGCCGCCGCGTTCGACTCCTCCAGCGAGGTGCTCAACGCCGTGTGGGATCTCTGTAAGTACTCCATCAAGGCAACGACGTTCTGTGGTGTCTATGTCGATGGTGACCGGGAGCGGATTCCTTACGAAGGCGATGCCTATATCAATCAACTCGGTCACTATGGCGTCGATCAGGAGTATGACTTCGGACGCTATTCACACGAGTACATGATTCAGAAACCAACCTGGTGTACCGAGTGGCATCTGCATTCGGTGATGATGGCGTGGATGGACTATCTTTATACGGGGGAGACGTCATCCATCGAGGCTTTCTACGATGAACTGTGTGCCAAGACACTGATCGACTTCGCGCGCGAGGATGGCCTCATCAGTGTTGATCCCAAGCGGCGTACACCCGAGATGAAGGCCCGGCTGGAGCCACACTTCAAAAAGGGCATCATCAAGCGGAATATCCGCGACGTGGTCGACTGGCCGCCGGGATCGTTCACCAAGGGCGGGACGGGGGAACGAGACAATCACGAGATGTTGCCAATCAACACGGTGGTGAATGCCTTCCACTGTCACACGCTACGCCTGATGGCGCGCATGGCCTCGGACCTGGGACGTGCGGATGATGCGAAGCGGTTTGCTGATCGCGCGGAGCGGGTGTCTGCTTCAATTCAAGCGTTGCTCTTCGATTCGAAGCGCGGCATCTACATCGATGGTGAAGGGTCCCGGCATGCGTCGCTTCACAGCAACATGTTCATGCTGGCTTTTGACCTGGTGCCGGCAGCGCATCGCGAGTCCGTGAAGGCGTTCGTTAAGTCACGTGGTATGGCGTGCAGTGTATATGGCGCCCAGCACCTGCTCGAGGCCCTCTACTTGAATGGCGAGGACGAAACTGCGCTTGATCTGATGACGGCAACCCATGACCGTAGTTGGTGGAACATGATGCAGGTAGGATCCACCATAACGCTGGAAGCCTGGGACCTTCGCTACAAGAACAACCTGGATTGGAATCACGCCTGGGGAGCAGCCCCCGCGAACATCATTCCACGTTATGTCCTTGGTGTACGGCCCCTGGAACCTGGATTCGGCCGCGCGCTCATTCAGCCGCAGCCGGGCTCGCTGACGCACGCGTCGGGGATCGTTCCCACGCCACTTGGCGGCGTGGTGGTGTCGCTCGCCCGTGACGAAGGCAAGCCGTTCACGCTCTCGGTTGAGATTCCTGTCGGCATGAGGGCCAGGGCGGGCATACCCGCGGCGGATGACGAGACGGATTCAATCTGGCTCGATGGCCGCAAAGTTGCTGCCGAGCGCGTCGACGGATACCTGTTTGTTGACGATCTTGGCGCAGGAAAGCACACAGTCTCGAATAACAGCAAGAAAGAGCAGCTATGACACGCAGGCAGTTGGTTAAGGATGTAATTGCGCACAAGGATACGGAACGCGTTCCGTACTGTATTGATTTCACGCGAGGCGCGAAGGAGAAATTCGAACGGGAGACTGGCAACCGCAGCGTCGATGAGTTCCTCGATAACGACATTATCCAGATCCATCCGCCCTGGTGGGGTTGGAATGACCTGGGGCCCGAGTGGCAGGAGATGGATCCGCCGAAGGCGATGCCTGGGGTAAAGGGCAATGGCAATTACGATGCCTTCCGGAACCAGCTGAAAATGCTACGGGATCACAGTGATAAGTACATCCTGGTGATGATCTATGGATCCCACTTCGAGAAGGCCAATGCCGCCCGCAAGATCGAGAACTTCCTGGCGGATATGGCCGGCGAGCCGGCCTTTGCACAGAAGCTGCTGGATCGCATCATCGAACGAAACATGGTGATGCTGGAGAACTTCCTTGGATGCCCCGAGATTGACGGTGTGCTGCTCGGAAGCGATTGGGGTTCGCAGCTCGATCTGCTGATGTCGCCGGATACCTGGGAGTCGATGATTCGGCCCGGTGAGCAGCGTGAATACGATCTGGTCCATAGCTACGGGAAAGATGTTTGGGTTCACTCCTGCGGGTGTATCTACAAAGCGATTCCGTCGCTAATCGAGATGGGGTTAGATGTGTTGAATCCGGTTCAGCCCGAGTGCATGGACCTGGAAACGCTCAAGCGCGACTATGGCGACAAGCTGACGTTCTGGGGCGGTATCAGTACACAGCAGGCCTTGCCCTATGGTACCCCCGACGAGGTCCGGGCGGAGGCACGGCGTGTACGCGACCTGATGTCAACGAATGGAGGCTATATCCTATCACCGGCTCAGCAGCTACAGGATGATGTGCCGATTGAGAATGTGATGGCGTTGGTTGAGGTGGCGCAGAAGGGGTAGGGCGCTGGGGATGGGGATCTGGGAGCGACGAGGATCGGGACGACGATCAGGCCGAAGATTCTGAGAACGACGATGATCAGGACGATGATCGGGACGAAGATGAAGAGACCTTCTGGATCGC
>CAZCDU010000302.1:0-3169 GCA_964497125.1 uncultured Victivallales bacterium | reverse complement strand
TTGCATCCGAGACGGCGGGACGCGAAGCGCGGCTGAATACTTGTAGGCCAACGTCTCGGGGACTCAACCGTTCCCGCCCTACAATACAATCCTCGTCCCGATCGTCGTCTTGATCGTCGTCTCTCTAATCATCGTCGTGATCATCGTCCCGATCGTTGTCTCTGGGTCTTGGGGTTGTGGGTAGATCCACGGTGACAACCGACGACGATCGTGACAAGGATCGAGACGAAGATGGGAATCGACGATGATCGTGACAAGGATAGTATTCCCTCTCCTCGTAATCCGTAATCGTCGCCCGTAGTCGTCAACCGTTCCCGCCCCACAGTCGGGGAGGAGCCAGTTGGAGACAACAGGCTCTCCTCTAGAAGGACATCCTGTTGTCTCCAACTGGATGCGGAGACGGCGGGAAGGTCTCGGGGACTCAACCGTTCCCGCCCTACAGACCAGATCCTCGTCCCGATCGTCGTCTTGATCGTTGTCTCTCCAATCATCGTCGTGATCATCGTCCCGATCGTTGTCTCTGGATCATTTGGGATTGTGGGTAGATCCACGGTGACAACCGACGACGATCGTGACAAGGATCGCGACGAAGATGAGAATCGACGATGATCGTGACAAGGATAGTATTCCCTCTCCTCGTAATCCGTAATCGTCGCCCGTAGTCGTCAACCGTTCCCGCCCCACAGTCGGGGAGGAGCCAGTTGGAGACAACAGGCTCTCCTCTAGAAGGACATCCTGTTGTCTCCAACTGGATGCGGAGACGGCGGGAAGGTCTCGGGGACTCAACCGTTCCCGCCCTACAGTTGGTCGGGTGCACATCGATGCGGGTCGTCTTGATATAACGCTCTAGTTGTAGGGCGGGAACGGGCGAGTCTCCGAGTCCTTCCCGCCGGTGTGAGGTAGGCGCCGTTGCATCCGAGACGGCGGGACGCGAAGCGCGGCTGAATACTCGTAGGCCAACGTCTCGGGGACTCAACCGTTCCCGCCCTACAATACAATCCTCGTCCCGATCGTCGTCTTGATCGTCGTCTCTCTAATCATCGTCGTGATCATCGTCCCGATCGTTGTCTCTGGGTCTTGGGGTTGTGGGTAGATCCACGGTGACAACCGACGACGATCGTGACAAGGATCGAGACGAAGATGGGAATCGACGATGATCGGGACGAGGATCAGGACAAAGATGGGGAGTGGGCGCCTCCGCGCACATCCCCGTGGGACAGGCGTCCTCGCCTGTCTCCTCCCTCGTCAAGGACGCCACGCGCCTCGCTCACACGGCCAACGGGCGAGGACGCCCGTGCCACGGAGAGACCGAGCCCAGAAAGAGAGATTAAGGCGAAGGATTTGGGCGAAAGATTAGGGTTTGGATGACTTGTCCTTAATCTTTCGCCTTAATCTTTCGCCCTAATCTTCTCCTCTCCGAGACAACAACCAACATTGTCCTGATCTTCACGCCGCGCTTTCAACTCGCAAGATTCCTGACAAGTGGTGCATACTCACAGCATGAGCGAAGGCAGACATGGGAAGATCATTCGCCGCGAGCGGCCGCGGGTACTGGTATCGGTGAGGCATAGTGATGCGCTGCGGGCGATTGTGCATCTGGCGCGCGAATGGGAGTGGGATCTGCTGGACCTCGGGTTCACGCGCCAGACAATCCCCCCCGGCCCGCAGCCTGCCGGGGCGTTTATCAGTTGCCTGCCTGACGATCCATTGGCCGAACGGTTGCGCGGGCTGGGGTGCCCTGCCGTGCGGGTGGGGAGTCTTCCGAATCCGAGGGATGATCTGCTGCCGGCCGTGTTGCCGGACCTGGCGGCATCAGGGCGCCTTGCTGCGGACCACTTCGTCGAGCGTGGGTTCAAGCAGATCGGCCTCGTGGGGTTCGCCCCGCTGGATCCAGAGGCCAACTTCTATCCCGCATTCAAAGCATTCCGTGAACGTTCGGAGGAACTGGGTGTGATCTGTCACGTTCACCGACTCAAGCCGACAACGAAGGAGCATGAGCCGGATCGATACGAGCGCCGGACGCGGGAAGTGGGGCAATGGCTGGCCGGCTTGCCGAAACCGATGGGAGTGCTGAGCTACTGCGACTACGAGTCCGCCAGGATCTGCACCATGTGCCAGACCACAGGGCTGGTGGTACCCGAGCAGGTTGCTCTGCTGGGGTACGGAAACAATGAGCTAATCTGCGAGCTGTCGCCGGTGGCGCTGTCGTCGATCGAGCCCGACAAAGAGGAGCAAGGCCGGCAGGCGGCGCATCTGTTGCGACGGCTGATGGCCGGCGAGTCCGCGCCGGAGGCGCCGATCATGGTCCCGCCGAAGGGCATCGTGGCCCGCCGCAGCACCGAGGTGTTGGCCGTGGGTGACCTGCGCGTCGCGCGCGCGATGCGCTTCATGTGGGACCATCTGGAGCAGAACCTGTCGGTGGACAACGTTGCGGCCGAAGTGGGGCTGTCGCGCCGGAGTCTGGAACGCGCGTTTCGTGCCGAGCTCGGGCTCGGCGTTAACGCCGAGCTGCGCCGCCGGCGCCTCGAGCGTTGCTGCGAGCTGCTCAAGACCACCGACCTGCCGATCCTCGAGCTACCGTCGCTGACCGGCTTCCGCTCTACGGATTATCTCCACCGCGCCTTTCGCAAAGCCTACGGCACCACACCACAGCGGTGGCGGAAGGAGAACCGGGAAGAGGACGATGAGGGGGGCGCGTAGGGTAGGGGGGGGTGACAAGGCTGGGATGTGAGTCGAACGCCCAACGGCCAACATCCAACAACCAACGTCCAAACTGGGGAATCCCTCTTCGTCGATTGTTGGGCGCCGCTGGTCTGAAACTTGACCGTTTTCTTAGGGTGTTCTTGCCTTTGCTACTTAATCGAGCACGTGTGTCTTCCCGTCTCCCTTTCCGAGTCTCAACTTGGAGTGCGGTGGCAGAGGGCCTTCCCATGGCCGGCGACACCGCCTTTCCCCAGTGCACAGACTCAACCCCAGCACGACGCAAAGGCGGTGTCGCCGTCCTGCACTCGCAAGCTCGCTCCGGACTCTGCCACCGCACTCCAAGTTTCCACCCTGAATGATCCGGCGGAGGTACGACGCCGGGGGTTGCACTAGCCTGAAACTTGCCGTGTATCCTAGCGTGAGTTTATTTTGCGCTGACCACAATGCACTGAGAGGTTAAGCCGCA
>CAZCDU010000301.1:0-3202 GCA_964497125.1 uncultured Victivallales bacterium | reverse complement strand
ATGCCGGCGACGGCTTCGAGATCTACATCAACGGTAAGCAGCTGGTGAAGCGCCCCCATGGTGTGGGTAAGCGGGCTGGTGGCCGGCCTGTAGGCACCTTTATCACCAAGGAGCTGTGGCCTGACTTCGATCAGGACGCCACGATTGCGGTCAAAGGGTTCTGTCCCATCCCGGGAGGAAGGCGCACCCCCGGCGTGAGATACCAGCACTTCTCGCTCTACTTCGAAGAGATGAAGGCACCGACGATCACTGAGGAAATGATCCTCAAGGGCCGGGCGATGCAGCCTATGTTCACGAGTGCGTGGCAGACGAGCAAAGACAATGCCGACAAGTTTACCTACGACGGTGAGTTTGTAGCCAACCAGAAGCTGGTGGGTGAGTGGCAGGCAGTGGCACAGGTTGCCGCCGTGGCCGACTACAAGCCGGGCAGCGATAGGCCGGCGCCCGGCAGGCACGCCCTCACAAGGTTCGACCTCAAGGCCGATGGCACAACCGCTGACCAATACCTGCAATGGACCGGCGACACGCTGATGGATCTGAACGGTTTCGAGGCTCGCAAGATGCAGCTCAAGCAGCTCGACGGCAAACCCACTCTCTTCGTCGAGAGCGGCGGCTTCAACAGTCGCCATCCCGCCGACTGGCAGAGCCCGTGGGTCGTGATGACGCGCAAGTAGGTGAGTGGGTGACCGGGTGAGTGGGTGACTCCCCGAGACCGCCTAAAGGCGGAACAACATACCTTGAGTACCGCACCGTATGTTGTTCCGCCTTTAGGCGGCGCTGACTACGTCGTCCCGAAGCCCTGAGCCCTCCCCTCAAAAGTGGTTGGCGGTGACCCCTATATCGCCGCTCTGACCCGCTACATCCATCTCAATCCGGTCAAGCTTCTCGAGCGGGAACTCAGGAATGGGTAGTTTCTCGTTTCTCGGTCTGCCCTGGAAGCCCCGGCTATGCCGTCCGTCTGTATGCCGGTCCACTTGAGAAGCAGGATTTACGCACGCCCGGAGGTACACCGTATATCCTTCTCAGCTTGCCATACTACCTTGCCCCTAAGCTCACCGGCTACCTTGACTGGCTGCTGGGGTAGTGGAGGGGAAGCCGTTACGGTGTGACCCCGCTGACCCCGCTGGCTCCACTCTAAGGGCGTCCGCTTTTCATATGTCCCAGGTTCTAATCAGGCATGGCCGCAGCGGACATCACCGAATTGGCTGATAAGCACATCCCCTTCCTCAAAATGGGCTGTGATGCGCAGTTCGGCCCCCATGGCCGACAGAATCTTCCGCAATGTACTCAGATAGATGTCCGACTGATGCTCGAACTTCGAAACGGCCGCCTGCTTCACATGCAGTGACCGTGCAAGTTCCTCCTGCGTCAGATCCAGAGCTTGCCGCAGTTCCCCAAGCGCCATTTCGTGCTTCAGGACTTCGGTTTTGACCCGTACCCGTTCGCGGCGCTCGGGAGACATCTGGTCTGTCAGGTTCTTGAATGGCTTACTCATAATACTCATCCCTCCTTCTTCAGAGCTTTCAAATGCTCGTCATAGAGTCGGTCGGCAACAGGCACATACTCATCGTACCACCGATCATTACCTGCTTTGCAGCCGCCGATTAACAGAATTGCTGCTCGTCTCGGATCAAAAGCATACAGAACTCGGTATGGATCGCCCGCATGTTGGATCCTCAGTTCCCGCATATGGCTGTGGCGAGAGCTCTCAATGCCGGAGCTATAGGGGAATGGAAGCGACGGACCTTTCTCTTCAAGCACTCCTACAGTGACTGCAACATCTTCTTGCTCCAGCTCACTGAGCGAACACCACCATTCGCCAAACTCATCGGTGTACTCGATATCCCACTTGTCATTCATCACGGCCAATATAACCTAACGGTTGTATTCTGTCAACATCTGGAGGGGTATAGTCTGAGGACTAATAAGGGACGGACCTATAACCGAATGTGGATTCCAGTGTCCTATCGATCATCAGCCACGTCCTGGAGGGTGCCAGCACGATGGGGCCTACCTCTCTTCATCACCGCGGTTCGCTCGGCGGTAGGCATGGGGTGAGGTCCCCATCGCCTTCTTGAAGTGACGGTGCATGGCTTCCTGGGACTGGTATCCCGCCTTGACGGCCAGATCGACAATGGGCTCATCGGAGCTGCGCAGCAGGCGGCAGTAGACCTGCAGGCGGCGTCGCATGATCTCCCCCTTTACGCCGCACCCCACCGCCTGGCGAAACCGCCGCTCCAGTGTGCGGCGCGGTATCTCCAGTGCGTTGGCGACGTCGTCCACCGATGGGTCTGTCTGGATGTGATCCCAAATGAACGTCAGTGCCCGGCCCGCCAACGGATCGGAGACCGCCAGCACATCGGTGCTCCGGCGCTCCACAAGACGCTGCGGCGGCACCATGATCGGTGAGGTCGGTGCCCGCTCGCCGGCCATCAGCCGCTTGAGCAGGCGCATCGCTTGCTTGAGCCGCGCCAAATCCCCCATATCGATCGATGAGAGGCGCATGGTTGAGAGCCTGCACGCCCGTCCGTTCTGCCCTCCCAGCAAGGCGACCGCTTCAGGAACCCGGATCCCCTCGCGCTCGCACATGCGCCAGATCGCAAGCGCCATCTCATCGCCGGTGGCGAACAGGCCCACCGGCTTTGGAATATCACTCAACCACGCGGCGAGGCGTTTGGCCCGGTGAGGAAGCCGCTCTTGCGCCGAGAGTTCGTCATCTATCTGCTGATGAAAATCAAGAGAATGGCAGCGCACCCCCAGCTCTTGGGCATGCTCGCAGAAGGCACTCCAGAGAGCGTGATGGTCCATGCGGGGGTTGCTCGCATGGTAGGAGACAATCCCGAGCTCCTTGAACCGCCGCTCCACAAAATGATCTGCCGCCAGCCGGCCGGCTGCCGCCTGATCCGGCAGCACAACCGGCAGCGTGTTGTCCCCCGGGTGTGGCAACCGCCCCAACCGTACGGCCGGACAGCCCCGCCGGCGCAGCTCGCCGGCCAGAGCTCCGTCCGGTAGACCCGTGATCAAGGCTCCACTCAAGGTCAGATCGGGTGGAATCCCCTCGTCCAAGTACTCGTGGCCGATCAGATCCCAGCCCCACGCATCAGCAAGCTCAAAGATGAGCGCCATCTGCGATTCATCCGGGCGGTTCCACACCAGAACCTTCGGCCGCGGAGCCTGCAGCGCCCCATATATACCCACTCTA
>CAZCDU010000300.1:0-3204 GCA_964497125.1 uncultured Victivallales bacterium | reverse complement strand
TGAACTCTGAACCCCTGAACACTTTCATCACACGGCGCGTCGAGACATTCACAAATGCCCCTTCACACGGAAACGAATTTCAAAACTGTTTGGCTAGCTACTTCTCTGCTAAATGAGAATTCCTATTGGTACAACACCATCAGACTGCTCAGTGGAACAGGAAGATCGTTCCGCTGGCGGCGGTGTTGACAACGTTGACCGCTACGGCCAGTTCATTGGTGCCGGTGCCGACAACTGCCTGCAGCATTACGTAGTTGGTCGTTCCAATGCTGCCCCAGTCTGCCGAATTAGTTACTTTGAGATCAGCACCGTCCAAGTAGAACAGATCCTCTCGCCCGCCGCTGATCGAGAAGGTCGCTCCCGACTGCACTGTTTGCGCCGTTCCCACAAGCGTGCCATCTGCGGAACCAGTCTGGACCTCTGCAGATGCCATGAACGTTGGAGCACCGCTGAGCGCGGGATCGACGCCTATCGTGAAATCATTTGTCACCACGAGACCGCCGCCTCCCGACTCAGTCCCGATTATCGAAATGTCATATGAAGCCGAGTCGATCCATGCCGACGTGCGCAGATTTGTTGTGCCGGTCGGGATATCGAAGACCGTGTAGTCGCCGGTTGCTGCGAGCGAATAGGTGAACGTCGCGCTCGTGGCCCCCATGGCCAGCGTCCCGACCAGCGTGCCGGGGGGAGCGTTGGACACAACGTTGGTGGAAGACAATGCAACATAAGGATCCAGAACCGCGGAAATCTCGAAGTTGTCCAGTTCAGCCCCAGAATCGGTCCAGTTCGAGAAAAGGCCGAGGTAGTTCTCGTCCGTGCCACCCCAGGTGAAATTCCCTGATGCTACAGAAATGCTGTTGTTAAACACTTCATAGCCGACCGTGGTGCCTGCGTTGAAGTCTGTCACTGTGAGATCGACCCGCAGCGTATCCGGGTTCGCGAACGTGAGAGAGGTCGTTGTTGCTAATACGCCATTCGTCCAGATTCTGAACTGCTCCGTGCCTGAGCCGTCGTATCCGACGTAGAAATCTGCACCTTGATCGGCGGGGTTGTTGTTGCTCCAACCCGAATAGTCGGCCGAGGACCCACCCACAGCAATACCTACATACCGAGTGCCTCCTCCGGTCACATCGTTCAGGATATCAACTGAGACGCTGAAACCGCCCGCCGAGAGAATCCCGGAATCTACGAAGTTGTGATCCAGATAGGCCAATGCCCACCCGCCGCCGCCGCCGTCTTCACCGAGCTGGAGTTCGTTACTTAGGATTCTCCCCCCCCCCGTAGCGGCTTTCTCAAGCCAGTCCAAGGCGCCGAGGGTGCCAGACTTGCCGGTGGCAACGGCGTTGAGGTCATCGTTGTCAGCCCGGTCGAACGTGTCGGCAAAGAGCACCGTCGGCGCGGCGGACACAGATACGGCCGTCAGCCCGACGATCCCGATTGCGACGAGGGCGACCTGCAATGCGTTTATGCTTTGCTCTCTTGTTCTCATCTTCTCATCTCCTTTGACTGCGGCCGGTTGTGCGGGCCCAGATCTACTGGACAACCAGCACCGTTCCATTCTTGATGTCTGCGCTGATCTCGAAGTTATCGAATCTGGCTTGCAAACCGGATAAATTCGAGTGGATACTGATGTAGTTTTCGTCCGTGCCGCTCCATTTGAACGATCCCGACTTGATCAGGTTGGTGGCGCCGCTGATGAGGTACACATCGTAATTCACCGCCGAACCCGCATTGAAATCTGTGAAGCTATAATCGATCTTCATCGTCTGCGGAACGCTGTACGCGGTGATGTCAGTCGTGGAGTCAAGAACAGCATTGGTATAGATCTCAAGATCTGTTGTTGTCCAGCGGTAGCCGACGAGCAAATCTGAATTGCCGTGCTTTCCCGATGCACCGCTGAGCTCAGCCAGCGACTGACCGACACCGATACTCATGTGTCGTGAGCTGCCGGCAGTCGTGTATTGGACGAGGTCTATACTGATGCTGAAGCCGCCGGCACCCCTAAGGCTGCCATCCACGAAGTTATGATCATTGATGTACGCGATTGCCCAGCCTGCAGCGGCGCCATTGTCTCCGCCCTTGAGCAGGTTGCCGGCAATCTCCATCCCGCCCGAGGAAACCTTCTCGCCGTACGTTAAGGCACCAAGTGTTCCCGACTTGCCGCTGGTCGAAGCATTCAGGTCGGTGTTATCCGCCCGGTCGAACGTGTCGGCAAAGAGCACCGTCGGCTCGGCGGACACAGATACGGCCGTCAGCCCGACGATCCCGATTGCCATGCCTGCGACGGACAATGCGCTCACGATTCTATTCATACTGTTCCTCTATTTCCTTTATAATATCAGGACCATGAACTGCCTATGGACTGACATATATGGCCATGTCACTGATATATTCGGCAGTCTTGACAGCGTGCTCAGAGTGTCGTACATACCAAATCATGCAAGCAGGACGACTAACTCCGCTGCTGGCGAAAGCAGAAGCCCCATCCCCAACCAACCCGCACCGCAGCGGCGAGGCGTTGCTGCTGGTTGCGTCGAGCGTAGCACCGGTCATAAGCTCTGACCTTCCCAAAATCAGGGCCGCCGCGCACGAACGGAATTGGCGAGTGCTGGACCTTGCCTTGATGGAGAATGAACTCCCGCGGAGCGTCGTCCCCACTCTTGCAGTGGTCGCGGCCGTCTCTGATTTCGATCCGCTCTGCAACCGCCTAAGACGCATGGGCTGTCGCGTCGTCCGCATGGGCACTACACCGTACCCCGCGGACCCCGGGGTTACCATCGTGGTGGACAACTTTGAGCAGGAAGGCCGGCTCGCCGCCGAGCATTTTGCGGAGCGGAACTTCCGCGCCGTCGGCTTCCCTGTATGGGATGAGCCTTCGTCCCGCTTCGAGGCCTTTCGCGCCCGTGCGGCCGAGCTGGGGTGCACCTGCCATCCGCTTGCATTCAAGCCGTGGTCGCGACGCAAGAACGAATCGCGGTCACAGTTTCTCCGACGGCGCTACGGGCTGCACCTTGAGGCCCTCCGGGAATGGACGCGCAGCGTCCCCCGCCCGATCGGCCTTGCCTGTCCGGCCGACGGCCTGGCTGCCCGCTACGTCCACATGATCACGCAGCTCGGTTTCAATGTCCCGAACGACGTCGCGATCCTTGGCCGAGGTGACAACCCCGACATCTGCGAGTGCGCCCCGGTGCCGCTCTCGTCGAT
>CAZCDU010000299.1:0-3227 GCA_964497125.1 uncultured Victivallales bacterium | reverse complement strand
CTACCCGCAGCGTCAGCTTGCGGGAATCGCTCCCCTTGCTGTTTTGAGCCGTTAGAGAGATGATAACATCGCCGTCCTGCTTAGGGGCACGCCCGGTAATCCATCCTGTGTCAGGGTCAATCGAGACTCCTGCAGGCAACCCATCTGCTGAAAACGCGATCGGTCTATCTCCCGTTGCAGACGCACAGAAGCGAATCGGTTTGCCAGGCCTGACTCCGAAAATGGTTGCACCCGTAATTTTCGGCGATGCGGCCGGCTTCGGCGTTAAAATCTCTTTACCCGTTGTGGTGGCATCATAATCAAATTCCAAGACAGGTTCTGAAAGTTCAATTGGTTTGGCCCAAGCCATCGAGCCGATCATACAGCCCACCAACATCATGAAGACACTTCTCTTATTCATACTCACCCTTTTCTATTTCCTCTGTTTTAAGCTTCTGTAAACATTCAGAATCCTGTTTTGCTGTTCACTTTAATTTTCATGGGATATTTCCGACCCTTTCGTGTTTCTGGTCATCACTCACCAATACCTTCGGGTTTGGCAGAGATTAACTGGACACAAACGGAGGGCCAGCGTTTCGCGCTGACACCGCTTCGGCTCACACTCAATCTGAAGGCGGGCCTTCAGATTGCAGTTGTGCAGCCGCTTGTTCGACTTTTGTCGTCTCGGGTTGTTTCTTAAGATAGATTCGTTCCTCTAGCTGTTTGGCTTCTGCAGCGGCTGATCCGAGGGATCCTTTTTTGCGAACTCCTGGGCGGAGGGGCTTCGTTTCTGCGTGTATGGCGTCCTGATAGCTCCGCATTCGCTGGGTGATGGCGTTGAGTCTTGAGCCGTCGAGGAGTTCTTTAGCCGAGGCTGCCTGGGCGGAGGCAGAGTCTCCAAAGTAGGCGATCAAACATTGGGCCATCATCCAATGACCCTCGTCGTTAGGATGGACCCGGTCTTTCTGCACAGTGTATCCAGGGTCTTGCTTCCTGTGCTGATCAACCTTTGCCCGCATTTCGGAGTGAAGATCGGCGACGTGCCATCCTTGCTCACGTTGCTCTACGAGCCACTCCGCGTAGGTTGTAAGCACGCTATCGTACTTGAAGCGTACGTTCCCATGGTTGTCGTAGATTGGTGGAGTCATATGGACTATCTCAGCTCCATATTCTCTGGCCGCTGCACGTAAGCGCAATATGCCGTTACGGAATTGACTGGTTCTCTCCTCATCCAGCTCCTTGTAGATGCCGCAGTTCATTCCGTAGCAGGCAATGATCAGATCAGGATTCGTTTTCGCGAGTACTCTTTCCATCCGTTCAAACAGGCACGGGCGCGGGAATCTACCTCCGGCGTGATTTTCTTCGCTGAGTCCAGAAACGGTCTCACTACTCAGGCCCGCATTGATTACCGTGAAACGTAAATCAGGATAACGTTTTACCAACCAGGCTTCGAAGTTAACGACGTAGGTTCCTGACTGAGTAATACTATCACCCAGAAAGAGAATGCTCTGACTCTTCTTCAGGAGTCCTTCAGGATTTTTTTTATCGTTTATGCTGTGCTTTACGACGAAATCAACAATAGGGGCAGGATCCTTGAGAGAATGAGGATGGTGTCCGGCATTCGGTTTGTTGATGACTTTAAATATACCGCCCAGGGATTTGTAGCGTTCTTCAGCAAGCCTCGAATTCTCTGCAACCGGGACGGTTCTATCCTTATCGCCAATCACGTGAATGATGGGTATGCCGGCTTTAGCGAGAGATTCCAAATGATCTACTGGGTTGTATGGAAATTCCATCGCCTCTTGTTCGCTCAACCCATACGCATTCAGACATACCTCCCAGCTTTTGGGTTCCCCCTTGCCTATGCCTTTGCCTCCCGGCCAGCTTTTGAAATCCATGACCGGATTGTCACCATATATCGCGGCAACTTTCTCTGGATTAGCCGCAGCCCAATTGTAAACGATAAGTCCTCCGCGGCTCATACCTTCCAGTACAGGACGCTCGGCAAATCCATGTTCAGAGCGAAGGGTATGGTAAAATTCATTCCATCGCTCGACGGCTTTTGGACTCCCGAACAGATCTGCCACATTACAAAATACGAGGTGATAACCTCGATTGAGCATTTCGATATCAAACTGCGGTTGATGCCCCCAGAAGCGCGCACGCCACACCCAAGGTTTTCCGTTAGCAACATTTTTCGGGGCGACGATGATGTTCCCGTTATCCTTATACATGTCAAAACCATGAAAAGTCGTTTTAGATCCAGGAAACGGGGCCCCTTCCTCTGAAGTGTCCGGCACATTCTTTTGTTCGGCCTCAATCCCCAGTGCCTTGATAATATTCGGAGTGGTCACGGCTTTGCATCCCTCGCGGGTGGGGTGGATATCGTCAGGTACGTACTTTTTAAATAGATCTGGGTCATTCTCAAGAATCTTTGCCCATTCTGGATAGTGATCAATAAGAAGAAAGTCCCTTGCCTTGGCCACATCACGATACATCTGGCAATACTCTTTGATCCTGGGCCGCAGCTCCAAATGCTTCCCGACAGGAGGGTTCATCGTCATCAGGATAATCTCGCATTTAGGATTGTCCTTCAGGATTCGCTCTATCATGTTTTCAAGATTGTCCTGGGCTTGCTTGACAGACGTTTTACGGCGCAGATCCGCGTCGTTGATTGCGAATTCGATAAAAACAGTATCTGGCTTTTTCTCAATGACACGCCCGTCCAGATTATCGACACCCCACGTTGACCATTTTGCCCCCTGTCCGGAATTGATAACGTTGGCCTGTCCCGGGTAGCGAGTATTGAGTACTTCCCGTAGTTGATTTACCCATCCCGGACGAGCCGTGAGGCTCGTACCATAGGTCACTACGGTCTGTTGCGTCCCATCATTAAGATGGGTGACAAGCCGACTTTCTGCTCCAGCATGGGTCAGTGTTGAAGCCAGCAAGAAGCAAGCAATTACGGTTTTAGTAAATCTCGATTTGCTCATGTTATCTCATTTTCTATGTTCAAATGTCTGACAGTACCTCACCCTATATCACCACCGTCTTCGTCTCGCCCTTCTTGAGCTTCACGTCGATGACCTTATCCCCATAACGAACCTTCAGCGGAGCGCCTTTCAGGGATTCGATTTTCACTTCAGTGAGTTCTCCATCTTTCCACTCCATATCCACAACAAAGCCGCCGCGCGCCTTCATGCCGGTGACCTTGCCGTCAGGCCAGGCTGCGGGCAATGCAGGCAGGA
>CAZCDU010000298.1:0-3240 GCA_964497125.1 uncultured Victivallales bacterium | reverse complement strand
GAAAAACTGGGCGTCCTTTGGAAAGCCCCTTACATCATAGACATCACGGATCATGTAAAGCCTGGCGAGAACAGACTCGAAGTAGACGTAACCAATCTCTGGGTTAACCGCCTGGTGGGGGACCAGAAACTGCCGCCCGATCAGAGGAAAGCACGTTCCAATTTGTTGAGAAGCAAGATATCAAGCCGGTTGAAGAGAGAGGACGCAGACAAGAACTTGCGTGCGTCGGGCCTGATCGGCCCCGTAAGAATTCTGTTTTCCCGAGTCTACGGGGTAACGACTTTTTGAATGCTCAAATAACAAGAACAGGAGACACGCGGTGATGAAGGCACAAGTAGCAAACGGCATGGCGATATTGGTGGCTTCCTCCGCCTCATGGTACGCGAGAATTAGAAGACCAATGATGATAGACGACCCTAACATTAGGAGAAAACCCATGGCAAAACCTAAAATCATCGCGCGTTTGATGACCGCCCTTTTTTGTGGCGTCTTCGTGTCGCCATCCTCAGCCACCTCAGATGAAGAGACCTTCGACAACGCGACGACTGGGAATTGGGAAGTTGTCTTTTCGGATTCCTGCACCGGCGACTGGAAAGAGAAGTGGTTCCTCGACGGGGAAGTCGGCCAGGTGTCGAATGATGCCGAGGGGATGACGCTGACGGCCGGTCCGGAATTCAAGAATGATGCACATCACATGGTGCTGTGGACCCACGAGAGTTTCGAAGGTGACGTTAAAATTGAATACGACTACACCCGCTTGGACGAGTCAATGAAGTGCGTCAACATTCTCTATATTCAGGCGACGGGCGGTGGTAAGGGAAGTTGCGTAAAGGACATCACAAAATGGAATAAGTTGCGTAGCGTACCTGCCATGAAGACCTATTACAACAAGATGAACCTCTATCACATCAGTTACGCTACTTCTCCCGATAGCTATATTCGCGGGCGGCGTTATATGCCCAACACCTCCCGTGGGCTGAAAGGGACAGAACTCAACCCGGACTATGAAAACATTAAAGGACTTTTTAAAACGGGCGTTCCGCACAAGATCACCGTGATTAAAAAAGAGCGCGACCTCTTTATGAAAGTTGTAAACGCGGAACAGACGAAGTACTTTCACATGAGCAACCCCGATCTGCCGATCATCACTGAAGGCCGTATCGGGCTACGCCACATGTTTACCCGCTCGGCGCGCTACAAAAATGTGCGCATCAGCACCAACAAGGGGGCTGTAGATCCAGGGGCGGTACTTGCCGGCTTTGACAAGCGGGTGGAAGCCATGTTTCGCGCCGAATCCGGTAAGGCACTGGTGCGAGCAAAAAAGAATCCGCCACTCAAGCCGGGGCGCGGCAACTATGTCCGCCACTATTCGTACTCCATGGTCGCCTACGCGGCGCGTTGCCTTTACTTGAACGAATCCTTGGATCAAGCGAATGCAGCCTTGGTAGAGAACGCGCAGCATTATCTGGATAATCCAAAGGATGTGAATGACCGTGACAGCTTCCATTGGCATGCCTCACAGGTGATGCGCCTGCTGGAGATGTACGGTCCGAATGGAACGGAAGCGCCGGGACGCCTCTCGCAGGAAACCGTGGATATTTGCCTGAAACCCATTTTTATGTACGCGGAGAAAATTCCGCCCCGTTGGGAACACAAGGAATCGAAGACGTGGCACGTCTATGAGTCCGAGAACCACCACGTCATGAGTTTCTCCACCAGCTGGCAGTTCGCCCGAATTGCGATGAACCATCCGGATTACAAAGGGATCAAGTACAACGGTTTTACGCCCGCCGAGCATTACGAAGCGTGGAACCAATACATCGTGGCCTACTGCCGGGAACGGGCCAAGAAAGGGCTGTTTGTTGAGATGAACTCAGTCGGCTACAACACCACGTTGATTAAGGGAGTCTACAACTTTTATGATTTTGGCGAACCGGAAGTAAAAAGAGCAGCCGGCCAGCTGTTGGACCTTTTCCTCGCCTCTTGGGCCCAAGAGCAGATCGACTGCATTGAGGGCGGAGGCAAATCCAGAATCTATTTCTTGACAGGGATGTCCAGCAAACCTCCACACGGAATCAAAGAAATGATGTGGTGCTATTTCGGGTTAGGAGAGATGCCGGCCGTGAGCTGTCATGACCTGAACATGGCACTGAGCGACTACCGCCCGCCCGCGGTCGTGGCCGATCTCGCGCTCGATGTTAAGGGGCGCGGTCGTTACGAAGTTAAACAATTTCCGAGAGGGCTGGGGCAATCGGGCGACCGCAATCCGTATCGAATGATGGTGGACAATGGCGGTATTCAACGCTACAGCTATTGCGATCCAGCCTTCATTCTGGGAACTCCGATGGTTGCAGCCCGCCCGCTTGAGGACTGGGCGGCGATCAGTTCGCAAAATCGTTGGCAGGGGGTGATCTTTTCGGGTGAGATTCCATCCCGGATCGTCCCCATCCCCCGACCCATAGATAATAGGGTTTCCCTCAACGGCTTCTGGTCGGTGCAACGCAAGGGCTGTCTGATCACGCAGAAAATCAAGTCAAATAGACACGCCGCCGAGATGATCGTCTGGATGAGTAAAGATGGACTCAGTAAACCGGTTGAAGAAGAGGGTATTCTCTTTATTGAAGCGCCTGGAGCTTACGCTGCAGTGCGGGTGGACCAAGGCGGATACACGCTGGACGAAAAGGATTTTAGCTGGACGGACTCTACTGGCGCCGCACGCACGGTCCCATCGGGATGGATCATCACGCCGAAGGACGAGTATGCGCCTGTAATCCTGGAAGTGATGGCGAAAACCGATGTCAAGAATTTCGATGACTTTAAGCATAAGGTGAAAGGGTGCAAACCCCAAACCAACGGAACCGTGTTGAGCTATAAGTCGATCTATGGCGACACCCTCACGCTGGATACATCGTACAAAAAGACCCCGACGGTTAATGGAAAGTCGATCGATTACACTCCTCCCGAGAAGGTTTTCGACGGTCCATTCCTGAAATCAGAATACGACAGTGGCGTCGTGACGATCGAAAAGGGCCACCGAAAACGGGTCTTGGACTTCAATAAATAGGTGCGCGATTGTGGCTTCTCGCTGTTGAATAGAAGAATAGATTTGGGGTTCAGATGAGAATGAAGACAACAATGATCGCAGTGTTTTTGCTTTTTTGCGTAGCATTTGCCCGTGCGGAAACCCGGCCGAACATCTTGTTTTTCTATGCCGATGACTGGGGCAAAATGGCGAGTTGT
>CAZCDU010000297.1:0-3240 GCA_964497125.1 uncultured Victivallales bacterium | reverse complement strand
CCCAGGAGGGGAACTGACCAATTCCCGAAACCTATATCCCGCCCTTTCAGGGCTGTCTCAATTAGATGGTAGGGACACACAATGTATCCAAGGAAGTTTCAACTGTTTTTGGAATTCTTCCCGCCTCGCTCCTTCTGTAGAGTGCATTGATTGTATGTCCCTACTGAACCCTCGCAGACTTGAGGTCTTCGCGTCCCCGTTGTATCCTGAGAATAGTGACCTACATGCGAAAGGGAGGGAAATGTACAGAACCGTTCAGGCTATGATCATGGGGGTGCTGGCGATGGTGGTGACACTGTCCCAGGCGGTCGGGCAGGTGAGCTACATCCTGGTTACCAATGACGTGAGCTCAGGAACCAGCAGTAATACCACGTACACCGGCACCAGTGGTGGCGGTAGTGGCGACAAATGGAATGTCCCCGGCAACTGGGATTTCGGTGTCCCGGCGAGCGCGCTTAGCGCTGTGATCCCTGACAAGGCGTCCGCCTTCACCGTCGCGGCCACCAGCGCCACGATTCCCCCTTACAGCGGGGACTTGACGATCGGCAGCAACGTGACGCTCCAGATTGGCTGGGCGAGCGGCTCACAGTCCCCGGCTTGCTACAATGCGCTCGGCACTCCCGGCTCGACCACCATCCACATGGGGCCGAATTCGATGGTCAAGAATCGCAACTACCGGGGCGGCGCCAACTGGGATGTTCCTGCTGTCATCCTGTATGGCGCTGCGACCTTCAAGAACAAGGAGTCAACGGAGGGAGTAACGAACCCGACGTTCGACTACCCCGTCACCGGCAGTCATCCGCTCACGCTCCAGTTCGGTACCTGCACGTTTAACGCGTCAAACAGCTTTTCGGCGTTGACCGGGGAGGTGGGGAGCACCGTGAAGGGCACCGTGGCGGGATCGCTCGGGACGGGTGACGTGACCATCAATGATACGGCCAAGCTCGTCATCGATGCGGCCGATGCGATGGCAGATACAGCCACGTTGTCGCTCAACATTCCGACTTCGGGTAAGGTGACGATGAACGGCGATGACGCCGTCGGCACGCTGACGATCGGCGGGTTTCCGTATCCGGCAGGCACGTACGGCCGCGTCGGAACTCCGGGCACGGCCAGCAACGAGGTTTCCTGGATTTCCGGCAACAGTGTCCTGACCGTACTCTCGGACAGCGGCGACGTACACGATCCGACGACGTTCGTCATCACCGACGACTCGGTCAACGGGGAGACCTTCATGTTGCCAGCCCCGACCGTTACGTTCACGCTGACCTTCAACGAGCCCGGCACCTTCACCGGTGGCGCCGGGGATGTCGTGAACTCCGGTTCGGCGGCCATCAGCGTCGACAGTGTCACGCAGGTCTCTGAAACGACCGTCGTCATTGATGTCACGGCAAGTAGCATCGGCACGCTTCAGGTGACGACGACCGGCGCCACCTCGTTCGAGGACGTCTTCGGGAATACGCTCAACGGCCCGTTCGCCGATGACAGCACCATTGCGGTGCACGATGCGTCGGTGCTGATCAGGCCGCTTGGGATTCTGAACCTTGAAGCCAACAGCGGGGTCAATCCAGCGACCGGTTCGCTCTGGAAGAACGGCGACACGTATCGATTCATCTTTGCCAGCAGCGTCATGACCAACGCGATCGAGACCGATATCGAGTGGTACAACGACTACGTGCAGGGGCTAGCCGACGCCAGCCCGCTCGGGATCGGTTCCGACCAGGGCGCGACGTGGAAGATCGCGGCGTCGTCTTCGAACGTGAGTGCCCGCGCGAATACGTTGACCGATCCGGCTGAACATGGCGAAGCCATCTTCCTGCTCAACGGCAGTTCTCTCGTAGCCACGAACTACGCGGACCTATGGAATGGGTTGGCCCCAAGCCCGATCAACGTTTCCGAGACCGGCGGCAGCCCTGCCATCAACACGCAGCATGGGGACACCTGGACCGGGAGCCAGGGCAATGGGACGATTCATTCCAGCCAGCACCTGGGCGCTGCAAACGTGATGTGCGGTCTCTGGCCGCACACCTCGGGCGCGCACTGGTTCTTGCGTTGGAGTGGTACCAACACGGCTGTGCGGCCGGTCTATGGTCTGTCGATGCCCCTCACACTCGGCACGACCTACTTTCCGGGGTCGGTGCTGATTATCCGGTAGATAGCGCCTTCACACTCCAGTCGTAGTGGTCTGGCCATAACAGAGATGGCAGGGACACACAATGTATCCAGAGAGATGGCAGGGACACACAATGTATCCAAAGAGATGGTAGGGACACGCAATGTATCCAAAGAAGTTTCAACTTTTTTTGGAACTCTTCCCACCTCTCTCCTTCTGCAGAGTGCATTGATTGTAAGTGCATTGATTGTATGTCCCTACTGAATTCCTACTGAATTCCTACTGAATTATCCACGTCGGCGATTTGCTGACACATATCGGCGATTGGTCTAGTGGCAGGAAGCGGCCGGTGTGCTAGCTTGGTATGCCGCTTCCGGCAATCGTGGGCGGCAGGGAAAGGCAAGTTGCCGGAGAACGACAAGCTTGTGGTCTACAAGCTAACCAGCGAGTAGCAAACGATCTCACGAAGAAGATAAAACACGCTCAAGGAGTGATCACTTTGAAGAAGGAAACAACTCTGGTTTTTGCGGCGGTGGGGGTCTTGGCGGTGCTTGCCGCGGGATGTCAGCGCAAGGGTGGCGAAGCGGAGCCGGTGGCCTTGGTGTCGACCGACCGTTATGCGGGTTACGAGGCGGTCGTGGTGGAGACCCACAGAGAGTCGCTGGCGCTGAGGCAGAAGGTGCTGCGCGACACGGTTGATGCGGATTCATATTGGATCAAGGGCAACTGGGGCGAGACCATCTGGTCGCTGGCGGCGCTCTACCTCAATGAGAAGACGGATCGTGCCAACGCGTGGCTGCTCGGCAGTGCCCAGGCCTATTGTGATGCGATGAAGGCCGAGGCGGGCGACGGCGTTTTCGCTCCCGGCAAGTTCTCGGGCGAGTCCCCGTGGGCCTACTTCGCGTTGACCGACTATGTCCGCATCCTGTGCTTGTTCCGCACCGATAGCCCCCATCACCCGGAGCTCTTCAGTAGCGCGGCCCCGTCTCGGGGCCAGCGCCGGCCCTCGGGCCGAGACGGCCCGGGGCTACCGGGAGACCGGCAGGCGAGACTCAAGCCGGAGACCGAGGCGGCGATGAAGGAGGCGCTGTGGTGGCTGGTCAAGAGCAAGAGCCGCGTGGCCGAGG
>CAZCDU010000296.1:0-3247 GCA_964497125.1 uncultured Victivallales bacterium | reverse complement strand
GGGTATTTCGTCATTAAGAGGCACGAATACCCGACGCCGACCATGATAGAGACGCTTAAACTGTGCCATCCAGATCAGTATTAGCAGTGGCCACACTGAATGGGGGTTGAGCTAATCGCGGGAATCCCCCAGAATGATCGTAGAGAAGGGGCTCATGAAACGGTTTACGATCAACCTGAACCTGACCAGTGTCATCGTCACGATTGCGGTCGGGGTCTTGCTTCCGGTGATTCTGTTGACGGCGGTTGGCATCGTCGCCCTGGTCTTCGCCGACGACGCGGGCAGCATCGTGATCGGGGTGCTCGCGTTGTCATTTGCCCTGACCGCCGCCGGCAGCGGCCTGGTCGCTGTGGTACTGACGGGCCGCAAGGCTCGACTCGCAAGACTGCAGGCTGACTTTGTCGCCAATGTGGCCCACGAATTCAGGACCCCGCTAAGCGCGATCCGACTCTATACCCAGACCCTTCAGTCCGGGAAACTAGCCGGGGACCCGGAACGGTCTGCCGAGTGCCTCGCCACGATTCTGCGTGAGACCGAGTGGCTGGATGACATGCTCGACCGTGCGCTCACCTGGCGCGCATCGTCTCGAAACGTGCTCAAGCTCAACATGGAATCCACGCCGGTCGAGGACGCGGTCAGCGATGCCGTCACTCGCTTCTGCTCAATGACAGCACCGGAGGAACCCGCGGTGTCGGTTGATGCCAACAGCAGGCTCAACGTCTTGCATGATCCCAAGGCGATCCACGCCGTTGTGCTGAATCTGTTGACCAATGCTTACAAGTACAGCGGTGATGAGAAGCAAATTGGCGTTACGGTGCGCGACGCCGGGGAAAAGGTCGTGATTGAGGTATCAGACAATGGGGTGGGACTCTCCCCCCGTGAAGCAAAATGGATATTCCGGCCGTTCTATCGTACCCGCAAAGCGGCTGCCAGTGGCGTGGGACTCGGGCTCACCATCGCACGGCACCTGGTCCATCGCCACGGTGGCTCGATCAGCGCAAGCGGACGACCGGAAGGCGGCAGCACCTTCACGATCACACTTCCCGCAGCAGTTAAACCATGAAGACACACTCAGCCAGAAGAAGGCGGACCAAGGACCTCGTTCTCGTGATTGAGGATGACCGTTCGTTGCGCGAAGGCTTGGCGATGAACCTGCGCCTGAACGGCTACGACACAGAGTCGGCAGCTGACGGCGAGTCCGGCATGCGAATGGCTTTTGATCTGCGTCCCGACCTGATCGTGCTCGACATCATGATGCCATGTTGGTCCGGACTCGACATTCTGGAGGCCCTTCGAGAGCGCGGCGAGGACGTGCCGGTACTCATCCTCTCGGCCCGGGATACAACGCCCGACAAAGTCAAAGGACTGAAACTCGGTGCAGACGACTACATGACCAAGCCTTTTGATCTTCCTGAACTGATTGCCCGCATTCAAGTCATGCTACGGCGTCGCGACGCCGAGGAGGAAAGCCTGCCGCCACTGACCTTCGGCAACGTCACCATTGACCGCGTCGCCCGTACCGTGCGCGTTGGGGACGAACCCGTGAAGCTATCGGCACGGGAATTTGACCTGCTCTGCCTTCTGGCCGAAGCCCCGGGCAAAGTATTCACGCGGGAAGCAATTCTCGAGCGAGTCTGGGGCTGGGACTACGACGGCACCGCACGCACAGTCGACAACTTCGTGGCGAACCTAAGAAAGAAACTGCAGCCCACTCGCAATGCCACGCAACATATCCACACCGTTCCCCGCGTCGGCTACCGGCTGGATACGGCATAGCCCCCTACCCAGTCTTCGGCTCACCCATCGAGCGGGGCGGCCCCGGTCCGCCAGGGAATGTCCGCCCATGGCTTCTGTGCGACTCCCGCGGGTTGTTCCTGCACAAAGGCCTCTTGAATTTCTTGCTCCTCTTTTCTTGTGCAATCCTTTAACGTTGAGCCCAGAAAAGCTCTAAACCCATAGAAAGGAGCAAGATCCCATGCAGAAGAAACGTCTCGGCTCTCTCTTCGCGGTCGCCATCTGCACAACGGCGATCCTGACGCCCACCGTCGCTGATCCAGCGGCTGTGACCGAGGTCTCCTGCCCCTGGTTCATCAGCGGCGGGGCGACGATTCGCCAGATCGACGCCGGCTTCCGGTTCAACGGCGCCCATACCCCGGGGATCAACTGGCTCAACTACGTCAACCGCCATTCCGGGCTCGGGGATGTTGGACTCTACGGTGGCGGCCCCGGCACCGTGACCTACAATGACGGGTTTGTCGGTCCTCACGATGGCTCCAATCCTGGCTACGGAACGGGAAGTGCCCACGGCTACGTTGACTCGGCCGACCAGATCTCGGCCCACTCCGTGGGTGACATCGCCAATGGCAACCGTAATCGAATCGTATCCTTCCACACCGATGCATTCGGGTACACCTCCTCGCAGGACCAGTACATCGTTGATGTCTCCGATTCGGAGACGGCGGTCGGGCCTTTCGTGGCCCTGGGATACAAGCTCCGCAATACCGACAATCTGACCGTGAACCTGGTCGCCGGCTGGGGGTTCGTCCACACCGATCACGAATCCGGAAGCCACGACGTTGCCCGCCTTTTGGTAACCGAACGGCACACGGAGTACACGTACGACTATGACTACATTGCCAACCCTGCTCTACCCCTCCAAATCCCGGGCGATGTGAGTGGCCCCAATGAGATTATCCTCCATGATCCCGACAACGTGTTTGGTGGACTTGGCCCCGACTACAGTCCGGCCCGGCAGCGTAGCAGCACGCGTAACAGCACCGTGGCGATTCTCCGGGCCGTGAGCCAAGCTAACCTCGAGGTCAATCTCCACGAAATCCCAATCGGTTGAGAAGTCGGATATCCTGTCGGACCGGGAGAGATATACCTCACTGCGGGAGCCACACTCAACATCATCGACTACGATCTGGACAGCAGTATCATCTGGTACCAGGAAGGCAGAGACGGCGCCCTGGAAAGCCATCACTACAGCGACAGCGACACCCCGGTCAAGGTCGGTGTGTACGCCGGTTTCTCAACCCGCTACCCGCTCACAAGCGGCGGCCGAGTCTACCTCCAAGCCCACGGTTCCTACCGCTGGGTCGATTCTGTCGACGCTTCCGCCGGTATTGTCGACACAGAGATCGACGTCTCTTCCTGGGAAGGCGGCCTCGGCATTGGCGTCTTGCTTGACTGACAGGGCGAAGATCGGGAGAATTTCTAGCTGGCCAAGAGGGCGGGATTGCTGCGC
>CAZCDU010000295.1:0-3298 GCA_964497125.1 uncultured Victivallales bacterium | reverse complement strand
CTTCTCGCATGGCAGCACCTCCGGGTTGACTGAAGAGGAACTCAATGACCTCGTCGAGTATGTGAATTCGCTGTGAGAATGATTATGAGTAGTATGAAACTTCACTCGCTGAGCTCGTTCGTTGCGAACGTTCAACATCGAACATCGAACGTCCAACATCGAACGAAGAGAGAATTCCAAACTTCGATGTTCGATGTTGAGTGTTCGATGTTCGATGTTCATTCCAGAGTTTCACCCCTGATTAGCCCCAGCGCGTTTTGTGCGTGGCTGGTTTCTCTCGTGCTCTGCTGCTTCAGTATGGTCGCCGCAGCCCACGCTGACCTGCCTGCCTGCGTGACCAACCAACCGATCCTGTTCGTGGTGCGGAATCAATATCGCTTAGACCACCACAACACAGCCACCTTTTTCCCTTCGGCGCCTAATGAATTCAACACTGGATACTTCACTCCGGGCGGTGGGCTTAAGGTCTACGATCCTGTCTCTGGATCGGTTGAGACACTGCTCGTTGTTGGCCCCACCGGGGTGATTCGTGATCCGGATGTCCATTTCAGCGGTGAGAAGGTTGTCTTCTCCATGCGTAAGGATCACGAGGACAGCTACCATATCTATGAGATCAACGTCGATGGAACCGGGCTGAAGCAGTTGACCTCGATTCAGGACGCCGACGATCTGGATCCGATCTATATGCCGGACGGTGACATTGTTTTCACCTCGACTCGCGAGCCCAAATACATCGGGTGCAACAAGCACATCTCGGCCAACCTGCACAAGATGGAGTCGGACGGCGCCAACATTCAGCAGATTGCGCGAAGCACGCTGTTTGAGGACCATCCGAGCCTGATGCCCGACGGGCGCATCATGTACTCGCGCTGGGAGTACGTGGATCGCAACTTTGGCGATGCACAGGGGCTGTGGACCTGCGAGCCCGACGGCACCGGCCATGCGATCTACTACGGCAACAACACCGCCCAACCCGGCGGCGTATTCGATGGACGGGTCATCCCCGGCACGCAGCGGACCGTCTGCACGTTCGGCTCCTGCCATAACCGCCCGTGGGGCGCGATTGCGATCATTGACCGTCGCAAGGGCGTCGATGGCGCGGATCCGGTGGTGCACACCTGGCCGGCGGATGCGAAGACCCAGGTGTCCATCGACGGATGGCAGATATTCGATCACTACTACTACCACATGCCTATCAAGTATGAAGATCCCTGGCCGCTGGTGGATCCCGGCACCGGCGTGGGGGGGCGCTATTTCCTCTGCGCACGGCAGGTGACGTCCAGCGCTGAGCATACGGCGATCTACCTACTCGACACGGAGGGGGAGACCATCAAGCTGTACGATGAAAGCTCCGGTATTGGGGGCTGCTATGACCCGATGCCGCTGGCCCCTCGCCCGGTTCCGCACGATGTCAACGTGCACCGCAAGTATGACGGTCGCGACGGTCGCTTCTATGTGCAGGACGTCTATGAGGGCACCCACATGGCGGGGGTTGCACGCGGTGAGGTGAAATACCTGCGCGTCGTGGAAGCGCCTAACAAGCCCTACTGGACGTTGAACGGATGGGGCGGTCAGGGCTTCCAGGGCCCCGGCATGAACTGGGAGAACTTCCAGAACAAGAAGATCCTCGGAACCGTGCCTGTCGAAGCGGACGGCTCGGCCCATTTCAATGCGCCGTCGAGCATCTTCCTCTTCTTCCAGCTGCTGGACGAGAACAAGATGATGATTCAGTCCATGCGCACGGCTACGATCATTCAGCCCAACGAGACCCAGGGCTGTATCGGCTGTCACGACAACCGTGCCCTGGCCCCGGCCGCCTTCGGAACCAATTCGCTGCCGCTGGCGACCATGCGCCCGCCGAGTCAGCTTGCCGATGACACGTGGTATGGCGAGCCGCGCAACTTCGGGTTCCTGGAGGAAGTGCAGCCCGTTTTCGATGCCAAGTGTGTGTCGTGCCATGATTTCGGCGGCGAGGGGGCCGGCAAACTGGTCCTCGCGGGTGATAAGGGGCTCTACTTCAATGCCTCCTATACCGAGCTGTGGCGGAAAGGCTATACGGGCGCGATCGGCGCCGGACCGGCCAAGATTCAGCAGGCCAAGAGCTGGGGTTCGCATGCCAGCCCGCTCATGGCGCAGATTCTGGCGGGGCATGGCAATCCGCTGACCCCCGAAGAGTTTGACCGTATTGCAACCTGGCTCGATCTCAACGCACCGTACTATCCGCATTTCAGCTCCAGCTACCCCGGCAATCTTGCAGGGCGTTCGCCGCTGAACCCATCACAGGTCTCCCAACTTTCGAGCCTGACGGGTCGGAACCTGGCGGGTATGAAGAACTATCTCAGCAACCCCGGACCACAAGTCTGCTTCGATCGTCCGGAGAAGAGCCCGTGCCTCACCGGTCTGACCGGCGCGACCTACACGAATGCCCTCGCCATCATCCAGGCTGGGCAGGCCGCGCTTGCCGCAACACCGCGTGCGGACATGGCCGGACACCAGGTTTCCGGAGTGGATGCCTGGCGTGACGGCAAGTTCGCTGACCGTCGCCATCGCGAGGCGATGAACCAGGCCGCGCTCAATGCGGGCATTGCGGCCTATGACGCTCAGCCGTTGATGCTCACGGCGAACTGCGGCGCCGAGGGGATTGACGGCGTTTCCGCCCTCGTGCAGGGGGAGGTCATCTACACCGTATCGAACAGCGTGGTGGATGTGACCGTCTGCTGGGGTTCGTTCGATGGCGGCGACGTGATCGGGAACTGGCAGTACAGCGCAGGTTTGCCGTCGCAATCGGAGGGTGATTTCGAGCTGGTCCTTTCCGGTCTGGTCCCGGGCGCGGACGTCTACTTCCGCGTCTTCGTTTCCAACAGCGACGGCACGGTTGCGGCCTATGAAAGCACGGTGTTCGACACGCGTTCGCTGATCGACCTCGACGGTGACGGCATGGCTGATAGCTGGGAGACGGAGTACTTCGGGTCTGCTGCCGCGGAGGGGGGCGAGGCCGGTTCCGACTGGGATGGTGACGGCTTGTCCAATGTCGATGAATACCGGGCGGGCACCGACCCCAGGAATGCCGCGTCTGTGCTGGCCCTCGAAACGGTGGCCTTCCCGGCGGCGGAAACGCTGGTCCTTCGCTGGCAGAGCGCTTCGAATGCGGTCTATGCGATCGATGTGCGCACGAACCTGTTGACGGGCACGTGGGTGCCATTGGCCGATGGTGTCGCCGGCACTCCGCCTTTGAATGTAAGCACGACAACCGTGGGTGCAGCCCGGCATACATACTACCGGGTGAGAGGACGGCGGA
>CAZCDU010000294.1:0-3308 GCA_964497125.1 uncultured Victivallales bacterium | reverse complement strand
GAGCTTTGCCCAGCCGTTCTCTGTGGCTTGAATGCGGCTGTACGAGTATTCGGGCTGGAACAGATCAAGCCGGGTTCCCTTCCGTTTGCAGGCCGCAATCACATCCTCCAGTATCGTCTTCAGATCGCCATACGCTTTCTTAGGGTTCCCCTCCGCTGGAAACCTGTCCTGATCCTCCCAATAGAAGCGAAAGGCCGCTTCGATCATTCCAATTCGGATATCGGGATACTTCTCCTTGATGCCGGCCACAAACGTGGCGTACGCCTCAACCGCCTCTTCATACGACTCCCACGTGAAGTCATCCATCTTACTCTTTCTGAACTGCGATTTGACGAAGACGTTATCCGTGACGAGAAAATCGACGCGCCCGCCCATCCTGGTAATGGGATCAAGAGTTCGTCTAATCAACGACTTATGCCCGTGCCGAATGCACACCTCAATACCGATCCCCACATCCATGGCGGACATGGTTTTCACCATCTTCTCCAGCAGCTCAGGATTGCTCCGAATCAACCGGCCCAGCGGCGTGATATAGAATTTGAACTGGTCTATGTTCTCGGAGACGAACTGCCACTCATCGAGCCGATCAACAAACAGTTCCTCGTAAGCGCGAAACAGATCCTCCTCCCCTTTATGCTCCGCAGTCATGGCCGGACAAACCGAGAGTTCCATCGCCCCCTCTGCCGCGAGCACCGGGGCCGCCAGAAGAATGCCTCCCAGGCAATACCTTAATACCTTGTTCAACATCATTGCTACCCAAGACACCGAGGCCCCCCTCGGAACCGGTTGACGAGAACGGGCGACGAGAGCGGAGAACGAGTAGGAATCATCGAATCGTGTCCCGTTATCGTCGCCCGCTATCGTCCCCCGAAGTGATTCGGAACAAGGTAGACTGAGCGTATGCCCCGCCAGTGCCCTTGTGCTGCAACCCGTTTCACAGCCTGAGAGATCCTGTTTTGGACAGGAGTGGTTAAATGTATACATCATCCTCTTACTTCTCCAGCCTCAGGTTCACCGCGATCACCTTTCCAGCGGCGGAGCCGGCTTTGGCCTCGTCCGCAACGGCCAGCGAGAGCGGAGCGGTCCCGGCGGGGAGCGCGACGGAGCCGAAGACAATCCTCTCGGCGGAGCGGCTTTCTACTTCAACCGTCTTGCCGGCGACCAGCAGATCAATCGGTGCGCATCGGTCGAGCCCCTCTCCGTCGAGCACAAACGAAACCGTGAGCGGCTTCTGCACGTCGATAGTGTAGTCGGCGCGGTTGCCGGGAAGGCGAAAACCGACTATACCACCATAGAAGTCCGACAGCATATCTCCTTCAACATGGAGCGCGCGGTTGGCTTCGAGCCGCCACGATCTCGAGAAGCCGTCGGCGTTATCAATCTTCAACTGGCGCATGGGAAAGGTCCGATTGCGCGAGGCGATCGCATCCCATCGTGCCCGACAGCGCCCCGCCATGGCCGCAGTACGCTCAACCATTCTCTCGCTCAGATCGCGCTTTTCACCGGGATCCATCTCCATGTCATATAGGCGGAATCTGCCGCCAGGCAGGTGGTGGAACTTGTACTTTCCGTTGCGAAGAATCATATGCAACTTGCTGTAGTCCACCTTGCGGGCATCTTCAATGATACCTGTCGGCGTCGCATCCCCCGGATTCCCCGGCCCGTCGAGTGCGATGCGGAAGATATCGCGATCTTCCGTATAGCGCGGATCTTCGAGCGACGCGCGGATGCTCTTGCCTTCAAACGGCAGATGCTCCGGTTGCCTGGATTCGGCAATCTGCGCAAGGTCGAGCAGCGTTGGCAACAGGTCCTCCACCTTGGCGACGCGTTTGCGGATACCCGGCTTGATCCTGCCCGGCCAGCGCACCAGCAACGGACTGCGGATACCGCCATCCCATACCTCGGCCTTTGCGCCAATCAGGTCACAGGCATTGCGCAGTTTCCAGTCACTGGAAAACTGTGCCTCCTCAAAATCATTGTTGACGTAGGCCCGCGTGTTCTCGGTCGGTCCGTTATCACTGAAGAACAGCACAATGGTGTTCTCCTCCTGCCCCGCTTCACGAACAGCATCGAGCAGCCGTCCGATCTGGTCGTCCATCTGCCTAATGGAGCCGTAGCACTGAGCAAAGCTCTCCGAGAAGCCCTTCTTGCGGTAGGGATCGGCATACGAATCGGGGCATTCCCACGGCAGGTGCGGAATAATGTAGGCCATATGAACCAGCCACGGCGTATCACCCGATTCCTTGATTTTCTCAATGGCGGCATCGGTGATCAGTTCGGCCGACCAGCCGTCGGTCCATACCCCGCCCTTGGGGGTACAAAGCAGCGGGCGCTTTTGCTTGTAGCCGCCGCCGATTCCGCAGAACCAGTCGAATCCGCGCGCCACAGGATCAAGCTCCATCATCTTCGAGCCGTCCCACTTTCCGAACAGCCAGGTGTTGTAGCCGGACGGATTGAAGAACGCCGGCATCAGCACTTCGTCGCGCCGCACATCGCCGCGCGAGCCTACCCCCCAAACACCCACATCGAGATGGTTGCGCCCGGTCAGCAGCGCCGAGCGGGTCGGTGTGCAGGCCGGAGCGACCATGAAGTGGGGATAGAAGGCGCCCTCCTTCGACAGCCGATCAAGTACCGGCGTATCCGCCAGCGTGTTGCCCGTAAACCCAAAATCGCCGTATCCCTGATCATCCGAAATAATCAGCAATACATTCGGCGATCGTGGCGCCGCACTTGCCGCCGAGAAGCCCATAACAAGCAACCCGGCAAGCAACCATTTGAGGCTCTTCAGCAAAGTCTGCGGGTCAAGAGACATGCCTCGATCCCGATGATACAGGGGAGATTTGCGTGTACGAGTACGTGTACGAGTACGTTGTCTTCCACTCGGATTTGTTATCATTCCTCCAGACTCCGTTCCCAAGCTACGAGCATTCGCACGACATCCGCGAGATAACGCTTGCCCTCGGCAGCATCCTGCCTGTTGTTCGCCAGGGAGTTCGACGACAATGTCGTTCTCTCCCATTCTCATCCCCTGTTCACCATCCACCGAGGGGGAGATTCGAGTGTACGAGAACGGGGGGACAGCAGCAATCCTCGCTCCCTTCTTCCCGTACTCTTACACGTACTCCTACACGCATATCTCTTAGGCTTTCCCCTCATTGAGCCTACATGCCGCCGGAAGACGATTACGCGCGACGATTACGGTGGACGATTGGGGAGATCTCTCCTCGGTTGCACCTTGACCTGTTCGAGTCCATCCTTAGCCATTCGCCGTTCCTAATCGCACTCTTCTCCCTCGCCTATCGCGCCGG
>CAZCDU010000293.1:0-3332 GCA_964497125.1 uncultured Victivallales bacterium | reverse complement strand
GTTTCACCGCTGAATGATCCGAGTGCACTCGGGGCGGAATGGGTCTGGCATTGTGTGCAACCGTCTACATAAGAACCTTGACATTGGGGTGCACATTGTTACTCTTGCGCCAGAGGGGGGCGATATATGATACGGGTCATGATGGTTGATGGCCACGCGATGTTTCGCGAAGGGGTAAAACAGGTTCTTTCCAAGAGTCCGGATATTCGTGTTACGCACGAAGCCGGGAGTGCGGAAGCCTTTCGTGATACCCTCGCCCCAGGCCTCTGTGATGTTATCCTGCTGGACCTCAAGCTGTCCGACGGTAATGGGCTGTCGCTGATCCAGGAAGCGAAGGAGGCCTCGAAAGGCGTCATCGTGCTCTCGGCTATGGGTCACGTCCGATACGTTATGCATGCGCTGCATGAGGGAGCGGATGGCTACGTTGTGAAGGGGGAGGAGTTCTCCGAACTTGAGGACGCCGTCCGAAGCGTCGCAGCGGGGAAGAAATATATCTGTGCATCCGTCTCGCCCCGGCTCGTGGAGTGCCTCAGCGATGCTGGCGCTGGTGATGGGTTGGATCGACTTTCGAAGCGCGAGTTTCGGGTTCTCGTCCTCTCAGCATCCGGCTTGTCGCTGAAGGAAATTGGCCACGATCTGGGCATCAATGACAAGACCGTGAGTACGTACCGCACCCGCATGATGTCGAAGCTGAAGTTGAACAGCACGGCTGACCTTGTACGCTACGCGATTGAGCAAGGCCTGCTCGAGTAAGCCCTGATAACGCACATCAGGGAAACCTTTGCACCCCGATAGGGGAAACCTCCGTATACTGTGGGGAAATTCGCACGGGTATTAGCGAAAACAGGTCTGGCTCACAGAGCCCCGCTCGAGTAATCTTGTTTTGGATGTCGGCATATTGTGTACGGCGCCGTTTGGCAAGGTTAATCATAGGGTGTTCCCGGTATGGTAAGCGAAGGTAAATCAGTTTCCATTGTCGTTACGGAAGACGATCCTGACGATCAGCTCCTGATCCAGGAGGCATTCCGGAAAGCCGACATCTCGGATTCGCTGATAGTCGCCAACGATGGCGCTGAGCTGATGGAGTACCTGGATGATCATCGCGGTAGTGCTTCGTCCCATCGCCCCGACCTTATCCTGTTTGACCTGAATATGCCACGGATGGGGGGGCGCGAGGCCCTGTCGGCCATCAAATCGGATCCCGAGCTGCGATCAATCCCGGTTGTTGTCCTGACCACTTCAGGTGATGAGGATGATATTCTGAACACCTACTCGCTCGGTGCCAGTTCGTATATCCGAAAACCGGTGACGTTCACCGAGCTTGTGGAGATCGTCAAACACCTCAACAAGTACTGGTTTGAGCTTGTGCAGCTGCCGCCCACGGCGAGCTTGCAGGCGGAAGGTGTCGCTTAAGCCACGCGTCCCGCGTTAGGCATGGTCTCGGAACCCCGCCATGGCTTCCCACGGTAGCAACAGAAGCAGCACCACGGCTCCGAAGACATTGAAGAAGATCGCCACGGCAGCCACCGCAGAGGCGATCAAAGCGATGGGATCATTGAGCTCGGGGGCAATTAGGCGGCAGATGAGTACAGTGATGCCAGCCGCGATGCAGGCGGCTACAGCCGTCAGTAGCCGTTCAACTCGGCGAAAAAGTGATCCTGCTGGATTCAACCGAACCATGTCACCCCACCTTCCCAAAGCATTCGTTCACACACAGATCACTGCCTACTTCGCAAAGCACGACCCGTGCCAGCTCATGCCACGGTGCCATTCTCCCCACAGGGCGGCAGAAGACGACACCAGCCCCCCCTGCCGTTGCGTTTCACGTTTCACCGCGTCTCTTCTGTAAATATGAATTTGCAGAGGATTCTGAACACAACCCAAGGGAGAAATCCCCCGGGCTTGCCCCGGGGATTGTTAGGTTGCGAGGCTACGAAGCGCGGCGCCCGGCCAACCCCTTTTCCTGCCCCCCCCCCTGATTCCTGCGGCTTTGGAGTTGCGACGACACGCAGGGGAGTCGCAATTCCGAAGCCGGCGCAATACCGCGATTGCGTCCCGCCTGTTTTGTGGTAGCATGACGGGACGTTTTACAAGCTTGTGTGCAATGGGGGATCTCGTGACGGAGACGGAAAATACGATTGCCAAACTTCAGGCCCGAGTGGCCACGCTGGAGCATGATCTGCAGGAACTTGCATCGGTCACGTCGCATGATCTCATGGAACCGGTCCGCACGATCGGTGGTTTTCTGAAGCTGCTCGAAAAGCAGCTGGGTGGCCGTCTGGCTGAAGAGGAGAGGCAATACCTCCAGTTTGCGGTTGATGGTTCGGAGCGACTGCGCGAGATGCTGGTAGCCATGTTGGAACTCTCTCGTGTTCGAACCCATGGCAATACCTTTGCGCCCGTCGATATAGAGAGGCTCGTGGATGCCGCCTGTGAGCGACTGCAACCACGGCTGGAGTCTACTCATGGGGTCGTCACGCGCGATCCACTGCCTGCCGTGAAAGGCGACGCTGTGCAGCTGCTCAAGGCGTTGTCTGGTTTGATCGAGAACGCGGTACTCTATGCCGGCGATGGCGCACCCAAGATCCATGTCCGGGCCACCGTTGAGCGTGGCGAGGGCATACCTATGGCCACGTTCGCCATCAGAGATGAAGGGATCGGAATTGCACCCAAATTTCATGATGCCGTCTTTGTCATATTCCGGCGGCTACAGCCCCGCACAAAAGCATCGGGCCCTGGTGCCGGCTTGACGATCTGCAAGCGGATTGTTGAACATCATGGGGGACGCATGTGGGTCGAATCGACCGAGGGCGACGGCAGCACGTTCCTCTTCACGCTCCCACTAGCATCGGATGATGAGCATGGCAGTGAGTGACACAGAACCTGGCGATGTCCTATCTGCAGACGGTGATCCAAAAACCGTTCGGATGAAGATCAACACGCAGTCACTGCGTGGCGAGGAGAACTCGACAGTCTATCGCCCCACGGAATCGGCCACGCTGGATTCACAGTATGCCATCCTGGACAAAATCGGGGATGGCGGGATGGGGGTGGTCTATCTTGCCAAGGATCGCCGACTCGGACGTTTCGTAGCGATCAAACGCTTGCATGCATCCGGCATGTCAGACCCGACCATGAAGGAGCGCTTCTTCCAGGAGGCGCGCGCCGTCGCATCGCTCAACCACATCCATATTGTTCACATCTACTCGCTGGGTGAGGACCGTGAAGGGCCGTTCATCGTGATGGAGTACGTTGCCGGTCCGAAGCCTGCGACGCGTGAGGATGCGCCCGCCCCGGCCTACACCCTGGCTGACCGTGTTCACCGCGAGGGC
>CAZCDU010000292.1:0-3357 GCA_964497125.1 uncultured Victivallales bacterium | reverse complement strand
AGCGCTTTATGTTTCTGCAACACCGATTGACCCAACTCGGGCGAATCCATCAGGTTTTTCATCTCAAGCGGATCGTTTTTCAGGTCGAACACTTTGGTCGTAATTTTAGGGTTCGTGTAGAGAATCGTTTTGTACTGTTCATCGCGAACGGCAACCTGTTGACCGTGGAACGATTCGCCGACAATGTGGTCGCGCCATTTAATCTCTTTGCCCTCAACCAGTGGTTTCAAGCTTCTGGCAATCGTCATGTCCGGCATCATCGGAAGCTGCGCATAATCCAGGATCGTCGCCGTGATATCAACCCCCGTCGAGAGGTGTTCATAATCGGCCACGCCCCGGGTTTTGTCCGCGCGCGGATCGACAATCATCA
This sequence comes from uncultured Victivallales bacterium, assembly GCA_964497125.1. Lineage (GTDB taxonomy): Bacteria > Verrucomicrobiota > Kiritimatiellia > UBA8416 > UBA8416 > CAYLXP01. Next base: position 2,987 of record CAZCDU010000292.1, on the reverse strand, counting down.
GCGGCACGCGCCACGCCTCTTCTTCCATATAGCCTTTCGAGGTATTCCCGTGGAACCCGGCTCCATCGCCGTGGTCCGCCGTTAAAATAATCACCGTATTATCGGCAAAGCGCGAGTTGCGAACGGCGTCGTACAGGCTCGCGATTTCGGCATCCACCATCTCCACCCAGCGATAATAGGTGTAGATATAGAAACGCCATTGCTCCTCGGTCCAATCGGAATAGAACTTCCCTTTCTTCATCGGTTTTACCCAGTTTTTCGGGAGCGGCGGCAGTTTGTCGGAAATCTCTTTAGCCAGCGCGAATTTCCCCTGTCCCCCTCGTGCGCCCCCCGTATAACAACAGTCGTGCGGGTTCAAGAAACCGGCGTTTAGAAAGAAGGGTTTGTCGTCGTTATAGTTGTCGAGGAACCCCATACAAGCGCGCGCAACGGCACCGTCCATATATTCGCCTTTCGCGTGCGGCTTACCGTAAATCAGATCGAAACTCTTAGCGACATCGCGGTCGTTGACGTGCCATTTTCCGGCATAGACCGGATTGTAGTCGCTATGTTTGCTGAACCATTGCCCGAGGTCGGGAATATCCCGACGACATTTGTCGCCGTTGGTCGGCGCGCCGTTTTCGCAGGACATCCGGCCGGTGTACCAACTGGTACGCGCGGGGACACATTGCGGCATTGTGGCGTAGGAAGCGCGAAACGAAATTCCATCTTTCGCGATGCGATCCATCGCGGGCGTTTTTACATTCGGATTGCCAAATCCGGAAAGGGCGTCCCAGTGCATCTGGTCCACGTGCATAAACAGTATGTTCGGTTTCTTCATTCTTTTCGCTCCTTATTTTTGCCCAGTAGCGGCACTAGTTTATTGCAAAAGCGTTCTCCCATTTCGACGATTCCGGCGGTGGTGTAGTGCACATTATCATCCACCTTCGGCAACGTGTCGCAATCGATGTAGGCGTAGTTTGCAGAACTGCAGGTTTCCTGCGCCTTGCGCACGATGTCCGTATAAGCACACTTCTCCCCTTGCGGATTTACGCGCCCGGCGATGAAGATCATATTCGGGCTTTCAAAATCGTCACGGCATCGTTGGACCAGGGCCTCCAAATTGGCTTTATAGTTCCCCGCCATCGCTTGTTTTTTGGAGTCGGATTCGCCCTGCATCCATAGCATGCCGATGATCTCGATCTTCTTGCTGGCCTTCGCTTTTTTGACGACTTCCGCCAACCGTTTATACGGATTACCGCCCGACCATTGAATGGCAAGGTTGGTGCCGCCCTGGCTGTGTTTAATGATTCCAATCGGCTCATTCAGCGCGGCACTTAATGCGGCGGCAAAAGAGACCTCCGGACCGAACCCTTTCGGCTGATATTTGCCATACGTTTTGCCCGGCATAAGCGGTTCCCATCCATCTGACTCCAGGTTGATCAGCAGGTTTTGCTGCACGCCCTGCAACTCCTTCGGCAGTTCGGCCACAGTGGAGCGTTTCCCCAACATATTGCTCTGACCAGCACAAATAACCACCTTCAACACGTCTCCGGCATAAGCCGAATTAAGGCACAGCATCGCTGCAGTTAATAGCAATGTCTTCGTAACGTTCTTCATCATTCTCTCCTCTGTCATCTATTTGCGGGAATCGCCCGCACCCATATATTCATTGTGTTCTAGAAGTACTTTACGTAAGCGCTCGGCGATTTCGGGATAGTCGGCAACCCTGTTTTTTGACTCTCCAATATCCTCTTTCAAGTTGTACAACGCAGGACCGCTCTCGGCGCCCTTGTTCTTGGGGCTGACAAATTTTCGTTCCTGATGATATTTCCAATCGCCGCTCCGCACGGCATACGTATCAAAGAAAAAGTTTTTATGCGGCGTAACCGCGCCCGCCTTCCCGTAGATCAGGTCGGAGATATCTTTGCCGTCGAGCGAAACAGCCGATTTCACTTCCGCGCCGACGATACGGGCAAAGGTCGGCATAAGGTCAATCGAACTCGCCATTTCTGAGCAGATGGATCCCGCCGGAACCCGCTTCGGCCAGCGGATGATGCCCGGTACGCGGTAGCCGCCATCAAAGTGAGTGGCCTTCCCCTCGAAAAGCGGCAAATTGGATCCGTCTGTGTCGCCCCGCTTGAGGGTGGCACCGTTATCCGAGGTGAAAAAGACGATGGTATTATCGCGAATCCCCAACGCATCGAGGTGATCCAGAATCCGGCCTACGTTGTAATCAATCTCTTCGATCGTATCCCCATACAACCCGCGCGCGCTCTTTCCCATAAATTCTTTCGACGCAAAGAGCGGCGTGTGCGGCATCGGGTTGGCCAAATAGAGAAAGAACGGTTTCTTTTCTTGAACGCTTTCTGAAATAAATTCCATCCCATTGCTGGCCAAACGCCTCGTGATCGTGCTTTGGTCCGTTGGGAATTCCACACACAACTCATCGCGCAGCAACGGCACCAATTTAGCCATCCCTCTTCGTTTCAGTTTTTTCGCCTTGGCTTCCTTAAAGCGCGCCTGGATCTTCGCTTCACTCCAGCCTTCTCGAAACAGACAGTCGTCCGCATATCGCGTATAGTCGGCGGGATACATATCGTTGCTGAACGGAATTCCGTAATAGGAATCAAATCCCTGACCCGTCGGCAAATACTCCGGCAGATCGCCCAGGTGCCATTTGCCGACCGCCTTCGTTCTATAGCCCACGCTTTTAAACATTTCGGCGAGCGTAAACTGTTTGGGATCCAGCCCTAAATTTTTCTTCTTTCGAGCATCCTTGTGCGTGATCGGGAAAAGCACATCGGGAACGCCCGCGCGGTGCGGATAAAGCCCCGTAAGCAAACCGGCACGGGATGGCGAGCAAACGGATGAGACCATATAGAAATCGGTGAACCGCATCCCTTCCGCCGCGAGCCGATCCACATTCGGCGTCTTCAAATCCGTCCCGCCATAACACGCCAGATCGCGGTACCCTTGATCATCGTTATAGATAATGATCACATTGG
>CAZCDU010000291.1:0-3389 GCA_964497125.1 uncultured Victivallales bacterium | reverse complement strand
CTGAAACTTGGCCGCCGGTTTACGGGCTAAAGCCCGGACTACAAACGCCGGATTCATGTGGCAACCCGTTTGTAGTTCGGCCTTTAGGCCGTATATAGCGACTGCATGTTTCACCCCTGCATAATCCGAGTCTACTCGGTGGCGTTACTGACCTGAAACGTCCTCGTTTTGCTCCGGAACTTGCTCTTGGCTTACGGGCGGGACGCCCGTGCCACTTTGGCCCCTCGACAAAGCATTGCCGGCGACTATGCGCACGCCGTGGCACAGGCGTCTCGCCTGTATGCCAAGAGCAAGTAGAGAGCAATGAGTGAGTTTCCGCCCTGTATACCTCGAGCGGAGGCAGGACACCAAAGTCGTCACTCGCCCGCATGCTTCCGCCTGAACTCCAGCGGCGACATGCCGTAGGCGCGGCGGAAGCTGACGTGGAGATAGTGGGTGGAGCGGAAGCCAGCCAGCGGCGCCAGATCGGTGACGCTCAGTTTCGTGGTCTTGAGCAACTCGCAGCAGCGCTCCAGGCGACGGCGATGCAGCTCCGCGTTGACGCCGCGCCCGAGCTGCTCATGGAAACCGCGCTCAAGGGTTCGGCGCGGGATACCGACAGCCGCAGCGACCTCGTCAACACCGACGTTCTCCGCGCAATGATCCCAGAGGAACCGCACGGCACGCGCCACCAGCGGGTCGGTTGTGCCCAGCACATCGGTGCTCTCCCGTGCCACCACCATCATAGGCGGCACACTCAACGCCTCCTTCGGGTTCGGCTTACCCGCCATCGCATCCTCCAACAGGCGAACCGCCACATCGGCCCGATAGGTCATGCGTATGTCCACCGACGAGATCGGAACAGGCGCACACTCACAGGTCGTGATCTGGTTGCCACGCCCAAGCAGAGCCACCTGACCGGGGACGTCAAAACCCAGATCCTGAATTCTCACGCACAACTTTGCCACATGGCCATCGCCGAACATAAACAAGCCAATCGGTTTAGGCACGCGCTTGAGCCACTCAGCAAACTCGGCCTCGCGCAGCTTGCTCTTCTCGCGCTTTGGCAATGCCGCTTCCGCACCGACAAGATGCCGATAGCGCAAGCGATGACACTCACAGCCAAGTTCCTCGGAACGTTCAGCAAAAGCGGCATACATCGGATCAAAATGCCCCCCAATATTGTAGTGAATGTAACCCACATGGCGGAAACTGCGTTCTGCAAAGTGCTCGGCCGCCAGCCGCCCGGCAGCCGCGATATCCTCGATCACGGCCGGAATCACCCCATCCCTTGGATAGGGGAACTGACCGCACCGCACGAGGGGGCAACCCAGTTCCAAAAGCGTGGGACGGACGACAAGTGCATGGGTCTCAGCAATGAAACCGGCCAGCTTTAGATCCTGCGGAACCTCCCACTCATACCAGCGCATGTCCACCACCCGCCACCCGCGCTCTCGCGCCAGCTCCAGCACGCGCTGCTCAACGATGACGTTTCCGGGGCCCAGCCAGATACCAATCAGCGGCCGGTCATCCTTCCCGCCACGTCCCTTCAAATTCACACTCGCGCTCAATCCGCCCTCGCTCGTTGCCATGCACACCGTCGTTGCGTTGACGCAAACAGTACCGACAAGCGCCAAGCAAGACAAGCGCTGCCCGTACAACGCGATGACCCCATCCCCGTGGGATAGGCGTCCTCGCCTGTCTCCCTCCCCCGCAAGGCTTACGGGCGAGGACGCCCGTGCCACGCCCACGCGGTGACGTCACCCCGCCACCACGTCAAAACAATGGAAATCAGCGTGATTGGCCTGTTCCTCGCCATTCTGACAGGCGAAGACGCCCATGGCGGTGCCGGTCCAGACATTGTCGCGGCCACAGCCGACCCAGCCGAGGTCGGGCGCCCCGGGCTTGTTGCCGAGACGGGAGTGGTGCCAGGCGTCGCCGAAGGTGACTTCGGCATCAAGAGCGGTCCACGTCTCGCCATCGGCACTGACATGGAAGCGCGCGGTCTCGTGCCCATCGATGCTCATCTTGAGGAAAACGGTGTTGCCGATGGTGTTGGGCACCTGCGCCAGGATCGTCTTCACCTTGGGCGCGTTGCGGTAGGTCTGCATGATCTCGCCGGGTTCCAGTTCGGCGGGGTCGACATCCGACACGTACGGCTTGTCATAATAACCGACCTCGAACATCTTCTCGCCGTCCACGACCGTGGAAGTCAGCCAGATATTCTTCAGGGGATCGTGATAGAGGTGCAGGCCGGCGGCCTCGTTGCCCTCGCGCGCATCGAAGGTGAGCTTGGTGGAGATCTCGAAACGCTTATGCATGACGCGCTGCAGGAAGGTGCTCGTGGCCACCGGCGGCGAGCTGAGATCGCCTTCACGGGTCTTGATCCGCAGGCTGCCGGGCGCTTCGGTGAGACTCCACGAGTCGCCGCTGGTATCCATGTCGGTGTGGAAGAACCACTGCTTGCCCAGTTCGGTGGACTCAAAATCGTCCGAGTCCTGAAACTGACAGGGCGCCGCTTTCAAAGCCGGTGCGGGGCTCTGCTCGCTAGGAATCCTGCCGCCGACCGGTCGCCACCAGCCGTCATCCGTCCAGCTGACAGGCTCCATGCACATCTGCCGTCCCAGGCTGTAGTGGGAGAGCTCATAGGCGTGATAGGTCAGGAACCACTCGCCATTCTGAGTGTTGAACACCTCGCCGTGCCCCGGACCCTGAATCTTTGCCCCTGACGTGTGCGGCGCGTGCATGACCGGGTTCGTCGGGTCCTCTTCCCATGGCCCCTCCAGGCTCGTGGCCCGGTAGCTCATGATCATGTGGTCCTGGTACGGGCGCGTGCCCCCCGGCGAGATGATGTAGTAGTAATACTCACCCCGCCTGAAGATCTCGGGCCCTTCGCCGCCGGCCACGGTAAAGAGCGGATCTTCGTCGGCCTGCAAACCATCGGCGGAGAGGCGGTGGATCGCGCCACCGGACTTGGTCAGGTAGAGCTGCCCATCGTCATCCGCAAAGAAGCCGGGGTCGTATCCCTTGACGATGATGCCGCCAAACTCGTAGGGCCCTGCTGGATTGGCCGAAGAGAAGCCCCCGATCTTGCCGCGCACCGGGGCATAGACCAGAAAGGTCCCATTATTGGGATTGTACCCGATATCCGACCCCCAGATCCCCCACTCGGTGACCCCGTGATCGATGTCGAAGGCGTTATGCACATCGGCAAACCCAATGTACTCCCAATGAATCAGGTCCCGCGAGTGGGCAATGTGCAACCCCGGCTGCCAGCCGAAAGTCGAGCGCACTGAGTAGTAATCTTCGCCAACCCGCACAACCCCAGGGTCGCTCCAGTCGCCAGCAATAATCGGGTTTGTGTAGGTCTTGGGTTCTCTGCCAGGCATGGGACGCTCCAATCTGCGGGG
>CAZCDU010000290.1:0-3405 GCA_964497125.1 uncultured Victivallales bacterium | reverse complement strand
CCGGCGACGCCGCTTTCAGCAGAACCCGAGAGCCCTAACCGCCACGACCTCCCAGCACGACGCAAAAGCGGTGTCGACGTCCTACGCTCGCAAGCTCGCTTCGGACTCTGCCACCGCACTCCAAGTTGCCACCATGTATAATCCAGATTTCGGCGAGCTCAGTCGAGTCGCGGAGGAACGACGGGGGGTGAGCTAACCTGGAACTTCATGCTTCCCATACTCGTACTCCGCTATCGTCGCCCGCTATCGTTCACCGGCCGACGAGAGCGGGCGACGAGAGCGATTGACGATTGAAGAAGTTTCACCCCCGCATCGTCCGGGCCGCCCCGGGGCCTTTACGTGTCTGAAACTTCAATTTTTCTAGAAGATTAGGGCGAAAGATTATGGCGAAAGATTAAGGTCAAGATATCCAAACCCTGATCTTTCGCCTTAATCCTTCGCCTTAATCTCTGTTTTTCGCTACCAGTACGTAGGTCTCAGCACCATTCCAGAGTCCATCTGGGAATTTGCAGAAGATCCGGCACACAATTGTAGAGTTAAGTAAGGGCTAGATATGACACAGAAAGCTGACGGCTTAAAGCACTCGGGCATTCCACTGGGTGGGCTAGGGACGGGAACAGTCGAACTACGCAGTGACGGGCTGTTCCATGAGTGGCAGATCATGAACAACGCGCCATGGGGGCCCGGGCCAGGGCCTGGAATCACTCCCGAAGTCAAGTGCGCCGGCGGGGATGTCTGTTCCTTGGGCGACGCCCTGCATATGGGGCTGCAGGTGCACGGTGACGGGGTGAACCACTCTGCGTATCTGTCTACGGCTCCTGCGCCCTCCCGGATTCTGAACGAACCCTATGCCATGCCATGGCTACAACATGCCTCATCCATTGAAAGCACCATGCGGTTTCCTTTCAGCAACCTGACCTTCAGGTTTGATGATATTCCCGTGTCAGCCACACTCGAAGCATTTAGCCCGTTTATTCCGCTGGACGCCAAGAACACGGGCTTACCGGTCGCATTTCTGACCTATTCACTGAAGAACAGGTCCAGGCAGAAATTGAAGATGACGCTTTTCGGTTGCCAGCGGAATCTGGTCGGCTATGCGAATACACAGAGCTTGTCGACCATCGATGCAGAGGCCAAAGGGAAGAAGCCTTACCTGACCTTTTCCAGAGAGGGACTCGCCAAGGATCAGTCGGACGATGGTTCCATGGTTCTCGGAATGATCACCGGCTCATCGGGCAAGACCAGCTATGCAACCCATGTCCGTCCTCGGGATATCTGGGATCCCATGCGTGAGACAGGGCAGTTGGAGAACATTGACCTTGGCTCTATGGAGCAGGAACTTGGCAACATGGGAGCAACCCAACGGGTGAATTTCCGCCGGGGGCTGCCCTACGGCGCCCTTGCCCGGACGGTGACGCTCGACCCCGGTGAGTCCACCGACATCACCGTTGTGCTCTGCTGGTACTTCCCCAACTTTGTTGAACCCGATTACGCCCCCAAGGATAAGGCCGGTTCCAACATCGGGCACCAATACGAGAACTGGTTTGATAATGCCGCCGATGTCTTCGCTTATGCGACACGGAACTTCAAGAAACTCCGTGCCGAAACCAAACTGTTCTTTGATGCCTACTACCAGAGCTCCATGCCCGACTGGTTGCTGGAAGCTGCCTCGGCCCAGTTGACCACCCTGACCAAGGCATCCTGGTGGGATCGTGCCGGGCGCTTTGGCATCTGGGAGGGACTTGGTTGCTGTGGGCTGCAGACGACGGATATCACGCACTACGGATCATTCCCCATTGCCCAGTTCTTCCCCGAGATCCAGAAGAGTCAGATGCGCCTCACCCGCGATAACGTGGAGGAAGCCGGCAATATCCCGCATATGATGCCGGGCACGTTTGCCTGTTGCGATGTGGATCACCGCAAGCGCATCGATCTGATACCGCAGTTTGTCCTGCTGGTCTGGCGTGATGTACTGTGGACTGGGGACATGGGGTATCTCAAGGAGATGTGGTCCACGATCAAAGACGCCCTGGCCTATTTCGACACCAAGGACACCGATGGCGATGGTCTGCCCAATAACACAGGTCCCGACCAGACCTACGATCAGTTCCCGCTAAAGGGGACATCTGCCTTCGTGGGTATTCTCTATCTCGCGGCCTTGAAGACTGCCGCTGACATGGCGGACCTGATGCAAGAGAAGGCCTATGGCGATGAACTGCGGGCGCGACTCGAGACCGTCTACCCGTTATTGCATGAGCAGCTATGGAACGGTGACTACTTCCGCCTGTGCTATGACCCTGCTGATGGTGAATTCAATGAAGGCGTGATGGCCGACCAGCTTAATGGCGACTGGTTTGTCCGCCAGACTATTGGGGATTCCCTAATTGCCGATAAGAAGGTTAAGTCATCACTCAGGTCCATTCTCGATGCCTGTTTGGAGCCCACAGGCTATCTCGCCAACTGCGCCTGGCCAGATGGCGGTGCTGTTGAGATTGGTCGGCATACCGCAGATCAGGCGAACTGGCCGTGGAGCGGCGTCGAGTATGCCGTAGCCGCGCATCTCATCCTGATGGGTATGGAGAAAGCCGGAATCAGTCTGACCAAGTGCGTCTGGGATCGCTACGAACGCACGGGCCTGCGCTTCAATCACATTGAATGCGGTGGTCACTACTATCGCGCTCTCAGTTCCTGGGCGGTCTACCTTGCCTTGAGTGGCTATACGGTTGATCTGCTCAACAACACGTTAAGACTCCGGTTCCGCAAGAAACCCGTGCAATCTGTCATTGCCGCGCCCACGGGCTGGGGTGTGCTGAGGATTGATGATGCGTCATGCACCATTTCCATGCAGCGCGGAAGCCTGAAACTGAAGCAGATTGAGATCACCGGAAAGCGATATCAACAGGCTACCGTCCGCCTCGGCAGGAGCGCTATAAAGGCAACGGTTGTCAACGGCACCGTGATGTTGGCGAGACCGGTTACCCTAAAGGCTAACGATGCCCTGAAGCTGGCACTGTGACCCATTGCCACACCGGCAGCTGCTGTAGGACGGGATGGAGCTGACCTGGGACTTCACTCGTTACACTCGCTTGTTTCGAACGTCCAACATCGAACATCGAACGCCCAACATCGAACGAAGAGAATTCTAGACTTCGATGTTCAGTGTTGAATGTTCGATGTTCGATGTTCATTCTCAGTTTCACTCTTGAATGATCCGAGTCCACTCGGCGGCGCCGCTAGCCTGAAACTTCAATCGGCCCGTTCGCCGAACCGCTCCCCTGTCTAAACTTGGAGTGCGGCGGCAGAGGGCCTTCCCAGGCCCGGCGACGCCGCTTTCAGCAGAACCCGAGAGCCCTAACCGCCACGACCTCCCAGCACGACGCAAAAGCGGTGTCGACGTCCTACGCT
>CAZCDU010000289.1:0-3442 GCA_964497125.1 uncultured Victivallales bacterium | reverse complement strand
GCCGATTCGGGATGCGAAAGACAATCCGGTGATTTGTGCTATCGACATCCGGTCTGAGCTAGCGCCGGGTGTGGGGTGATGTGGTATACTTCGATCATAGTTGGCTGGAATACAGCCTCAGGGTTATGGGTAGATGACAAAGCAGGAGGTCGAGATGAAGCAGTTAATCCGACAATCAACCGTCGCGCTCATTGTGGCGATCGGGTTGGGCGGCGTTGCGAACGCCCAGACGACGTTGTTTGAAGACACATTCAGTGACGGCAACACCAAGGACGGCTGGGTTGAGAGGACCGCGGGAGCAACCACCTACGACTACGGAACCGCCGGGACCGCCACCATCGTGCCTGCTCAAGCCCAGCCCTCGTCGCTCTGGCACAACTTCACCAGCACGGTGCTGATGCAGGGCTGGACCCTCAAACTGTCCTTCGATGTCATGATGAGCCGCACAACGTCTCAGGGCAGTGGCATCCGTTTCGGTCTGGGATACTCCAGTGCCCCGCTCGCCGACGGCGCGAACAATCCCACTCCGGTGGATGGGTACATGTCTTCGGCACCGTTCCTGGGGCACGATGGGGACGTGCTGAATTACTGGATGGACGGGCCTATAAACTGGGGCAATGCGGTTACTGTGGGCTTCCCAACCGGCGCTCTGGACAACAACGATAACTACAGCATCACCAACACCGTCCTCCGAGCCGTCACCTACGAGATTTCCCGCAGTGGGTTTGATGTGTTGAGTGCCGTGACAAGCGTCAATGGCGGATACTCGAGCCGTATCACTTACACAACCCCCATTCCCGACTTCAGATTCAACGCGGCCGGGTTGATCGCGCCCTACAACTCGGGCGAGACGTATACCTATGACAACGTGAAGGTTGAGACCGTTCAGCAAGCAGCGTACGAACTTGCGGAATGGACTTTCGACGACACGTCCTCTGAAGCGTCTGCGCTGGGGACCACCACCGTCGCTTCGGGCCTTACCGTTTCGGCGCTGAGCCTGAACGACTCGTTCGACTTCGCCGGCCTCAACAACGTCCCCAGTTCGGTCCACGACGGCTACGGCTTCGGCGGGAATGGTGGCGCTGCTGTCATCTTTCTTCACAGGGCCAACTACTTTGACGGTTCCTCGGTGCCTACGCCAAGGCCGACGGTGGACGACTACACGTCGTGGAGCGACGCGCAGACGGGTGGCGACCTGAGCGTCAACGGGGGCGCTCCGCTCCTCTTCACCGTGACCGCCGACGCCGGCAGAGAAATCACAGTCAACAGACTGACCTTCGACCGTCAGACGGGGGATGCCACCATCATCTCGTTCCAGGAAGCGGATGCCGCAGGAGGCGCGAAAGTGACCCTGAACGCCGACGGTGATTGGGATGTAGCGCTCGCCTCTCCCATCGTTGTAGAGTCCGGCAAAACGAAATCGTTCACCTTCTGTCTCAATAGCGGCTTTTTGAACAGCGGAGTCGCTTTCGACGATATCACGCTCTATGGTTCAGTCACCGTAGTGCCGCTGGGCACGGTTGTCGTTATCAGATAGCCCCGGACGTTGCCCTCCGCTGCTTCACACGCGCTACGCGTCGCTCTCATGACGGCCCCGCGGCTAGCCTGAAACTTGACCCGTTTGCCAACGTCTTCAGCTTTCGTAGGACGGTGCTCCTGCGCCGTCCAGGTGGCAAGTCTGATGACGGATAGAGAGAAACATGCCCTTCGGTCTGTCATCTCACTCCTTGTCGGCAGCCTTGCCTCGAGGACGGCCCGGGAGGACCGTCCTACGGAAGACGTTTCCACCCCTGACTAATCCGAGTCCACTCGGGGCCCAACTGACTTCTGTCTCCCGGCGCGGCTGCTCCGGCGTTCTGGCACTTCCCGCTGCCGGTGATTGGTCGGGCGCATGAGGCAATTGCGCTGCAGAATGGAGCAATGATAACACGCCAGAACAACCGTTGAAGATCTGGCTTACCCCACAAAGGAAGGGATTAGGCGCTAGTCGCTAGGCGTTAGGCCGGTTGATGGACAATATCAACCCCATGACTATTAAGGACTTACGACTCTGCATTTGGCCCTGCAGCAGGAGAGATACCCACTAATCCCTAGCAAACTAATGCCTAACGCCTGCGTTTTGCGCGACAGCGCAAAACGCTTCCATCCACCGGCCCGAGCTCCGGCGGTTGATATGTGCTAGGGCCGGGCAAGGAGTGATGGCGGCTGGGCGGGAAGGGCGGCTACACTCACTCCTTTAATGACGCAGTATGAGGGGTTTGAGGGTTCAGTCGGGCCTGTGAGCGGTGCTCACAGTTTTCGGAGGAGCTGAATAATCGTTTTCCGTTCGCGTCGCCGTTCGCGTCGACCGGTCGGTGAACGCGAACGGCGACGCGAACGGTGGACGATTGAGAGGATTCAGAGACAAGCATGAGACTTGAAGCGAAGTGGATTTGGAAGAAGCAGAAGGAGCGGGCGCCGTACAATCAGACGGTGGTCGCGAGAAAACGTTTCAAGCTGGGTGCGTTCGACAGCGGCATGCTGCGGATCACGGCCGACAGTTACTACCGGCTCTATGTGAACGGTACTTGGATTGCCGACGGTCCCTGCCGGTCGTGGACAGAGCACTTCCGTTATGATGAGCTGGATGTCACGTCCGCCCTTCGCAGCGGCGAAAACGAGATCAAGATCGTCGCCAACTTCTTTGGCGTCGGCGTGCTGACCCGCCAGGTGAAGGAGGCCGGACTGCTGGCCCAGCTCGACGTGAAGAAGGGGCGCAAGCGGTGTGCGACGGTGGCCACCGATGGTACGTGGGACGTTGCGGAGGCCAAGGCCTGGATCTCGAACACACCCAAGATCAGCCTCAACATGGAGGCGTACGAGCACTACGACGCCAGGCGCGAGACGACTCGGCGTTTCAGCAAGGCGGAGGTGTTGTACGATGCGCATGCCGGCCCATGGAAAGACATGCAGCCCCGCGATGTGGCGCCGATGACGAAGAAGCCGTTCGCGTTCAAGTCGTTCCGCTCCGCGAAGGTCGTGTCGGCACATGGACTGCAGTTCTGTCTTCCCGCAGCACGGCTGACGCATCCGGGTGTGATCGAGAGTAACGCGAAAACCAGCATGTTCTGCGGTATGGCAACGCTGCTGACGCTCAAGAAGAGGACGACCGTTGAGATCCGTTCGGCAGGCTTCCGGGGCGCCAACGGCACGGGCTTCGGGGTTTCGGTCAACGGGAAGAGCAACGCCTCGGGCCGCTACGTGCTGGGGGCCGGCAAGCACCTGGTGCTCGCCTTCACCGACGGGCTGCCGGATCATCACGGCAAGGAGAAGACACTTCGAATCGTCAAGCCGCTGGATGTTGTGCTTGAGAATCCGCTCAAGCGCGATCACGAAAATCCCTGGTGCTTCATCCCGTTCAAGGAATACAGCTACGCGAAAGACGACTTGGAGTTCTTCCTGG
>CAZCDU010000288.1:0-3554 GCA_964497125.1 uncultured Victivallales bacterium | reverse complement strand
TATGCCATGAGCGACACGGCGGCGATCTATCCGATCACGCCCTCTTCGCCCATGGGAGAATTGTGCGACGAGTGGGCGGCGGACGATCGCAAGAACATATTCGGACAGGTGATGACGGTGCGTCAGCTGCAGTCGGAGGCGGGAGCCGCCGGGGCGGTTCACGGGTCGCTTGCGGCCGGTGCATTGACCACGACCTTCACCGCGTCCCAGGGGCTGCTTTTAATGATCCCCAACATGTACAAGATCGCCGGAGAGCTTCTGCCGAGCGTATTCCACGTCACGGCCCGTTCGGTGGCGGGACACGCCCTTTCGATCTTTGGGGATCACCAGGACGTGATGGCGGTGCGTCAGACCGGTTTTTCCCTTCTGGCGTCGGCATCGGTGCAGGAGACGATGGACCTGGCCCTGGTGTCGCATCTTTCAGCCATCGACGCGAGCGTACCGTTCGTGCATTTTTTCGACGGCTTCAGGACCTCCCATGAGATCCAGAAGGTGGAGATCATCGACTACGCGGACATGGCCAAACTGACGGATATGGACGCGGTGGCGCGTTTCCGTGCCCGGGGGGTCAATCCGGAGACCCCGTCGCTTCGGGGGACGGCCCAGAACCCGGACATCTATTTTCAGGGGATCGAGGCGTCCAACGCCTATTTCATGAAGGTGCCGGACGTGGTGATCCGGAACATGGAGCGGGTGGGGGACCTCACCGGCCGCCGTTACAATTTGTTCGACTATGTGGGAGCAAAGGATGCGGATCAGATCATCATCTCCATGGGGTCGTCGTGCGAGACCATCGAGGAGGTGGTCAACCACCTGACCGGCCAGGGAGAGAAGGTGGGTCTTGTGAAGGTTCGCCTGTTCCGTCCCTTCTCCATCGAACACTTGCTTGATGCGATCCCAGAGACGGTCAAGAAAATCGCGGTGCTGGACCGTACCAAAGAAAGGGGGGCTGTGGGAGATCCGCTTTACCTTGACGTGTGCAGCGCCTTTATGGAAAAGGGCCGCCATGCTGAGATCATCAACGGGCGTTACGGCTTAAGCTCCAAGGAGTTCAACCCGGGGATGGTCAAAGCGGTGTTCGACAACCTTTCTTCGGATACCCCGAAGAACCATTTCACCGTTGGGATCGTGGACGACGTGACCCACACCTCCCTTAACGTGACACCGGGTTTCAACGTGGCGCCGGAAGGAACGGTGCAGTGCAAATTCTGGGGCCTTGGGGCGGACGGTACCGTGGGGGCCAACAAGAGCGCCATCAAGATCATCGGCGACAACACACCGATGTACGCCCAGGCCTATTTTGCCTACGATTCTAAAAAATCAGGCGGCGTGACCATATCGCATCTTCGGTTCGGCAAATCCCCCATCCAGTCCACCTATCTCATCGATTCGGCGGATTACATCGCCTGCCACAAGGCGGGATACGTGGAGACCTACAATGTCCTCGAGGGGATCAAAGAGGGCGGCACCTTCATGCTCAACTCCCCCTGGACGGCCGATGAGATGGAGGACAAGCTGCCGGCGGACATGCGCAGGATCATCGCCGAGAAGAAATTGACCTTCTACACCATCGACGCGGTGAAGATCGCCGGCGAGGCGGGACTGGGGGGCCGGATCAACATGATCATGCAGACCGCTTTTTTTAAGGCCGCCAACGTGATCCCGGTTAAAGAGGCCATCGCCTACCTGAAAGACCAGATCCAGGAGCTGTTCGGTAAAAAGGGGCAGAACATCGTGGACATGAACGTGGCCGCAGTGGACAAGACCCTTGAGAACCTGGTGAAGATCGATGTGCCGGAGAGCTGGTCGGACACCACGGTGTTCAGGGACTCTGAAGCGGACGAGCCGGATTTTGTCCGTTCGATCATGCGTCCGATTTTGGCCCAGCAGGGGGACAACCTGCCGGTGAGCGTTTTTACGCCGGACGGGATCTTCCCGGTGTCCACCACCCGGTATGAAAAACGGGGGGTTGCCATCAACGTGCCGGAATGGGTTCTCGAGAACTGCATCCAGTGCAACCAGTGCGCCATGGTGTGCCCGCATGCTGCGATCCGTCCGGTTTTGCTCACCGAGGAGGAAATCGCCGCCGGCCCTGCCGGATTTACGGCCAGGAAAGCCCTTGGAAAAGAGCTCAAAGGATATCAGTTCCGGATCCAGGTGAACACCCTGGACTGCATGGGGTGCGGCAACTGCGCGGACATCTGCCCGGCCAAAAAGCCGGCGCTGGTGATGCGGCCCCTTGAAAGCCAGACAGAGATCCAGGTGCCCAACCACCGGTACGCGGTGAACCTGCCGGTACGGGACGACCTGACCCGTCGCACCACGGTCAAGGGCAGCCAGTTCGTCCAACCGCTGCTTGAGTTTTCCGGTGCCTGCTCCGGCTGCGGGGAGACCCCTTACGCCAAATTGCTCACCCAGATGTTCGGTGAAAGGATGGTGATCGGTAACGCCACGGGATGCAGTTCCATCTGGGGGGGCAGCGCGCCGTCGGTGCCCTACTGCGTTGACAAGGACGGGTTCGGCCCCACGTGGGGCAACTCCCTTTTTGAGGATCCGGCCGAGTTCACCTACGGGATGTTCCTGGGCCATTTTCAGCAGCGTCGGAAGCTTTCGGACCTGATGGAAAAGGCGGTTTCCACCGACATCTCTTCGGATCTCAAGACGGCCATGGAAGGATGGCTTTCCGACATGGACGATCCGGACAATTCCCGGAAGTACGGAGACCGGATCAAAACGCTTCTGGCCGATGCCCCGGGAGAGGGTCTTCTGGCCGAAATCAAATCCTTTTCCCGCCTGTTCACCAAAAAATCCTACTGGGTGTTCGTCGGTGACGGTGCGGCCTACGACATCGCCTTTGGGGGGATCGACCACGTGATGGCCTCGGGCGAGGACGTGAACGTGATCGTCTACGACACGGAGGTGTACTCCAACACCGGCGGCCAGTCCTCCAAGGCGACCCCCACCGGATCGGTGGCCAAGTTCGCGGCCTCTGGGAAGAAAACCGCCAAAAAGGATATGGGGGCGATTTTCATGTCCTACGGGTATGTGTACGTGGCCACGGTCTCCATGGGGGCGAGCAAACAGCAGCTCATGAAGGTGTTCGCCGAAGCGGAGAGCTACAAAGGACCCTCACTGATCATGGCATATTCGCCCTGCATCAACCACGGGATCAAACGGGGCATGGGAAAAAGCCAGGACGAATCGAAGCTGGCGGTGGACTGCGGCTACTGGCCGTTGTACCGCTACAACCCGACCCTGAAGGCTGAGGGGAAAAACCCGTTTATCCTGGACTCCAAGGACCCGGACGGGACACTCCAGGCGTTTCTGGCGGGCGAGATCCGTTATGCGAGCCTCCAGCGGACCTTTCCGGAAGAGGCGAAAAAGCTCCATACCCAATTGGAAGCGGAGTTTCTGGAGCGCTTTGCGGGCCTCAAGCGTCTGGCGGAACAGGATTACGAGCCGGAGGCCCCGGCGGGCCCGTCCGCCCCGGATGACGCGGATGGTGACGGCGCCACCTGCACCCTGGCGGGAACGGCCGAGCACGCCGGGTCCGG
>CAZCDU010000287.1:0-3622 GCA_964497125.1 uncultured Victivallales bacterium | reverse complement strand
GTATCGTCCCTTCGGGACTGAGATCCGTCCTCCGTCCAATAAATCAACACGCCCTAAAGGCGGGACAACATACTCTTCAATAACAGCTGACCGAACCGTTCTTCAGGCTGATAAACAGATTCCCATTGGCAACCGACATTCCGTCGGATACCGGAACGCCATCGAGTTTGAATTCCTTTGTCATAGAGCCGTCTTCCTTTGAGACCAGCCGCAGGTATGCGCCGCGCTCACCCCGGAATGCCGCTACCGCTTCAGCGGGGTTCTCAAATCCCAACGGAGCCTTCGTCGGGTCGTACCCCTTTTTGTTCTGCTGGGCATCTTGACTTTCCTTGTATTTCTCGGGCGACAGCATGGGGTCGATATCACCGACACGCTTACCCATATCCGGCACACCGGCAATGAGCAGGGAATCCGCGGTCGCGACCATGGCGCGGACGGTAAACGGTGCGGTTTCCGACCATTCGAACGTTTTAGCTATAGCCGGTTTTTTGTGCTTCTTTATGAATTTCTTGGCTTCTGCTTTGCTTAAGCCGGGCGGAACCACCAGCGGCTTTGCCGCCTCAACTTCGTACGCTTTCGGGGAGGCGAACAGGTGGTAGCGATTGCTTTTATGCCCCACGCTACCGCTTTTTGGAGAGATCCGTCCATACCCGTACACCGTGTCGTCGGTGATCGACAGGATACGCCCGGCCGGGTTTTCCTTCGCCGTTCCGGGCCAGCCGTTGTAGCCGGCATATCCTTTGGCGTTTTTTATGCCGGGCGCATAGGTCCAGTAGGTTCGCACATACCAGTCCTCTTCAAGCAGGCTGGTTGGAGAAAACAGGTGCGGCGCGGCGCCATCGCTCTTATTGCCCTGATCATCCAGCTGGAGATGTTTCAGGAATATCGACTGGCCATCGCTGGTAAGAATGTCCGTCACCACACCGGAGGAATCAAAATATCGCTCTGTCTCGTCGATCTGCTTTTCGGTTACGGGATCAATATCGGTAACCACATTGGAGGCCAGCATCTCGCCGGTCACCGGATTCAAGCGATAGAAGTAGATCCCGCCACCGAGATAGGATGAAGAACCGGCGGTGAAGCAGAGCTCATCGTTCTTGACGATGAGCGAACCGTGGACCGGCCATGATGATTCAAGTCGCCCGTGAACTGAAATCACGCGCTCTTCGGGTGCGGCCAGGAACGTCCAGGCCAGCGAGCCGGTTGCGGCGTCGAGGCAGTGAACATATCCATCTGCGCTGCCAAAAAGGACCATGCCCTTGTAAAGGGTCGGGGAGCTGTCGATCTTCGCGCCAGCGGAATAGCTCCACAACGCGGTACCGTCCGCACTGTTCAGGGCATACACTGTGCATCGATCCGACGCGGCCACATAAACGCGCCCATTCGCCATGACGGGCTGGGTCAGTTTTCCGCCGATCGACGCAGTCCACTTCGCTTTCCCGGTCACCGCTACTTTGGAGGAGGTTGCGCCGCTGCGAATGATGTCGTTGCGATACATCGGCCAATCCTGGGTGCCCGTCTGAATCGTTGCCAGTTGTGCCAGCTTCCCGAACGCCGGCCCTTTCGTCAGGCGGTTTTCAGCGGTAATCGGCTTACCGACGGAACTCACTCGTTGTGAGGAATACGCTTTGAAGCCGGGCATGCGCATTTTCAGATGGCAGGCACACGAATCGGGCGGTGCGTAGATCAGCCCGTTACACGGCAGAATCCCGAATTGGCAAACCCCGCGCGTCCAGCTGTTATTGCGAATCCAGCCCTTTTCATAATCCATCACCTCAATGCCGTCACGGCAGCCAAACACATAGTTCACGGAGGCTTTATTGCGGTAACAGCGGTCATGCGGCATCCCCATGGGGGTTCCCGTAATATCGATCGTTTTTTTGACCTCACCCGTGAGCAGGTCATAGCCGTCTTTACTGGTCTGCTTCCTGTTATACGGGCCAAGCCACACCAGCCCATCAACCACAAACAGATCCGTCGGAGAGTTATAGCCCTCTCCACACGGCGCTTTCCAGAGCTCTTTACCATCCGCCGTGGAATAGGCGGTCACTTCAGATTTTCCCAACCGGCTGATATAGACACTGCTGTCAGGCGAGTTACCGGCACTCCACCCGGCAACCCCCCAGAGGATATCCGTCTCGGCAACCACCTTGGATTGCTTCGCATTCGTCGGAATCACATAATCGGTCAGCAGCACCACCTCGGGCGTTGCGACGAGGGTTGAGGTAGAAAATCCGTAGCGCCCTTGCAGCGTCGGGCGCGCTTTAAACCAAAGCGGAGTTCCTGTCTTCGGGTCTAGGCAAGCCAGCCCTTTAATGTCATGCACAAAGAGCTTCCCACCGGAGATCGCAACGCCCTGCGGCAATACAAAATCTTTGCCCTTGGCATTCCGGCGCCACAGCTCCTTACCCGATTTGGCATCAAACGCGGCCAGAAAACGCTCGTTCCTGCGGTCCGGCTCACCCTCTTCGCGCAACCCTGCCCCAAATCGATTCACTTCCGAACTGCCCATCAGCACATACAGCGTTCCTTCATGGGCCAAAATCTCTTCGGTCCACTCCGAATCAGGATACGTTTTAATAGTTTTTCCGGTATTCGCGTCCAGCTCGGAGAGCGGTGCGTCCAGACCCAGCGTCACGTAGACTTTATCGTCAACCGCAATAAGCCGGCGCGGCAGATGCGCGGGGCCACTGCGGAAGTGGCGCATCTGATTATTCCATTTCGGAATGGGGCGTTCCCACAGGAAATGGCCGTTAAACGCATCGCGGGCAACCAGCTTCCACTCCGAATTGAAGCTGATATAGGCCTGTGGCGCCTGGTCGATGATATAGAAAATCTTCCCGCGCGCGGAAACCGCGATACTGACCGTTGCAAACTCTTCGTGGCTGCGCGCCCAGCTCTGGCCACCCACCCACTGCAATACCCGGGGCATCCCCACTCTCGTATCCTTTGCCACCGCATTATTGTCCGGCCCATGCAGGAAGTGTCCCCACTCGTCGATCTCCTTCGGCCACGGTTTGACTATCTTTTTGCCACTGATGTACGCCGTTCCAAGCGGACGCAGAACACGGAGGATTTCCGACTCCGGAACCTGGGTGGCGCCCTCCGAGACAATCATATTCACCAGGTCATCCGCGTACGGCAGTTTTTTGCCGTCGAACAGGTTGGCGGTAATCTTCCCATAGAGTCCCTGCGAAGCAAGATACTTGCGAGCCGCGGCGATATCCTTCGGGTTGGTATCCAGCCCCTGCACAGTCAGGCTGCTGTCAATCCGCAGCTTCGCCGTCTCTTTCGCGTCGTTGCAATCCAGGTGGACAATAATCCCCCCCGTGATGCCTGAGCTTTTCACGACATCGCTCACGCCGGCATCCGCCTGCACCTGCCCCATAAGCAACGCACAAACAGCAGATACCATGATCCGGTTTGTTGTGCGTGTGTTTGTCTCTTTCATCTCTAACGATCCTATCTGGTTTCCGTTGCGCAACGCCCTTCCCCAACTAGCACTATCTAGACCCCGTCCGACAAGCCCCAGCGGGGCGAGATATGCCAGCCCAGGGCAACGCCCTCGTTGTTCTACACATCTTTGTGGGGTCCCAACTTGGAGTGCGGTGGCAGAGGCGAG
>CAZCDU010000286.1:0-3631 GCA_964497125.1 uncultured Victivallales bacterium | reverse complement strand
GTTGTCCGGAAGTCCGGGAAAGGAAATTCTTATTGGCTAGAGCCAGGCCAGCATATCGGTCTTCTCGGCGTGGTCGCGACAGGCGCGGATCATGGCCATGAATTCGGCGCTGAGGTACTCCGTGTCGAGACCAGTGCGGGGGTGCATATGAAATCCCCCCAGGCCCATCTCCTTGAAGCAGTCGATCTGCCGTTTGAGTTGATCGGCATCGAGCTTGTTATTCCACGCCCAGAAAGGCGCTCCACGGTAAATGGCCCCGGGGTTGGCAAATGACGTCATAGCATCCTGCTTCATGTTCTTACTCCTGGAATCAACTGCATTGGGTCAGAATTTGTGGGACTTACGAATATGAACATAGTAGCCCCCTGCAGGCCACTACACAATTACGAGATTCAGCGCGCATGCCTCAGTCCAGCCCAAAGACGCGATCTCAGCCACGGGAAGGGACGGGCGGGGACGCCCGTCCCACGGGAGATGGGGCATCAGGAGCATTTCAAGGCCCCTCACGCATTGAATGCAGCATGGCCGGAGTGCCGGCTTATCCCAACCGGACTTCGCGCCCCGTCTCAGAGGACTTGTAGATCGCATCGAGTATTTTCTGCACTACAAGCGCCTGTTCGGGGGTACAGATCGGCTGACGCCGTCCCTTGATGCCATCAAGGAAGTCGTCCATGCGAGTGGTACGCTTCTTTGACTTGGGTACGGACGGAATCTCGATGGTCTCGTATTCCTTGCTGCGTGCTCTGACCGGACGGTGAATGGCGTTGTCATCCAGACTTGCGGATGCTTTGGTGCCGTAGATCTCCACGCCGCACTCATTGCCGGCCCCCTGATGCCGAGCCCACGAAACGCCAAGTTCCAGCGTGGCGCCGTTCTTGAACTTGATGAACCCGTGAGCATCGTCCTCTACATCGAACTTGATCGACGTCTTCCGGTCCGAGTGCCCCCAGCCACCTTCGCCCAGGCCTTTGTTCCCGAATCGGGTCGAAACCACGCCCGTCACGCTGACCGGCTCCCAGTTGTCGATCATAAAGAGCGACACGTCCAGGTAGTGCACGCCGATATCGAGCAGACATCCGCCGCCGGCCAGTTCCTTGTTTACAAACCAGGTCCCGAACTTTGGCGAACCGGAACGGCGATACCAGTGCGTGCGGACGTGATAGATATCGCCCAGCATGCCTTTACCGATCGCGTGCTGGAGGCCCTGGCTATCGGCCCGGTACCGCATGTTCATGCCGACCATGAAGACCTTGTCCTTCCGCTTCGCGGCAGCGACCACCGGCTTTGCTTCACGCAAGTTCGTGGCAAACGGCTTGTCCAAATGCACATGCTTCCCGGCCTTCAGCGCTGCCAGGCACACCGGAGCATGCAGGCTGTTCGGCAATGCAACGGACACGGCATCAATGCTCTTGTCCGCGACGACGTCCTCCCACTTCGACGTGGTGGAGGAAACACTGAACTTCTCTGCGAGGGCCTCGCGTCGTGGCTTGCTCAGATCCGCCACAGTGACGACTTCAGCGCCCCTGTAGTTCGCTACGTCACTGCAGTGATTGTGGGCAATCTGCCCGGCACCGATCATTCCTACGCGTATTGTCATCGTATTCTCCCTGCCCTAGCGTCCGAGCTTGCGGATGTTGTTGATGCAGTCGCGGGCACTTTCCATGGAGTTAACCTTGTAGGCTTCCAGCTCCACGATGTACCACTTGCATGCCGTTTCATTCTCGAGGATGTCGAAGATAACCGGCCAATCGACACTTCCCTCGCCCACGGGAGCCGTTGCATCATCAGCGTTGTATTCCTTTACGTGCACCGTCTCGAGTCGTGCGGCATACTTGCGCAGGAAGGCGGGCACATCCGCGCCGGCTGCAGCGGCCCAGCCGATGTCACACTGCACCAGGAAATCGTCCGGCGTATTCTCAAACAGGTGGTCCAGCTTGGTCTTGCCATCCACCAGGTCAAACTCGCCCTTGTGATTGTGGAAACCCGTGCGCATACCAGCAGCCTTGCAGCGCTCATACACGTCCATAGCCTGCGCAATGCCCGCCGCCATATCATCGCCGCACAGCCCGCCCGGAACAATCAGGCGGTCATTGCCCAGCGCCTTGTTCATCGCAACCGTGTCATCAAACTGGTCAGGCGCCAACGTCGGCAACCCAGTATGCGACCCGGCGCACTTCAGCCCACAATCATCGAGCATCTTCCGCAGTTCAGCCGGCTGCTGCCCATAGTAGCCGGCAAACTCCACACCGTCATACCCCATCTCGGCAAGTTCCTTGAGCCGGCCGGGGATATCGTCCTCGATCATGTCCCGAATCGAATACAACTGCAACGCCACCGGAATCTTCTCAGCCATTTGCCAGTCTCCTTAGAGGGTTATTACATCTACACCGTTGATATAGAAACATAACACAACCAATCCTCCAATGGTTTCAATTGACAATATACTGAACTATATTGATATTCCGGACATGGCGAGTGATCGAGATAACATGCGGTGCGGGGGGTGGCACTTGGCCGGTGGGCCGCCTGCCGGCTTCTCTATACACCGGCTCAACATACATGGCAGCTGGGACTACCCTCTGCACAGACACCGGAACAGCTGTGAAATCGTCTACCTGCAAGCCGGCGATCTCGTGCAGACGGTCAACGGGGTTGATTGCAGGCAGGAGCCAGGAGGGCTGGTGCTGATCCGGGAGACCGACGTCCATTCTCTTCGCAGCAGCGGCATGGACTACATCAATATCATGTTTGCCCCGGACTGGCTGCGCCGCGTTGAAGACCTGGTGCAGGCACGAGGCCTTGCCGATGATCTGCTACTCGCCTCCACCCCTCCACACGCCGCGGTTCCGGAAGTGGAGCGCCCGGCGTTCAGGGCGCTCATTCAAACACTGCTCGACAACCCGGCCACGGAGCTAGGCCGACAGGCATTCGCGCGATTCCTGGTGAATGCTGTCACGAGCTACTTTGCCCCGGCGCGCACAGCACGATTTCCTTCCGACCTCCCGGCCTGGCTAAGAAGCACCGTCGAGTGGATTGATCAGCAACGCCGCTGTCCGCCCCCCCTGGCCGACGTCGTCCAGCACAGCTCGCGGTGCCAAGAACACTTCACCAGGGAATTCTCCCGTCATTTCGGCATCACCCCAACCCGCTACCTGGCGAACTTGCGGGTAGACCGTGCCGCTGAACTCCTGGTCACGACGAACGCAACGGTCGAACGGGTCTGCTATGAATGCGGCTTTGAAACCCCGAGTTACTTCTTCCGCCTGTTCAAACAGCGCAAACACATGTCTCCACTAACTTACCGCCGCACCCACGGCTCGCGATCTGTGCAGGTGAGATAGGCGAAACTAGCCTGAAACTCAACCTGTCTCCTAAGGTTTTCCGCTCTCCCTGTAGGGCGGGAAATCTTCCCGCAAGTCATCTAGACGAGCTACGGCCGGGAAGATTTCCCAGCCTACAGATATGCGATTCACCCCTGATTAAGCAGGGCCATTTCGTCCTCAAGATTCGGTTCTTCGCTACTTTGAATGGGTAAGCATCGTAAGCGTTAAGCTTAACGTTCGTGGACAGAAGAATTTGGAGTGCGGTGGCAGAGGGCCTTCCCAGGCCCGGCGACACCGCCTTTCCCCAG
>CAZCDU010000285.1:0-3699 GCA_964497125.1 uncultured Victivallales bacterium | reverse complement strand
CTTCGGACTCTGCCACCGCACTCCAAGTCAACAGCCCCCTCTTTTGGCCTCCCAGCGCGCAGAAGTGCCTGTCTTTTCTGCCGTTACAGATGTGAGGTACAGCGAGGGCGTTGCCCCAGGCTATGCTTGTCACGTCCCTTCGGGACTCATTGCTCCCTCATCCCCGTGCTGCACTCTATCAGTTCCGCTGCAAACGGTGACGCCGGCAGGCCTTCCTTGTTGAACAGGTCCATCACGGGGAATGGGGCGTAGGCGTAGCGGACGCTTTCGGGGACTGCTACGCCCTGGCTCGAAACTTCAATCGTGTCGCCAACGATCACGGCGTCGGCCTTGACGAACTCGTCGTCTTTCCCGGCGATCTCAAAAGAGGAGAGTTTCTCCCCATTGCAGACCAGACCGGACCCAACATAGTCGAACGTGACGATCAGCTTGTTGTCTTTCCGTTCGACCGACTTCTGCATGGGTCCGTAGGCGGGGCCGGGGTGCCCGTACTGCTCCACGCCGGCGGCTTGTGCCAGTCGCATCCCAATCGGCTTCTTGACCTTGGGGTGAATATCCTCCAGATCCCCACACCCCTCGGAGACCACCATGCCGCAATTGGGTATGGCTTTTGCGCAGTCCAATTGCGCCTGGCGGAAGTGCGGCCACTGCTCGGCCTTGAACGGGGGCAGTTGCACGAAGTAGAAGGGCAACTCGGGATTCTCCCAGGTCTTGCGCCAGCCTTCAATGAAGGCGGGAAAGAGCGTGCGGAACTCGTCATACCGCCAGGAATTGCCCTCGCCCTGATACCAGATCACGCCTTTGATGGTGTAAGGCTGAAGCGGTTTGATCATGCACTCGTACAGGCCAGAGGGACGCCGAGAGGACTTCGGCCCGACCGGCGGGGTCGGAACCGGGCCGTGTGACCAACCGCCTTTGGCTTGCCACTCCTTCATCTTCACCCGGAACTCCTGGTAGGCTGCCTCATACTCGGCCTCATCCTTGAACTTCCCGTACGCGTCCTCGTACTCCTCGAACAGGTGCTTGAGCTCGGGGTCGCCCTTGATGGATGCCGGTGTCATCCAGTTCTCGTTCCAGGTGCCACCCCGGTAGCTGCCGATGATTCCAATGGGGATCTCGAGCCGTCGCTGCAGCTCGGTGGCAAAGAAGTAGGCCACGGCCGAGAAACGGGGGGTGCTTTGCGGGCCGCAGATCGCCCACGCCGTACGCTCACGATTGATGGGGCCAAACTCCGTCACGGGTACATGGAGAATGCGGATCAGCGGATTGTCCTCCTTGGGAAGGTGCTTCTCGCTGTCCCGGTGCCCGCCGAGACCGAACGCCATGTTTGACTGCCCGCCGGCCAGCCAGACTTCGCCGACGAGGACATTGGTGAGTGTCGATTGAAGATTTCCGATCGAAGAGCGGATCGTCAGCGTACGTCCTTCGGCCGAGGCGGGCATGGGATCGAGTTGGGTCCTCCATTTGCCGTGTTTGTCAGCTTTGGTCTTTACGATCTGATCGGCGAAGGTGACCGTGATCTCGCTGCCCGGGGTGGCATCCCCCCAGATCGCCACTGGGCGGTCGCGTTGCAGCACCATGTTGTCCGTGAAGCAGACCGGAAGGTGCAGTAATGAAGGCGTCAATCCAGGTTCGGTGGACGTCTGCGGCGATCCCCCTGACCTTGTGTCAGGGGTGAAGGAAGTTGGAAGTTCTTGCGCTCCGCCACCACCAACGTCTGACTCCACCGACACAAGGTCGGCGGGCGTCTTCCCGCGGCGTTGTAGTTTCTCCTGCAGCCGCTTGTTGGCGTCGGCGATGAGCGCCACCAGCTCCGGGTTGCGGCCAATGGTCAGATCAAAGCGTTGCGGGTTGTTCTGATCCATCGGGCGATCGGATTGGTAGCACCACCAGTAGGAGAGCTGTACGCCTGCATCGATGACGTCGTTCAGCGTCTTCTCGACCCATGGCTTGGCGGCTTCCAGGTCGGCATAGCTCTCGAAGTAGTCCGGGGTGTCCTTCCAGATCTTCTCTTTGCTCTTTGCGAACGGAAGCGCACCGAACTCACCGATCATGAGGGGCTTGTTGATTCCCTTCGCGATCTCCATCCACTGCGGTGGTCCGATCCAAGCCTTGCCTCCCTTGCCGTCAGAGATCTCGTAGGCCGGTTTGTTGTTCGGGTAGCTGTGGACGTCGATCACGTCCACGGCAGTCTCTGCGAAGAGCAACTCGAAGCCCTTACGCTGTTCCTCGAGCGTGTCCTTCTTGCTGTACCCGTTTCCCGTGTGCAGGTTCCACTGGTGCTCGCGCAGGTGCGAACCGCCGTTATTGACGAGCCGCAGCGGGTCAGCAGCCTTGATGCGCCTGGCCACATCGTCGTAGAAGCCGGCGACGTCCTTGAGGGTGGGCATGCGCTGGTTGTGATAGACGCGGTCCTTGCCAATATCCGCATGCAGCGTGATCTCGTTGCCGATCTCCCACATCAATACCGCTTTGCAACCCTTGTAGCGGCTGACGGTTTCGTCGATGTAGCGATAGAGCCGTTGGCGTCCCTTGGATTCCGGATCGCCAATCAGTTCACGAAGGTGTTCGCCCTCATACTGCCACTTCCCGTCTGCGTCTCTCGCCACGTCGGTGAAGTCGCCGCACCCCAACGACCAGACCACGCGGATGTCGTGCCGGTCACAAAGCTCCACGGCCTTGTCCAGAGCCTCGTAGAGGCGCTTGCGCTTTTCCGGATCGGCGTACGCCGCATTGCCAATGTCCTTCCACGGCAAGGCGAAGATGCGGATGGTGCGAAAGCCCAGCTCGTTGAGTTCGCGCAACGCCTGGTCCTGAGCTTTGACCATCGGGTTGCGAGCCGTCAGGGCGTGCCCGGCATCCAACTGATCGTAGAGCTGCCAAAGCAGATCGAACTTGTTGAAGCTGATCTCAGCAAACGGCCTGCCATCCAGATGGAACTGCCCGTCGCGAAGGGAGAGCACGTCGTCCTGGCTCAAGACAGGCACAGGGGCAGGCGGTTCCGCCGCGCCAGAATGCCGGCAGGCGGGGGTGAGGATGGCGGCAGCGACGAACAACGCCGCCAATGTAAGAACCCCGCGAAGCGGCGCCTTTGTCGCACACCTTGTCGCGCACCATGTCGATCTGGTGTGCGACAAGGTGCGCGACATGGTTTTCCGATCCCTGAACTTGCTCATCTGAAACCCTCCCCTACGCTTCCACGAGCTCCCCCACCACCACCTCACCACCTGCCATAATCCTTACAGCCGACCGCCCAGCCGGCAACGGCAGACCTTGCTTCATGCGCGCATCATCAACGTCAATCCCCGGCACACCTTGCGGCAACGCGAACGTGGCCCTGGCGCCTTCGGGGATGTCGAACTCAAACTCATAGCCGCCCTCCCCGTCCTTCTTCCAACTCGACCGCACCTCGCCGACCGGCGTGCCGACGGTGGCGGTGGCGGTCTCAAGCGCTGCGGGCAGATGGGGCGTGATCGCGATCTCCGCGAAGCCCGGTGCCGCCGGCCGGATGCCGGCGAGATGCTGGTAGAACCAGGCATCGATGCTGCCGAACATATGGTGAGACCACGAGCGGGCATCTTGTTCCCAGGCCTCGCCCAGCGAGACGCGACCGCCGGCAAACCAGTGGCCCCAGGAGGGATACTCCTCACCCGCTAGGACCTCATAGGCGATATCCGTCTCACCGTTATCCGCCAGGAC
>CAZCDU010000284.1:0-3723 GCA_964497125.1 uncultured Victivallales bacterium | reverse complement strand
TCCGCCTTGCCTACGCAACCCATCCCCGCGCCTGTGGCGAGAAGGGGGGCTTTGGCCGCGGTACCTGCCGCTATCTGGGGAAGACGGTTGACCTGCCGGTTCTGCCGGCGAATCCCGGCCGTTACGAACTCTACACCATTCCCCGTGACGGTACCTTCATTGGCCCCTTGATTCAGGGGCAGCAACGCTATGTTCGTGTACAGCTCGATACCCCGGGCACCGAGGTCGCCATCGACAGTCTGCACATCCTGAACAAGGAGGTTCATGACCTTTCACCCACCGCGGGCCATTTTCTGTGTAACGACGAGATTATTAATAAAATCTGGTACGCCAGCGCGTGGACCTTGCAGATTGCATCGTTCCCTCACCACAATGCCTGGATGGCATTGGACGGGTGGTTGGCGCCCCGTAAACTTGAGCATGCGAATGATGTCGCGCTCAGCAAGGAGGGGGCTGCATGGGACGACTACCGCTTCTCTTTCGACTTCGAGATTCGGATCAACCCCGATCATATGTCTCACGCCGGCTGGGCAATACGGTGTCGCGATGAAGATAACGGCTATGTCGCGGCCATCAACCTTGACGGCACATTCACGTTGCAGAAACGCAGCAACGGCACCTACACGCAGCTGAAGAAAACCGCTTTGGAGCAGAAGATCCTCGATGGCGAACACCATCACATCGAGGTGGAGGTGAAGGCGAATACCATCACCACCCTCCTGGACGGAAAGCGGATCGACGTCACGAAAGACGACAGCTATGCCGCTGGCCGGATTGGCTTTTGGCATCCCAAAGAGAAATGGTTTCTGGTGGATAATGTAAAAGTCACCAACCCGAAGGGGAAAATCGTTCTACAAGATGATTTCTCCGGCAATCTCGATCAGTGGGACTATGCCCGTACGTTGGGGTTCATTGCCGATGGCGCCAAGCGCGACCGGCTGGTCTGGTCTGGCGATCTCGATTGGGCGGGAAGAAATGTCTACTACGCCTTCCGTGACGCATCCTATATGCGTGATTCGCTCAAAATGCTCGCGTTCAACCAGACGCCTGAAGGGTTCGTGCATGCCGCACCCTATCCTGAAATCATCGTCCCCCCAGCGAGCGGAGACTTCGGTCACTTTGCCTCGGATGAATTCTCAGCCTGGCTGGTTCCCGTGGCCTGGGACTACCTCCTCTATACGGGCGACAAAGATACCCTGGGGGAAATCTACCCTGCCATCGCCAAGGACCTGAACTATCTGCTGAACCATGTGGGTGAGAATGGGCTCTTTCAGCAACGGCGCGAGACCTCCAAGCGCGCGGGTAATCTAAAAATCGGAGACACGGGCAGTCGCACGTATATGAATATTCTTCTCCAGGATTCATTGCTCAAAGGCGCACGGATCGCCACCGCACTGGGCGAGCGTGTCGCAGCCGATGGGTTTCAGTCCAAGGCTGACGCACTCCGTGATGCCATAATGGAACAACTCTGGGATGAACAGGGCGGATGTTTTGTCGAATCGTTGAAAAAACGAAATTTTGAGCATACCGGCAACGCGCTCGCTCTGAGTGTAGGTTTTGTCTCCCCGGAACAGGCCCAGCGGATGGCCCCACACTTAAAACGCCATAACCACGGTAAATTCCAGAGTCTGGCGATTCGCGGGTTGATGGAGTATGGCTTTGGTGACGCGGCTCTCGACGCGTTTTTCGCCCACGGCTGGCCCGAATTGGTGAACACGCGCGAGGTGCCGCTTACCACTACAGAATGCATGACGCCGAAACGGGGCGGTTGGGGCGATGAGTCGCACCCGGACACATCTATGGCGCATATTTTCACCGGCTATCTGCTTGGCGTTGAGCCGTCGGAACTAGCCTATGAAAACTACACCGTCATGCCGGTGATGTGCCAAAAGGTAAACCGGGCCAAGGGGATCGTGCCCACGAAAAAGGGTGATATCGTGACCTCGTGGTCGCGCGATAAAACGAAATTCACGCACCAGCTCGTCTCTCCGCCAGGAACCCGCGTAACTATCGCGCTGCCGGTTGAAGGGCTTGAGGCATATCGTGTGACCGTGAACGGGCAGCGTCCAGAGGACGGCATCAAGGGGGTTGGCCGTATTGACTCCGACGAGCGCTATCTCTATCTGAGGGATGCTGCCCCTGGAAGCTACACCTCGGTGATCACCGCAGAGAAGGGGAGCTATGCTACCCCAACAAAGAGGGCTGATTCCAAGGTGCAAAGCAAGAGCCAAGGGAAGTGGCAGCTCAAAGCAGCCAGTAGCCATGAAGCAGGCGGGTTTGGGCTGAAGAAGGTCATCGACGACAGAACCACATCTCGTCGCTCCTCAAAAGGCTACAGCAGCGATGCTTCAACGAGTGCCGATAGCCCCACCTGGCTTGAGATCGATTTTAGAGAACAGAAAGCGATTAAAACCATTACGCTCCATCCGCGAACAGATGCCAAGTCGGACTCCGGGATGAGTGCGGGCTTCCCTGTGGACCTGAGCGTGTCGGTAAAGAAGGGGGATGGTGTCTACACGGTGGTGAAGAAGCTGATCGATATTCCCAATCCAAAAGGGAACCCCTACACGATCGACCTCTACACGGTCGTGGGTTACCCTGAAGCAACTAGCATACGCATCGACGTCACGAAACGGGGGCTACCCGCTGCCGATGATCCAGGTGCATATCGCGTGCAGCTCGCGGAGGTAAAAGTTGCGTTTGTTGAATAAATCCCGCAAGGAATAGTTAGGAGAGACCTCATGAATCTAAAAGGAATGGTGATTGTGGCAAGCGCACTGCTGGCTTGTTGCTGTATGAACGTCAAAGCGCAGGAGAAGGCGCAGCCGAATATTATCTTTATTCTGGCGGATGACCTGGGCTGGGCCGATACGACGCTGTATGGGAAAACGAGCCTGTATCAAACGCCGAATCTGGAACGGTTAGCCCAGCGGGGGATGACCTTTACGCGGGCATACGCCAACAGTCCGCTCTGCTCCCCGACACGGGCGAGCATCCTGACGGGACAAACACCGGTTCGACATGGTTCGGTGAATCCCGTCCATCATGGAAAGTCTGTTCGCCTCACGGCCTCCATCAGCCCCAATGCCGGTCCCGGGGATAAGGCGCTGAAAGTCGGTTCCGTGACGCGTCTGGATACCCAATTCCCAACCTTGGGAAAGCTGGTGAAGCAGGCGGGGTATACCACGGGACATTTTGGGAAGTGGCATCTGGGAAGCCCGCCTTATTCGCCGCTGGAGCATGGCTTTGATGTCGATATTCCGCATACGCCCGGTCCCGGGCCCGGCAAGACCTACATTGCGCCATGGAAGCTGAAACTGGAGCCCAACTACCCGAACGAGCACATTGAGGACCGCATGGCCAAAGAGGCCGTGGCCTGGATGAATTCGGTGAAAGGGAAGGGGCCGTTCTTCATGAACTACTGGCAGTTTTCGGTGCATGGACCGTGGATTGCGAAGCAGGAGTTGATTGACCAATACAAAGAGAAGGTGAAACCCGGAGATAAACAGCGCTCTCCCACCTATGCGGCCATGATTGAAACCATGGATGATGCGATTGGTTCGCTGCTCGACGCCGTGGATGCCGCGGGAATCGCCGGGCAAACCGCGATCATCTTTGTTTCCGATAACGGCGGGAACATGCATAGCAGCGTCGATGACACCATTCCGACGGACAACTTTCCCCTGCGTGGAGGAAAAGCAACGATGTACGAGGGGGGCATCC
>CAZCDU010000283.1:0-3727 GCA_964497125.1 uncultured Victivallales bacterium | reverse complement strand
CAGTGCGCCCAGGTCGATATTGAATAGATTGGTCGACGAGTTGTTGGTCGACCAGGCTTCAACCGAGTTTGTGTAGAAGGTTACATTGTAATTCGTCTCACCTCCCAAGACCGCGACCGTGGCGGTGACCGAGGAGCCTGACAGGAACTCCTGGCCGTCCGTCGGGCTGGTAACGATCACACTTACCGAGCCGGCGCTATAGGGATACCTGATGATGACGATGCCCGAGCCGCCGGCGCCGGCGTTTGCAGAGTTGTTCTGCCCCTGCCCACCGCCGCCGCCGCCGGTATTGGGGTCGGCACTCGTTGCAAGAAGCCCGTTGGCACCCCCGTTGCCGCCACCGCCCTGGCCGCCGCTTCCGCCGGGATTCTCATTGTAGACGCCGCCACCGCCGCCGCCGGCATACCACTTCGTCGTACCGGAAATGTCGCTCGATAGTCCGGCGCCGCCATGCCCGAGCACCGAATTCGAACTGTTGGTTCCGGGCGTGCCGGCACCACCACCGCCACCGCAGCGCCAGGCAGGCCAACCAGCTTCCATATTGCCTCCGACGTTGCCCTGGCCGTATGTGTTCGTGCCACCGGTGCCGGCACCGCTGGTGAGCGAGCCCCCACCACCTGAGCCGCCAGCACGACCATCAGCATCAGAAGCGCTCCCATAGTTTGACCCACCGCCGCCGCCGCCATAGGCCGTGACCAGGGCACCCAATGTCGAACTCGTGCCGTTGGCCCCCCGTTCCGTTGGATCGCTCTGGTTGCCACCGGCGCCGCCCTGCCCGATGGTCACAGGGCAGTCCCCGGACGACAGACTGATGTTAGTATAGACGAGTCCACCGGCCCCGCCGCCACCAGCGGTTCCGCCGCCACCGCCGCCGCCGCCCGCCACTGCAAGCACATCGGCGCTGACCGCGAAGGAGTTGCTATACGTGCCGCTGCTGGTAAAAGTGTGGACGACGTAGCCATCGCTGTAGGGCGGCGAGGCAACGGGATTTAATCCGCTGGAATCCGTATAGGTGATCGTTCCGCCCGTGCCTACATTGTCAGCCAGCACCGACTGCAACCCGACACTCAAAACTACCGTTACAAATGCGAGTAGATACTTTCTTGCGCTCATAATACTCCTCTATTAATGCACCGCATGGTGACGTGGATTCTGTGCCAACATCATCATCGGGAGTCCTGACTCACCTATCTGTAGAGATATAATACCAATCGAGGAAGAGATGCGTATAGATGGATTGTACGCCACGCGCTATGTAACTTTGCGCCACACGCGAAAGAGGGGTAGCGGGCGTGGTGGTGGGACGGGGCAAGTACCTAAATACCCAAGTACCCAAATACCCAAAGAAATCCGAACCCCGAAATTGGAATCCCAAAAGCCGGAGCGTGCTTCGCGAATCGGCAGCCTGCAGATTAATCGACAGTCTAGCCCGGCAAGGTTTTCGGACTTAGGTATTTCGGTATTCCTTGGGTGCTTGGGTGTTTGGGTGCTTGGGGTTTCCTCCCCCCTACCTCCGCTTCGTGCCGCTTCGCTGCGCGCGCCGGTAGGCGGCGGGGGAGGTACCCATGGCTTTGCGGAACTGGAGGTGCATGGTTTCCAGCGACCGGTATCCGGCCATAGCAGCCAGATCCGCGATGGGCTTATCGGAGCTGCGTAGGAGTCGGCAGTAGACCTGCAGGCGGCGGCGCATGATCTCCGCCTTCACGCCGCAGCCCACCGCGATGCGAAATCTCCGTTCCAGCGTGCGACGCGACACCCCAAGCGCGGTGGCGACCTCGCCGACCGTCGGGCTTTTCTGGATATCCTCCCAGATGACCCTCAGCGCAAGGGCCACCATTGGATCGGTGACCGCCAGCACATCGGTGCTCTGGCGCTCGACGATGCGCGACGGCGGTACCATAATTGGTGAGCTGGGGGCTGGTTCCCCAGCCATCAGCCGCTGGAGTAGCTGCACCGCCTGCCGGGTGCGATCAAGGTCCGCCATATCGATGGAGGAGAACTGGATCAGTGAGAGGCTGTATTCGCGCTTGTTGCCACGGCCCAGTATGGCGACATCATCAGGAACGCGTATCCTCTCGCGTGTGCACATGCGGGAGATCCTGTGCGCCATATCATCGTTGATCGTGAGAATGCCCACCGGCTTTGGAATGTCAGCCAGCCACGCAGCAAGGCGCTTGGCCCACAGCGCGAACTTCTCCTCCTTCGAAAGACCAGCATCTTCTATCCGGTGGTAATCATGGGAGTGGCAGTGAGCCCCGAGTTCACGGGCGCGTTCGGAATAGGCGCTCCAGAGAGTGTGCATGTGCGTCTTGGGGTTGCTCGCCTCGTAGGTGACAATGGCGAGTTCCTTGAAGCGCCGCTCTACAAAATGCTCTGCCGCGAGTCGGCCAGCCGCAGCCACATCGGGAAGCACTGCCGGCAGTTGGTGGTCCTGCGGGTGCGGGAAGTTGCCGAGTCGTACGGCTGGGCAGTGCCGTCGGGCCAGTTCCTGGGCCAGCGCGCTGTCCGGTAGGTCCGTGATCAGTGCCCCAGCCAGCTTCAGGTCTGCTGGGATTTCACCCTCCAGTTGGTCGAGACTGAGCAGGTCCCAGCCCCACGCATTGGCTAGCTCAAAGAGGAGATCCATCTGCCGCTCGCCAGGGCGGAACCCCAACAGCACCATTGGCCGCTTCTCTCGCGGCAATCCATCTATGCCCAGCTGTCTCATGCGATTTGTGCTCCCAATCCCGGAATCGGCGTTCTGCCGGCGCAGTGCAGGAACTGTAGCGTAGTGCGGGCGGGACCGCAAGAAGGGCGGGGGTGAGGGGGTGGGGTCCTATATGGTCAACAGTTGGGGACTCTACGATACACATGGGAATGTATTCGAGCTCTGCCTGGATTGGTTTGGGCGCTTAGACAAGCGACTGTTTGGGCAGATGGGCGGCGGAAAGGGAATCCCCCGGGGTTGCCTTCGGCGCTCTCGCAAGCTCGAGTGTACCGGGGATCGTTAGGTTCGTGGGCTAAGCAGAACGTGTTCCTGGCCCCCTGAGCCCGTGTAGAGGCAGGCGAGCGCGAAGCTTGCCTTGCCGCTCCCCGGGCTCAGGAAGATGGTGTGGTGAGTCCGGCGTTTAGCTGAACAGCCTGAGACTCCCCGGGGCAAGCCCGGGGGATCTTGCTTGTCCAAGTGCCATTCCCAACTAGACTCCTCGTGTTTCTCTCCGGACATGTACGACTTCCCATCGCCGTACGGCGGCTAGTGACCCGCGGTCTTGTTTCCAGGGGCAGGGGACGACTGACCAAAGACGCACAGTTCGTGGATGCCGATCCAGTGGCCGCCTCTTGCGCGGATCCTGATCCTGGTGACGTTGTGCAGATTGAGATCCTTGATCGTCGTGATGACCTCGCCTTCACTGTATGATGCGGTGTCCGGAATTCGCTGCACCTGGATGCCCTTCGCGTCTTCGTCTGTGGGGCGGCCGCTGCACGTATGCAACGTCTTCCAGGTATCCATGGTGCCGGTTGCATAATCAACCTGGTACCAGTTGACGTAGTCGGCTTTGTAGGCCGCGGGAGCCCAGGACCCGTCCTCCCGTTTCACGCCGGGAAAGTGTCGGCCATACTTGCCCCAGTCGATGACGAGCGAATCAATGTCAAAACCAGTCGCTTCGGTCTTCGAGGCTCCTTCCGTATGGACGGTCAGAGCCACGGTATAGTCGAGGGAGAAGGAACCCGGATAGGCGTCGGTTTT
>CAZCDU010000282.1:0-3823 GCA_964497125.1 uncultured Victivallales bacterium | reverse complement strand
CGCACCATCTCATGGATTGTGAGGTTGTTCGCTTTTGCGCGCCGCATCCGCATCTCTTCCGGGAGGAGACCTGAATCAAAGAGCTCGAGCTGCTTCTTACGCATGGCGCTCTTGAGCTCAGCGATCTTCTTCTGGTGCTTCTTCTCGCCGATCAGGTTATGGACGTTGTCAAAATCGGCCACGGTGTCGTAGAACTCTTCGGTGACGCGCGGCCGGAAGAAGCGCCCTGTAATCTCATCGGTCTTTCCTTCGCGGTGATGCTGTTCCCAGGCGGGTGCGGCGGGTGCGCGCCAGAGATAGGCCAGGTAATGGCCGGCAGGCGCATAGGGCATGTAGTTCTTGTAGTAGGCATATTGTTCGTCGCGCATCATGCGCACGCAGTCTAAGCGTTCATCGGCGCGTTCACGGAAACTCAAGTGATATTTGGGTGCCTTCTCGATTCCCTTGCCGAGAAAGGCCGTGCCCTGGAAAGTGTCCGGGATTTCGGCACCGGCCAGGCTGAGCCATGTTTTGGGCATATCCACGAAACTGACGATGCGGTCCACCGTCATGCCCGGCTCATCGGCCGGCCAGAAGTGTTTCCATTTCTCGGGGATTCGCACAACGAGCGGGCAATGTGTGCCGCTGGAGTAGAGGAACCGCTTGCTGCGCGGCATCACGCCGCCGTGATCCGAGTTGTAGATGATGATCGTATCCTCATAGAGGCCGTCCTTCTTGAGTTCATCAAGAACCTGTTTCACGCCGCCGTCCATGCCCTCCACGGCGGCGGCGTATTTTGCATAGTTCCTGCGGATAGCCGGAAGGTCAGGATGATAGGA
Source organism: uncultured Victivallales bacterium (assembly GCA_964497125.1). GTDB lineage: Bacteria > Verrucomicrobiota > Kiritimatiellia > UBA8416 > UBA8416 > CAYLXP01. The sequence continues at coordinate 3,005 of CAZCDU010000282.1, read as the reverse complement.
GTAGAGAGTCATCTCGGCGGCCCGCTTCTCGTCACCGCCCTTGCCATGCGCCCGGCTCTCGTGGCTGGTCCCGATATTGTAGACACAGAAGAAGGGCTGCCCGGGTTTGCGCGATTTCCATCCGTACTTCTCTTTCTTGTTATCCGGCCCCCAGCAGTCGTAGTCCTTGCGCCCGCCGATATTGTAATCGGTCTTACCTGGATTCGTGCAGTGATACCCGGCCGCTGCGAGCAGATCGGGGTAGTACTTAATCGTATCGTGCGGAATGTCGTTGCGGCTGCGCATCGGCTGCGTACCGTTTGAGATCGCGTACATCCCTGTGATCCAGGTCGAGCGGGTCGGTGCGCACACCGCGGCGTTGTCAAAACAGTGTGTGTAGCGGAAACCTTCTTCTGCCAGCTTATCAATGGCCGGCGTCTTCGCGTTCTTGCTGCCGTAGCAGCTCACCCAAGAGATGCCGTTGTCCTCACTGGTAATCCAGAGGATGCTTGGCTTGTCCGCTGCCGAAACGATCGTCGCGAGAAACACGAGAAATGTGATGGAGTGTTTGAGTCGTTTCATTATGGCCTCATCCTTTGTTTTTTTCCAGTATGTCGCTATGCAACTGTTGGTGTTCACGGTTTCCCCTCCCTCTTAACCCTCACCATTGGACCATTACCGAAGGTAGAAAGAAGCTCCCTTTCTATTTGCGGACTTTGTGACGATACCGAGCTGTCTTATAAGCGTCCAATGCTGCGCGGTGATCGGGGGTGTCCGGGTCGAGGTGAGGGATGGTAGCGAGAATAGACTGGAGTCGCTGCCGTGCTTCAGCAATGGCAGGGTCGTCACTATCGACAACCTCTGTGTAGTCCTTACCGGAGCGGCTTTTCCCACAGTCGTAGAAGCGACCCCGCGGTGTGCCGCCAATAGGGTCAACGCCCTCCAGCAGCCAGCGTTGATCCCGAATCATCCGTGCCGTACCAATGTAGCTGTGGACCCAGTCCCGATGTTCGTCTGTGTCGCCACTCAAGAAGGGCTTTAAGCTTCGTCCGTCAACCTCATAGCCTTCGGGGAGTTGGACGTCGGCGTAATCCAGGAGGGTCGGCAGAATGTCACTGAATTCTGTCAAGACATCCGTGGCTTTCCGAGCCTTCACAAAACCCGGTCCGTTGACGACCAGGGGCACACGAGCGCCATACTCCGTAGCCCACATCTTGCCAAAGGGGTAATCCCCGTTGTCAGAGGTAAACAGCAGGATAGTGTTCTCGCGCAACCCTTCTTCATCTAAAGCCTGAACGATGCGGCCCACCAGGAGATCGATATATGCGTTGCATTGTCTGAGATTGCCACCCTTATTGTGACCGGGCCGTCCCTGGGTCGGTGTGGTCGGTAATCCTCCACTAGCAATCGTGTGGGGAAGATTCATCGGGAAGTAAGCAAGAAATGGGCGCTCCGCCTTCTTCTGACGCTTCATGAAGTCGATCACGAAATCCGTGTAGAGGTCGGGACCGAAGTCCTCTGGGCCTGTTTCCAGCAAACGGCCGTTCTGCCACACACAGGGATACCAGTAACGGCTGGGGATGGGTTTCGCATTTGGGAGCTTGTATTTCCCTTCGTACTGGCCATCCCACATCGATCCGTCGGGCAGTTCCCCGCTTCCATGATGGACGCAGTGTTCATCAAATCCAATTTCCGGTTCGGTCAACTTGCCTCCGAGGGCCATGGTCTTGCCGGCGATTGCCGTGGCATAACCGGCATCCCGCAGCAGGCGGGCAAAGGTTAAGTGGTCGTGGGCAAAATTGTGTGGACTTCTCTTGCCCGAGGAGACCCACAAGGCGTTGTGATAGACTCCGGTATGGTGTGGGTAACGACCGGTGGTCAACAGAGCTCGCGATGGTGAACACATGGGTGTTGCCCAGCAGGTCCGGAACATCACCCCGCTGCTGGCCAGTTGGTCAATGTGTGGCGTGTTTGCCTTGGGATCACCATAGCAGCCGTACTTGTCCGCACTGATGTCGTCGGCCATGATCAGAACGAAGTTGGGCCGCTTCTTCGAACCTTCGGCAGCGAGAAGGGTCAAGGGGAAGGCCAACAGGATTAAGGCCAGCAGCCCAAGCTTGCAGGTTGTCGTTGAACGCTTCATGCTCATTGTTTTCCTTTGATACCCGGAACCTTGCTGACCTTTGGGATGCTTTTACTGATGGGCTCCAGGTCGATCAGCTTCCTGGTTTCCTTCAGCAGATCGAAGGCCTGGGCCTGCACCTCGCCGTTTCCATCGGGTCCAACGTTTAGAATAACCCCCGTGTTGTCAAGGTGGGCAGTACCAGGCCCTTGATTCACCACTCTCAAGCTTCCCACAGTTTGTCCCTCCCCCGCCACAAAGCTAAAGGTCACAAACCTCCAATTGCCGCCAAATTCTCCGTCCTTACGACTGTCTGCCGAAGCGATCTCTTTGCCGTTCTGGTCGAGCAGGACAAATCGGACACTGGTTTTCTCATCGTCGTGACGGACATAAGCACTGACGTGGTAACGCTGGTTCGGTAACAGTCCGGAAAAGGCCTGCTTAACGCCGTCTCCCCGGTTGCTCAAAGTCGCGCTGTATTCATAAACCGCGTAGCGGCCATCCGCAGGAGGGGCGTTGAATCCGCGATGGCGATCCAGGCGGGTCTTCCCGATCAGCTTCCAGGGAGCAGGATTCCCCTTCCCTTCCTTGAGCTTTGCGTAAATAGGTGCGTAATCAAAGGCGGAGTTGACGATCAGGTTCCGCAACGGCGTGGAAGGTGCTTGGTATTGAACACCCTTCGGCGAATTCTTAAAGTCGTGCCCTGCGCGCCATCTGGGTTCACCCTTTTGGTACGAGCCGACGGTTGGATGCGTTTGAGGCGTTATCCCGGGCAGTAAGACACCTCGCTTGCTATAAACTTTTGGCGGAAAGCCCTCGATGAATGCATCCTTGTCCTGAAGATTGGCTAGCTGCGGAACCTCTGGGTTCATCTGAATCGGTTTCACGGTCACATTATTCCAGA
>CAZCDU010000281.1:0-3841 GCA_964497125.1 uncultured Victivallales bacterium | reverse complement strand
GCATGGGAAGGCGACCTGGGCACGTGGCGCGAGGCTCGCACCTGATGGTGCTCGTCGACACAACGGTGTGGATTGATTTCTTTGCTGATCGCCCTCTGCCACACGTCGCGGCCCTTCAGAAACTGATCGAAGAGGATGCCGACCTTTGTGTGTGCGGCGTCATTCTTGCAGAAGTCCTTCAAGGTATACGCTCCGATGCGCACTACCGTAAGACGAAGGACTATTTTGAATCCCTCATCCTCATGCCAATGCGACGGACGACTTACGAGAAGTCAGCCGCACTCTATCGGTCGCTGCGGAAGAAGGGCGTTACAATTCGCAAGCCCATCGACTGTATGATCGCATCAGTGGCCATCGAACACGCTCTGCCCCTGCTGCACAATGATCGCGACTTCGACCAGATCGCCAAGCACTCGAAGCTGAAGACCGTGAAATTGAAGAAGCCAACAAGATGAATGCAGACCTATTCTTTGCCGCTGTCGCGTCAAGAAAAGTCTGATTCACGACGTTATAGAGCTACGCTAAGATGTCTAGTGGGCTCTTCACAGCGTCTGCGCCCTTACTCATGACATGGGTGTAGATCATCGTAGTTTCAACGCTCTTGTGGCCAAGAAGCTCTTGGACCTCCCTGATGTTGTAGCCCGCCTCGAGGAGATCTGAGGAGACAGCGACCTGCCGAAAGCCGGAAGTTCCATATACAGACACGAGGAAGAAAGGCCCTGAAGTTTGGCACATCGACAGAAGCCAATGGCCCGTCATTGTTCGGCAGGGCTCATGCGACACGACCGAGTGCGGGTTTATAGGCGTTCCCCTCAGATGCAAGCGAGAAGGTAAGCGGCGAGAAATTGCCTGCAGCCGAGAGCATCAACTCCTGGTGGAGCTGTTTGATCAGATCCGAAGATGTGACACGCGAGTTATGCTTCTGCCTGTACCACTTGGGAGGGGATAGGGACGGCGGCTTTGAATGGAAACCGTAGGCACGTATGCCAGCGAGTAGCAGAGCGGCATAGGTGGCGATACAGACGGCCGGAGCAGCAGAGACGCTCGAAGTACCGCGGACCTGAGCTTGCCCCGCTCCGAAGAGCTGCTTCTCCTCCTTGAAGTTGACTTCGATACCCCACCTCCAGAAGTAAGCCTGAATCAGCTCTTCCACCGGCATCTCGGCATCGGTGCACACCAAGTAGGCGGGCTGGGTGTAGCGTATCGGTCCGTGCTTACGTTTTCTGAAACGCAAAGGAGCAATGACCACGACTTGAACAATGGCCTTCTCTCCGGCGACTTGCCACTTGGCTTGTCTAATACGCTTAAAGCGGACCTCGGTATCCTTGGGGCCGTTACAGATCGTCAGCTCCTCCCAGGCAATCGTCTTGTCTTTGCGTAGCTCTTCAGGTGTGGGCAACTGCTTGCCATAGGAACGTGGACGACCGACGGTGCGCTGCCTCGGTTCTCTGGGCACGCTGCGCAAGCTCATGTCGCGACGGGTTCTCCCGATATAGACCGTTCGACGAGGGAGATCAGGCAGCAGTGAGTGCGTGGAATAGTGAGCATCACCACAGACCCAGACCGCTCTTTTGCGGTGCTCTGCGCATGCATCCAAGTGTTCGCGTACCCGCTGGAGTAGTCGGAGCGCATGCGCCCCCTGGCTGTTGAGTGCCTTGATCTTCTCGTAATGCTCCAGGTCTTCTGCTGAAGCATCCTTGGCCGGCTTGGGCAGCTTGGGGATGAGCTCCATGGCTATCGGAATCATTCGTGAACGCTTCGGGTTGGCCGGATCCGGCACGGCGGCCGAGAGCTGAATGAACCGGTGGGCATACATGAGGTTGGTATGAAAGGCTGGACCGAGAGGATCCCGGTACCATCCGGCCCCAGCGGTATGCTTGCCGCTCTTTCTAAGGTGAGAATCATCCACGGCGATTACCAATGGATCTCCCTTCTCAATCAACTCCAACACCCCATCAAGAATGGGACTGAACACAGCAACATGGTCTACATGTTCCCTATAAAGCCGGTATGCCTTGCTCCAATCCTGTTGTTCGCGTCCCAGTGTGCTGAGCAGTCCTGTTACCGTGCGGCGCTGATTACAGAGCAGGTGGGCCAACATGTGTTGAGCCAGTTCGCCCTGATGCTCTTGCTCCGCACCCTGTTCGGCCTGCTCGGCAACAATGGCCAAGACGTGCTCGCTCAGCGTGCCGTTTTTTTTTCGAGTGGCGATGGCGGCGCATCGGGCCGCTCGAGAACCATAGTGCGCCGGTCATGAATCTCCCAGTGGACGGTCTCGCCCTTGCTGAACCCCATCGCCTCGGCAATGGCGGAGGGAAAGTTGATGTAGTACTGGTCTGCAGTCTTCTTCCGGCTAATCAGCTGAACTTTCGTCGGATATCCCATCGTGAATCTCCTTTCGTCATGCTCTAGCATATGTGCTAGAGCGCAGAATGCTAAAACACGCCAGAATATGCAAGCGAAAATCAGACAGATGGATTACTGTCTAGTTGAGTGCCAAACTTCAGGGCCTTTTTCATGTCGGGTTGATCTGTTCCGAGGCCTCGTCCTTCGCTTCGGGCGATCTGGCTTGCCTGGGCGTAGTTCGAAGTGCGGAGGTGGATGTCCGGCTTCGTCTCCCTCGCGGACCCGGGCAACTTCGCCGGGACAGGCTTCGTCCTTCGCTTTGCTTCGGACGAAGCCTGGTGGGCGATACAGAACTCGAATCTGTGACCTCCGCCGTGTGAAGGCACGCTTCACGCTTCCGGTGGCTTTTGGTTGTTGTTGTAAGCTGCGTTGAAAGAGCATGTTGCAGGATATGCTCTGTGAGCGTGCGGGGGCGTGATGACGGAGATGGGCTGCGTGAGTGGTCGCGGGGTGGTTGCCGAGTGGTCGCGAAGTCGTATTCGACTTGGCGGCCACTCGGCAACCGGGTTCTTCTAAATGCTGATGATTTCAAGTTGCATTTCTTACCTAGACGATGTGTAGGGTTTTTCTGACGCGGCGTTGGGAGACGTGGCGTTTGTTTCGGACAGGTTTTGCTGGATGTTCAGGATCTCGGAGAGGTCCGTCTTTTCTCATGGCGCGAAGCGGCATGGACCTGCCTACGCCTGCAAGGCTACGGCGTGGCTTGTCGAGTGCGTGGAACGATGGACGCCTGGATGGGTTCCGCTTGCGGGAAGGCTGAGCCTTCTGGAGGGGGTTGAGGCTCCGCCGGTCCACGTGTGGACCGGTGGAGGCCAGGGGGAACCTTTGTTCCGCGAAGCCGCGTAGCGGCGACCCCAGTGCCAGGCAAGCGTGCGCAGACGGCACGGCCGGCTCTTCCGGGGGATGAGGTTTGGGTTCGGGATTACGGTTGGGGTTTGCCGTTTGAGTGTGGTGCGGGATTGCGGCGGCTGGTCCTCGCGCGCGCAGTAATGAGGGGTAAGGGGATACTTCCCCTTCCTTCCCTTGCAGGCGATCCCCCGCGCGCGAGCCGCCGCCGAGCAAGGGCAACGGGCCCGCCCCTCGGGGGGCGACAGGCCCAAGGGGGGATTTTCAAATTGCCGCCGGAGGCATTCCTTGGAGAGTCAGCAACCGTGAGCAGTGCAACAAGCCGGTTGCAGACCGACCTTGCCCCCCAGAGCCGGAAGTCAGACACACAGGAGAGAAGCTGAGTCTACGAAGCTGGCCTGTGTGTCTGACTTCCCTGGGGGGTTGGGGGGATTGGTAGAGCGGCGGAGTGGTGTCGGATCACCCAAGCAGAGAACGCAACCAGCGGCTGCCGTCCCCGGCAGCTGCTGGTTGCGTTCTCTGTGCAGGGCGGCGACAGGTAACACGGAGAGAGCCGTGCAGCTCCCCCTGGATGGGTTTTCCCCCCTGG
>CAZCDU010000280.1:0-3843 GCA_964497125.1 uncultured Victivallales bacterium | reverse complement strand
AACTTTAGCTGTTTGCCTTTGAATTCTTCTTTAGGCGACTTGGGGTCTACCGGATTCCTATGATCGAAGCCGACGCTTAGGTCTCCGATTCGATTTTTTCCTTTGAAAAGATGTGATTCGAAATAGTGAAGAACGCTCCATCCGCCTATCGTCCCCAGACCCTTATTTTACGGTTTCAACCGAGAGTTCTTGAAATGCGGTATTTTCACCGCCACTCGCTGTGGTGACAGGGGATACTGCCCACACAATCCAGCGGAAGCTTCCGAGAGATTGCTTAGCGGATGCCCGCAACGATGCAGCGACGAAGGTCTCTTTCGCCTTACCTGTATCGATGATTCCCAATACGGTGTATTTGCTTAGATCCCAACCGGGGTCGGTCTCCGAGCGACTCGCATAAATCACTAAATTTTGTGCGCCGCGAACATTCTTTTTATTCGCAGACCAACTCGTAATAGTAGTCACTTCTTTAATCGTGCCGAGATCCATTTTGTAAGCTCCATTGTGGATGCCATTGCCAAAAATGGGACCGAAGCCATTACTAAGTTTACCATCAGTCAAAGTCGCAACGGGGTCATTTTTCGTTGGCTGATTTGAGTATACCTGATATTCAGATGCCTTTGGGGCTGATATTTTCTTAAAACCATCTCTTTTTGACGATGCTTCGATGCTTATCGAGGCTCCTTCGATGATGAAAGGCTTTACTTTTGGGTGACGAATCGGACCATGATGATGCCCGTCAAGGTCGACCCGCTTCGTGCCCTTCAAGGCAGCCGAGGCATCATTTACAATCACATTAGGATGATGTTGTTCAGCATCAGTCACAATCTCATAGGACCAGGCGTGCTGACTCTGTCCCAAGACTGCGGGCGGCGTAATGCGTAAGCCTTGTTCAGTCATCTGCCATGCAATTGTAGCGTCCGAGCCTAACAAGCGAACGCCCTGTATCTGCTCCGCGCCCCAGCCTGCCGTGCCGGTAATGGTGAAAGCGACCTTCGGTTCTTTCAGCTTGATCGCATAGAGCCTTTTTCCGTTGGTGGTGAAGGCGATATGCTCATGCTTCTGACCACAGACTTTCCAGTAACGACTACCATAAATAGCAGCTGCATTGATTTTTAACCACTCGCCCATGGCGCGCAAACGTTCCACCTGCGGCTCCGGAATCGTCCCATCGGCTTTCGGCCCGATGTTGACCAGGAAGTTTCCGTTGCGACTGATGACCTCGATCATCTCGTGGATAACGTTTTTGATAGATTTATAGTGATCATTTTCGAGGAAGCCAAAAGAGGTGCCGAAGGTGGTGCAGCTTTGCCACTTTGGACCGATCACCTTGAGCTTCAGGTTGTCCTTCTCGAGACACCCTACCCCATCCGGCCAGTTGCGGTTGCCGCCCTTGTTGTTCACGTAGACCGCCTGTCCGCGTGCAGCGCCGTGGTTCATGAAGTCGGTGATCATGCCTCGGACCTGGTCATCGAAATATTTGATCTCCGGTCTAGCGACTCCTGCTCGCACATTGTTGCCATCACGGGTATAGATCGGGAAGTCATCCATCCACAGCATGTCGGGATGGTATTTCTCCTGGATTTCCTTCCAACGCGCCACGTAGTCATCGACAAACGCTTTCGTTACGCCAAATGGGCCATAGAGGGAGGCAGCTTCTGGCACGCGCTTTATTTCCTCCGCAATATCCGGCTGAGGCTCCGCATTCACCGTATAAGACTTCTTCGCAAAGAAAGTCTGGTGCCGCTCTCGGTGATAAGAAGGCGCAAATTTGAGTCCCAGTTTTTTCACCGCTTTGCCCAGATCACCGACAATGTCCCGTTTCGGACCTCTATCGACGGCATTCCACGGTGTAAGGTCGGAATCCCAGTTGGCCCAGCCGTCATGGTGCTCTGCCGTCAGTACCACATATTTAGCGCCGACTTCTTGGAACAGTCTTGCCCACACGTCGGGATCCCATTTTTCGGCCTTGAACTCGGGGATGATGTCCTTGTATCCGAACTCTGGGGGCATACCGCCCCAGCGCTTCTTCATATAGCCGTAATAATTCCGCTTATCCCTGTAGATCATCTTGGGTATATGTTCGGCGTAACCGCGGCCGTTCTTGTGGTAGCCAATCACACTATAAGGCCCCCAGTGAATGAAGATCCCTATCTTACCGTCATCAAACCACGCGGGAACCGGCATCTTCTGCAGTGCTTCCCAACTGCCGTCGTACACGGGCAAGGCATTCTCCGGCGTTACCGATTCGGCCACTTTCGATTGAACGATCTCCCCTGCTGGCTTCTGGTCAGCGGTATCGTTCGCGAACAGTGTCTCTGGTCTGTGTTTGCCTTCAGTGTTTGCACTGGCAGTGACCGACGCATCGAGTCTTGGTTTTGATGATTTTGTGGCAGCATTCTCATGCCCTTTATTAGCAGCCCAATGGCTCGTCAATTTGTCAGCGTATCCTTTGTTTTGTGACTCCCAAGTAACCAGTTTGCCGGGCTTATCAACATCGAGTGGATCTCCCATCTCTTTCTGAAGTTCAACAAATTCTCTCTTTAATTCCTGTATCTTTGTGGCGTACTCAGGGTTATCGATTAAATCATTCATCTCAGCCGGATCGTTCTTAATGTTGAACAGGCGCATTTTCTTTGCCGCATGTGGATAGAAGATAAGTTTCCAGTCACCCTTCAGAATCATGCGCTGAGTGTTCATGTACTTCCCGTAAATTCTATCGTACTGAACCGTCTTCTCTCCCTTGATCAGAGGCATCAGACTTTTGAATTCCACATGGTCCGGCTTCTCCACCCCAGCAATGTCAATTGCAGTGGCCATCGCATCCTGAAGGTAGATCGGCGTATTGATTTGGGAATTTGGTTTTATTCCCGGTCCGACAACAATAAAAGGAGGACGCATGGAGTGCTCATACATGCTCTGTTTGCCCATCAAACCGTGATGGCCTGCAGCCAGACCGTGGTCCGCAGTAAAGATAATGTAGGTGTTGTCCGCTTTTCCACTCGCTTCCAGTGCATCCAGCATGCGCCCGATATGGTGATCCATATAGGTGATGGATGCATAGTACTCCTGACGGTTTCGTTTTACGGCATACGTCGTACGCGGATAGCGGGCTAGAACTTCGTCACGTAGTTTTTTCCCGCATATTGCAGCGGCATAGGGATATTCCGGCAGATAGTTTTCTGGTATTTTAATATTCTCAAGCGGGTACATATCCACATACTCTTTTGGCGCCTGACGAGGATCATGGGGCGCGTTAAAGGCCAGGTACATGAAGAAGGGCTTGTCATCATTCTTGACCTTGTCAAAGAACGTTAGTGTATTATCGGCCACCACCTGAGTCCAGTGGGTCCCCCCTCTCCAAAACCCTTGCTGTCTTTTGTCCCACGGCAACCACTCGCTCTCATAGAGCTCCGGCTTAAAGGTACGTTTGTAGCGTGCTGGAGTCTGGTTCGGCATACCACCACGTACATCCTTCATTACGTCAAAACGCGGGTTACCGTGTACGTGCCATTTACCTGTCATGTACGTGGTATAGCCGGCGCCATTCATGATTTGAGACCAGTGTGGATACTGTTTAACACCTTTCTCGGCCCTGTTAACAAAGCGGCCCGAGTTAAGCATGGCCCGGCTGGCAACACATACTGCTCCACCCCAAGCTCCCATATTATAGCTATGGGTAAACGACACCCCACGTTTCACCAAACGGTCAAGATTCGGCGTTTTTATATTCAATTGTCCGTACGCACCGATCGATTCATAGGTCTGATCATCGGCAAAGATGAACATCACGTTGGATTTTTCCGCAGCAGTTTCCGCCGCTGACAACTGACCGGCAATGGCCAG
>CAZCDU010000279.1:0-3859 GCA_964497125.1 uncultured Victivallales bacterium | reverse complement strand
AAGAGCTGGTTGATTTCTCCGATTTCATGCCGACGTTGTGTGAGGTGGCCGGAGCGTCCGTGCCGGAGAACTATCCTGGCGACGGCGTGAGTTTGTGGCCGGTGCTATCAGGCAAAGGCGGCCGAATCAAGGAGTATGTGTATATCTGGCTTAACTACGCTCCTAAACAGAAGAACTTTACGTGGGTTCGTAATGTGGACTGTGGTGTGCACCTGGACCGAAACAAACAGGAAGTTACCTTTCAGAAGTTCCCGAGCCAGTTTTCAACCGAAACGGTTCAATTGGATTCCGCAACTGAAATGGAGCGCGCCGTGTTTTCAAATCTCAAGAACGTTATGGACGATATGGCGACAATCGAGAGCATGTATGTCGAAGAGCAGCGGGCCGCAAAAAAGAAGAAAGGCAAAAAGAAGAGTGGTGAGGGCAAAAAGAAGAAATAGTTGGTGGCGGATAAACCATTCACTTTAGCAACGGAGAATTCAAGTATGCGTACGAAACATTACCTGAAGCTGGCCTTGACCGCGTTTATGGCGACACAACTGTTGCTATGCGTTGATGCGGCGGAGAAAAAGAAGAAGGGTAAAAAAGCTAAGAAGGCTGGGGCTTCCAAGGTTGTTTCTAATCCGTCTGTTGTAACAAAGGCTTCAATCAAGCCAGCGATCCAGAGTCTTATCAGCACCTACGGAGATAAATATGCTCAGGGGCAGAGTCTGCTGTCTGAACTGGATAACCTCGGCAATGACGGTGCTGCATTGAATGCTTTTGCCAAAAAGGCATTGGTAGATAATAACCCGCTGCTGAAAAACAGAAGCATTGTTGTTGTTGAGCGTAAGCAGTACCCGAAAGATCACCACAACACCGGAACCATTTTCCAAGCTGGTGAGTTTAACCATAAAAAGTTCGATCAGGCCAAAGGCGGCGCGCTTAACGTCGTATCTCTGAAAGACGGTTCGGTCCGCACGCTACTTGAAACATCACAGGGGTTGGTGCGCGATCCCGAGTTAAACTTTGATGGAACAAAGGTGATTTTCTCATACCGCAAAGATTCTGATGATGACTATCACATATATGAGATAAATACTGATGGTTCAAACCTCCAACAATTGACCGCGCTTAAAGGTGTCAGTGATCTCGATCCGTTTTACTTTTCGGATGGTAAAATAGGTTTCAGTTCAACTCGCGAACCCAAGTTCTGTGGCTGTAACCGTCACATCATGGCGAACCTGTTTAGGATGGAGGCCGATGGGGCTAACATTGTCCAGATTGGAAGAAGTATTGAGTATGAAGGGCACGGAGTGCAACTGCCGGACGGGCGTATACTCTATAACCGTTGGGAGTACGTCGATCGTAACTTCGGTGGTGGGCAGGGGCTTTGGACATCGCACCCGGACGGAACGAATCCTGCGCTCTACATGTGGCAGAGTACACCGCACCCGCTGTTGAATGCACGTCCTATGCCTGGCTCGAATGAGATTCTTGCCATCGTTTCATCATGTCATGACCGTCCATGGGGGGCGCTGGCAATTGTTGACCGCAGTAAAGGTATCGAAGGGAAGAAGCCGGTCGTGCAGATTTGGCCGGCAGATTCGATAAGTCTTATTGCAGATGAGTCACAAGATTATGGAGATTATAGAGAGTATGACAATTTCCAGAAACTGAGCGTGAAGTATGAAGATCCGCTCCCGCTTTCTAAGGACTTTTTCCTCGTTTCGCGGACGATCGGGCCGATGAAAGCGGCAATAATGGGAATCTTCCTCGTTGACCGATTCGGGAACGAGATACTTATTCACAAATCAGATCAGGCAAAGTTTGGCTGTTTCGACCCGATGCTGATTCGTACAACAGAGAAACCGGCAGCGCCTGCAGATAAAGTTGATTATTCAAAGACAACCGGAACGTTTGTGGTGATGAATGTGTATGAGGGAACTCACATGAAAGGGGTTAAGCCCGGATCGGTTAAGTACCTGCGCGTTGTTGATAATCCGCCTAAGATGTTCTGGTCTGGCCCCTCTTACAAAGGGCATGGCGCACAGGCGCCGGCTATGAATTTCTATGACTTCGACAATAAACGCGTACTGGGAACAGTGCCTGTTGAAGCGGATGGATCTGTACAGTTTACCACTCCTATCGACAAGTTCGTCTACTTCCAGTTACTGGATGAAAATGGAAAAATGATACAGTCAATGCGCAGTGGTATCATCGTACAACCCGGGGAAGTGAATGCGTGTATTGGCTGCCATGATGACCGTGATAATGCACCGCCACGTCCAAGCGGCAAGCTCGCTGCTCTACAGAAAGCGCCTTTCAATATAACGGAAGCAACTGCAGACACGAAAGGGAACTTCTCGTATCAGGAAGCGGTTCAGCCGATTCTTGATAACCACTGTATCAGTTGTCACGACTACGATAAGAAAGCGGGTAAGAAACTGAACTTATCGGGTGATAAAACGGCCATGTTTGCCGTGTCATACATTGATCTCCATAAGAAGAAAATGATAACGCCGGTGGGTGGTGGAGCGAATAAGATCTACAACGCGTACGAATGGGGCTCTCATGCGAGTAAACTCATAAAGACGTTGGAGAAAAAACATCACAATGTTGCACTCTCTGATGACGAATTAAAAACGCTGATCACCTGGGTTGATCTGAATGCTCCGTATTATCCGGATTACAGCACCGCCTATTGGGGCAACCCGGGTGGACGTTCTCCGCTGACCGGCAAAGATCAGGGCGAAATTGCAAGGCTGACAAAAGTGAAAATCGAACGCTATACGCATGGTGGGCCATGGCACTTTAACTTCACCCGCCCAGAACTGAGCCCCATTCTCGAAAACGTAAAAGATGACGCCACCAAAGCAAAAGTGATTGAGATTATCAAACGTGGCAGCGAGCGGCTAAAAACTACGCCGCGTAACGATATGCCGGGGTATGTGCCGTCGGAAGAGCATCAGCGTCGCTCGAAGCGCTACGAAGAATTGTTCCAGCGTGAGCTGGCGAACCGCCGCGCAATACAATCCGGAAAAAAAGTCTACGATCCCGGCATAAAATAAGTTTGATTAAATGAAGGAAAATAGAATGAAAAAAACGCTTCTTTGGATCGGGCTCTGTATGAGCACGCTTGCTTCCGCGGCGACCCTTCCTCCCAAGTCCGTACTGGGAGAGATGAAGGTTAAACCCAAAACCGATGGGCGCGCCCCTAATATTGTTCTGATCTATGCCGACGACCTCGGCTATGGGGATCTGAGCTGTTACGGGGCCATTAAGATCAGTACGCCAAACATCGATCGGCTCGCCAAAGAGGGACGCCTGTTCACCGACGCGCATTCGACTTCGGCGGTTTGTTCGCCGTCACGCTACGCGTTATTGACGGGCGAGTATCCGCTTCGTGTTGGCCTCTATGGTGCCGTGTTTGCCAAGGGCGAACTGCAGATTGATACCCAAAAGACCACGCTGCCGATTATGCTAAAACGCAAAGGCTATGCGACCGCCTGTATCGGTAAATGGCATCTCGGGTTTTGTAACGAGCCCAAGCCGGATTGGAATAAGGATTTGAAGCCGGGTCCGCTCGAGCTCGGGTTTGACTATTATTACGGCTTCCCGGTCGTCAACTCGAATACGCCGTATGTGTATGTGAAAAACCACCGCGTGGTCGGACTCGATCCGGCCGACCCGCTTTATTATAAAAGAGGGGGAAAAAGCCCCACCAAAGCCTATCCGGAAAAAAAGACCGAAAACCCCCGCAAGGAGAATGTGATTGGCGGACAAGCGGCCCACGATTTATATGTCGATGAAGAAGTGGCGGAACACCTGACCGGAAAAGCGTTGCAGTGGATGAACGAACAGAACGCCCCCTTCTTTC
>CAZCDU010000278.1:0-3864 GCA_964497125.1 uncultured Victivallales bacterium | reverse complement strand
CCACCCCTTTATGTTCAGTCCCGCCGGCTCAGAATCTTTCATGCAATATTCCTTACGAGCTTGAGACCTGTATTCTACCTGGTAGTCACCTGCTTGCACACTGCCAACCAAACAGATGGCAACTAACGCTATATATATTATCTTCATTGTATATGAGTCCTTATTACTACCCTTTATCCAACCCTGTGTGATCGAAGCGAGCTAAGCGTATTCAGTTTGGTTTTTTACCTTTTTTAACAAAACAGCGCGCAGCCCAGGCTTCCCACATTTTGGCAAGCTGAGCCTTCTTTTCGGGCATTTTTGAGGCCAAATCATTCAACTCTGTGCGGTCGTTCTCCATATCGTAGAGTTCCCAGTTTAGACCGTACGTACACACTATTTTCCATTTTCCATAACGTACTCCTTTCTTTCCCGTATGCTCAAAATAGATAGCATCAGACCTTTCAATAGTACCACCGTCAAAAAGAGGCTTCAGGCTGACACCTTCCATGGGGATAATTTCATGCCCTTTGTGTTTGTCGGGGTATTGTGCTCCCGACAGCTCAACTAATGTCGGCATAATATCGATAACGTGAGCCGTTTGTTTAATAATTGATCCACGAATAGAAGCTGAAATGCCTTTAGGCCAATGAGCTATCAGAGGGGTGGATATTCCGCCTTCATGAATCAAGTTTTTAAATTTCCTGAACGGAGCACTAGATACGTTTGCCCAGCAAGTTCCATAATGTGTATTAGATTCTACAGTACCTGGAGCTCCTTTACCCCCGTTAAAGCCAAGGGGGCGTTTTCCTTCAGACTGTCCGCCATTATCGCTGAGAAAGATAATTAGGGTGTTATCATACACTCCTAATCTTTTTAACGAATCAATTATTTTCCCTACGTTCTGATCAACACAGTCTACCATTGCAGCATAGATCGCCATCCGTTCGTCTTGTGTATCCTTTTCCTCTTCAGATAGAGAATCCCAGGCAGGAACGCGCTTATAACGCGGTGCTAGCTTCACGTTTTCATCAATCAGACCGAGCTTAACAAGCCTCTCGTAACGCTGCTCGCGGATGACATCCCATCCAGCCTTATATTTCCCCCGGTACTTTGCTATATCCTCAGGCTTTGCCTGCAGAGGAAAATGAGGCGCGTTATGTGCCAGATACCAGAAAAACGGTTTCTTCTCTGCAACAGCTTCCTCAACATATTTAAGACCTTCATCCGTCCAGGCATCAGTCGTGTACCACCCCTCCGCAGGGTCCCTCTCTTTGTCGTAGATGACTTCATCACCTCTGACAACAGTTCGCCCCCCCCAGGATGACGGACGGAAGAAAAAACCTCCTCCTTGAGGGCAACCATAAAAACGGTCAAAGCCACGTCCTAAAGGCCACCACTCCTTCTTATCATGTCCCATGTGCCACTTACCTGTTGCAATACTGAGATAGCCCTGAGGACGAAGAACCTCGGCAATTGTCACACAGCGCTCCATCAATCTTCCACGATATCCCGGATTGTGCTCCCCTTGGTCACGGGTTAAAAGCCCCATACCTGCCTGATGGGAATAAAGCCCACTTATCAAGCTGCTACGTGTAGGTGAACAGCGGCTGGTATTATAAAATTGCGAAAAGTGAACCCCATTCTTCGCCAGCATATCAAGATTTGGCGTTTCGATTTCTCCTCCGTAACAGCCAATATCCGAATATCCCATATCGTCGGTCATAATAAGAATTATATTAGGACGGCTTCCTTTTGGGGCTTTGATCGGTTCATCCGCATGGATACCAGCCGTAAATGTAAAGCCCCACAGTGTTATCAATGAAATGGGAATCTGCCTTATTATCTGTAGAGTAGACATAATATGGTTTCCCTCTTTAGGTTTTCTTTGTTTTCCCAGTTAGCTCGCCCCTTTCGGTATGACGAGTGTCACAGCATTTAAACCATAGAAGGACACTTCAATGCCCCTCACAGAACCGGACTTGTGGATTTCCCACATCCGGCTCTTCAACAGCCCTCACGATACCGGCGCCAACGTATATAGGTTATGCACGATTCGAGGTTTGGGTAGCGGGTAGTGCTCCAGGTATTCCGTGTAGCCTGCACACCAGATTCTCTCCACGTGGCATTCTCCACGTCCGGGTGGATCACCCGGACTACCGTTTCCTTCTCACGCACAGGCCAATGATTCCGGCGATCGCAAAGAGCGCAGCCGAGAAGATGCCGATCACCAGACGCGACTCGGCGTTGATTGCCGTGAGTACCGCCATCAGGAGACCACAGGCCGCGAGCGCCCAGGCAACGATGATCGCCGGTAGCTTGCTGGCTTTAACGTCTCCGCGCTCTTCCAGCGCCACTTCCTCTACTTCAAGCGAATGCACCCGTGTATAGCCGGCAGCGGCTCCCTTGGATGCAAGCTGAACGATCGTCAGAATTAGAAGCGGAAGAACCACACCGGTGAAGGTCTTGGTCTCCGTTCCGTGCGCCTGCACCCACGCGGAGAGTCCAGCAAGAGCATCCACGCCGGAGAGGAATCCGTCGGCGCTCAAACCGAAACGCACGACCACACCGGCTGCAAAGCCGATAATGGACGTTGCCCACACAGCGGCGCTGTTGACCTTGCGGCTGAAGAGTCCCCACAAGGTCGGCGCCAGCAAGGCCACCACCATAAGCTCCGTGATGGAAACAATAACCTTCTCCGCGCCGCCCATGTGCGGAATCGCAATCGCGATCAGAATCAGGACGGCACCCAAGAGGATCGTGAACATACGCCCGGCCCACACCATTTGGCCGTCCGTCAGTTTCCCGCCGCGTAGCGGTTTGTAGATGTCATTGGTCAATACGCCGGAGAAGACGTTTAGCTGAGAACTGACCATACTGGCGGTAGCCGAGAACATGGCCGCCAACATCAGTCCGACCATGCCGACGGGGAGGACGGATTTGCAGGAAAGAATGTACGCATTTTCGGCCATCACCCGAATCTCATCCGCCGTTGCCCCTTCAGGAATCGGCGAGATCACGCGCCACAGCAGCGGCGGCAACAGCCAGAGCATTGGGCTAACCAGGTAGAGGATACCGAACAGGTAGGTGCTCTTGCGGGCATCCTTGGCAGACGGCACGCAAATGAAGCGCTGAACGAAGGCCCACTCGGCTCCGATCATGAAGAAGTGAATCGCACACCATCCCGCGAGGAAGAACCAGGTGTACTGCCCGCCGATCGGCGCAAAGAAATCCTCCGGCGCCTTCGTGATGAAACCGTTCAATCCACCGGCCTTCATAAAGGCCAGCGGAACAACAAACAAAACGGCCAAGTTCAGGACGATGAACTGGAGCACATCGGTCATCAGCACGGCCCAGAGCCCACCGAGCATGGTATAGAGAACTACAATCCCGCCAAACACGGCAATCGTGGTGTACAGCACCGACATGTCCGCATCACCGTTGGAGAGAAGCCCGACAAAGACGACCCCCAGGGCATACAAGGAACCCGCCGTACCAATCATGCGGAATACCGTCATGAACCAGGTGTAGAAATGGAGCGGTCCTTTACCGTAGCGCAGTTGAATGAACTCGGCCGGCGTCTTGATGCCGAGCTTCTTCCACTTGCCGGCCACAAAGAAGCCAACCAGCAACGCGGCCACGCCGTACATCAGGTTGATCATGACCGCGACCAAGCCGTGCTTGTAGGCTATGCCCCCCCACACCACAAACGTGTTGGCGGAAAACATGGTCATGAAAGCGCTGAGGCCGCTTGTCCACCACGGCGACTGGCCACCCGCAGCAAACATATCCTCCGAACTCTTGTTCTTGCGCGTGAACAGAAGCCCTACGCAGAAGATACCCAGTAGGTATAGAGCCAGTACAATGTAGTCGGTGATTGTCATA
>CAZCDU010000277.1:2767-3913 GCA_964497125.1 uncultured Victivallales bacterium | reverse complement strand
CGCTTGCGCGTGGGGTAAAGCAGAAAGCAGAAAGTAGAAAGCTGAAAAGGAGAAGAGAGAGGGGAGAAATGAGACGTGGGAAGTGGGACGTGAGACGTATGGTGCTTTGTGTTTTCATTCGCTATTCACTGTGATCGCTTCACATTTCAGTACCTACACGCGGCTAAGCCGGAGCATCCAACCTGCATGAGAGTAGCAAAACACAAGAGATTTGAACAGGAGGTAGCAGAGATAGCAGAGGAGATAAAGACAACATTTTTCTGGGCTCCCCTCTGATTCCTCTGATTCCTCCTGTTCAAACTCCCCTTCTAGAGTCTAAACAAGAGGCAGCAGAGATATCAGTGGTTGGGTCCGGCAAGTTTGCTCAATGCGTCTTTTACTCTGCTTTCTCTGCTAGCTCTAGTTCGTATCTCCCCATGCCCAGGCAACACAAGTCTCGACACACCATCCACCAACCTTTCAACATTGAAGTTGATCAGCAGTCCCAACGGCACACCCAGCAGTTTCATGTAGCTCAACAACTGTGCCTTATGGATCGGCAAGATCTTCGTCACGGACTTGACTTCAACAAGTAAGCAGCCCTCAACGAGCACATCAAATCTGAGCGGCTCCACTTTCTGGGCTCCTTTGTACTCAATGGTGACAGCCTTCTGGCTTAAGGTTGATAACCCGCGCAGCTCAAGTTCCCGCAAGAGGCACCACTCATAGATTGACTCCAGCAAGCCTGGCCCCTTGTCCTTGTGCACCTCAATCGCAGCGCCAATCACCGACTCTGTCAGGCCACAGGCCATCTCGTATTTGTCGTGCATCGTCTATTCCCCTTCCTAGAGTTTAAACAGGAGGCATCAGAGACATCAGAGGAGATAAAGACAACATCCCTCCAGGGCTCCCTCCTGCTCCCTCCATCTCAAACCCCATCCCTGTAGAGCCCACAAGTCCAACCTCTGCGCACTCTGCTTCCTCCTGTTCAAATCCCATCTTCCAGCAGAGCCTATCAGTCCCTTCGCCTCTTTCGCGTATTTGCCGCTTCGCTGCCGACGGGGCGTCGGCCAATATCAGTTGCCGTTCGCTTCGCTCTCTGCCGTTGAGGACAACGGCCAGTTGCTCGTATACTCGCTGCGGCCCTTCGGGCTGCGCGCGGTTCAC
>CAZCDU010000277.1:0-2667 GCA_964497125.1 uncultured Victivallales bacterium | reverse complement strand
TTGTCTCGATCTTTGTCCCGATCCTTGTCGACTCCCCTCCCGCGAGCTCGCGGACTTGTTTGCCTGCTCGCTGGAGGGTTCGAAGGGAGGATTCGGTGCGCAACGGCCACCAGATGCGGTCACGCTTCGCGAGGAGCCAGTTCTGGAGCAACGGAGACGACAGGCTGTGGAGGAGGAGAAGCAGGAGGAAGAGAAGGCTGAGGGATAAAAGCTGAAAGCTGAGGCGGGGATTTGAACAGGAGGTAGCAGAGGTAGCAGAGGTGGGACTGATGGGCTCTGCTGGGGTCGAACGCCCAACATCCAACATCCAACGTCCAACGCCCAACAACTTGGTGCTTACCAGCACAGCCAAGAGGGGCATGATGAAGACTTGGTAGTCGTCGTAGGGGAAGACGGCGATGAGATGGACGATCGTGACCATGAGGAGGGAGATGGAGAGTAGGAAGTGGGACGTGGGACGTGGGACGTGGGACGTGGAGTGTGGACTGTGGAGTGTGGGGGGTGGGGAGTGAGAAATATCGGGAGAGGGACCGTTGCAATCGTTGCACGTTGCAGTCGTTGAACGAGGGGGGCGGTGTATGATGGAGAGTACACCCGATACTAGACCTAATGCGATGAGGGGGAAGTAGGCGCCGGCGAGGCGGATGAGGAAACCGGCTTTGTAAGCCAGAACAACTACCAACGAACCAACGGTACGGCCTCCATGGTAGTCAAGCAGCCCGAACTTGAGTGCCTGGGGAGCGGCAATCATGAACGGCACGTAGATGGTCAGAAGAACAACACTGCCGCCGAGAAGGAAACCAACGAGAATGGCTAACCCTTGCTTAGATCGTCCTCTACGGGCCCAGCGGAAGAGTAGCGCCAGCCAGATGGTTGGTAGGAGTATCCCTGCTGAGAGGCGGACACCTGCGGCAAGGGCAAAACAGGCGGCGGCGAGAAAGGCAGAGAGAACGAGGGAGGTGGGAAGTAGAGAGTGGACTGTAGAGGGTGGACTGTGGGGATCCGCCTTCGCGAGGCCTACTGCGTGACATGGTGGGGAGCGAAGTGCTTTTTCTAGCGCGAGGAAACCCAAAATGACCAGCAGTCCGGCGAGGCTGTAGGTTTTGACCATGGAGGTGAAGTAGACGTGGTAGAGGTTGAGGGAGAGCAGTAGGAAGGTGATGAGGGCGGCGAGGAGGGATGGGGAGAGGGGAGAGTGGGAGGTGGGAAGTGGGATGTAGGAAGTGGAGAGGGAGTCGTTGAAGTCGTTGCAGGTTGAAATCGTTGAATGGGAGGGGGAGGATTCGTTGAAATCGTTGTCCCGATCGTTGTCTCGATCTTCGTCAATCCCCATCGTTGTCCCGATCCTTGTCGCGATCTTCGTCGACTCGGCTATCCTGTAGGCGAGGAGGGCTGCGCAAAGGGCCGTTGCGAAGCCGAGAATTGCGGTGAAGATGCGGCCACCTGCTACTCCCCAGAGGCGAACGAGGGGTTGTGCGAGTCCGTAGACGTAGGCCATGACCGGCCCCTGGGTCGACGCGAAATCGATAAACGGTCGCTGCCCTTCTGACACGAGACGCCCCGCGTAAAGATACCACCCCTCATCCTGGTTGACCTCGCCAAACCAGAGTGCGATGGCATACAGGACTAGTGACGCCAGAATCGCAAATACCCAAGCAAGGCCGAAGCCCCACGCAGGACGTAGGGTGTGGGACGTGGGACGTGGGACGTGGGAAGTGGAATGTGAAATGGCCATCTCATTCTCCCCTGTACTTTGCACACCAGGAATTGGGATTGTTCATCATCTTGCTCAAGATCCCGCTGATATGGTGGCAACGCTCGGCTAGTCGTGCACCCGCATCCTGGTCAATGTAGCCACATGCCACTGCAGTTCTAAGCCAATGACAGGTCTCTTCCTGCTCGCCGTCAGCATCGGAGAGCTTACTGACAAAATGGGAAGGATATCTGCGCTTCTTCCATGCTTCGCATATGTTGGCTCCAACGGATCGAGAGGATCGCCTAATCTGATCTGTCAATGAGTACTTCTCTTCCGGCGGAAATGCCTTGGTTAAGCCAAAGACCTCTTGCTGCAGCGCGAATGCCAACTGGTACACTTCAAGATCGGTAACAGCTCTAGCGACCGCCATTCATTTTCTCCTTCTACTGCGGAGCCTACTAGATCTTCCTACATCCCACATTCCACTTCCCACACCGTCCCTACGATCCCGGGTGCACGGCGGTCGAGCCCTCGGCACACATTGGGCACTCGCTCGGCTCCCAGACGGTGGGGGCCATCTGGACGAGACTGAATGTGGGATAATCAAACTTCACGCTGCCGGCACTACGATCGACCAGGAGGGCAATCCCCGCGACAATGCCGCCGCCGGCCTCGACCAGGTCAAGCGTCTCCTGTACGCGACCACCCCGGGTAATGACATCCTCGGCGATGAGGTAGCGTACACCTTCCTCAACCTGAAAGCGCCGCATTACCAGGTTACCATCTTCCTTCTCAGCGAAAATCGATTTCACGTCCAGCGCGCGCGCGACCTCATGTCCCACAAGAATGCCCCCCAGCGCGGGGGATATGACTGCATCAATCTGGCCCACTGCGGCCGCTTTAACGTTGTCTACCAGCGCCTGGCACAGGACCTCAGCTTTGCGCGGAAAACGAAGTAGGTTGGCGCACTG
>CAZCDU010000276.1:1674-3953 GCA_964497125.1 uncultured Victivallales bacterium | reverse complement strand
GCCATAGGGGCAACAAGCACAACATGAATAAACCCGGCGTCGCTGAGTACAATCTGTTCGCCAAGCCCAACATCAGCGACGTCGAGCGGCGACGCAGTGCCACGACTGGCTGGCGCGTGCCGGTCAACATGAGAGTGCGAGCTCTGGTACTTACCGAAGGCACGCTGTTTGCCGCCGGCAATCCCGATCCGCTGGACCCGCAAGGCACGGGCCCCGCACAGTCCGGCCCCATCGACGCCGGCCTTCTGCAGGGATTCAGTACCCAAGACGGGTCCATGACATTCACGCACGCCCTTCCCTCGCCGCCTCTGTTCGACGGCCTGGCTGCCGCACGCGGCGCTCTCTACCTATGCACCGTCGATGGCACGCTTCTGTGCCTCTCTGGGGCAATGTAGGACGCCGACGGCGTGCCCCGAACGGCACTCTACTTAAGTTCATCCCAGGGCGTTGCCCTGGGCTGGTATATCTCACCCCGTTGGGGCTTTTAGGATAAAGCCCAACGCGATCACTCCTTAACGTCGCCATCGCCCGGAGCCGCGTCACCACCTGCACCAAGCATTCTCTTCAGCTCAGGCATAATGGCTGCGGTCCACACTTCGTGGCCCTTCTCGCTGGGATGCGTGCCATCGGGCATCATCTCTGGCGACAGGAAACCGGTCTCATCGAGAAACGCGGGGCCAATATCCATAAACTTCACGCCCTTCATGCCCTTGAGCAGGTCCGGCAGGAGGGCATTGAGTTCGATGATTCGCTTGCGGTGTGGGTGATCAAGCTTGCGTCGTCGCGGAAACACCCCCAGAACCAGTACGTCCATTTGCGGATAGGTTTCCTTCAACTTCAAGACAACCGCCTTGATGCCATCGCCGGTTTGCTGCGGTGTATCGCTACCCCAGCCCATGTTGTTGGTGCCTATCATGACCACCGCGCCCTTGGGCGCCTTCTTCATTACGGGCAGATGGTTCAGACGCCACAAGACGTGCTGCGTGCGATCGCCGCCAGCCCCGAGATTGATGGCCTTGAGCGGAACGAAGTGCTTCTCCCACACCTTCAGCCCCACCTTCTCGTTCGCGAAATTGTGCGTGATCGAATCGCCCACCATCAGCAGGTCGATATCGCCCTTCTTCATCCTATCGATATGTTCCCCCTGTAGAGCGAACCACCACCCGTCAATCCTGGGTGCCGCTGTGACGGCATGGTGTGTTGGCGTCGAGGGCGCTTCGACCGGCTCGGCGTGCAGAAGCGTCACAGTAGCAGCGAATGCCGCGAGATATGCCAATTTGGTCTGTATCATTCTACCCCCTATCGTGCTTGTTGTTGCAGGAGAATGATACCTGTACGGCCGGATTCAGCAAGGGGCGACAACCGTATATAGCAGGCACAATTCCGACGTCGTCTTGCTGATCACTAGACATCGAGGATATTTGTGGCCCTTGACCGTGCTGGTCTGTTGTCGTATTCTCCGCCCGGATGATGTAGTCATTGTCTGTGCCATCTTGCCCTCCTGAACTGGCGGCAATTTGGCACAACTTGCTTTCGCACCTGCGCGTAACAAGTTGCCATAAAGACAGTTACCCCTGTAGCTCAGTTGGATAGAGCAGCGGATTTCTAATCCCTCCCACACATATTGCATCTAGCTGCATTAAGCTGCATCTAGCTGCACAACAAGGGGTTTCGCAAACTTGCAAGTTGCATCTAGCTGCATCTAACTGCATCTGGCTGCATTCCCAATGTGGCAAAACGTGGCACAAACTTTCTGACATACAAACTCAGCATTGATGAGCGCGATGGTGGCTTCGCCATAGCAGGTTTGGGATTAACGTTCTGCCCAGTGATGCCCCCCAGAATGACGTACGCACGAAGCTCATCCCGTTCGGCAGGATATCGAGCCGGATGACTTTTTCGACCCTATGGGATTTGCCTGGGTGCACAATCGATGCTTAGCCTAGCCACGCCCATGACCACCACCAGAGAAAATATCTGCAGCATTTGAAAGTAGGAGCTTCTTCCATGCACAGATCTGACTCTGATGAACTCGATATTCGGATGATAGCTGCGCAAGGGTCTTTAGCCCTTTGATCGCGTCAAGTGCCACCTTTGCCTTGAAGCTGTCCGAGTGCTTCTGTCGTTGCTTTCCCATTTGCATCCTCCGTGTCTACCATATTTCGGACGCAAACTCTCTCTTAAGGGGTGGCCGGATTTCGGGGGGAACCGCATTGAATCAATCAACTATTGCGGTTTTGTTCTTCTGTTTATTGTGAAGGGCTGACCCTGATCGCCAC
>CAZCDU010000276.1:0-1574 GCA_964497125.1 uncultured Victivallales bacterium | reverse complement strand
CGGTTTTGTTCTTCTGTTTATTGTGAAGGGCTGACCCTGATCGCCACCTGATCGCCACAAAACGGTAGAGGCGAAGCCAGTAGCCCCGGGTCGTCCCGGCCCGAGGGCGTGCAAGGCGCGAGTACGGAGTGCGAATGGCTCGTCGTACCGACTCCTGATTCACCACGTGTACGCATCCCTTGCTCTGCGCTGGCCCCGAGGCGGAGTTGTGGCAGAAAAGCCAGAACTTGATATTGATCCAAGAACGATGCATTATAGACGTGTTAGGAATGGAGGAAACAAGACATGCCCACGATTTCAATGTTTTACGGCATTCTGATTCAGATGTATTTCTATGACGACAAGAAGCACCATAGTCCACATGTGCATGCCGAGTATGGAGAGCATCAGGTAACTGTGGCGATTGCAGATGGTGCTGTTCTTGCTGGTAGCCTTCCATCAGCAAAGATGAAATTGGTGCAGGCATGGATGGAGATTCATCGTGAAGACCTGGTTGCCGACTGGAAACTCGCTGTTGCAGGCGAGCCCGTTTTCAAGATTGACCCGCTCAAGTAGGTGATGAGAATGGATAGGATTACAAAAGCCAGCCCCCTTGACAACTATAGAATAGATATTGTCACCAGCAGCAATATTCAAGGGACCTTCGATGTGAAGCCGTATCTCCATGGATCGGCATTCAAGGAGTTGAAGGACCCTGCGTATTTCAAACAGGTACAACCAGCACACTACGGTATCAGGTGGCCCAACGAGCAGGATTTCAGCTCTGACACCATTATCTACGACATGCGGAATCAGGGCTAGCGAAGGCTCCCGAGGCTGTAGGGTACCACGTCTTAACATGTGATTCTGCTGAAGAATGTCTGAGCGAATTGCGTCGGGGTATCATGCGGCTTCGCTGAGAAGCTACCCCGGCACGCCCCTCCGAGCGAACCCGCCCAGAGGGATCAATCTGAAATTACAGAAGCATTGTTACACTAGCACCTGCCCAAAGGGCTGCGCCCATTGTGGCGGGCAGGGGCGTACCCGTAGAGCGCATGGGGCGAGAAATGGCCGCCGGTCACCAGAGATCCTCTCCGCCTGAGGCGGATCGGATCACGGTGACCGGCTGCGCCGGCAGTTGGGAAACCGATTGCCGGCGGTTTCTTTTTGCAGGGGGACGAGCCCATGGGGCTACGCTTCGTCTTTGCCGTTGTCAGCCCGCTCTTCCCTGACTGTCCGCACGGTCTTGGGATCGACCTTCACCGGCTTCCCGTCACGTGCAACCACGATCGGCTTGCCTGCGCGACGGTGTTCCTCGATCGCGTCGGCCACCGCTTCCTGTAGGGCGCGCTCCGCGTCGGTGGCAAATTTGTCCTTCCTATTCTTGTCCATGGTCTGCCTCCCGAATCTGGCTCCTGATTGCCGCGTACAGGACCTCGTCGATAATGCGCTCCACTCCCGGCTGCAAGTCGGCAACGAGTGCAGCCCTTTCGGCGCTGTTATCGAAGATGAGCGTACGGTCAGCGAGCGGCATGTAGATTGTAGGCAGCCGCGGTATGCGATGGGGATCTTGAGCGGGATCGTCAGATTATAGT
>CAZCDU010000275.1:0-3955 GCA_964497125.1 uncultured Victivallales bacterium | reverse complement strand
TGAAAGGACAACATATGGGAACAGTGTCGGACAAGATATCGGCGTTATCGGCGCGGGAGTCGAAAGTTCTGGAGATGGGAGGCAAAAAGGCGTTGGCGGGCCAGGCAAAGAAGGGCAAGCTGACGGCAAGGGAGCGTCTTTCCCTTCTGTTTGACGAGGGCAGCTTTCGGGAACTGGACATGTTTGTGACGCACCGCTGCGAGAACTTCGGGATGTCGGAAGTTGAGATCGCGTCGGACGGTGTGGTGACCGGCCACGGATTGGTGGAGGGCCGTCCGGTGTTCGCCTACAGCCAGGATTTCACGTCGCGGGCGGGGAGCCTGGGTGAGATGCACGCCAAGAAGATCTGCAAGGTGATGGACCTGGCGTTAAAGGCAGGTGTGCCGGTGGTGGGGATCAACGATTCGGGGGGCGCGCGGATCCAGGAGGGGGTGGACGCCCTTTCCGGATACGGCCAGATCTTTTTCAGGAACTCCAACGCGTCGGGGGTGATTCCCCAGATTTCGGCGATCATGGGCCCCACGGCGGGCGGTGCGGTGTACTCGCCTGCCATGACCGATTTCGTGTTCATGGTGAAAAATTCCAGCTACATGTTCATCACGGGCCCAGAAGTGATCAAGTCGGTGACGGGGGAAGAGATCACCTTCGAGGATCTCGGGGGCGCCATGACCCACAACGAAAAAAGCGGTGTCTCCCATTTTGCATGCGAGAGCGATGCCGAAGCCATCGACCAGATCAAACAACTGTTGTCATTTCTGCCGGCCAACAACATGGAGGACCCGCCGGTGGAACAAACCGGGGACGATCCCAAGCGGACGGAAAAAGCCCTTGACGAGATCATCCCGGACAGCCCGAACCAGGGGTACGATATCAAAGAGGTGATCGGAGCGATTGTGGACAACGGGGAGTACTTCGAGCCCCACGCCTATTTTGCCAGGAACATCGTGGTGTGTTTTGCGCGGCTCAACGGCCGTACGGTGGGGATCATCGCCAACCAGCCAAACGAGCTGGCCGGGTGCCTGGACATCAACGCGTCGGACAAGGCCACGCGGTTCATCCGTTTCTGCGACGCATTCAACATCCCGCTTCTGACCATCGCGGACGTGCCGGGTTACCTGCCGGGGAGCCAGCAGGAGTGGGGGGGGATCATCCGCCACGGGGCCAAGCTGTTGTGGTGCTATTCGGAAGCCACGGTGCCCAAGCTGCTGCTGGTGACGCGCAAGGACTACGGGGGATCGTATCTGGCCATGTGCAGCAAGGATCTGGGAGCGGACTTTGCCTTTGCATGGCCCACAGCCGAGATCGCGGTGATGGGTGCAGCCGGCGCTGCCAACATCATCCACCGCCGTGAGATCAAGGAGGCGGATGATTCGGCAAAGAAACGGGCGGAAAAGATCGCGGAGTACGAGGATCTTTTTTCCAACCCGTACTGTGCTGCGGGAAGGGGCTACATCGATGCGGTGATCAAACCGTCCGAGACGCGTCCGCGTCTCATCGACGCCCTTGAGATCATGTGCAGCAAGCGCGAGGTCAAACCGCCGAAGAAGCACGGCAACATTCCCATGTAGAATTAAATTTGAGATTTGAAATTTCAAATTTCAGAGGAGAGGTGATGGAAAACACACCGATGGAGAAAAAAATAGCGGCGGCCATGGCAGCGGTGACGGCGTACCTGGCCCAGGAGGCGGCAGCCGCGGCACAGCCCTGCGAGCCGGATGACACGCCGGCACCGGTGCAGCCCATGCGGCTGTGGGGGATCAGCGGGCGCAGTGCCCAGATGCAGAACCGGACGCTGATGCAGATGCGGACCTTTTTAAGATAAGGGGCCGAGGGGTCAAGGGTTCCAGGGGCCGAGTGAACGACAAAAAAACATCCCCTTGAACCCTGGAATCCTCGAATCCATGCCAGAGGCAGACAAGCCTTGAACCCTTTTTTTATATCAATTCAGGAGCATAAAATGAGCGATCACGATCAAGTCAGGATGACGGAGATGAATTACGACAAGGACCGGCCGGCAGCGGAGAACCCGCTTTTGGTGGAGGATCTGAGTTTGCGGGACGGGCACCAGTCGCTGTTTGCCACAAGGGGCCGGACCGAAGACATGATCCCGGTGGCGGAGATGATGGACGATGTGGGGTTCTGGGCGGTGGAGACCTGGGGCGGTGCCACCTTCGACACCATGCACCGGTTTTTGAACGAGGATCCGTGGGAGCGTATCCGGACGCTGAAGCGCTACATGAAAAAGACGCCCTTTTCCATGCTGCTTCGGGCCCAGAACCTGGTGGGCTACCGCAATTACGCCGACGATGTGGCCAACGCGTTCATGGACCGGGCATGTGAAAACGGCATGGACGTTTTCCGTACCTTCGATGCCTTGAACGACTACCGCAACTTCCAGACCGTGGTGCCCAAGATCAAGGAGTACGGCAAACATTTTCAGGGGTGCATCTGCTACACCATGACCGAGCCCCGTCTGGGGGGAGAGGTGTACAACCTCGATTACTACGTCAACAAGGCCAAGGATCTGGAGGAGATGGGGGCGGACAGCATCTGCGTCAAGGACATGGCCGGTCTCATCGCACCGTACGATGCCTACGATATCGTCAAGGCGCTGAAAGGCGCAACGAAGATACCGATCCATCTGCACAGCCATTTCACGTCGGGGATGTCGCCCATGAGCCACATGAAGGCGATCGAAGCCGGAGTGGACATCATCGACACCTGCATGAGCCCCTATGCATACCGGACCAGCCACGCGGCCATCGAACCACTGGTGATGACGCTTTTAGGGACGAGCCGGGACACCGGTTTTGACATCCGCCAACTGGCGGCCATCAACGAAGTGCTGGAAAAAGAGGTGATGCCCAAGTACCGCCACCTCCTGGACGACAGCAAGATGGCGATTACCGACATCAACGTGCTGCTGCACCAGACCCCGGGGGGGATGCTCTCCAACCTGGTGAACCAGCTTCGTGACATGGACGCTTTAGACAAGATCGACGATGTGTACCGCGAACTGCCGCGGGTGCGAAAAGAGCTGGGGCAGATCCCGCTGGTGACGCCCACCAGCCAGATCGTGGGGATCCAGACGGTGAACAACGTGCTGTTCGACGACGAAAACGAGCGGTACAAGATGATCACGGGCCAGGTGAAGGATCTTTGCTACGGTCTTTACGGCAAGACCGCGGTGCCCATCGATGCCGAGGTCCAGAAAAAGGCGCTCAAAGGATACGACCGGGGCGAGGAACCCATCGACTGCCGTCCTGCGGAGGTGCTTGCACCTGAGCTTGAAAAGGCGAAAGAGGAGATCGGAAGCCTTGCGGTGGACATGGACGACCTGGTTCTGTACGCCATCTACCCTGTGACGGGCAAAAAATTCCTTTCCTGGAAATACGGCAAGGAGGAGCCGCCGGCAGAGGTTCGTCCGCGGACCATGGAGCAGGTGGAGGTGGAGCAGGCACTGGTCAAGAAAGCGCTTTCCGGGGAGCTTGTGGAGAAACCGGCCAAGGCGGCACCGGCCAAAAGCGAAAACACGCGGACCTTCAACGTGTTTGTGGATGACGATTATTTCGAGGTGGGGGTGGATTCTGCGGACGGTACGCCCATGGTGAGCTATGTGCAGCCCCCTGCTGGAGCGCCGATGGCGGTGCCTGCACCGGCACCGGCACCGGCGGCACCGGCGGCTCCCGCACCGGCGGCAGCGCCGGCTCCGGCTCCTGTTGCGGAGAAACCGGCACCGGCGGCGCCTGCGGCCGATGTGGCCGGGACCGCCCTTGCCGCCCCCATGCCGGGGATGATCGTCCGGTTTGAGAAGAATGTGGGGGATGCGGTGAGCGAGGGAGAGACCGTGTTGGTCTTAGAGGCGATGAAGATGGAAAACGCCCTTCCCGCTCCGGTTTCTGGGAAGGTTGCGGCCGTCAACTATGCCAGCGGCGATTCCGTGGCAAAGGGCGAT
>CAZCDU010000274.1:0-3973 GCA_964497125.1 uncultured Victivallales bacterium | reverse complement strand
CCTCTGCCACCGCACTCCAAGTTTTCCCCGGATTAGCGCCAAGATTAACGCTTACAGTTTCCGTGCAGCCAGCGCGCCCCCGCATCCAGTTGGCGACAACAGGATGTCCCTCCAGAGGAGAGCCTGTTGTCTCCAACTGGCTCCTCTCGCCCACCGACCACCGACTCACCGCCCACCGACTCACCGACTCACCGCCCACCGCCCTCCCCTACCCTCTCTGCCAGCGTGCGCGAGTTTCGTCGATATCGGACGCAATCATACGCCGCGCGGCTTCCCTGGCGGTTCCCGTCATCAGCAACGCATCATAGCGGGTATGCTCGTGTCGGATGTGAGCGATGACCGCGAGCCGGATTGCGTCTTCGTGGAGTTTGCGTCCGGCCGCAGAGCGTCCCACGCGCCCGCTACCCCTCCGAGCCGTGTGCGACGCGATCTGCTTAGCCTCGTCGGCGGGGCAACCTGGATACTGCTCAAGGATAGCGGCAGACATCTCCGCCACCAGCGCCCTGTCCTCACCCTCACGTCGCACCGCGCCCCGCTCACGCTGTGCAGCCCTCCGGTCGGCATCGGACAGGCACTCCTCCTCGGCCTGGGCAATCGCTTTAGCCGTAACCAGGATCCCGCGCCGTTCATAGCGCTTGTGCCGCCGGTTGAACTGGACCACCACCGCCGCAAGCGGGCTGTACTTCTTTGACCGCCGTGACATTGCGGCATCGCCACTCGGCAAGAACTCCAGGTGATCCAGGTCGGCACATGCCAAACACAGGCTCTTATCCTTCTCGCGGAACAGAAAGTCACCCCGCGTCAGTTCGGTGCCGCACTCCTCGCAATTGACCGAGTCGCTGACCGTCATAAACACCACCAGATCGGGCGGCTTATTCAGCTTCTTCTTAAGCGCTTCCAGCTTTCGCGGCGTGATGTCTGCCGGCGCATAGTAGGTCCGGAAGAAAGACTCCATCTCAGGAACGTCCTCCCCGGTGACCGTCAGTTCATGACTCTGGTCCCTCCCCGAGCTGCGCAGGGCTGCCTTGACCGGTGTCAGTTCGTTCTCCGCCGCCCATTCCTTGAACAGCAGAAACGTCTTCGCTAGCTTCTTCGCCCCGCACTGAATGCTCGGGAAAAGCGACTCATCGACGCCCTTCTCCCACATGCGCACATGCGAGGGCGCCAACAACCCCATCTGCATCAGCAGCTCAATCGGCGACACATACCCCTTCACCTCCAACACGCGCTCCGCTGCGCTGATAACACGCTGTCTGAGCTGCCCGATACGGAGTTGGTGTTTCAAACTATCTCTCCCAGAATCCTGCGGATGTTGGCTATGAATACAGGCAGATAGTCCTCTGCAACGTGCCCACGGTCGTCTTCGATGTTGAACGCGATGCCGCTGGAAAGAAGATCGTTCTGGGCAGCACGCATAGTAGTGCGCATCTTGGACGAGGCAACGTAGTCGCCTGCACGTTCGGCATCGATTGCCCAGATGCCGCGCCAGAGCACGGTCAGACCACGGGCAAGGTGAAGCCAATCAATCCACGCAGGAAAGTCGTCTGATCTCGGGATAAGAAACTCGGCCCATTGGCGACGGTCCAACCAGTAGATCTTCATGCGCCCGCTGGGTCTAACCTGTAGCTGGCCAGATTCCGCCATCTCCACCATGGTGTCCTGTACCCGCTTTTGCGAATAGCCCAGCGCCTGCGCAACACCGGACGGGTGGGCACCGTCATGCGTCAGGAGATAGCACAGAATGTCAGCCCGCATACCGAGGCCAAACAGAGCACGAAGTCGAAACAGGAGTGCGCAGGGCTGCTTCATGAGAACCGGCTGCGCAAGCGACCTTGGTGCTCTCGCAGGACGAAGCAACCCGTACCCCTCAAAGACGGGGTCCGGCTCATCCACGGCAGACAACAGTCCCCTGCAGCCAAGTCGAAAGAGCACCTCCGGCGGGTTCCTTGGCTCTGCTAGCTGGGAAAGCTTGCGCCACTTCGTGGCCGGGTCATGTTCCATCATGGAACGTGCGATTGCGGCAAGTACGCAAGCATCACCAATATCCTGCTTGATGTGGAGTGACCGAAGCCTTTGCGTATTGATCCATCGGCTGTTGGCGCGAAGCCAGTCCATGACCTCATCGAAGAGGCGTGCTTCGTGCCGACCTATTTCGCTTGTCAGCAGAAGCAGCACTTCAGGATCGATGAGCCAGCGAGTCTCAGCGGTCGTTGTGCCGAGTACTCCAAGCGTGGCCCACTCCCGCCAAAGGAAATCAGCCAGGCGTGCTTCTAGATCAGAGTCCAAGTTCGTCAGCAATGTAGACATAGTTGAAATCCCACAGCACCTCCCGGAGTTTCTTCCGGTGACGCTCGGTTATGTTGTGAGCCGTGAGCCAAGTCACGGCTTCTCTCATTTCTTGCTCTGTCGGGCCTATCTTGTACAAGTCCTGTGTGTGTATGGCCTCACGAGGAGAAATCAGGCAAGCATACAACTTCAGAGGTATCTGATCCTCGCGGCCGATTAGGTAGACCTTCAAACAGGTGCCGTACTGTTTCCTGGTCAGGCGTTTCTCAATGCCATCCGGCAATCCGAACTGAAGGAGTCGGTGCGGCCCCAGATTCAGCCACTTCTGATCTTCCGGCAGGGGATTGCCTTGATGGTCTTCCATGGGCAGCCCTAGATCTCGAGCGACATCGTCGATTAGCGAGGGCAGGTCGAATGGCAGCCTGTCGCCTTTCACGAAACGCACGCCGCCACCGGCGTCGTCTTCCACCACACAGATCACATCGACATCACGAGTGCCTCGCTGGACGATACCGAGCGCATTCAGTGCAGCACCGCCGCAAACGAGCAGGCCGACAGGCGGGCAGTCCGAGTTGGTCATAAGCGACGCAAGTCGCTTGAGTGCGCCATCTATACTATCAGCCGAATCAAACATGACGTTACTATATATACGTTGTTGCACTAATGTCAAGTGCAACAACGTATATTGCTGTGCTATTTAAGAGCGACAATTCTGACATTCAGACAGAACTGGGGATTTGAGCGGTGTGGCGCTGTTCTCGGTAAGCGTTGTGCTTACCGCCATCGCTCCCGTCACTTCTTATCACGTTTTCGCAAACCGAGCTTGCGGGCCAGGCGGCGCATCGCGACGTACGTTGCCATTCGAAAACGCTGGTATATAGAGAGCTTCCTCCCCATCGCGTTCAGCCGCAAATGCGTGTAGAACTTCGCCAGCATATTAAGCATACACTTCAAGAGCTCATCCCTGCCCTTAGTTTTGCCGCGGCAGATATGGTCGTGTGTGCCAATGGCTACGGCTTGGAGCGGAACCATGAGCTGAATACTGGCGAGACCATCCAAGTCCAGATCACTATCATCGGACTGCAGTTTCATCGCCGCGGAACGGACATCGTGCCGGTCGCGAGCATATTCTTCGAAGCGCATGTTGATTAGCTTCTTCCAATCCTTCAGATGCTTCGACTTCAGTCCCATATTCTGCAGGTACTTGACATGGGCCTCCGGCATCATGTCGCGCAGCGTCTTGAAATACACCTTCATCTCGTCATCAACGTTCAGGTCAGGCGCTTCACAAGAGAGCATCACCAGCGCGATGCACCCGGCGATCAGCTCGTTGAAGACGAAGTCCTGGTCTGCCTGGCTCAGGCTGCTCAGCTTGGCCAGCTTCTGAAACTCCTTATCCCAGTACATCGTGTGGGCATACTGGGTGGCAGCGATATCCAACGCCATAGCCGTCTGTTCGGCGACCTCTTCGGTCGACGTCATTTCTGATGGATGCTTGAGTCCCGGCGGGAGCTGTCTTTGTTTAAACATGACAGGGAGAGTAGCCTGTAACCTCGACAAAGTGAAACTCCGAAATCATAGACCAGAGGAGAGCCTGTTGTCCCCAACTGGCTCCTCTGTGTAAGCGTTAAACTTGGCGTTCGGGGGTGCTGTTGACTTGGAGTGCGGTGGCAGAGTCCGAAGCGAG
>CAZCDU010000273.1:0-3992 GCA_964497125.1 uncultured Victivallales bacterium | reverse complement strand
TCGCCAACCACAGCTTCGAGACGGACATCGTAACCGGCAACACACTGGGCGGCCAGCCGCCGGCAAACTGGTCGCAAAGCGCCAGTGTTGTATATTGTATCGATAGGGCCCACTCCAATGTCAGTCCTGCCCAACCCCTGCCTGACGGTTCCGATCAGATGGCGATGCTGCGAAATCAGGTCGTCCTCTTCCAGGTACTCACGACCAAGATCGCGCCAAACATGACCTACACCATGACTGTTGATGCAAGCTTGCGTTCAGATGCTAACCCGACAGATGCAATCCTCCGCCTGGGCACCGGTTCGACGGCAGGCGGCAACCTGCTTACGGCCGACACTGTCCTCAGTCCGGCACCTGCGCAAACCTCTTGGAAGCTGTGGCAGACCACCTTCACGACCGGGGAGACGGTGCCCGACCAATTCTTGCGTGTGGAGATCTATCAGGCGGGCGGCCTGGGAGGCGACCCCCAGCCTCTGTTCGACAACGTCCGGCTGGAGGCGGTGCCACTCCCTCCGTCCGGCACGTTGTTCCTTTTCAGGTAAGGTGAGAGGCCTTATCCCTACCCAGGCATCTTCAACTCGGTGTTGATCATCGTCTCGCCACCCGCCATCAGGTTGGCGAGGCTATGGCCCATGGCGCCCATGGGCAGCAAGCACTTGGGGCTGCCTGCTGTGGTTGTGGAAGTCCGTCCATGTTGCTGGTTGCGGGCTACATCGTGGTCGTTCCCCTGATCCACAGGGATCAGGGAGCAATACCCCCAATTGACGGTCCAACGACAGTGACTGAAAATCTGTACCTGTGGAGCGGCAGTAACCCTATGGGCGCAAGGCCGTGATGTCCGAGAAAGACTGGTGGGGATCATTGGGAATGGCCATCTTACCCGCCCCCGCAATCGACGCACCGCCACCGAAGAACAAATAGGCGATATCTCTGCCAAACACCTTGCGGTGAAAGTGATGCTCCACCGGCAAAGCCGGTGGCTTCTGAATGTGTGAACCGCTCGAAGCGGATTGCTCTTCAGTCCTTCTCATCATAATCGTAATCCTACGCGTAATCGTAATCGGTCTGTCCTTGCCCTCCCCCAGAAGATTACGATTGCGCGTACGATTACGAACCGAGCAGAATCCCTTATCCTCCTCCTGATTGCGCTCCCATCGCCAGAGCCGCCTGACCGATGCTAGACTTCTGCATAAGTAGAACTTCTGGAGTCACCCAGGCAAAGCCGGGAGGTTTCCTGCTGGAAACTAAGTGTGGGACGAAATGCAGGAGAGATGCGACTTGTCCTCCGTAGCTCGTAGAGCGAAGGAGGAAGCACTCACTTCGTCGGGCACACTTCGCCCCACACCTTATCGGCTACACGTCGTCGAACCTGCCCGCAGCGCTTCGCGCAGCGATGCGGGCGGGCTGCTTCGTCGGGGCCCGTTCGCCAATTTATGCCTGTGCCGTTACCAATGTGTTACTTTGCTTCTTAACCTGTGAGGCGTTCCCGAAGTCGTTCAGAGCACCTGCGGGCCTCCCACAAAAGTCGGACGTTTCGTAGCCTTGATTTTTGGTCGCCCCACCGGTGACTCAAATTGCTCGGATGATCAGAGTCGGAAAGGCCCGTCAAATGGGCAAGATATCACTACGCGAGCAGAGATCAGACATGCCCACGATATAGACTGCTCCTTAACCGGCCAATAAGGCCGGCTCGGTTTAGTCTCGTTATATAGATCTCGTTAAGCGTCTCGTTCAGATGGGATACTTTATCCCGTTCTATCTCGTTCCCCCCCGCTGTATTCTGGAGGCATGCAGACGCTCGTATGGGTGAAGCTCTCGGTCGAGGAATACGTCCGGGATGAGTTCCAGAAGCAGATGCGGCCTCCATCTCAGTGCCCGAACTGCGGGCGGTCCGGTCGGCTGTGGGGACATACGTACTACCAACGCGGCACGACGGACGCGTGCGGCAAGTTCATCCAGGGATTGGAGTTCGACAAGCGAACACCCCACTTTACGTAACCGGCGGTGCAGCGCCGGCGACGCATCTTCGAGAAGCGCACCTTTCGGGACCGGATCGGCAGGTATGTCACCGCGAAGTATGTCGAGACCGACCAGTTTCCACTCGAACTTACGGGCCGACTCCAGAATCGCAAGCTGCAACGCCTCCCAACGCGCTCGGTCCACCAGGACGGTTGGCCGCGCCAGCCGCCGTGCCGCAGGTGTTCCAGGAGCTGGTGCGGTTGTCTTCTTCGCCCTGGGCATGGCGTTCCTTTGCGTTACCTCTAAGGTTTCAAGAGTTGGCTGAAGTCGATCCGGCTACTGAAGAAGTCGCTATCGCGGATGGCGGGCGCGACGTTGCCTGCGTGGATAAGAACAGGAAAGATGTTCAGATGCCGTTTCTCGCGCGGGATCTCAATGCAGTCGAGTTTACGGGTGACGTCCTCAATGGCCTCGCGACCGACCGACTTCCTCAGCTTGACCTCGCAGACGTACAGGCTGTACTCGGTCTCGAGCAGCAGGTCGACCTGGCATCCTCGTCGCCTTCGGGTCGTGGTCTGGCGGTAGGGGCCGCCGTGCAGGACCTTCCCAGCGACGCCCAGCTGCTCTTCCACCCTGGCCTGGTTGCTCAGGACCAGGTTCTCAAACTGCAGCCCCAGTATGGCGTCCCAGGCCGGCAGGTTCTCAAGCCCCGCCAGCCGGAAACGGCCTTGAGCGATGGCTTTGCGGCGCGGCTCGATGTACTTGAGGTAGAAGCGCAGGTAGTTGTCACGCAATCGAAAATGGCTGCCCTTGCGTTCCCCCCTCCCCACCGAGAAGTGGGGTTCCTCCCGAAGGTAACCCGCCAGTTCCAGGTCACGGAAGTACTCAAGCAGAATGCCGCTGCGGGCCTTGCCCGTCTGCCGGCTGATCTCAGTGAGTGTCTTGCTTCCCGACGTGAGCGCCTCCACAATCAGCCGATAGGCAGGCGCCCTGGCCTGAAAGATATCATCGAAGATCATCTCGAATTCAGAGAGGCCATCCCGGTTGCGGAACATGGCGCCAGTGGGATCAAAACAGAGACGCTGGATGTTCTCTGCGGATGATTGCCCCGGGTCCAGTTCCTCCAGGTAACGCGGGACGCCACCAGTAACGGCCAGCATGCGAAGCTTCTCAAGGGGGCTGACCCGGCTGCGGCCCTTCCATACCAGTGCGTCACAGTGATGCAACGACAGTTCCGGAAGGTTGATCCGGAGTGTCGGGCGGTCCATGAATCCCGTGCTCTGCAGGATGTTGTGCTCAATCCACGCCGACACCGATCCGCATAGCACAAGGACCACACTTGGATGGATGGATATCCGCGTATCCCAAGCATCCTTTATCTTCCCGGCGAAGTCCCGATCGTGTCGCCCCATCCATGAGATCTCGTCCAGGAGAATCACCGTCCTTCCGTCCCGCGGGATAAGCTGAGCGAGAAGGGCGAAGGCCTGCGTCCAGTTGCTGAGCATGATCGGTTCCGGCAGTCCCATGTACTCGGCCAGTTTCTCACTGAAGTGCCTGAGCTGATCCTCGTTGGTTTGCCCCTTGCGCGGAGACAGGCCCTGGAATTCGAGGAAGTGTTCTGCTTCCCCGCGCCCGAACTCCTGTATCAGGCGGCTCTTTCCGATACGACGGCGCCCTACGCACACGACCAGTGCGGCGCGCTTCCGCTTCCAGAGCGAGGCAAGCCTGGCGAGGTATTCCTCACGGCCCACGAACGGTCGCTTGACGGCCGGCTGTCGATTTGGTGACATCTCAACCCCTTTCAGCTGGAAGCGCAAGAATGACAGATAGCCTGTTTCGTGTCACCACAAAAAGATCTAGAAGTTACACGAAATCGACATCCAGCGGAGCATGGAGTCGATGTGCGTGAAGTGTCGGCCCGCAATTCACCCCCAGCAGCATCAAGGAGCAATACCCCTCGTTGATAGTTCAGCGGTCGTGACTGACAGACCGTTGTCGTTGACGTTCTATTCCTAATACCGTCGCAAGCTGTT
>CAZCDU010000272.1:0-4024 GCA_964497125.1 uncultured Victivallales bacterium | reverse complement strand
AGGTCTTCCTCGTCCACAACCAAGCCGTAATTCCATTCCGTCGTGGGGTGGACCTCGTAGTCGGCGTGCGGTGCCTCGCGGCCGGGCACATCCTGATTGATCTGCCGCCACGCCTCACCGATCTTGAGGCTGTAGACCAGCGGGCCGCGCTCAAGCGCAATCGACCCATTGTAACGGCGCTGGGAGGCCGGCTGCATCGGTAGCACAAGCGTCACCACCGTCTCGCCGCTCCACTCACGCTCTACGCGA
The DNA here is from genome assembly GCA_964497125.1 of uncultured Victivallales bacterium. Classification (GTDB taxonomy): domain Bacteria; phylum Verrucomicrobiota; class Kiritimatiellia; order UBA8416; family UBA8416; genus CAYLXP01. Next base: position 3,775 of record CAZCDU010000272.1, on the reverse strand, counting down.
TGGAAGCTGCCGGGAATGAGCAGATCAGAAGCATCCCCATCCACGGAGAGAGTCGCCCCTTTGGTCCAGGCCGGAATGCGAAGTGTCAGGGGGAAGCTCACCGGAGATTCTGCCGTCACCCTGAAGGTCAGGGCGTCGCGGAAGGGGTAGTCTGTGTCAAGCGCCACGGTTACCGGAACGCCGGCACTCGTGAAGCTCGCCTCGCTGGGGGCGTAAGCCACGGCAGCGAGACCGTCGTCATCGGTGCGCATCCAGAGGTGGGAAACGAACTTGGGCCACCCCATATGCATGTTGGCAGTACAACAGCCGAAGTTCGGTTCCAGCCCGTAGAGGTTGGACTCCGGGCCGTTGGTTGACCACATGTGTTCCTGGTTGTCGGAAACGAGCACCTGATTGGCCTGCTGATCGTACTGATGCGCCCACATGTCGGGCGCGAAGGTCGCCGGCCAGGCGTTGTAGGCGATTCGCTCCAGGCGGTCACCGAGGGCCGGGTCGGCCAACACGGTCATCGCCTCGCCCAGTGAGAAGATGTAATCAGCCACGGCACAGAGTTCCGTGCCCTGAATCGGATTCTTCCCGGAGACGCACTCGTCACCGCTGAAGACCCCGGTCACCTGTCCGTGGTACCGGTCAAGCGTCTCGATCATGGTGTAGATGAAGTTCCGATCCTCATCGCGCCCCGAGAGGCGTGAGTAAAGCGGGTAGAACTTCATGGCCATCGCCAAGTTCACCACATGCTTATGCCACTTCCACCGACCCCGGCGCGGGGTGGGCACCGTGATGTCCTCCTCCGCGAAGGTCTGCTGCCAGTCGTTGCCCTGCGCCTTGAGCGACTTCGCCAGTTCGAGCAGCCAGGCTTCCCCGGTGCGTTCATAGGCATAGTAGATACTCACCAGCCCCTCACCCCAGCGGGAATAGCCCCAACCAAAGAGAGCGTTGATTGCCAGCATCTCGGCGATGCACTTGAGAAACGCCATGAGGGCGTCCAGCACGCGCTGTTCCCCAGTCACATCGTGATACTGCGCAAGCATCTTGGCCGCGAGGAATGAGGTCCAGGCATCATTCGCCCGGCTGCGGTCGAGGTTGCTTTCTGTCTCGCCGCGCGGACCGATCCAGCCGTCGTCCTGCTGTTGCTCGAGAATGCTCTCCACTCGCCTGGTCACTTTTGCCTTGAGCGCTTCGTCGTCGAGCTGCCATGCCAGTGGCACCACCCCGTCCAGCCAGTAGGGCGCACGCTCTGTATCGGGCAGGCTGCCGCCAAACCACTTGGAGTCCATCACCGACGGCCAGAACTCGTCGAGATGCCCGCTCAACCCATCGGCCTGTATGCGAAGCTGATTCTTCAACCAACCGCGCGGCTTGATGTCGGCGATGGGCAAAAGATGGAGCCGCGGCTCCTGCAGGGCTAAAGTTCCGTTACCACTATCTGCAGTCTTCAATCGTTCACTCATATCTCTCCTAACCCGGCGAAGCCGGAACCATATCGCTCGCCCCATGGCGTCGCACGTTGTCGTCTTACCTTGGAGTGCGGCGGCAGAGGGCGAGCTCGCCCGGCACCGTGCCGAGGGACGAGGCTCTGGTGCTGGGGGACGAGCCCGGCGACGCCGCTATCCGCGAGCGCGGAGCGCGTGAACTGAGCACACGACGCTCAGCTTAGCCCAATCAACGCCTTTTCCCCGCGTCACGCTCCACTCCATGCCAAAGCGGTGTCGCCGCCCTACACTCGCAAGCTCGCTTCAGGCTCTGCCACCGCACTCCATATGCCTTGAATCCCAGTTTGACGTATTCAGAAGTGTTGACCGTCTTGCATGAGATTTCGGGACTAACTTACTTATCTCCCACCCAGCTCGACTCAAGTTCATGCACAATTAGCGACCGGATCTCGGCGTCGCCACTCAGTTGGATTCGGGTATTCTCCGGCGCTGGCAGGACGTAGCTGGTTGCCACCGCGGAACCTTCATTCGTAAAGAGTTCGATTGAGCCGCGATCGACCAGTACGCGTAAGACGATATTGCCGTCGACGGGGTGCGCCGGCAGAGGCTTGCAGATATCACTGTTGAACGTGTTGGCCTTGCCGTCATAGGTGATCGTGATACCTCTAATGTTCAGGGCCAGATCCTGACCGGGCACGAACGCGATGGAGAGATCCACAAGTTCGGCGTCGATGTCGGCGAGCTGTGGCGCCAACGCATCAACGGTTGCATCCTTGAACGTATGGCTCGCCTTGTAGAGAGTCTCGATTTCCTTGATCGGCCAGCGATAGAGCCGAATCCCCTCCCCGCCCTGCCTCAATTCCAACGTGCAAGGAAATGCCATCTGTTGATTGAACGGCATATCCTGCTCAACAAAATTGCTTTCCCGCATCCAGCCGATGATTACGGTGCGGCCGTCGGGACTGTTACTGAACGTCTGCGCGGCATAGAAGTTCCCTCCCAAGTCGGCTTTCGGATACGACTCTTCGATGGTGAAGGTGGAGCCATCGAAGCGTCCAACCGAACAGACGAAACAGGCATCATACAGGAGCCATCGGGTCTCGCCAGTTAGCGCGCCGTCGGAATCCAGCACCGGCAGCTCAACAAAGTCCGGACATTCATGGAACCCATCACGATCAATGTCAGAAGCCATGGTCCACTCTTGCATATCCCCGGAGGTAAAGATGCGCGCAATGCCCGTTTGGACATAGAGGACCATGACCCACTTCTTCGTCGGCTCATGCCAGAACACCTTGGGGTCCCGGTCGCTGTCAATCATGCCCTGATTAGGCACCACGCACTTGCCGTCGTTCAACAGCGTAAACGTGCGGCCCTTATCCGTGCTGTAGGCAATGGACTGGCCGTAAGGTTCCTTGGCGAACGTAAAGAAGGCCACCAGCGTTTTGACATCGTCATCCTGTTTGCCCAGCGTATTGTGATGGTCGACCAACGCTGTACCAGAGAAGATCGTGCCTTCATCATAGGGCAGAATCGCATGCGGGAGCTGTGTCCACCGGACCATATCCTTGCTAACGGCATGCCCCCAGGTCATGTTGCCCCACGGTGTCCCTTGCGGGTTATGCTGAAAGAAGAGGTGGTACTCACCGTCGTAGTAGACCATGCCATTCGGGTCGTTCAGCCAGTTCTTACGCGAGGTAAAATGGAACTGAGGCCGGTATTTCTGATCATATCCGATATCGAGATAGCTCTCGAAGGTCTGCATGCTGTTATCGATATTGCGCATGACTCCTGACTCCTGATTACATCACGCCCATCTTCTTCAGTTCATCGTCTTTGGCCGGTCAATTCCCAGCGGCTGCGTGATGTGACAGACTACAGCCACACAGGACCGTCAACAAGAGCCGCATACCGTATAATTGCGCCACGATCCCGACTACCGCCATTCCGCCAGTGCCTGAGCTAGAGCTTATCCGAAAAGCTCTCCAGCCCTGAAACGCTTGAGTCCCGACGAATGTCGGGAGGGCTTGATATGGTAGCCTAGGGCCTGCCGTGTACCGTGCCGAGGAACGAGGCTCTGGTTCATGGCAACGCCCTCGCTATACCTCACATCTATAACGGCAGAAAAGACAGGCACTTCTGCAAGCTGGGAGGCCCAAAAATGGGGCTGTTGACTTGGAGTGCGGTGGCAGAGTCCGAAGCGAGCTTGCGAGTGTAGGACGGCGACACCGCTTTTGCGTCGTGCCGGGGGTAGTTCTGCGCGCTGGGGAAAAGCGGCGTCGCCGTCCCTGGGCGCTGGCGCGCCCAGGGGCTCTGCCGCCGCACTCCAAGTTGGGACTCCAAAA
>CAZCDU010000271.1:0-4030 GCA_964497125.1 uncultured Victivallales bacterium | reverse complement strand
TGCTCCAAGTAACTAGTGGGGTTGTGCACAACTCTGCGCTTCAGTGTACTTTTCCTTGATTACAGCATGGGCTATGCATAGGATCACGGCATGAAAATGCACATGATGCTGATTCTTCTCTCTGCCGTGTTCTTTGGTGTGTCCACCCATGCTGCCGATGACTCCCGCGGCATGAAAGTCGTTTACGGCGAGGCCCGCACGGCCTTGGTTATAGGGAATTCGACGTATGCGGCGAATCCTCTCATCAACCCGATGAACGATGCCGAGGACGTTGCATCCCTGCTCCGTCAGCGGAAGTTCAATGTCCGTCTGCTTGCGAATGCCGACAAGAAGGCAATGGATGTCGCCATACAGGAGTTTGGGCAACGCCTTGAACAAGGTGGGGTGGGCTTGTTTTACTACGCAGGCCACGCTGTTCAAATTGAAGGCGTAAACTATCTACTTCCGGTGGATGCACGCCCTCGGAAGGCGCATGAGGTGAAGTATCAGGGCATCAATGTACAGCAGGTACTTTCCGAGATGGCAACGTCACGTAATCGGCTGAACGTGGTGATTTTAGATGCCTGCCGTGACAACCCATTTCCCGCGCTATCGCGTTCGCTTGGCAGTGGTTTAGCAAAGGTTGATGCACCTCGTGGTTCGCTTATCGCCTATGCTACGGCTCCTGGCAAAACCGCAGCCGATGGTGATGGCCGAAATGGCGTGTTCACCAAGAACCTTCTAAGGCAGGCAGCGGTACCTGGAAAAGATATTCTAGACATGTTCCGTGACGTTACCGCTGGCGTTGCCCGTGACACAAAAGAGAAACAGGAGCCGTGGGTACATACAAGCGTGCGCGGCAAGTTCTACTTCACGCCCATTGATTTTCTCGATCAGGAGCTTGAGCTGACGGCCGCCGAACTTGCGCGTTACAAGAAGCTGGTGGCCGAGCAGCAGGCGGCAGATGCGCAGCTACAGCGACTGGAGTCGGAGAAGAACGCGGCCATTGGCCAGATGGAGAGAGAGATCGCTGATCTTCGGCGCAAGATGAATCAGCCCGGAAATTCAAGCGACAGTCTCGATCAGCTCGTTGCGCTGGCAGATCGCCGTGAACAGTACGCAAAAGATCTTGAAGCAGCCAAGGTTAAGGCAGAGCAGGAGAAGCGGACCCGTGAAGCCGAAATGGCCAGACTACGTACTCAGGAGCAGGAGAATCGGAGGAAGAAGTTCGAGACGGCGTATACAAAGTATCGTCGTGTTGCTGAGAGCAAGTACATGCAACCCAGAGAAAAGCAGCAGGCATGGACGCTGATCTGTCAGGCATGGAACGTCTCTGATGTTACCGATGCTCCGGGGGTGCTGCATTGGGATGCCAACTCGGGGTGCGTCTCGGCTAAACCTGCCGGTCCAACGCCCGGTGCGGACAGAGTGGTTGATCTTGGCGGGGGTATGAAGCTGGAACTGGTGTGGATCAACCCCGGCAGCTTTATGATGGGCAGTCCGTTGGGAGAATCAGCGCGTGATGAAGATGAGACGCAGCACCGCGTGACGCTCACGAAGGGCTTTTGGCTGGGCAAGTATGAGGTAACTCAGGCGCAGTGGCAGCAGGTGATGGGCAGCAACCCCAGCTATTCTAAGAATGCAGGCGGCAAGGCCCCTGTGGAAAACGTGAGCTGGAATGACTGCAAGGATTTCCTGCAGAAGCTGAACGGTAAAGGCGTGGAGGGGACCTTCAGGTTACCGACAGAGGCGGAGTGGGAATATGCCTGCAGGGCGGGGACGACGACACGTTTTGGGTTTGGGGAAAACGATGGTGATCTACACAGATACGGCAACTACTGTGAACGGTCTTGTACAGAGGATTATTCGTGGAAGGATAAGGACCATAGCGATGGGCACGACAAGACGGCCCCAGTGGGGAGCTTAAAGCCAAACGCCTGGGGGCTGCATGACATGCACGGCAACGTGTGGGAGTGGTGTCAGGATTGGTACGGTGACTACCCGTCCGGAAGCGCTACAGACCCGGCGGGAGTCTCGTCGGGGTCTCGCCGTGTGCTTCGCGGCGGCTCTTGGTTCCTCAGCGCCGGGCTTTGTCGTTCAGCGCGCCGCTACGGGATCGAGCCGTCGTATCGGTTCAGCCTCAGCGGTTTGCGTGTTGTTCTGTGTCGCTGAGGGCTCAATTTCCTTTTTCCCCTTTTACCCACCGCGTAGCGGTGGTCGATTTTATTTATGAAGCGACGTCCTGCAATCTATACGCGATACTACGATCTGCTTGGTTGGATTCTTGATCATACGGCGAAGTTTCCGAAGAACATGCGGTTTGGGTTAGTTCAGAAGATCGAACAGATCGCACTGAGCCTTCTGGAGCAGTTTGTTGAGGCGATCTACTGCAGTGATCGCCAGAACATGTACGAGGCCGTGAACATCGACTTGGAAAAGCTTCGCGTCTTTCTTCGGCTCAGCCACGACCGGGCACTGCTAAGCGCCGAGCAGCTTCGCTACGCCATTGGCGAGATTGATGAGATCGGACGGATGTGGCACGGCTGGACAGCCCCAAAACGGTCCATAAAGGGATGAAGCGGGTCGGCAATCTCTACAAGGATATCTGCTCGTGGGACAATCTCGAAATTGCCGCCAACCGGGCCAGAAAGCGTAAACGCTACCGACGGTACGCCGAGGACTTCGAGCTGAAACGTGAGTCCGGCCTGCGGTCGTTACGTGAACGTCTTTTGTCGGGGCACTGGCAGCCCGATCCATATACGACATTTCCCATTCATGATCCAAAGAAACGACTGATCTGTGCGCCATCTTACCGAGACAGAATTGTGCATCATGCGCTCTGTAACGTCATAGGCCCCATCGTTGAGCGCACCTTTGTGGACCATACCTATTCGTGCAGAGTTGGTCTTGGTACCGGTGCGGCTAGGGCGCGGTGTCGCGCATTAGTGAAACGCCATTCTCATGTTCTGAAGCTCGACGTACGTCAGTATTTCCCATCAATAGATCATGTTATCTTGAAGGTGAAGCTGGCACGGCTGATCAAGTGTCAGCCGACGCTCCAGTTGATGAATACCATCATTGACTCGTGGCAGGATGACGGTGCGAATCCTGTCTGGCGCTACGGTGACGATCTTTTGGCACCTGCTGCAAGGTCGCACGGAGTTCCTATTGGTGCGCTAACCAGTCAGCTCTTTGCGAATTTGTATCTGTCACGAATCGATCACTACATTCAGGAGGCTATCAAACCGAGCGGGTATGTACGATATACTGACGATATGCTTCTGTTCTCCAACAATAAAGTTGCGTTGCGCCATGCACTTTCTGTGATTAAGGATTTATTGCGAGAGGATCGTCTCTGCCCACATCCGACAAAGTGCCGGGTCCACTCATGTAAAGAAGGAGTTCCTTTTCTAGGGTTCCGGTACTGGCCAGATCGTGTCGGTGTTTTGCGGGAGAATAAACGTCGGTTTGAAAAACGAATGCTTCGGTATCGAAAGCAAATACGGCGCGATAGAGCCGTTATCGAAGAGGTCTGGCCCTCAATGTTTGGGTGGTTTCAGTTTATCCGGGAGTATCCTGTAAATGAAGGTCTTGTGATATCTGAATGTAAGCATCATAGTTTCTGATGGTTGCCCGCTCGTCATCGTCGGGGTCTAACCGTGTGCTTCGCGGCGGCTCTTGGAACAACAACGCCAGGAATTGTCGTTCAGCGAACCGCAACAGGAACGAACCGACGAATCGGAACAACAACAACGGTTTGCGTGTTGTTCTGTGTCGCTGAGCGCTGTCCTCCATAGGGTGAGATTGCCAGCATCACAGGGATTCTGGCACGGTATCAACGGAGAGCCCAGGGCAGGCGACCTGTGTCTGGGAGACTGGACCAAATACGCAGTGCCGGGGCGGGGCTGGTAGTCCTCACGGACGAACGTCCCGCTCCGGCTTTTTCCTGTCACCACGGTTCGCTATCTTAGACTTCAACATCCCCCACAGGTTCCTTGGAGCAGAGCAGATCGTGAGGTAAAGCGCGAGTGCACACTTCTGGTTTCCATTC
>CAZCDU010000270.1:0-4030 GCA_964497125.1 uncultured Victivallales bacterium | reverse complement strand
CCGTGAGGACGTCTCCGACGTCCGCCTGGATCGTTGCCTTCCCCCCATGTCCGGCGACCACAAGCTCCGATGCGGGAGCCAACGATCGGGCAACCGCGGTTTCGGCAATCTGCCGGCCGACCCTTTGTCCCCACTGCAGACTATGCAGAGGCCGGAGCAACTCCGTGGCGACTTCGCGCGAAACGTCGGCGCAACCGCCCAGGACGTAAAGATGATCCCCGCCCACGGGTTGCAGCGCCGACAGCGGGATTTTTGCAGCCCCCGTCCAAGCCCCATCATACGCACGGCGTGATTGCACCGGATCCGGAGGAACCTGAAACAGCTTTTCCGAGTAGGTCGCCTGGCCAAACTGGTAGGTTTGATCCCGGGCGATCTGATCCGCACGAACAAAGGAAGCCCAGGAACCATCCTTCATAGGAAGTTCCAATTCGTATTCATAAACCGAATACGACTTTAGCTCCGCCTCTTTCTTCTTACTTTTCGGTACCCTAACGGAATATTCAAATCCAAGATTCTTCGCCCCGGGATTGGGTTTCCCACCCACAATGACACGCTTGAACTTCTGAGGCCCCGAGGGATAAGGCGTGAACGCTGCTCCGGCAATTCGTGCTACGGAAGCGCGTTCGGTCGCATCGATAATGACCTTACCCCGTATCGCCTGACGTCCCGAACGGTTGGCGGCCACCACGCCGGCAAGTTCCCCCTTCGGGTCACGCAGGACTTCGGTCACATAACTTCCATAAAGATAATCCACCTTGGCGCGCAACAGCGCTTCGTCCAGTTTCCCTTTTACGTCCATGGGGGTCACGACCCGGTAACCATTCGCGGTCACCTTTGCTCCGGAAGACTCTCCGTAAATGGCTTGTCCTAACGCCGTCTTGGGTTCTGCGTCAGGTTTGATCCAAAGCCGTTGCGTCCCACAGACATCCGCTCCCAGGTACGGACGATCCGTGATAAGGAACACCTTCGCACCGGCTTGCGCGGCCGCCTCCGCAGCGGCAACCCCCCGCAAGGTTCCTCCCACGACAATGACATCCACATCATACGACAACGGAATCATCCGCTCCGACTCGCTTACGGTTGCTGTTTCCTGGGGTGAGGCAATCACATCGGCACTACACCCTAGAAGAACAGCGGGAACCACACACCAGAGCATCCGCCTCGCTACATTATTCTTCGTTCTCATCTATCTCTCCGTTAATTTCTTCTGGTTCTGTTTCAGGCGCTTCCGGGTTTTCCGGGTGTTTCTTCATTGGCTACATGCGTGATCGTTCGCATCCGACTCGACCATCAAGGAGATCCGACGATGATCGAGACAAAGATAGGAGCGGGAAAGGATGTGAACATTGGGGCAGCAAGGCGCTAGCGTTCGCCGCCCCTCCCTCCCCGTTCGTCGTCCCGATCATTGTCCCGATCTTCGTCTTTCCCATCTTTATCCCGATCCTCGTCTCGATCGTCGTCGGTTTACCGCGTCCTATCGCCTCATCCATCTCGCGGTTACCCAACCGAAAATCCCCCGCAAATCCCAGAAGCACCATACTTCTTATTAAGCTTTTGCCAGGCCCTCATTTAACAATCAACTTCACCGGCCCGAGCATTCCGGACGACAGCAAGGGCCTGTCTGCCTTCATGTGCGACCACTGCCAGGCGTAGAAGGTTTTTCGCTCTTTTACCGGTCGTTCCGTATTGTTGATGACCCAGTCCGGAATCTCCTTCAGCCCCTGTCCTCTGGCGGTCGAACCGGTCTCCGTCGTCCAGACATGATCATCTCTAAAGCGCTGGTCGCCGATCATGCGGTTCACCCAGAGATTGGCGACGGTCACTTCGATCCGATTCTCGCCCGGCTTGAGCGCATCACTGACCTTTACGCGGTAGGGTGCCTTCCACGCGATCCCGCAGTTTTTGCCGCTCACGCGGACTTCGGCGATCACATCGACCTGCCCCAGATCGACCACCATTTCACCAGCCTTCGCCAGCTGTTGCTTAGAGAGCGTAAATGTTTTCTGATAAGTCGCGGTGCCAGAGTGGTATTTCTGACTCTCTTTATCCAGTTTCGTCCAGGAAGAAAGCTGATCCATCGCGGTTGATCCGCCGTTAGAAAACGCTACGTTCCAGCCAGAACTCAAGTCCGCCAGTTCAACCTCCTTTTTAGACCACGGAGCTGGTTTTTTTGCGGTGGAATCCGCTGGATCGCGGAAGACAACAAAGTACGCTTCCTTCGAACCAAACCGGAGTTCGATTTCGGTGTGTTCGTTTCCGCTTGGCGTTGCGTTCAACTTGGAGGTTTCGCCGTTATCGGGGAACCATGCCTCGGCAACTTTTCCCCTCACGCGGAAGCGGGCTTTGATGGTTTTGGCAACGGCGTGCTGGTTGCTCAAGAAATAGAATTCATCGCCACCGACCTTGCGGTGAATGTATTCCATTCCGTTTCCGGCATACATCGTTTTGCTCAGCTTCTGATTGCCGACCACCGAGAAACTAAAGTCGGGCGCGATGCCGTGTTTGCTCAGGATTTTGCTGAGCGGTTCACCCCAATAGATGACGCCCTGCCCGCATTGATTCGATTTATTATTTCGGCCATTGGCCGCGCCCCAAATTCGTTTCGTCAGCGCGGAAAACTGTTCCCGCTCAGCTTTCGCAATATTCCCTGGAGCGGAGGCGGGTTTGGCTCCCGAAATAGCGGCACCGGCTTTCAGCAGCTCTTCAATTTTGTTCAGCACATCAACCGACATCCACGCCGCCGCCGGAAGTTGTAGCACGCGGAAGCTCGATCCCTTTTCCGTCAGAAGCGTTCCGTTTTCGACGCGCAACTGCATCAATATTTCGGTGTTGCACAACGCATAATCGTAACTGCGCGGCAGGTCTTTCAGAATCTTGCCGCCTCGATAGAAATGCCCGCTCTTCAACGGAGCATCTTCGCCGGCATAGCAAAGCAGATCGCCCACAAACTCGCCCTGTTGCAACATAAACTGATTGCGCGCGAGGTACTCAAGGTAGTCGCCCACATAGGGCCACCAGGTGTTCCGCGAGTCAAAGCGCGATCCGTAGGTACCCAGTCCGAGGCCGGGCGCCTGCTGATAGGGATCGTGCGCCCACGTGTGGAAGCAGAACTTGTTGACGCCCTGCGCCATAAAGAAGTCGCCCTGCCCTTTAATTCCGCCCGGATGCGACTCAAAAACCCGTTGCGGACTCCCCGTGAACGCCTCTGAACTGACAACTTTCCGCCCGTACGTATGCGCTGTCGATGCAACGAGCTTCGCTTCCCCAATACGTTCCTTCTGCTGCCCGAGATAAGCCCACCACTCGCAAGTCGGGATGTCCACCTTTCCTGCGGCATCAAAATCGTTTGCATTGCCATATCGGCCATACGGCTCGGTGGCGAATTTTAAGCCCGCTTTGGCACAGTTTTCCTGCATTCGCCCGTAGTAGTTTTCGACGACCAAATCGCTGATCAGCTTCCGGTAATCCCACAATACCCGCTCGGTGAAATCGACGCTTCCGACGACCCGCCCCGTCAAAATGGGCAGCACCTTTTTCAAATCATAGCCATGCACCTCGGCAAATTTTTGATCAAACCCGGCGGTCCAGTTCTGATGCCCCGCCTCATAACTATCGATCAGGATATTCTGGAACACCTTACCGGCTCGATCTCCGGCCATTTCAACCACGCGATCGAGAAACTTTTCCCAGTAGAAATCCATCGCTGCGGCCGACATTTTATCAATCTCCAGCCCTTTTCCACCATGGGACGCCGGATGGTTACTGCGTCCGGTCGGCTGATATCCGATCCGCAGGATGGTCCACTCGCCAGCCGGTGCCTCCCACTCGAGGAGTCCTTCGGCGTTCATAAACTCGGAAATGTCGTGGATCTGATCCTGACGGAGCAACTGGCTTTTCGGCGCCTTCTTTTTATCCGGCGAAAAATGATCGCTCAGTTTGTTGAACCCGACCTGATCGCGCCATTTCTTAATCGTCCACGGCTTTTCACCTTTGGGAATGGACGGAATCGCGAACACGGCGATATCGCGAA
>CAZCDU010000269.1:0-4039 GCA_964497125.1 uncultured Victivallales bacterium | reverse complement strand
TTCTGCCATTCTGCCATTCATCAATAGAAAATCCCCCGCTAATCCCGGAAGCGCCCTTTTTTTATCACAATCAAATCTCTATCGCGTTTACTTCTTACCCATTCGGCAAGGGCAGCGGAGGTTTTTTACTGCCCCATTTCGGGTGTTGCTCATCACGCTTACTTTTTGAGGCTCCCCAGGGCTTCGACGTTTCCTTTCTCGGCGCACGGCTGTCCTTATGTACTCTGATTCCATTTTCCATTTTGTACCACTCCTCACTCATGGTCTTCACTCGTTCAGGATGTGCGGCCGCGATATCAACATTCTCCACCGGGTCGTTCTCCATATCAAAGAGCATCCAGGGTCCACCCCGGCTCGATACGAGTTTATACCGTCCGTCCCAGAGCCCGTTACTTCCCACGTAACTATAGAACAGCGGCTTCTCTCGCTCCACATTCTGACCCTTTAGAAGAGGAACAAGCGACACACCGACCATTTCACCCACTTTTTGTCCTCTCATGGTCTCCGGATATTCTGCTCCGGATAGTTCAAGGAGAGTGGGCATGACATCCACAATGTGTGAGAGTGTGTGATCCCACGATCTCGCTTTTATGCCTGCGGGCCAGTGAGCGATCAATGGGGTCGAAACACCCCCCATGAGGGTGTTCTGTTTATACATACGAAAAGGAGTGTTGCTCACAGAAGCCCATTCTGTCCCCTGGCTCATGCCACACTTGGGTTTCCATGGCAATATGTGCCCTCTACCTGACCTCTCATATGGGTTGGCTCCGTTATCCGACATGAACAGAAACAGGGTGTTTTCCCATTGCCCCGTTCTTACCAGTTCTTTCTTCAAGCGCCCGAGATTTCGGTCGACCGACTCAACCATCGCTGCGTAGATCGCCATGCGATGATCTTCCCACGACTTCTCATTATCTGTCAGATCTTCCCATTTACGGTGATTCGACTGCCACTCGGTCAGTTTGATGTTTGCATCAAACAGGCCCAGCGCCTTTTGTCGCTTGAATCGCTCTTCTCTTAGCGTTTCCCAGCCTTTCATAAAGCGCCCACGGTATTTCCGCACCAGGTCCTCCTCAGCCTGCAGCGGGCCATGAGGGGCATTATAGGATGCGTAAATAAAGAACGGTCTTTTATCCTTAGCTCCATCCTTTTTCTTGAGTAACTGGATCAGGAAATCCGTTAAATCTTTTGTAGCGTAAAACTCCGAAGCATCGTTCCCAAAGTCAGTAAATTTGTTCTCGTTTAATAGCCATTTGCCATTCCCTGCGACATAGTCACTCGCTCCCCCGACGAAACCGAAAAATTTCTCAAAGCCGTAGTCCAACGGCGTGGTTTTATGCGTATCCCACTTGCCGATTGCCCAGGTGGCATACCCCGCCTTTTTCAGTGGCTCCGCCAGCGTGGTTGAGTTTTTCATCTTGGGGTATCCTGCACCGTGATATCGCCCCGATAACAGCGAATAGCGTGACGTGGTGCACTTTGCGGCATTGGTAAACCGGGTAAAACGAAGTCCATCTTTAGCCAAGCCATCGAGTACCGGGGTATCAATATCCCCGCCATAACAACCCAGATCGGAAAAACCCAGATCATCCACCAGAACAAGGACAATATTGGGCTTGGATCCGGCAATTTCACCGGCAAACGCCGAGACCGCCATACCGCTCAGCAAAACACATAGTATCCCAATAGAACTCATTTTTTTCACTGTTCACTCCTTTTTGAACAACCGCCCGCTCCCGCACGGGCTTCAGGTGTTTTAGGTCTTTACCGCTGAAAACCAAACTCTCTCTCCGTTCATCAGCACCATGCCATTCTGGCCTGTCCCGAATGGCACTTAGATAACCTCTCCTTTGCACGAACCCACCCCTGCCCCTCCCAGGAGGGGATCTCGCGTAAAGTGCGCCGGTGCAGGAAGTTCCCCTCCTGGGAGGGGTTAGGGGTGGGTTCTTCTTCGGCGCTTAACTAAGTGCCATTCTGGCCCGTCCCTTATTGAACCGCCTCAAATTTCTCAAATTGCTCCATGGGAAAAACGACCGGCGGCTGCTGCCGATCCAGCCACACGGCAAACTGCTTCTTCAGATCACGAACCGTTTCCGGATACTGACTGGAGACGTCTTTTGTTTCGCCGATGTCCTTTTCCATGTCAAACAGCACCGGTTCTTCATCGTCCCACCCGATCAACTTCCACTTCTCCGTGCGCACATACCAGGCGGGCGGGAAATTCCCAGAGCGGATCTCGTGCTTCGGGCGTTCCGCATATTTCGCCGCGAGCGCTTTACTTCTCTCGCCGGACTTATCAATAAAGGGCATCTGCGAGTCCGAGGCCCAGAACATCGGCCGTTCCGCCAGATCATCACCTTTCAACACGGGCAGGAAACTGCGGCCATCGAGCTCCATCGATTCAGGAATTTCGATATCGGCGAAATCCAGCAGCGTGGGCATCACATCGAGCATCGAAACCAGCACATCCGATGACCCCGTTACCCCGCCCGGCATTTTCGCGATAAAGGGCACGCGTACCCCTCCTTCCCACGGTGTCCACTTGCAGCCCTGCAGCGGGCCGTTGCCCGGGACGGGAACGCCGAAGAATCGACCTGGTTTCATGCCAAAATTATTCACATACGGCCCGCGCGCCTGGCCGTTGTCAGAACCGTACAGAATGATGGTGTTGTCCAGCTCGCCCATCACCTCAAGCTTTTTCAGGATTCGGCCAATGCCGAAATCCATTCCGTAAATCATCCCGAAATAGCCGTCCACATTTTTACATCCGCTATTGATGGCGTCCATGTACGGCTTCGGCGGGTCAGGCATCGGCCCGTGCGGTTCGTTATACGCCACATAGAGGAAGAACGGTTTCTCTTGCGCGTCGGCCATGCCAAGGAATTCGATGGCTTCGTCCGTGATCTGATCGGCCAGCCAGCCTTTCGCTGGGGTTGGCTTTCCGTTTTTCAGCAGCCGTGTTGAGCCGTACTTTTCAACATGCGCGCGGTCAAACCCGAAAAAGAAATCGAACCCGCGTTCGTGTGGCAGTTGGCCCGGGTCCTTGCCCAGATGCCATTTGCCCGACAGGCCGGTCAGATAGCCTGCCGATTGAAACAGCTCAACCGGCAAATCGATCCCAACCGGAACGCCGATGCAACCGGAGCCTTCAAACTCATCGTTGGTATAGGCCCCGAAGCTCTGCGGATAGCGTGAGCTCATCAGCGCGGCCCGCGAAGGACCGCAGGTCGGTGCGGCGTGGAAATCGGTAAAGCGCAGCCCCCGCTTCGCCAGCCCGTCCATATTGGGCATGCACTTTGTGGCGGCGGCCATACAGACCTCGATCGGAGCCCGCTGCGGCGTAACATCCTTGATCTCACGATGTTTATCGATCTTCCACGCGCCCATCGTATCCGGATCAGCAAAATCGGCATAGGTACCGAGTTCGCAAAACCCCTGATCATCGGACGTAATCAGCAACACATTGGGACGTTCCCCCAACGCGACCGCCGAGGTCACCAGCGCACCAAGCGCCAGTAACGTAATGAGTGTTCGTTTCATACTGTTTCTCCGTCTCTCTGCACCTATCTCTTCAGAATCTTCACATAGGAACAGTATAGACAGACGACGGCGCCCGCGACTTAAACAATTCAACGGGCAATAGGCACAGGACACCGCCGCTCAGAGACGGCTACGGAGCTCCCGTGGCGTCCCCGCCATCCCCGCCAAGGCCTGCCCCCCTCCGGGGGTGCTCCGGGGCACGGCGGATTCTGCGCCCCTTGCCCGCCAGCGTCTTGTCTTGGCTTGCGCCTGAGTCATTCTTGCTGGCGTCAACCGCGCCTGGGTGAGACAGGGACTGCGCCGTGAGGCTGGACACCTCACGCATCCATAGCATTGAGGGCCCAGTTAACCGTGGACATGGTGATTAGCTGCACCCGTCCCTGGTCATCGACCAGGTAGTGTGTCGGGACAACTCCCCAACCGGTATGTGCGTAACTGTCCAGTGTGGCCGTGCCATCCTTCACCGGCACCTCCAATTGCCCCATATAACGCAAGGTCT
>CAZCDU010000268.1:0-4039 GCA_964497125.1 uncultured Victivallales bacterium | reverse complement strand
TCCTTAGCCATTCGCCGTTCCTAATCGCACTCTTCTCCCTCGCCTATCGCGCCGGAGGCGGCTCCGTCGGGATCAGCGAATGGGGAGAGTGCGATTAGGACTGGCGATCCCACTCGTCTTCCGTAATCGTCGCCCGTAATCGTCAACCGATCCCCGTCTTCATTACTTCTCGTTAAACTTCTGACAGTGCCTAATGTTCTGACATCCCAAGCGCATATCCAGCATACCCATCGAGCTTCCCTAAGCAATGTCAACGGCCAGCGTCTGCCCTGCCCGGAGCGTCAAGGGCTCTCCTAGCTGGATCTCAATGCGATCATCCTCCATCTCAAAGCGCGAATCAACGCCCTTCCCGTCGGCCTTCACCTCCACCTTGCCGGGAACCGTTCCGGCGGGCAGCGCGAACGCCATCTGTGCAAGCGTCAACTTACCGTAAGCGAGATGCAGTGAGCTGACCTGCTGCTTCCCACTGCGCTTCTGGGAGAACGTCCCCCACCCCTTCGCCGCGATAAGATGACTTCTCTTTCCGGTTGTGTTCTGATTCAAGATACTCGCGCCCGGGACGCGGATTACGTTTTGGAAACGGCCGGCTTCTTTGCAGCCCCACTCTTTCCCTTCTTCTTCCCGCGTGGTTTCTTCACTTCTTTGGAAAACGTTGCCTCGCTGGCTTCCAGCAACTGTTTCAGACGATCAACCCTTTCCGGATACTGTGCCGCAAGGTTTCTCTTCTCACCGATATCGTCTTTCAGGTTATACAACTCCCATTCGCCGGTCCCGCCGTCCTCCAGGAACTGCATCACCTTTAAGGGAGAGATCAGCTTCCAATCGCCCTCGCGGATCGCATTGCCTTTGAGGATCGTCGACTGGACCGATGCAGAACCCGGATTATAGAGGTAGGTCTTACGGGCAGACTTGGCGTTGCCCAACATGAACTCCAATTGATCCACCCCGTCAATAGCCCGGTCAGCGGGCACCTTCGCGCCCGTCAGCGCGGCAAAGGTCGGCAGCAGGTCGATGGTGGCCATGAGGCCATCGTTTGTTTCCCCCGCCGGAATTTTCCCGGGCCAACGCACGATGCAGGGCACGCGGATTCCGCCTTCATAGATCGACGCTTTCCCGTCGCGGAACGCTCCGGCA
This sequence comes from uncultured Victivallales bacterium, assembly GCA_964497125.1. GTDB lineage: Bacteria > Verrucomicrobiota > Kiritimatiellia > UBA8416 > UBA8416 > CAYLXP01. The sequence continues at coordinate 2,905 of CAZCDU010000268.1, read as the reverse complement.
TCGCCCCAGAAAATTGACCCGGGCGGGTGCCCTTGCTTGTTTTCATAGTACTTGGGCTGATTCCAGGGGCCATTGTCGCTTGTGTAGATCACCAGCGTGTTTTCCCGCAACCCCAGCCGGTCCAGCGTATCGAGCAAACGACCGGTTTCGTAATCGAACTCTTCGACAACTGCGCGATACAGATCATCGCCCGTTTTTTCTTTAAACTGCGGCGAGGCATCGATCACCGTGTGCATCATGGTATGCGCGAGATAGAGCACAAACGGCTTTTCCGGATCGCGCTGGTTCTCGAGGAAATCAATCGCTTTATCCGTGTAGAGCCGGGTAACGCCCGCCATGTCGTCTGTTTCCCCAAGGTCCTCATTGTTATGGTGAAGCGTCATTTTTCCATTATCGTTCGCACCCAATGCGCCGAAATAAGTTTCGAAGCCCTGCGCATTCGGCATGCGGTCGATGATCGCCCTGCGACTCGACACATCCCACTTGCCCACACAGGCGGTCTGGTACCCGACCTCTTTCAACATCTCGGCAAAGGTGACTTCCGAGGCCGGCATCCCCCACCCTTTGCTGCGGACCGGGTAGCGCCCCGTTAACAGGGCGGAACGCGATGGACCGCACACGGGCTGGGCGTAAAACGAAGTGAATTTTGTGCCGTCTTTGGCGAGTTGATCGAGCACCGGCGTTTGGTTGTCCGGACTCCCAAAACAGCCGAGGTCGGCATAACCCTGGTCATCGGTAAAGATGACGACAATATTGGGCGGCCTGGCCGTTGCCACGGACGCGAGGCAAGCCATCAGCAGGAAGAGGATCCTGAATAATCTGATCATCGTTTCTTCCCTTTTTTCTTCTTCCCGCTGATTGGGGCGGCCGGCATGCCGCGCTCCAGGAGCATTTTCTTAAGGCGAAGCGCCATCGCGTCGGCTCGTTCGGGAAACTCGTTGATGCGATTGTTTTTCTGAAAGGGGTCCTCTTTCAAATGATAAAGCTGTCTTGATGGTTCGCCCGGTTTTCCACGCGTCCAACCTCCATCGCCCGCGCCCGGAATATACATCCAATCGCCTTGTCGTAATGAGGTATGAGACCGTTTATGTGGCTGGATGATCAACGTATCCCGCGCCGAAACACCGGCCTCTTCCACAAACAGCGCCAGCTGGTTCACCCCGTCCCGCGCTTCGTTCGGAGTCAGTTTCTGATCCGTGATCGACGCAAAGGTTGGCAGTAAATCCATATTCGATATTAACGCGTCCGACGTGGTTCCCGCCGGGATCTTATTCGGCCAGGAGACAATAAACGGCACACGATGGCCGCCTTCCAAGGCGCCGAATTTCTTACCTTTAAGCTTTCCATTGGGTGCATGTCCCAACTGTTGCAACACGTCACCTTGGTCACCATCCTTGATAATTGCACCGTTATCGCTGGTGAAAACAAAGATGGTGTTGTCCCAAGCTCCAAATCGTTCCACCGCCGCAATCAGCTGGCCGACCGACCAATCGAGTTCCTGCACAAAATCGCCTCGCAGTCCACACTCGCTTTTTCCATGAAAATAAGGATGCGGCGTGATCGGGTAATGCACATTGTGGCTCGCATAATAGAGGAAAAAGGGTTGCGGCTGTTGATTCATCCAGCTCAGCGCTTTCTGCGTGAGCTTCTCCCCAATCCGCTCGTCGACATAGAGGTCATGCGCCGCCTTGCCGCCGATCAGACTCGCCATGCCACGGTGCGGGCTCGCATGTTTTCCTGGATATTCTCGACTGTGCGTTTTTCCGCCGCGCTGATAAACGAGGGGGTCCGCCGGGTCCAAACCCACAATCCGGCGGTTTTCCATATAGACAAAAGGCGGGTGCGAATTAACGACCGGCAACCCGAACAAGTAGTCGAAGCCGACTTCAAGCGGCCCCGGCTTAAGCTCCTGATTCCAATCCGGCCTTGCTTTGTTCCCAAACCCGAGATGCCATTTCCCCACACAGGCCGTCGCATAACCTTTACGCTTCAAGAGGCTGGCCAGTGTCGTTCTTTTGGTGTCTATGATAAGACGGCTTTCACAAAACACAGGGCTGTAGTTATTGATCCGAAGCGGATACTCGCCCGTGAGCAAGGCATAGCGTGACGGCGTACAAACCGCCGACGTCGAATGTCCATCCGTGAACAACCGCCCCTCTTTGGCGAGCCGGTCGATATTCGGAGTTTTTAGTTTTGTCGCGCCGTAACAGCTCAAATCGCCGTAGCCCAAATCATCGGCATAAATCAGCACAATATTCGGATAATCCGAACGCGTCGTTTTGGGCTGCATCTTGTCCACCCCCGAAACCGGCGGTTCGACCGACTTCGCGGGATCTTGCGCCAAGCACACCGAAACCCCAATACAAGCGGATAGAATGAACAGTTTTCTCATCATGGCTGTGTTTTCTTTAAATTTACCAGTGTCTTAAAAGGTGCCTACTTTCGGCAAGTTAGCGGGAACCTCGCTTAACTTTTCCTGCAACGCTTTGCGCATGGCTTCCGCTTTCTCGGGAAACTCGTTGATCAGGTTGTTTTTCTGATGTGGATCCTCTTTGAGGTTGTAGAGCTGCCGCGGCAAATCGCCCTTTTCACCTTTCATCCAACCGCCATCACCTACGCCTGGAATATACACCCAATCACCTTGACGCAACGAGGTGAGCGGCGGTTTATGCGGCATAAGCACCAACTCCTTTCGTGCAGATTTTGCATCATCATCCAGGAAGAGCGGCAGCTGGTTAATCCCGTCAGGCGCCTCTTCCGCTGTTAAGTCCTGTTTGATGATCGCGGCAAACGTCGGTAACAAATCCATATTGGCAATCAGCTCGCCGGAGGTGGATCCGGCCGGAATTTTAGTCGGCCACTTCGCTAGGAACGGAACGCGGTGCCCGCCTTCCCAGGCGCCGAA
>CAZCDU010000267.1:0-4052 GCA_964497125.1 uncultured Victivallales bacterium | reverse complement strand
GGAATCGAAAGGGCTGACCACGCCGGTGGAGTTCCGTCAGTTCTGTTCCGACTTTGTGCCGATGGCGCGGATGGAAAAAATGGTCTGGGAAAACAGCGAAGCCCTGCAGGCCAAAATCCAGCTATCCAACTACAGCGCCGCCGATTTTGATGGGGAAGTCGAATGGTTCCTTCAGGAAAGAGCGGGCAAAACGGTTGCTGCCGGTAACATCAAGCACGTGAAAGCGCCTGTGGGTCGGCTTTCGGCGGCCGGGCAGATTGAGATACCGCTCGACGGCATCAAGAAGGCAACCGCCTTGCGGTTGGTCGTCAGTGCATCCAATGGACGGGTTAACCGCTACAACCTCTGGGTTTACCCGCAACAAGATCAAACGGACATTCCCGAAGGGGTAACGTTCGCCACGAGCTGGGATGCGTCGGTCGAAACGGCGCTGGAGCAGGGTGGACGCGTTGTTTTTGCGCCGGGTGCTGAGGCATTTACGAATGCGGTTCCCGGCACGTTCAGCGGAACCTTCTGGAATGCGCGCATGAAACATCGCCAGTTATCCAAAACGATGGGGCTGCTCATTGATCCCGCTCATCCGGCACTCGCCGAGTTCCCGACCGAGTTCCACTCCGACTTCCAGTGGCAGGATTTGGTGAACCGCTCGTTCTCGGTCGATATTGAGTCGCTCCCACTCGCGCTGCGTCCCGCGGTGCGGACAGTGGATAACTTCCATATGAACCGCTCGCTGGCGATGATTTTCGAGTTCAACTATCGAAACGGCTCGGTGTTGGTCTGTACCGCCGATATTGTCAACGAACTCGACGCGCGGCCGGAAGCACGGCAGTTGCGCAAAAGCCTGCTCGACTACGCCGTTTCGCCGCTCTTTAATCCGGATGTGCCCGTGACGCCTGAAGCGTTGCAGGCCTTCCTCGGCCGCAGGGAGTAGTCGAACGGTTTGGAAAGGAGAATGATAATGTTGGGAGATATTCCCAGAAGAGAGTTCTTAAAGAGGATGGGCATTGTTGGCGCAGCGTTCGGTGCGGGGCAGGTTTATGGAATGGGACGCTCCAGGGGTGCGCTTGCGTCTAATATGGTTTGGGTGGAGGCTCAGTCGTTTGCGGACAAAGGTGGATGGGTTGTGGACCAGCAGCACATGGATCAGATGGGAGCACCGTATCTCATGGCGCACGGAGTGGGGACGCCGGTTCGCGATGCGCTGACCCGGGTAAACGTTCCCACGGGTGGCCGCTATCGGGTCTGGTTGAGGTCCCATAACTGGAATGCGCGCTGGACTTCCCCTGCCGCAGGGCAATTCCGCTTGAAGCTCAACGGCAGACCTCTGGATAAGGTGTTTGGTACAGGTCCCGAAGGCTGGTTGTGGGAAGATGGCGGGGTGGTTTCCATCGACGCGGACGAGATAGAACTGCGCCTTAGCGACCTCACAGGCTTTGACGGGCGCTGTGATGCCATTTTCTTGTCGAAAGATCTCGATTTTGTGCCGCCCAATGCGCCGGAGGCCCTGCGCGAGTTTCGGCGTGCAGCCTTGGGGATGAAAGACCGCGCGCCTTCAGCCGGGAATTTCGATCTGGTTGTGGTCGGTGGCGGGGGCGCCGGGATAACCTGTGCCATTAGCGCGGCCCGCCTGGGGCTCAAAACGGCAATCATCAATAACCGTCCTGTGTGGGGAGGTAACAACAGCAGCGAGGTCGGCATTTTGGCACAGGCCAAGCTGTGTCTGGAGCCCTATCCTAAGGTGGGTATCGTTACTCGCGACATATGCAACAGTAACGGACGGATTAAATCTCACCGTCAAAATCTCCCATATACCCAGGGGGAGCAGATTGCCCGGGAAGATAACCTTGCCGGCTTTAACAATATGCACGCGACGAGGGTCGAGATGGCGGGAGACCGTATTCGTTCCGTCACGTGCCAGCATATCGAAACGGGGGCCGAATTGCGATTTGAGGCGCCCATGTTCGTTGATTCATCGGGCGATGGAAATCTGGGTTATCTGGCTGGGGCCGATTTCAGGATGGGGCGTGAATCCCGTGCCGAACACGGCGAGGCTTTGGCGCCAGAGGTGGCTGACAACTTGAAAAACGGGACTACAAACCTCTGGGCTGCTGATAAGTACGAAACTCCCTCCGAATTCCCACTCTGCCCGTGGGCGGTACAGTTCACGCCGGAGATGTTCACGCAGGGCTATTTTAAAGGGAAGGTGAAGCAACTTCATATTAAACCTAACTCCAGCTGGATCTGGCAGACCGGTTGGAATCTCGACACCGTGAGGGACGCCGAAAGGATTCGTGATTACAACCTTATGGCGGCGTTTGGTTATTGGTCGTTCGTTAAAAATGAAAGTGCCAAACGAAAAGCATATGAGCGCTACAAGATTTGGCGCTGCGATTATGTCAACGGCAAGCGTGAATCGCGGCGCCTGCTCGGGGACCACATTCTCACCCAGCAGGATGTTGAAAACCAGACCGAGATTAAGGATGCGTTTTTTCAGGGAACGTATGAGATCGATATGCATTTCGGGCCGACGACACCTGTTTTTCCACACGGTGATTTCCTGCTGCACAAACGCATTCACAACAAGGTGCATATGCCCGGCAAGGTTGCCGGTAACAACAATAACCCGCCGTACCCGATTTCCTTTGGCTGCCTCTATTCGCGAAATATCTCCAACCTGATGATGGCGGGACGGTGCGGTAGTTTTACGCATATCGGTCATAGTTCGGCGCGACTGATTAATACCGGAGGTATGATGGGAGAAGTGGTCGCCATGGGCGCTTCCCTGTGCGCAAATTACGACTGCAGCCCCCGGGACGTTCGCAATCGACATTTGTCCAAACTGCGCCATCTCGCTGAGATCGGGATTCCGTGGGTCTAGTATGAAGAAATTAAGCAACAGGGAGAACAAATGAGAAACAAATGTTACATCGCGTCGCTGCTGATCTGGAGTGTTCTGTTCAGCGTAACCTCAGCAGATCCGCTGTCGACAGCATTCAGGCAGCCATCCGAAGAAACCAAGCCGTGGTGCTATTGGTACTGGCTGGATGGGGATATCTCGAAAGCAGGCATCACCAAAGACCTGGAGAATATGGCGAAGGTCGGCATCAAACGCGCGATGATTGGCAATGTCAATGTCGGCAACGCGCCGGCAAATCCGATCAAAATGCTGTCACCCGAATGGGTGGATGCGACGCACCACGCGCTCAAAGAAGCGAACCGCGTGGGCGTGGAGCTCGTTATGTTCAACGGCCCAGGCTGGAGCCAATCGGGCGGTCCGTGGATTAAGCCGGAGCAGTCGATGCGCCGCGTGATTTGGAATGAAGTGGAATCCAAAGGCGGCGCATTTAAACAGAAGATTCGCGCAAAAGGGGTGCCGGGCGGGGGCAGCCAGGATATCGCCGTGCTGGCGGTGCCGAAACTCGACAGCGTCTCAATCGAAGGGGAACAGGCAGGCAACAAATACGTCTTCTCGCACAGCAAACCTTTCACCGCCCGCTCGTTGTCCGTCAACGGTGCGGTGAATGGCTCCTTGTTTGCGGTCCGTAACGGAAAGCGTGAGCTGGTAACCCAAATCGACGTGAAGGCTGGGTTTGCCAAAACAGATTTTCTGGCGAAAGGAACTCAGACGGTCAGTTTCGCCGATGTGAAAGCGCAGCGGTTCGAACTCGAGTTTCAGTCACCCAAAGCAAAAAAACCGGGCAAAAAAAAGAAGGGCAAAAAGGCAAAGCCGCAACCGTCGGTCCGTGTCGTTCTTTCGTCCGAGCCGAAAGTGGGGCAGGTACTCAATAAGCAGATGGGGCGGATGCATCCCACGCCCTCACCAACGTGGAACTCCTACATTTTTGAGAAGTCCGTCGAGCCGAGCGATTCGTCGGTGCTGATTCAGCAGGAACAGATTCTCGATCTGAGCGATAAGCTCGGGGCCGATGGTGTCTTGATCTGCAGCCTGCCTAAAGGCGACTGGCGCGTTATCTATTTCGGGATGATCACCACCGGTGCAAAGAATCACCCGGCTCCGCCAACCGCGACGGGCTTGGAATGCGACAAGATGA
>CAZCDU010000266.1:0-4078 GCA_964497125.1 uncultured Victivallales bacterium | reverse complement strand
TGACGCGAGCGAAGCGAGCCATGACGCGCCGCAGGCGCAACCTGACGCGAGCGAAGCGAGCCATGACGCGCCGCAGGCGCAACCTGACGCGCGAAGCGCAAATGACGGCGCAACCTTCCGCTTTACCGTGGTGCTCAAGAAATCGGATGAACAGTCCGTTGAGTTCATGGAGCCCATGGTGGCCGATGTGCGCGCCCAGCGCTTTCTGGTGGTGGATGACAACGCGACGAATCGTCGTCTGCTCTCGACCCTCCTGGCGTCCTGGAGCTGTCGCAGCGAGGAGGCGGAAGACGCCGATGAGGCGATGAGGCTGCTCAGGCAGGGCATGAAGGAGAACGATCCCTTCGGCATCGCCATTCTCGATATGCTCATGCCGGGAACCGACGGGGAGACGCTGGGACGCTGGATCAAGGAGGACCCCGACCTGCGCGACACCGTGTTGCTGGTGATGGCGACGTCGGCGGGTCTGCGTGGTGACGCGGCGCGGATGAAGGAGATCGGGTTCTCGGCCTACTTGACCAAGCCCATCAAACAGTCGAGTCTCTACGACGCGCTGATTACCGTGCTGGTCGAAGCCAACCGACCGGCGCCAGCCGACCAGAAGCGGCGTCTGGTGACACGGCATACGCTTTCCGCGTCCGTTGACCACCACGCGCGAATCCTGATTGCGGAGGATAACCCCATCAACCAGAAAGTGGCCCTGGGTATTCTTAAGAAGCTCGGATACCGCGGCGATGTGGTGGCCAACGGGTGCGAGGCTCTAACCGCGCTGGAGACCCTTCCCTATGACCTGGTGCTGATGGATTGCCAGATGCCGGAGATGGACGGGTACGAAGCTTCGCGTCGCATACGCGAGCGCGAAGCTTCATTGGGCGCTGGCGCGCCGTCATTGGTCATTGGTCAGCGCCCTGCGGGCGCGTCATTGGGCGCTGGCGCGCCGTCATTGGGCAGTAGTCAGCTCGCTTCGCTCGCGTCAGATGAGACCAATGACCAATGTCCAATGACTAATGACGTGCGCGAAGCGCACAATGACGCGCCGCAGGCGCTCCCCCGTCTTCCCATCATTGCCATGACCGCCCACGCCATGAAGGGCGACCGCGAAAAATGTCTCGAAGCGGGCATGGACGACTACGTTACGAAGCCGGTTGATCCACAGGTTCTGAGTGAGGCGCTGGAGAAATGGCTGCCGGAGATCGAAGATGGCTCCGTCGCCCTCCGGGCTATGGAGGGCGAGCAGGGGGCTGACACCTCTGCCGCAACAGGCCGGAGAATTCTCGACCGGGCCGCGCTAATGGCGCGCCTGATGGATGACACCGACCTTGTGCGTGAGGTGTTGGATGAGTTTCTGAAGGATATTCCTCACCAGATCGAGACGCTGAAGAGCGCGATCGAGGCCGGGGATGTTGAGACCGCCCATCGGCAGGCGCACAGCATCAAGGGCGCCGCCGCCAATGTGGCGGCTGAAGCCCTGCGTGAGGTCGCCTTTGAAATGGAGAAAGCGGGGAAGGCCGGGGATATGGACCGGATGGCGGCCATAATGCCAGAGATTGAGAGGAAGTTCGAGAGGGTGAAACTGGTCATTGGTCAGCGCCCTGCGGGCGCGTCATTAGGGGGAGGCAATACAAATGACAAATGCCCAATGACCAATGACGCCGAGCGAAGCGAGGCTAATGACGCGCCGCAGGCGCAACCTGACGCGAACAAAGTGAGCCATGCGCAATGAAAATCCTGATAGCTGAAGATGACTCCACCTCGCGGCGCATGTTGACGGCCGTGCTCGGCAAGTGGGGCTACAAGGTGACCGCGACCTGTGATGGCGCGGAGGCATTGGCGGCCCTGCAGCGTCCCGACGCGCCCAGATTGGCCATTCTGGATTGGATGATGCCGAAAATGGATGGCGTCGAGGTGTGCCGACAAGTCCGTGAGATCGAGACCCAGGATCCACCGTATATCATCATGTTGACTAGCAAGGAGGAACACCAGGATATCGCTCAGGGGCTCGATACGGGTGCCAACGACTACATCGTCAAGCCCCACAACAACACTGAATTGCGGGCCAGGGTTGGCGTAGGACAACGCATGCTCGAACTGCGGTCGGAGCTGAACAAAGCGCGCGATGCCCTGGCGTATGAGGCGATGCATGACCCGTTGACCGGCATTTTCAATCGCCGTGCCATCCTGGATATGCTTCGCAAGGAACTCGCCCGGGCAAAGCGGGAAAACCATGAACTGAGCATCGGTCTTTTCGACATCGACTTTTTCAAGAAGGTCAATGACACCTACGGACACCAGGTGGGCGACGATGTTCTCCGCGGTTTTGTCCAGCGCATTCAAGGCGGGCTGCGCAGCTACGATCACCTGGGGCGGTATGGGGGAGAGGAATTCCTGGTGCTCGCACCCGGCGGCGAGCGGCCTGCTGCAGCAGGCCTGTATGAGCGGTTGCGCAAAGGAGTTGACGACAGCGACGTGCACACACGATCGGGGAACGTGGCGATCACCGTCAGCATCGGCGTAGCCGAAGGGTCGGGTGAGGACGCCCTGGATGCCATTCTCGCCGCCGCGGATACTGCACTGTACGAAGCCAAAGGCCGCGGGCGCAATTGTGTGGTTGGGCCGTCAAAGGGCGCTAACGCGCCGTCAGTGGTCATTGGTCAGCTCGCCCCGCTCGCGTCATTGGTGGGAGAGGAGGCAAATGCCCAATGACCAATGACGCCAAGCGAAGCGAGGCTAATGACGCGCCGCAGGCGCAACCTGACGCGAACGAAGTGAGCAATGACGTGCCCGCAGGGCACAATGACGCGAACGAAGTGAGCAATGACGTGCCCGCAGGGCACAATGACGCGAACGAAGCGAGCAAGGCCCCAGTCGCCATCGTCGTCAATGACGATGCAACCCAGCGCAAAGTATTGGCCTCGCTGCTGGCCAGGGGGGGACTGGACGTCCGGGATTTCGAGACCGCCGAAACGGCTCTCGATGCACCTTCCGCCGGCCTGAGTCCCGATCTGATCGTCACCGATCTATACATGCCTGGCATCGACGGCTGGCGATTCTGCCGCCTGCTGCGCTCGCCGGACTATGAGCCTTTCAACGACACGCCGGTCCTCGTGGTCTCGGCAACCTTTTCAGGGGAAGAACCCGCTCAAATCACCGCGGATCTTGGCGCCAACGCCTTCCTCCCTCAGCCTGTTGATTCCCGTCGGCTTCTCGAAACGGTCAACGCACTACTTCGCAACGAAGCGCCGGTGCGCAGAGCCCGCGTTCTGATCGTTGAAGACGACAAAGACCTGGCCGAACTGCTGCGGATCACGTTCGAGAAACACGGCTACCATGCGGACATCGCCCTCACCGGCGGCGAAGCGCTGAAGATACTCGACCATCGCTGCAACATTGCCATCTTCGACTACCACCTGCCGGACATGCATGGCGACAAGCTGCTGCAGGAGTCCCGCCGCCGATGTCCGGGTTGCGCGGTCGTTATGATCACGGGGGACACCGACCCGGAACTGGCGGTCGCGTGGATGAAAGCGGGCGCCGCAGCCTGCGCGCACAAACCCTTCGATCCAGAGTACCTCATCGAATTGTGCGCCAGGGCCTCTCGTGAACGCGCTCTGCTGCGAACCGAAGAGATGCTTGAGGAAAGGACCAGAAGTCTCCGAGAGAGCGAAGCGTTCAACGCCGCGTTGTTCGACTACAATCCCATCCAAACGATTGTCGTGGACCGCGAAGGGCGCATCCTCAGGTGGAACAAGGTCAAGGCGCAATCCGGCGAACGCCTGCCCGCCGTGGGCGACCGGATGTACGTCGATTACGCCGGGTTCCAGCAGACGGACATGCGCGCGGCGTTGCTGCAGTGCATTGAAAGCGGGGAGGCAGTGGACTTTCCCGAACAGACATACGCGGACAGAGTGTTGTCCATCAAGATCGCCCCTTTCCCTGCCGGGAATCCCCATGCCGCCGTCATCACTTCGCGGGACATCACCGAACACAGGCGGGCGGAGGAGGCGCTCCGACGAAGCGAGAGACCAGTCCGGCTTCGAGCTTTTCCGAGACGCGATCACGCAGGCTCTTCGGGGCCAGC
>CAZCDU010000265.1:0-4086 GCA_964497125.1 uncultured Victivallales bacterium | reverse complement strand
ATGCATTCGTGCGTGTTCCCGCTTCGGATCCCTACATACTGAAGAAGCCGAAGAGCCAGGGGGCAGAGGGAGCGTGAGCAAGTGGATCATAGGCTTGCTGTTGTTTGCGGTGGTGATGGCTCTGCTGCCCATGCGGGCCTCTGCCCAGGGCAATTTCGCCACGCTGCAGCCGACGTTTGAGGAGACCGGGCACGTGCCGTCGGAAGCCCCGACCACGCCGCCACCCCGGTCCACCTATTCGGAGTATATCGATGTACTGGCGCTTTTCGTCGCGCTCTCGATGGCGAGCTACTTTGCCTTGGGATCACGGTCGCGCCGCAGCATGATGCTGCTATCCCTTCTTTGTTTGGCCTATTTCGGCTTCTGGCGTCAGGGCTGCGTCTGTCCCGTCGGTTCCGTGCAGAACATCATGGAGACCATTACCAATCAATCCTACGCGGTGCCGCTCGCGGTCGTGCTAATCTTCGCGCTTCCGCTGCTTTTTGCCCTCTTTTTTGGACGCACCTTTTGTGCTGCGGTCTGCCCACTGGGAGCAATCCAGGATGTGGTCGTTCTGCATCCGGTGCGAGTTCCCGTGTGGGTGTCCAGCGTTCTGGGGTTGCTGCCTCACCTCTACCTGGGAGTCTCGCTGACTCTCGTTGCCGGCGGCGCAGGATACCTGATCTGTCGTTACGACCCCTTCGTGGGGTTCTTCCGCATGAGTGCCTCGTTTCCGATGTTGGTCTTTGGGATCGGCATGCTGGTATTGGGCATGTTCGTAGCACGTCCCTACTGCCGCTTTCTCTGTCCCTATGGTGTTTTGCTGAACTGGTGTTCGCAGCTATCCCGGCGGCATGTCACGATCACACCGGATGAGTGTATTCAGTGTCGGCTTTGTGAGAGCTCGTGTCCGTTCGATGCAATTCTACCACCAACCCCGGACAAACAGCCGGAGCCGCGCGCGAAAGGCATTCGCAGGCTTGCCTGGTTGTTGCTGCTGCTACCCCTTCTCGCCGGGGGAATGGCCTTCCTTGGATCGCGTATGGCTGTTCCGCTGTCACGGCTTTCGGATACTGTTTTGCTGGCTGAACAGATTCGCCTGGAGGATCTCGGCTGGGTCGACGAGGCAACCATTGAGAGTGATGCCTACAGACTCACCAAAGAGCCCGTTGAGGATCTCTATGAGCGTGCCCTGAGCATTCGGCGTCGGATTGGCTTTTGTGGGTGGTTCCTGGGCGGTTTCATGGGGATCGTTATTGGCGGACGGCTACTGTCGCTGTCCATGCACCGCCGCCGCGAGGACTATACGCCTCACCGCGGTGAGTGTCTGAGCTGTGCACGGTGTTTTCGCTACTGCCCAAAGAGTAAATCTGGAAATTTGGAAAGCTGACATTGGGAAATGGGGAAGAGAAGAGGGATGTACCAGGATGTAGCTGGATCCGTTAGGATTCAGACGGGGCATGTGTTTGGCAACGCGGATCTGAATTCTAACGAATCCAGCTACAGGGAGAGAATCCAGCTACGGGGAGAGAATTGAATGTAGCTGGATCCGTTAGGATTCAGAGAGCATGTGGTGAGACCGTCAGGATTCAGACGGTTATGTGAAGGTTGACGAATGATGGATAGAAGCAGACAGGCGCGGGCGCATGTTGCACTGGCCGTGGGACTGGTGGCCGCAGTGTTTACACTGGTGATGTGTTGCATGTTGATTGCAACGCATAGCCAGCTCAAGAAGGCGGATCCTTTGAATGATGCGCTTCTTGTCGCGCTGCGTGAACGCTATGAGGATGGCGAGCGTGGTGACGAGATGAAGCAGGATATCCGCCGGCTTGATCTGCTTGCCCGCAAGGCATTCTTCACCAGCCAGGCCCAGATTCGCTCAGGGGGCTATGCTGCCATGGGTGGCGCCATCGTGATGTTGCTGGCATTCGCCTTCTTTCAGTTGGCGACTCGTCATGTTCCGATTCCGAATGAGGACTCCTGTGAGGGGATGTTCTGGATCGGCATCGCGCGCAGCCGCGTATGGGTGGCCGGCGGCGCATTCATATTGGTTGCCATTTCCCTTGTGATGGCGCTGTCGACACCGACGGCGTTGAGGCAGGTTTCAGGTGTCAGTGTTCAGGTTTCGGGGGAAGAGGAGAAGACTGGAGACTTGCCGATATTGCCTGATGGTTTTGTCGAGAACTCACCAGCGTATCGTGGGGCGAGTGGGCTTGGGGTGTCGGAATTCGATGACGTGCCGATAGAGTGGGATGAGGCGTCTGGTAAGAATGTGCGTTGGAAGAAGGATATGCCGCTTCCGGCCTGGGCGTCGCCGGTTGTGTGGGGTGACAAGGTCGTTACGGTAGGGGCCGATGCTAAGCAGCGGGCGATCTATTGCCTGGATGCGGACAGTGGTGCAGAAGTCTGGACAACCGTAGTCCCCGAACACGCCGATGCGACCCGTAACTATACGACGGACACAACGGACAAGCGCTGGGACAGGATCGTGTATGCGGGTGCCACGCCCGCCACCAATGGCAGAGAGTTGTTCGCGCTGTTCTCGAATGGGCAGCTCGTGGCCGTGGAGCTGGCGACCGGCAAGTTGCTTTGGGATATCGCTCCGGCCAAGACGGGCAAGAATAAGTATGGTGTCGACAATTCGCCCCTTATCTACCGCGATTCCGTGATTGTGGCATTCGAAGGCGATGAGCGCTTCGTCGCCCGCTACGATGCAGCCACCGGAAAGGAGTTGTGGCGAGTGGAACGTAACTCGCCAACGTGGTCATCCCCCCTTCTGGCAAAGCGCGCCGATGGTTCCATGTTGATTGTTCTGTTGGCGGATCCTGACGTGACGGCATGGGACCCCGAAACTGGCGAGCAGGTGTGGTCAACTAAAGTGCTGACCGGGAAGCCCGATTTCTGCGTTGGTCCCTCCCCGGTACAGGTGGACGACATGGTTTTCGTGAATGCCCAGAACAGCGGCATGTTTGGACTGAACCTTGCGGATGGTTCGATCGCGTGGTCGCTTGATCAGCTGCCGGACGGAAGTGGGTTCCCCGATGGCGCGAGCATGACCACTGATGGTAAGTATCTGTACCAGTTCTTCGAGACGGTACTGACGTGCGTCGACGCTGCTACCGGTGAAGTCGTGAAGCAGCAGGAATCTGATGAATTCGCCACCTACGCTTCGGCATTGCTGAACAAGGACAACCTGTACCTTACGTGCGAAGGGGTCATCCTTGTACTGAACGCTGATCCAGCGACGGAGTTTGAAGAGCGAGGTAGGGGAGTGATGGGCGAAGAGACGCTCTGCGACTCCACCCCGGCTATCGTACACGGACGCCTCTACCTCCGGGCGGACGATGCGTTGTATTGTTTTGGGGAGGAGTGAAATGGATACGACACACCGTGGCAATCGAAAAGGTAGGGCGAGCCAGAAGAAGGGTAGGGCGAGGCGTCCCTGCCGAGCCGGGATGAAGAACAGCGCGTGTCTGCACGCACGAACCGAAACCGAACGCCCACGTTAGGTGTTGATGAATGGATAAACCAAGCCGCAAAAAACTGCCCCATAGCATCCCATCTTGGGTTGAGTCGGGTGCCAAGTTCTTTGTTACGATCAACTGCCAGGAAAGAGGTGGAGACGAACTCTGTCATGATGGGGTCGCCGAAGCACTGCTCGAAAGTGTCGATGTCTATGAGGAGCTCGGTAAGTGGTGGGTCTACGTGTTCACCGTGATGCCCGATCACGTCCACATCATCGCATCATTTGACTCGGATCTGGGCCTGAAAAGGATCCTCTCTGCATGGAAGGGCTACCACTGCAGGCAAAATGGCGTAGATTGGCAGGAGGATTTCTTTGATCATCGGTTGAGAACGGATGATGAGTTCGTTGAGAAGGCGTATTATGTTCGAGAGAATCCTGTGAGGGCAGGGCTTGTTGATCATTGGGAGGACTGGCCGTACACGGTGGCTAAGTGTATCCGGCTCGGCAGGGACGCCTCGCCCTACCCGGGAGGGGCAGGTGATTATCGAGGAGCATCAGATGCTGCAACAGGGAAAAGGTAGGGCGAACCGTCCCGGTGAGCCGGAGCAAGAGAAGAGCAACATGAGAGACAGTCTTGAGCA
>CAZCDU010000264.1:0-4167 GCA_964497125.1 uncultured Victivallales bacterium | reverse complement strand
CAGAGTTGAACAATCTTTATGGCGAGTATCCGGAGGTGGTGAAAAGCCTGACTGAGATTGCGCAGAGCTATATCGACAACGGTCGTTCAACCCCGGGCGCGAAAATGGAAAATGAAGAAGAATTGAGTCTGACGCCAGGCTGGGTCAATGCGTACAAGAGCGATCCAGACTGGATCAATAAGTACAAGAGCAATCCAGATAGCAAGTCAGAGAAAAAGCCTAGAAAGAAAAAGAAAAAGTAAAAGCGAATAGAATTAATCGGCAATCTTTTGGTTTGTATTAGTTTTGCCGAAACGGGGTTGAAAGCAAACCACTTTGTTCAACCTTCGGAAGAATGCTTGCTCTATCTTATTGAAGGAAAAAACAATGGAAAGAAGAGAGTTTTTAAGATTGGCAACCGCGGCTATCCCCGCGGCCGGTATGGGGAATAGCCTGTTTGCCGGTACGGGTGGAGCAAAACAACCCAATATCGTGTTTGTATTTGCTGACCAAATGCGGGCCCATGCCATGGGCTGTATGGGTAATGATCAGGTGATTACACCAAACCTTGACAAAATGGCTGCAGACGGATTACTTGTAACCAATGCACTATCGATTCAGCCGGTGTGTACCCCGTATCGAGCACAACTTTTAACCGGACGTTATGGCCATTCTACGGGAGTGATTCACAACGATATCCGTCTGCCTGATAGTGAAACACTGATATCTGAACAGATGAAAAAGGCCGGTTATGCTACCGGCTACATTGGGAAATGGCATTTGAGTGGCGGCCGCAAAGATCCGGTCGATGCCAAAAGCCGCCGTGGTTGGGATTTTTGGGCGGTGCGCAACTGCTCACACGCTCACAAAAGACCCCTCTATTGGCTCAACGATGCAACGGAACCGATCAAAGGTTCCGGCTGGGAACCGGAGGTGCAGACTGATTTGGCGATCGAGTTTATAAAAAAGAAAAAGTCAGATCCGTTCTGCCTCTGTTTATCGTTTGGTCCGCCGCACAATCCGTACGAGGCTCCAAAGAAATATCTGGATATGTACCAAGGGCACACCTTGAAGAACCGTCCAAATGTTCCCCCAGGTAGCGCATGGGTAAAAGGTAGTATGAAAAAGAATGCGGGCGATAACGACACGAATATTCTGCGCCATTACTACGCTATGGTTACCAGCCTGGATGATTGTATGGGGCGTATTAATGATGCGCTGGCTGAGGCCGGAATTGCCGACGATACCATCGTGGTCTTTACCTCTGATCACGGTGACATGCTGGGATCTCATGGACATCCTTTGAAGCAACTCCCATGGGAGGAAGCTATCAATATCCCGTTCATTGTGCGCTATCCGAAAAAGATTAAAGCGGGCCAGAAAAAGGATTGGATCGTGTCATCGGTTGATGTCATGCCGACCCTCCTCGGCATGTGCAATGCGCCGATTCCGCCGCAAGTAGAAGGTGTTGATTATTCATCAACGTTTTTCGGTGAGTCTGGCAAAGAACGCGATGCAGCCTTTCTTTTCAACGCAGATTCAGGCTCCGGTCGGTACACGGGTTGGCGAGGAATCCGCACTAAAGAGTGGACTTATGCTTATCACAAATCAGGCGATTGGGTGATGTACAACCTGAAGAAAGATCCATATCAGCTGAATAACCTGATTAACAACCCCGAATACGCTGAACAAAAGAAGAAATTGCGCGACCAACTCGAAGCGATGCGCGCCGAACTGGGTGAAGATATGCCGCTCAAAGGCCGTCTTCCCGGCCCTATTATCCCGCCAACGGGATTAATGCCGAAACCAAAACCGGAAAAGAAGAAAAGGCGCAAAAAGAAAGTATGAAAAATTGCAGATTGCAAATTTGGATGGCACTGTTTGTTTCCTTGGCTTTTGTTTTGGAGGCAGCTTCCAAACCAATAGAGCTCACTTGTGATCACAGAACGAATCCGGTTGGCGTGGATAAGCCCGCCCCGAATCTTTCGTGGAAGCTCTCAGAAAACGGCGCTCAAAAGGCGTTCCGCGTGCAGGTGGCGAGTACGGCTGCATTGCTTGAAACTGGAACGCCCGACTTGTGGGATAGCGAATGGGTCAATTCAGAGGTCTCGCAGAACATTCCCTACGCTGGGGCGGCGTTGGCATCTCGTCAGCAGTGCTTTTGGCGGGTGACGGTCCGGTGCGCAGGAAGCGACAAACCGGAGTGGAGCGATGTTGCCCGATGGGAGATGGCGCTCCTGCACCCAGATGACTGGAGCGCCCAATGGGTGCGTTCCGTCGAAAACCCACCCGTGAAAGAGTCGGATGCGCTAAAGGCGTGGATGTTTGCCGCGGCGAATATCAGAAAACTAAAGACCCAGCACCGTCCCTCGGATTGGACGCCGGGCACGGTGCTGCCTAAAGAGGTTCAGCGGCTCCGGGCGCTGGAACCTGCCACCTGGTTGCGGAAGGATTTTGTGATTCGGAAGAAGGTGACCAAGGCTCGTCTCTACAGTACAGCCGCCGGCTATGGCGACTTCTTTCTCGATGGGCGCAAGTTGGGGAAACGCGTGTTTAATCCGGCCCAGACCGATTTCGATAAACGCATTCTTTACGATGTAGACGTGCTGGATGATGTGTTGAAACCGGGGCAACATACGATCGCCGCCCGTTTGGGGCAGGGCTTCTACGGGCAGAATGCGGGGTTTTCGGACACCAAATTCTATTACGGTAGACCCGCCGTTCTGGCGCAGTTGGAAGTCACCTACGAAGACGGCTCCACCGAAACCATCGTGAGCGATGCCTCCTGGAAGACGCGCTCGAGCGCGATTGTGAAAAACAACGTCTATGCCGGCGAGGTCTTTGATGGTCGCCTGTTCTCCAGTACCTGGAACCTTCCCGGTGCGGATCTGAGCGCGTGGGCAGACGCGGAGTCGTTGGAGACTTCCCCGACTCAACGTCTCGAAGTTGGAACGCTGCCGCCGATCGAAGTGGTTCGGCGCGTTCAGCCCGTTGAGGTGCTCAATCCCGCACCTGGGGTTTGGGTGTTTGATTTTGGCCAGAACTTCACCGGGTTCGTGGAGATGGATACGCAACGACTGGGGCTGCCGTCCGGTGAAGCGGTGTGGCTGCGGTATGCTGAGTGGGCTGATGCGGAGGGGAGCATCGGTATGAAGAGCGGAGGCGGAAGCTCCACCAAGGTCAACCAGGTCGATGCCTACATTGCCGGGCAGGATGCACCCCAGGTTTGGCGACCTGCTTTCTCGTGGCATGGTTTTCGGTATGTGGAAATCACGGGGTTGTCCAAACAACCTGACCCGCGGTTGCTGACAGGGTGTCTGGTTCGTAGCGCGGTCAAACCGGTGGGTCGGTTCCGCTGCTCAGACGCTCATGTCAATCGAATCCATGAAACCGCCCTTTGGACCTATGAATCGAATCTGATTGGGCTGCCGTCCGACTGCCCGATTCGCGAACGCTGCGGCTGGACGGGTGACGCCCACGCGGTGTTGACGTTAGCGAACTACAACTTCGACATGGCGTTGTTCTGGGAGAAGTACCAGGCCGATTTCGGTACGAATCCCAGCGTGTCTCCAGGCATCGTTCCCGGAAAGCGGAGAGGGGGGAGCAATCCCGACTGGGCGGTAGCACAGGTGCTCATCGCTGCGGAGCACTATCTCTTCCATCACGATCTTTCCGTGGTTCGCGGGTGGTATCCGCGTTTGCAGGAATTCATGGAGCATTTTCATGGCGTAGGGAAGGATTGGTTGTTCGCGAAAGGATATGGCGACTGGTGCGATCCGGTTAAGAAGCCGGGTGCTAAGCGGGTAGGCGGAAGGGGCAAGCCGCAACAGACCGCTGTGAGCACTACAACGACGGCGCTCTTTGTGAAGGGCTGTCGCGATATGCAGCTATTGGCGGAGGCCTTGGGCAAGAAGGCGGACGCCGAACGATATGCTGACTGGGCGCGGCAGGCATCCATGGCGTTCCATAAGGCGTTCTTCAAACCGGACGCTGGGAGCTATGGGAGCCAAACCGCCGACGCCATGGCGTTGGAGTTTGATATCGTGCCGGAGGCCGAGCGTACCCGAGTGGCTAAAGCGCTCAACCGTGATGTGCTCGATGTCTGGGGCGGGCATTTTTCCGTAGGGGCACTCGGGCATCGCTGGCTTTATCCCGCGCTGGCCGACCATGGATACGCCGATACGGCAT
>CAZCDU010000263.1:0-4183 GCA_964497125.1 uncultured Victivallales bacterium | reverse complement strand
AGGCGTAGGGATCTGTCAACCCAGTAGCCGCAGTCACGGTCAAGCGGCAGGTCCTGCCGGTTGATCTCCACGGTGTAAAGTTCTGGTTTCTCGATGGCGAAATGCAAGGTGTCGCCGGGGATGGTCTCCACCTCAAAGGTGTGCTCCAGTTCGACTGTAATCGTTGCCGGATCGCTCTCGGCTTCGACGGTCCACGGCTGGACCATATGGTCGCCACGGAGCGGGATGTCGATGTGCGTTCGTGCTTCACGGTCGATGAACAGGTTGTAGGCGCTCTCCTGCCACTCACCGCCGTCAAAACGATATCGCGCGCGATCGAGTACCAGCACATTGGGCTCATTCAGGACTATGGGGTAGGGGCCGGGTTCAAGATCAACCGTGGCGGCGGTCACGAGTGGCTTCTCGGGGGTGAGACCGGCAACACAGGCCTCATCACTGGTTACCGCGAAGATGCGCGACTGCAGGATGTCGAACGCGGTTTCGAAGCGATACGCACCGTCGGCGTAGGTGGCGTTCTTGAGGAGCTTCTCACCCGTTTCGGGAACGATCTCGATCACGTGGCCGCGGATGGGGGTGGTGTATGTGATCCTGACGTTGTCGAACCGCTCCCGGCGCTCGCGCACCGGGGCTTGCTCAAAGACGCTCTCGCGGGTTTCGCTGTCGGAGGTGTTGCAGATGAAGACAGCCTCATTGGCAGCGTCATAGGCGCGGCGTTGGTAGAGAATCGCAGGGATCTCGTCACCGTTCTGATCGGCGATCGAGATGTTCCTGACGGCGTTGTCCAAGTCGTCGAAACCGTCACAGGTCGCGGCAAAGGCCTTGACCTCGTTCGAGGGTTGGGCGTCCACCAGTGCCGGAATGTGATCCGGGTCTGCAAAGACGACGATTCCGCCGTTGGCCTTGAACTGCTTCAGCAGAGCCAGCGTGGTCGACCGCATGGTGTACGCGGCGGGTACTACGACGGCCCTGTAACCGGCCAGGTTGACCTTCAATACCTCGCCCTCGACGGAGCCATGCCGGGCCATGAGCTCTTCGTCGCCGTAGTCGAAGTCGAGGTGGGCTTCCAGAAGCTGTTGCCGGGTTCTGATGATGGCTTTGTCGATGAAATCGCTGGACGCCTTGTCACCGTGGGCCATGAACGCGGACTCGACAGGGTGGATACAGAGGATGTCGCACCGTGTTGTGCCATGGGAGAGGAATAGGTTGATCCGGGCAAAATAGTCTTCAAGCAACGGGTACGCCTTGTACCACGGACTCTGGTGGCCGATGGACGCCGGGTAGTCGCGCTTCGCCTGCCCCAGCAGGGTATAGTGGTAGAGGTGGTGGCAGCGGAAGTTGATCCCCAGGGCGGCCTGCCAGTCGCTCAGGGCCTTATGGCCGTCGAAACGAAAGTCCCAACCGGTTACGCCGTAGGTCTCGCTGATGCGCCAGCGCCGGCCGAACTGATTCGCCACGGACGAGCACTGTTTGGCGGTGTCGTAGAGCTTGGTCTGTTCGGTCAGCACGTCAATGCCGGGCGCCTGCATGTACTCATAGAAGCGCATACTGCTGCCACAACAGGTGGTCTGGGATTCGGGCGAGTCCTCCAGCAGGACGTGGCCGGTGTGCATCAGGTCGTTCTCCTCGCACCACGATCCGATGGTATGCGAGAAGGCCTCGGTAATCATGTGGCTGGCACAGTCAAAGTACTCCCATTTTGTGCGGGCCGCCTCCCTGGCGTTGGAGAATGCCAGTGGCAGCACATCGCCCAGGGCGTGGCCGTGCCGCTTCTCGAATACTTCAGGAAAGCTATCTGTCCATGGCAGCGAGGTGACAAAGGCGGTGTCCGTGATCTTGCGCACGTGATTGTGGTAGTTGGGTTCATCGGTGAAGATGCCGGGAATCACGGAGCCGAACTTGTCCTTGAACCGTTTTTCGTATTCGCGATGGGTGACATCGACAAACCTCTGGATCGCTTCAGGGTTGAGTGTGTCGGGATAGGTGTAGTTGTTGAACCAGGTGGAGCAGGCCTCGATTGAGACGTAGATCTGGAGGATGCGTGTGCCATTTTCAAGGTGGTCCGGCACGGCGTCGATCTGACGGATGTTCTCAAACGCGAGCCCTTCTCCCTCTGCGAGATAGAGGCCGAGGACCTGGTCCTTGTCGCGGTAATCGTCGCGTGTGGCGTAGATGTTGAGGTCAAGGTTGCGGCGGCGATATGTCGGGTCGCTGGTGACCAGGCCGCCGGCGGCGCCCGAGGCGTAGCGGTCCTCGTCATAGAGCCACGGCCGCATGCCGAGCTTCTCGGCTTCGTCTACACAGGCCTCAATACACTCAAACCAGGCATCGCTCAGGTAGGCTGTATCCAGGCCGGTACGGGCATGCATGAAGAATCCGCCCATGCCCATGTCGTGCATGACACGGATCTGCTCCCGTAGTTCCTCCGGTTTCAGCTTGCCGTTCCACGACCAGAAGGGGGCGCCCCGGTACTTGCTCGATGGGCTGTCCAGTTGTTTCAGTATGTCGTTCACCAGTCGATTCTCCATTCTTCCCTCATTTGGCGAAGACAATTCCCGCCCGAGTTGTCCCGCTGCCTGCAAGTCGAACGACCCTATCACCACATGGGGGTTAATTACTGCTAAAAATCAACAGGGAACATGCACAGGGCAACGGTTGCACTTGTCCTTGCTGAGGCGTTGTGTGAGGATATGTGGGAACGAAGGGGCTTGCCAGAACGCCCGGCAAGGTACTGTCAACAGTTTTGTGGCAAGTCATGAAGAGGGGACTCGGTTGACGAGAGCGGGCGACGAGAACGGAATACGAGTGGAGAGGATCCCAATCGTCCACCGCTATCGTCGCCCGCTATCGTCAACCGGAAAGTGCGAGAAACCGGGGGAGAACGTCGAAATACGGCTAACCCTCTACAGGAACGAGAATTGGACAAGAAAACGTGCTGTCAGCTTTGAGCAGTACGCCCGGCAATAGTGGGAGGCCAGTATGAGTGAGGTCGTCAAGGCACACAAGTTTTTCGAGCAGGGACACATCCCCATGTGCGTGTTCCGGATCCCCTACATGGAGGATCATCGTCTGCGCCACAGCCATGACTTCTACGAGATTATGGTTGTTGTCGCCGGGCAGGCGACACACCACTTCGATGACGTGGTGAGTTCGATCTCTATGGGGGATATTTATGTCATCACTCCCGGCCATGAACATAGCTACCAGACCGCGAAAGGAACCGGCCTGGAACTCGTCAACATCCTCTTCGATCTGGATAAGCTCGGCCTGAATATGCGGGATCTTGCGGATATTCCCGGCTTTCACGCGCTGTTTACACAGAAGATTGCGGGTCATTCGGGGCCGCATCTCAAACTGAAGGCGAAAGACCTGGCATTCGTGAACGGGATCGTCGAGCGGATTGAAGTTGAACAGGAAGGGATCGACCCGGGCTGGGAGTTCTACTGCGAGACCCGGCTGCGCGATCTGATCCTGTTCCTGTCGCGACGCTACTCGCATGTGGCAACCCGGGCCGGTCAAAGCGTGATGAAGGTCCGACACCTGGCGATGTTCCTGGAACGGCATCTCCGAGATCCTATCACCTTCGAAACACTCCTGAAGGAGTCGGATATTGCCGCGACAACGCTGAGAGAATCGTTCAACGCGGCTTTCGGTTGCTCGCCCATGGCCTACCTGCAGCAACTACGGATCAAGAGGGCCATGATCCTGCTGGCGAATCCCGCCAAGAGCATTACGCAGGTCGCAGGAGCAGTGGGATTCGACAACCCCGGCTACTTCACGCGAGTCTTCAAGAAAGAGACTGGCGAGACGCCACGGGAGTTCCGTCGCCGTCTCTGAGCCGCTGGAACTTCAGGGACGAGCCCACTTCATCCCTATGGGCCGAAAGCGGGTGTTGCTTGTCAGTGATAGCCAGGAGCGCCTGCCGAGTTGGTTCAGAAAGTATGACTGGAAGGTCGACGTTGAGCTCCGTTGCATGGCTTCCTTTTTCGAATGTCCCCCGGAGCAGAGCCTTCCAAGGAAGAACTACTCAAGAAGAAGAGAAAGCAAAACGTTGGCGGGCAATGGGTACCACAAGAGGTCCGACGGTCTACGAGAGTGATTCTTTAATCAGTCTTGTTGAGCTGTCACTTGGGGTGACTGCTCCGTTGGGGTGGTGGTTGGTCGACGACAGATACCGCCCCTCGGA
>CAZCDU010000262.1:0-4200 GCA_964497125.1 uncultured Victivallales bacterium | reverse complement strand
TGGCGTGACGGGCACAGGCTCCCTCGGGGACTCGGGAAGCCTGTCCTACAACGCCAGATGTTGTGTGGCCCGTGTAGGACGGGCTTCCCCGATTCTCATCGGGGAGCCTGTGTCCGCGCGTAGCGTAGCTCTCATTTAGCAGCTTGGCGTGACGGGCACAGGCTCCCTCGGGGACTCGGGAAGCCTGTCCTACAATTCCAGATGTCGTGAGGCCCGTGTCCGGGCGTAGCCGCGCTGTCATTCGGAATGCGGTAACGTTTCAAATCAGCCGTCGTCCGGGCAGAGCAAACGGACCACCGCCGCTTTCCATTCTGCCGGGTACTTCCGAACGTAGGCTTCGTGGCCGACATTCGGGAATTCCACGAATGACTTCTTTCCTGCCGCCGCATCAAAGACCCGCTTGCCGTCAGCCAGCTTGGCCCGCGGATCATCGGTGCCATGCATGAAAAGGGTGGGGCAGGACAACGAACGAGCGTAGTTGACGGGCTTGTGTGTGAAGCCATTGAATCCCAGTTGCCGTCCTCCCCAGAAGACGAGGAGATGTGCACAGGGGAAGGCCGGTACCCCCATTGCCTCAAAGCGGTTGTAGACGGTCTTGAGCATGGTGTCGAACACGGCCTCCAGGATCACGCCATCCGGCTGAACGCCTTGCTGATCGATGGCACGCAGGATGGCAACCGCACCCATGCTTTGGCCGAATAGAAATAGCGAGGGGTGATCCAGCGCATGGCGACCGTGGGCCACAACAGCGGCAACGTCTTCCGCCTCGTGAATACCGGCGGTTGTGTAGGCTTCCGAAGAGCCGCCTGATCCACGAAAGTCAACGAGCAGAACCGATGCCCCAAGTTCAAGGAATGCCCTTGCCTCGCCGAGCAGAGCCGTCTTCTCGGCCGAATAGCCGTGAAAGAGAACCACCAGGGGTGTCTGATTGCCACGGTTGCAGTACCACGCGTTGAGCGTGATGTCGTCTATTTGGATCGTCTGAACGGTACATGCCGGATCGAGTGCGGCGGGAGGGGTATCGCTCTGTGGTCGTGGGATCGTGACGCCCGTCAGAAGCACCTTGAGTTTGGTGAAACCGGCCAGCGCTTCCGGCTTGCTGGTGCGCTGCCCGGTATCCGTGAATACCGCCATTGCTCGCGCATGGTTGTACGCAAGCCAGTTAAGGCCGACGAATCCCAGAATGACGAGGATGACCGCTGCTTTGGCTGTTGTCTTCAGTCTATGCTTCATCTTCATGTCTTTGCGGATAGTTCTGTTGTCATCGGGCTGAATTCTAACGAATCCAGCTACAAAGAGGAAGTCGCTGAATTCATCCCAGAAGGAGCGGTCAAACCGCGAAATACGCGAAATACGCGAAAGAAACTGAAGTATACCAGGCCTTTCTCCTGATGTGTCTTGCGCCGGACCTGCGCCCACTGGGTGCATGAGCCGTGATCTGGAATTGGTTCAGAAACACCTGTCTTTTGCTTCCCTTCTTCGCGGTATTCGTGTGTTTCGCGGTTCCTCAACTGCCGTCTCTAGGGTCATTAGAATTCAGATCCGCCGTATTCCAGGCAGGCATCCTTAGGCTTGTGTCGTGTGTGGGGTCTGGTAGGTTTCATGCGTGCTGATTTGAAACGAAGGAGGACGATATGAAGATGTTTGGGATTGTTGCGATTCTGGTGGTTCTGGGGCTTATCGCGGTGGCGTTCCCCATTATTGTGAAGAATGGGTTGATTGAGAAAGATGAGTCGATGAATGAGGCCTGGAGTCAGATCGACACGCAGCTTCAGCGGCGCGCAGATCTGGTACCCAACCTGGTGTCGACGGTTAAAGGCTATGCCGCCCACGAGAAGGAGATCTTCACGGCCGTTGCGGAGGCGCGCTCGAAGTTGATTGCGGCGAAATCGCCGTCGATGAAGGCTGCTGCGTCCGGTCTGCTGAATGGCGCCCTCGGGAGACTGTTGGCCATCTCGGAGAACTATCCCCAGCTCAAGGCCGACACGAGCTTCGTTCGTCTGCAGGATGAGCTGGCAGGGACAGAGAACCGTATTGCGGTGGCGCGTACGCGTTACAACAAGAGCGTCAAACTCTACAACGCCGCTATCCGTAAGTTCCCCGGCAGCATTTTTGCCGACAAGCTCGATATGACGAAGGCCGAGTACTATGAGCCGCCGGCGGCGCTGAACGTGGACACGGTTCCCGAGGTGAAATTCTAATGGCACGCTTTCTTTCAAAAGACGATGAGAAGCGCGTCATGGACGCGATCCGTGAGGCGGAAACGAATACCTCCGGCGAAATCCGGGTGCACCTGCAGCCGCGCTGCAAGGGCGAACCCATAGAGGTCGCCAAGCGCCGGTTTGAACGTCTCGGCATGACCCGCACGGAACTCCGTAATGGCGTGCTCTTCTTCCTCGCCTACAAAGACCACAAGTTCGTGGTGCTGGGTGACAAAGGGATTGATGATGCGACGCCTGCTGACTTCTGGGAGTCGATCGTGGCGGCGGCCACCAAGGCGTTCCAGGACGGTCGCATTGCTGACGGTCTCTGCGAGGGCATCCTGATGTCCGGGCGAGCCCTGCAGGAGTTCTTCCCCTACCAGTCTGATGACGTCAATGAACTGAAGGACGAGATTAGCTATGCGTAAGGCAACCTGGTTGATATTGGCGTTGGTCGTTGTTCTGTCCGGTGGGACGGCGGTTGGTGAGCTGAAGGTTCCCCGCCACAGCGGATGGGTCGTGGACGAGGCGAAACTGTTTTCCGCTAGTGAGGAGCAGCGGATGGTGACGGCTCTACAGGGGCTGAAAGCGTCGCCGTCAGGTGCACAGATGGCCGTATTGACGGTGCCGTCACTCAAAGGTGACTCGCTTGAGCTATTCAGTATGCGGGTGGTTGAAGCCTGGAAGCTGGGGCGCAAGGATGTCGATAACGGCCTTCTCCTGCTTATCTCCCGTGACGACCGTAAGATTCGGATCGAAGTGGGTTACGGCCTTGAGGGGAAACTCAATGATGCCCGCTGCGGCGACATCATTCGTGACATGGGGCCGTTCTTTCGTGAGCGGCGATTTGCCGATGGTGCGATGTTCGCGATTGGCGAGATCCAGCTGCGCCTGACCGGCAGGCGTCCATCCGGCGCCCCAGCTCCGATCTCCCGGTCCCGATCGAAGCGCAACGACTCCCCGGGTCTGTTCCTGCTGTTTTTTGTCCTGTTCTTCGTGCTTCCGGCAGTTCTGCGTTGGCGCTACGGATTCGGACACACCATCTTCATAGGTGGTGGCGGGTTCCGTGGCGGTGGAGGCGGCGGCTTCTCGGGCGGTGGCTTCTCCGGTGGTGGCGGCAGTTTTGGCGGTGGCGGGGCTTCCGGAAGCTGGTAGGTGCCGCCTGGGGGCGCCCGATTAGCCCGGACATTTCACCACGAGTGGCGAAACGCCGGGAAATACCCAAGTACCCAAATACCCAAGGAAATCCCAAATACCTAAGCCCGAAAAGCGCTGCCGATCGTATCTATTACTGAATCCGCAAATTGCTGATCCGCGAAGTACGTTCCGTCTTTGGTATTTCGGAGTTCGGGATTCGGATTTCTTTGGGTATTTGGGTGCTTGGGTGTTTCGTCATTCCTGCTATTTCACGTACTCGTGAAATATGCAGGTTAGCTGGTGCCCTTCTTCGGCTTCGGCTCCAGAACCAGCGTGCCGCCAATATAGCGCCAGTCATATTCTGCGACTTCGGTGATGAGGCTCATCACTTTGTACATGGACGACTTCCCCAAGAGGAGCGTGATCTGGGGGTTTTGCGCCGGGTCGAGCTTGAGGATGACATTGACGCCGGTCTTCTTGGGATCACGCGCCTTACTCTCGGATCTGAGGAATGCCACCGCATCGCTGAAACGGATGCTCCTGAAATCGACTTCTTCAAAGACGATGGACTTCATACGTGCACGCGTAAGGTACTTCCCGTCCGCGCGGCTATCTGAGACCAGTGTGAGGGCGGCGAGAGTGACGGCGAGCCAAACCAGTTTCACATTCATAGCATACCTCCTAAGCAGAGCTTAACAGACGGTTCGGCTACGCACAATGTCGGGGGGGGAGCTTTGCGAGATGCAGCAGTGCAGAGAAGAATGCACCGAGAAGATGTTTCAGCTCAGCGCAACCCCCAGCGTCGTGCCTCCGCCGGATTATACAGGGGTGAAACTCTTGCTCTCAACGTGGGACAGCTGTC
>CAZCDU010000261.1:0-4209 GCA_964497125.1 uncultured Victivallales bacterium | reverse complement strand
GAAAGCGTGTGAACCTTAACCGGTTCCGCGGGTTCGAATCCCGCCCTCTCCGCCAGTTTGAATTTTTCGCCGAATGGGCGAGAAATTGGAATGGTTTCGGGAATCTGACGCAGACGACCGGGAGCCGACGACGATTGATTCTGGACGCGCCGTCACCGACAGTGACGGCGCGTTTTTGTTTCTCGGACAGGCAGAATTTGGATGTGCCGAGGATCGGCACATGGACCGGAAGTGACGGGATTTCAGAGGTTTTCTTGAGAATTGAGCCTCCGACGGGACGACCGTCACCATCGTGACGGGAGAAGTTTCCCACCTGCTTCTTTTCCAGACTCCCAGACTCGGACGCCAGAAATTCGGTCGCGCTTCGCGCGTCATCTTCATCAATCGGGCCGGTCAGAACAAGGTTCTCCCCAATCAATTGCAGGAATAGCTTCAACTCTTCCAGATACTCTGAGAACGCCACTCTTTTCGCCTGTTTGGAAAAGGACTCGCTCCGCTGGTGATATTCCCCCCGAAAACCGCCGCAAGGGTCATGCCGTTTTCCAGTGCCGAATACGGCACCGAAAAAGCGGCACGCCCCTTGCTTCATGGCGATTAGTGCCCCGGGCACTTGCCATGGAGTACTGCTACGCCTCGACAAGTGGGGCCTCCAAAAGGTCTGGCCGGGATTGGCCGCATATGGCCGGATTGCGGTCGAAACGTCTGAGAGAAGAAAGGCGTAAATCCCTAGAGATACGTGCGTTGCACGCTGCTCATGGCTGCCTGTTCGCCTCTAGGCATGAGTCTCGTGTTGGCCGGATTAGGCCGGGTTAAGCGGCTTGTCCAAACGGACAAAGACTGTGGTGGGTCCATCTCCTTCTCTATTCAGATAACCTGCTTCAATGAGTTCCTTCAGGTCTCGACGTCCCTGCCGCTCGCTTACCATGTAGCGATCCTGATAGACGGGAAGCTTGATGCTGTCTCCTGTCCCAAGAGCCGAGAGCAGCTTCTTTTGACGCAGGTTGAGCTCGCTGGCTCCGGCTCTTTGGGCATACTTGAACGTCAAAGTCACGCCTGTATCGTCTGACTTCCAGACTGGAGCAGGCAGTCCCGCTTCTTTGCACCACGCCACAATGTTCTGCGTGCCACGACCCACGCGCTCCATATACTCCCGCAGCCAGAGCACCTGAACGACATCCGGGTTGCGCGGCATTGAGGGATGTTCTCGTTTCAGATCTCCAACCTTGATTCCCGGTGGCAACATGCCAGCGTTCCAAATCACCAGTTTTTCGGGATAGAGATCAACAGTCACACCACCGGCGAAATCAGCGTAGTCCCTGTGCGCGAAAGCATTCACCAATCCTTCGCGTACGGCCTCTTCAGGATAGGCAGGTTGATCAGAACGCCGCAGATCACCTCGGAACAGACTCGCAACTGGCGTATGTTTTTTCACCATGGCCAGCATCTGTTCGAGCATCTCGAACACGGGGCCCTCAAACACTTTGCTGTCAATGAAGTCGCTTCCTTTGTGTGCTGCATACACGGTCACTCGTGATCGAATCTGTGGGAACTGGATGGCTGGTCGCACGCCAAAAAGCACCTCTGCTGCGTTTGTGATGGTATTTTGCCGAAGCAGACCGAGATCGGCAAGAATGGCCGCCGGCCGTCGTGCGTCTGTGAACAGGTAGCTACGCTTGTCCTCTC
Organism: uncultured Victivallales bacterium; assembly: GCA_964497125.1. Lineage (GTDB taxonomy): Bacteria > Verrucomicrobiota > Kiritimatiellia > UBA8416 > UBA8416 > CAYLXP01. The sequence continues at coordinate 2,526 of CAZCDU010000261.1, read as the reverse complement.
CGACTTTGGCAGTATCCAAAATCAGCTCCCGTTGAAGTCGCTCGATGTCGGCACCAGGGAGCTGCTGGCGCTCCCATCGTTCCGTTTCCGTGTAGCCCTTTTCAACAAGCGTTTGGATAGTTGCGGGCGTTCCTTCAAGTGTCCGAGATCCATCGCGCATATAGATTCTGCCCCCGACAGCGTACGGACCGTCACGCCCAGCTGGGACATCAATGATCAGGAACGTATCGCCTGCGATCTCCTCATGACTGGCTGTCCAGAAAGCCGCAGGAGCAATAAGCTTCCGCATTTCTGCTTCTATCCCTGCCCTGAGCGTCGCTGCCTGGTTCGTGTCCGGCTCTACTTCCAGAATAATGGTGCCGCCACCCGAATTAAGGAAGGCACACACAGTTTCGGCCAAGGAGGTCACTGGTGTACCCGCTGTTCTGTGCTCCAAGTGGGCCGACTCAATCCGGTTCAGCAGTCGTTTGATGTTGGAATCCGTGTTCACTTGCTGCCGCCCTTCTCCCTCGCCATGTGTCGGAGTGCGGATAGTGGCCCTTTCTCCACATCCTCAACCGCACGCGAATAGCGCAGGAACTGCGACACAACAAACACCCGTCCATCGGCGGCCGTGGCAAACGGCTGCGCCCAATTCCCACGGCGTTCGCTCAATTGCTTCTTAGCTTGAATTACCTCGGCGTACATCTCCAGAACTCGGTAGTCGCCAATCACAGGATGCCGACCACTCTTGCGCAGTTTCTTCATGCGCTCGTTGAGTTCAGCAATGCTGCCCGGAATCCTGTGGCCAATATTTCGGATCAGATCATAGGCGAGTTCGACATCTCGGTGTGCAAGAAACCACCGGGGAATGTCTCGCTTGAGAACCGCCCGGACCTCCTGATGCGTAATTGATGGCTTGGTCCCATCCTTCCCGCTACCATAGCTCGTTGTGATAATACCAAGAAACAGATCACACCGCTTAACAGCATCAAGGCAATTCTCAAAATTCGATTTGTTCGAGTCCACAGGAACCGTGCCCTTATAAGACATCCACACCGTGAATTCTGCGCTCAGGATCGCGAAGATCTGTTCCAAGAGATCCTCAATGCCGTCCACCGTAGAAGAGACCATGATGATAGGCTTGCGCCCCTCTTCTGGCGATTCATCAGATGGCGACGGGCTCTTCTCTCTTTTCTTGTCAGGCTTCGCTTTCAATTGCGTCTCCCGGCTTTTCGTTCCTGGATCCCCTTCGCTTTCAGCCCCTCCAGAATCAGGTGCCGGAGCATCCACGACACTGATCGGTCTTCCTTCTCGGCGAGATCTCTTATCTGCTCTTCAAGGTCTGCTTCTACCCTCACTCCCAGAATGCTCTCTTTCTTCTGCTTCATGCCGTTAACAATGTTTACTTTTGGCCTTGATGTCAATCCTTTGAGTGTTTACAGTGTTCACGATGTAAACACCAAAGGAAGGCACGTGCCAATGAAGTATTTTCTATATGCGAGGAAATCGACAGACGACAACGGGCATCAGCTTCTATCCATCGACGCACAGCTCACCGAACTCAGGAAGTTCGCGAAGCAGCAGCATTTGCGCGTGGTGGCCGAGCTTGTCGAGTCGAAGACGGCAAGAAAGCCGGGACGCCCGATATTCAATTCCATGATGGATGATATCGAAGCGGGCAAGGCCCAAGGAATCATCGCATGGCACCCGGATCGGCTCTGTCGGAATTCGATCGATGGGGGCAGAATAATATATGCGCTCGATACCGAGAAGCTACAGGCGCTGGACTTCCCGACGTTCTGGTTCGAGAACACGCCGCAAGGTCGCTTCATGCTAAACATAGGTTTCGGACAGGCGAAATACGTCGTTGATTCACTCAGCCAGAATGTCCGTCGCGGTCTCCGCGAGAAGCTCCGTCGCGGTGAGTTCCCCGGCTGGGCTCCGGTCGGATATCTCAACGATCACCGCTCACACAGCATCATTGCCGACCAGACGAAGGCCCCACTTGTACGGCGCATGTTCGAGACGTACGCAACCGGACACTACACCGCCGCCGAACTCCGCCGCACCGTCACGGAGTGGGGGTTACCGGAGACTTCAGAGGGCATGGCCGAAGTGGCGCACTTCAGAAGACCATTCTGAAGGATCCCATCGCGGATGTTGATGCTCTTTTGTTGGAAGGAACGACTTTGGGCGGCAAGCATTTCGTTGGCTTTGATTCTGAAAATGCGGTTGAGAATGAGCTCTACAGCATCTTTGCCAGCCAGAAGGATACGTCATTCGTGACGGCTGCCGGCAGCAATATTGACCGACTTGTTTCTGTCTACAAGGCCGCAATGAAAGCTGAGAAGACATTCGTGATCGATCTGTATCAGCTCTACATGCTGGAGAGATTGAAGAAATATTCGCCGGGGCTGCCTCCTCACGAAGGTGATCAATTGCGAGTACTCTATCTCCACGGACACGCACAGAAGATGGCGGACAAGCTGGGCCATCATCCCCATACACACCTTGTCCGGCGATGAGTTCCAGGATCATTTTTCG
>CAZCDU010000260.1:0-4250 GCA_964497125.1 uncultured Victivallales bacterium | reverse complement strand
CGAACGCCAAGCTTAACGCTTACTATGCTTACCCATTCAAAGTAGCGAAGAGCCTAAATACCAAGGACGCTTCCCCTGAGTAATCAGGGAAGCGCAGCGCACCGGGGGCTTTCCTAGCCTGGAACGTCCCGTCTGGGGCGTCCAAGCCCCCCGCCGTCAGCGGTTGATGACGGACTTACGGTAGTCGGTGGGCGTCATGCCGGTCGTTGCCTTGAACTGGCGGGTGAAGGCGCTCTGGTCCGCGAAGCCACACGTGACGGCCACGTCGGCTATGCTTGAGCTGCCCTGCTCCAGCGAACGGCAGGCCGCATCGATGCGCGTTTTGGCGATGAACTGCCCGACGGTGAGCTGGAAGACTTTCTTCATGCGCTCCTCGAACTGGTAAGCCGAAAGTCCACACAGTTCAGCAAGCGAGTCCAGTCGAAGCGCATCATCGTAATGCTGTCGGATGAAATCAACGCCCTTGGCCAGCTCCGCGTAGCGGCGGTCCTGACTCACGGAGACGTGAATATCGTTTGAGACCCCCACGATGCCGATGATCTTCCCCTCGCTGTCATGGAGCGGGAGCTTCGTGGTAATGCACCACCCCGGGCCACCGCGGGCATAGAGATGCAGCTCCAGCACATCCCTCAGTGCACCATCGCCACGCAGAATGTGTTGGTCCTGCTCCAGGTACCCCGCCCCCATAGGTCCTTCGAAGACATCCTGGCACGTGCGCCCAATCAGATCCGCCTTGGTTTCACTGCCGCAGCGGCGAACCAGCGTCTGATTCACACAGAGATAGCGGGCATCGCGATCCTTAACGAAGAACACCACATCAGGTAGCGCATCAAACAGCGGCTCCACAACGGGAAGAAACCGAAGATCGCGTATCAGGTCTATAGAGGGCTGTTCTGGCATAGGATCACCTTGTGCCCAGAATGTAGTTCTGGCTGGGGGATTCTTCAAGACGATATGCAGGGAATAACAGACAATAGACGACAGTAGTAAGGGGAATTGCACCCAAAAGCATCGGGATGCGTAATGGAAGGCATCATTTTCGATATCAAGCGTTTCGCGGTCCATGACGGGCCGGGAATCCGTACGACTGTGTTTCTGAAGGGTTGTCCACTCAAGTGCAGCTGGTGCCATAATCCCGAAAGCCAGGGGTTTGGGGTAGAGACACTGTCCAGCCACGGGGAGCCACTCGAGGTGGGTCGCCGCGTAACCGTGGATCAGCTGGTATCGGAAGTCGAGCGGGACGTCCCGTTCTTCGACGAATCCGGGGGGGGCGTCACGTTCTCCGGAGGCGAACCGCTTTCACAGCCCGAATTCCTGGTTGCGGCCCTGGCTGCCTGCGGCCGGGAGGGCCTTCACCGCGTGGTCGACACCAGTGGGTACGCACCGGCCGGCGTTCTACGAGACGTTGCCAACCACACGGATCTGTTCTTGTATGATCTGAAACCGGGCAACGGCATGACTCACGAGGAACACACAGGCGTCTCCGTGGATCTGATCCATGACAACCTGCGGATGCTGTGCGAAACGGATGTTGCCATTCGACTCCGGTTGCCCGTCATTCCGGGGCTCACCGATGCCCGGGAGAATCTGATTGCCGTGCAGGAACTCGTGGCCGCGCTGCCTCGCAAACTATCACTACAACTGCTGCCCTACCACTCGGCGGCTATGGACAAATATCGACGATTTGGTCTGCCGGTTCCCCTGCCTGACACCCAGGAGCCGACAACAGAACAACTGCAAACCATAAAGACAGAACTGCAAGAATTAGGACTGGAGGTCATCCCATGAACGATCGCGTAAAGCGCCTGAGAACCGAGAGCTTTGAGACCCCGATTACGATTTCGGCTGAACGCGCCGAACTGATCACCGACTTCTACCGGGAGAACATCGGAAAGTACTCGGTCCCCATGATGCGAGCCAAGGCTCTGGCGTACCTGTATGAGAATCAGACGATCTATATTGGCGACGACGAGCTGGTCGTCGGCGAGCGTGGCCCACGCCCTCGCGCCGTAGCGACCTATCCCGAGCTGACCTGTCACAGCGAAGAGGATCTGCGCATCCTCAATAGCCGTGCCATGACGAGCTATGGCGTGAGCGAAGACGATATTCGCATCTACAAAGAGAAAGTTATCCCCTTCTGGCAGGGCCGCACGATGCGCGAGCACATCTTCGACGGGCTATCGCAGGAATGGCAAGACGCATACGAAGCCGGCGTCTTCACCGAGTTCATGGAACAGCGCGCCCCGGGGCATACAACGCTGGATGGGAAGTTCTACACCAAGGGTCTGAACGGATTCAAGGCCGACATCAATGCTGCCCTGGAGGCCCTGGATTTCATGGCGGACACCAAGGCCGTCGAGAAACGCGAAGAGCTCCAAGCCATGCTCGTGGCGTGTGATGCCGTCATCACCTTCGCTCGCCGCCATGCGGAAAAAGCCGAAGCGCTGGCATCGGATTGCGCCGATGCCGCGCGCAAGCAAGAGCTTGAACTCATAGCCCGCACCTGCCGCCACGTGCCGGGAGATGCGCCGGGCACATTTCGCGAGGCCCTGCAGATGTACTGGTTCATGCATCTCGCCACCATCACAGAGCTGAACGGGTGGGATTCCATGAATCCCGGTCACCTCGATCGCTACTTCCTCCCCTTCTACGAGCAAGACTGCGAAGCCGGTTCGCTGGACCGCGAACAGGCCAAAGAGTGGCTTGAGTGTTTCTGGATCAAGTTCAACAACCACCCTGCCCCACCCAAGGTCGGCGTGACGGCCGAAGAGAGTGGCACCTATAACGACTTCACGAACATTAACATGGGCGGCATTCTGCCCGATGGCAGTGACGGCGTGAACGAACTCTCCTACCTGATGCTTGAGGTCATGGACGAGATCCACCTCCTGCAGCCGCAGGGCAACATTCAGCTCAGCCGCAAGAACCCGGATCGCTTCCTAAAGGCCGCATGCCGGGTCATCAGGAACGGCTACGGCTATCCGTCGGTCTTCAACGCTGATGGCGTGGTAGAGCAGATGGTTCGGTGTGGCAAACGTATTGAAGACGCCCGCGAAGGCGGCACCAGCGGCTGCGTCGAGACCGGCGCATTCGGGAAAGAGGCCTACGTGCTGACCGGATATCTCAACACACCGAAGATTCTTGAGATCACACTGAACAATGGCATCGATCCACGCTCCGGCAAGCGCATCGGGCTGGAGACCGGTGACGCTACTGAACTGACCTCTTTCGACCAGCTCTTTGCAGCCTTCGAAAAGCAGCTGCGTCACTTCGTGGACATCAAGGTGCGCGGCAACCAGTTTATCGAGCAACAGTATGCGAGCAAGATGCCGGCAGTCTTCCTTTCGGTGCTGATTGACGACTGCATCAAGAACGGCATGGACTACAACGCCGGCGGCGCCCGCTACAACACGACCTACATCCAGTGCGTGGGCATTGGCACGATTACCGACAGCCTCTCCGCCATCTCGAAACATGTCTATGAGCAGAATGCCGTCAGCATGACGGACCTCCTCACGGGCCTAGCGGCCGACTTCGAGGGCGGCGAAGCCCTTCAGAAACGGCTTGCGGACGAGACGCCACGCTATGGCAATGACGATGACGCTGCGGATGACATCATGCAACGCGTGTTCGACTCGCTCTACGCCACCATCGACGGCAGGCCCAACTCGCGGGGCGGCGAGTACCACGTTGATATGCTGCCAACGACCTGCCACATCTACTTCGGTTCCGTGCTTGGCGCTTCAGCGGATGGCCGCAAGGCAGGCACGCCGGTGTCGGAAGGCATCTCACCTGTACAGGGCGCCGACCGCCATGGCCCTACCGCCGTCGTCAAATCGGCCGCCAAGATGGATCAGCTCCGTACCGGTGGCACGCTCCTGAACATGAAGTTCCTTCCCAGCGTTCTCTCGGATGAAGAGGGAATCTCGAAGCTGGGACACCTCGTGCGGACCTACTTCCGCATGGATGGGCACCACGTGCAGTTCAACATCGTTGACGCGGCCACACTCCGCGAAGCCCAGGAGAACCCGGAGCAGCATCGCGATCTTATCGTGCGCGTGGCAGGCTACAGCGACTACTTCTGCGACCTCAGCCGCGAGCTCCAGGACGAGATCATCGCCCGCACCGCCCAGGAAGATGCGTAGGATATTTGACGCCGATTCGCCACTCGCGGCCAAACGTCGGGAAATATGCAGGCTAGCAGCCTGTCGGACTTTGAAAAGCTGCGCTAGTGGTTGATTCTCCAGCTC
>CAZCDU010000259.1:0-4284 GCA_964497125.1 uncultured Victivallales bacterium | reverse complement strand
GCGACTCACTCTTGAACAGTCCGGTCTCATGCGGTATCTTCCAGTTCTTCACAAACAAGGAGAATGAAGCATGAATTTCAGACAGTTCGTATGTATGGCAGTGGGGGGATTTGGTGTAGCCGTGATGGCAACCGCGCAGGAAGCGGAAAACCCAATGGTGGTGCTCAAGACATCCATGGGCGACATCACGCTCGAGCTTTATCCGGACAAGGCGCCGGCCACGGTTGAGAACTTCCTGAAGTATGTTGATGACGACTTCTACAAGGGCACGATATTCCATCGCGTCATCCGCAACTTCATGATCCAGGGCGGTGGTTTCGACGCCAAGATGAGTAAGAAGAGCACACGCGCCGCCATCAAGAACGAAGCAGCAAACGGGCTGAAGAACACACGCGGAACTATAGCCATGGCACGTACCAGTATCCCCGACAGTGCCACGTCGCAGTTCTTCATCAATACCGTTGATAACCGCAGCCTGAATTTCAGAAACCCCACGCGCAGTGGCATCGGTTACTGTGTCTTCGGACGCGTGACAGAAGGTCTGGACGTTGTCGACAAGATTGAAGCGGCGGCGACAGGCATTCGCAACGGAATGCGCGATGTGCCGAAAACGGATGTCATGATCCTGGGAGCTACACGCAAGAAAGCGGCCCCGGCGGAGGCGCCAGTAGCGGTTCCGGCCGTTCCTGCACCCACAGCTTCGCCTGCGCCTGTTGCGCCATAACTCACGCAACAGCAAGCATATACAGTCCCGCCAGTAGCAGCAGTACGCCGCACACTCGCTTGACCCAGCGGGTCCCCCGGGATGCGGCATTCCATTTCAGGTACCGCTGAACCAGTCCTGTGCAGGTACCGGCGATGACGATGACACTGCAGTGCCCCAGTCCATAGAGCACCAACAGCAACGCGGCGTAGCCCAGATGCGTGGCGGCAGCCTGGAAGCTAACCGCCAGAAGAGGCGCCATAAAGGCAAACGTGCAGGGACCGAGGGCAATGCCGAAGACCGTTCCCAGGCAGATTGCCGGTAACCAGCCCTTCCCTGCCATGCCGTGCGTGTTGGGTCTCGTCCAGCCCAGGGGAATGACCCCCAGCATGTTCAGCCCGACAACGAAGAAGACAACGGCCACGATGTAGGCTTTGTACGGAACATCACCAACCGCGCGGCCAAGACCTGCCGTCACCAAGCCAATGGCAGCAATCGCGATGAAAAGGCCAATGGCGAAGAACAGCGAAAGCTGGAATGCGCGGCGGCCATTCATCGCCCCGTCCTGCTCATCGACAAAACCCACAATCATGGGAATCGCGGCCAAGTGGCACGGGCTCAGCAGCATACTAATCACGCCCCAGGCGAAAGCCGCGGCAAGCGCGACACCCGGAGCGTCTGAAAACGCTGCCTGCAGGAATTCTACCATGTGGAACCGCTATTCGGCCGTGGCGGCCGGCTTATGGGCTGAACAGGGGCAACACGGGGCAATGCCTTTCTCCCCTGCATCACTGCTCCGCATATGCTTCGCGTAGAGAACCCCGGCCACCGCCACCAAAAGGGCAACGACAATTGCCACCCGCAGCAGAACGGTCTTCTGTTTCACGTCTGCATCCATAGCGTTACGCGCCAATGGCGGCCTTCACTTGAGTAACGATGGCGTCGATGTCCTGAGATGCCGTGATGTTGACGATCAGCCCCGTCTTCTCGTAGTAACCAATCAGCGGCTCTGTCTGCTCACGGTAGACAACCAGGCGGTTGGCGATCGCTTCAGCCTGATCATCATCACGCTGTAGAAGCTCGGACGGATCCATATCGGCGGGCGGTTGCGGGGTACCGTCAGAATTGACGTTGTAGATTCGACCCGTTTCCTTGTGAATGCGCCGTCCGGAGAGGCGGTGAATGATCAACTCGTCAGCAACCTGGAAGTTAATAACGTTGTCGATCGGGACGCCCGCCTGATCCAAGGCCTCGGCCTGGGGAATGGTGCGCGGGAAACCGTCCAGAATGAAGCCCCCGGCACAGTCGTCCTTCTCAATACGTTCTTTCAGCAGATCGATCACGAGGTCATCAGGGACCAATTCGCCTGAATCCATGTAGCCCTTGGCTTTCTTGCCGAGATCCGACCCTTCACCGACTGCCGCTCGAAGAAGATCACCCGTCGAAATCTGGACCACGCCCAGATCATCCGTCACCCGCTGGGCAATCGTACCCTTCCCTGCGCCTGGAGGTCCCAAAAAAATCAACTTCATTGCCTGCTCCTTACTCGTTCATTCTGGAAATCCTAGAAAAATCGGGTCAATCCGTAGTTGCCGTACCTTGCCGCAGCACCGCCAAAGAATCAAGCTATGTCTAGCCATCCCGAAGGGATTTCCAGCCATTAGCCGGTGGTTGATCCCGCGAAGCGGGAGACACCACCGGTCACATCGCAAATCACAGACCGCATCCCGGAGGGATGCCAGCTCGGATAATCGACAGTCTACAAGGTGTAGACCAGCGAGCTGATCACGGAGAGATCGTTTCTCTCGCGGCCCGCTGGAACCGTATTGTCATAGCGGTCCTGGGCCACCACGCGAAGGCTGAGCGACGAATTCAGAGCGGCTTCAAGACCCGCTTCGCCATTCAGAAGGTAGTCGTCGGTGTCGTCCGTACCGGGAAGATACTCTGCAGCCAGCCAGAGCTTGGCATGTTCACTCAGATTCTGGTCATGGCGAGCCGCAATCCGTGCAGCGATCTTGTCATCTCGCGTCCCATCGCCGAGTTCTTCCTCTATATACGAGACACCGAGCTCGATTCCGAGCTTGGCGGTATCGGTCTTTACCACGTGGTAGCCGGCACCGACGCCGAGAACCAGAAGGTAATCGATCGCGGCGATGTCATCATGAAAAATGCTGTTGTCTGAATAGAGGTAGCTGCCGTTCAGCTTATACTTATAAGCGGCGAGTGCTTTGGCATTCTCTGTCGTTGTGTCGGTCTCGCCATTGACTTCCGCTTCACCGAAGTTCCCTTCGAGTCCCAAACGGATCTCATGCACATCGCCGGCTCTTTCAGCAGCCACGCTACCGTTCACCGCCAGAGTCTCACTGTTTCCGGAAGTCACGTTCACACCAAGGGCAACCGTCCGGTCCCATTCACCATCAGCGGCTATCGCTGTTCCCGCAACCAATACTGATGCTACTACCATACTCAATGTCTTCATTCTACTAATCCTCTATTCGTTGTTCTCTCTACTAGTTGTGGAAAGCCGCATCCGACGTCTCGGCCGGACACGGCAATTCCCTAATGCTTCTGACCGGCTAGGCCTTGTGTTCGTAAACGTGTACGTCCCTCTGCGGGAACGGGATAGAGATATTATTCGCGTCGAACTGCTTCTTAATGGCTTCATTCAATGCGAAGAAGACATCCCAGTAGTCATCCACGCTGACCCAGGGGCGGACCACGAAGTTCACGCTACTGTCCCCGAGCTCGGAAACGGCGATTGTAGGAGCCGGATCCTCGAGAATCCGCGATTCCTCTGCCAGGATCTTCTCCAGAACGGAGCGCGCCTTATCAATGTCATCGTCATACCCGATGCCGGCAACAAGGTCCACGCGACGTGTGCCCTTGGACGAGTAATTAACGATGTTGCCACTTGTCATCTGGGCGTTCGGGACGATGATCGCCTTGTTGTCGGGAGACCTGAGCTGCGTTGTGAAGATCTGGATCTCCTCAACAACGCCTGATACGCCACCGCCCTCTATGAAATCACCAACCTTGAATGGTTTGAAGATGATCATGAGCACGCCGGCCGCGAAATTGGCCAGAGAGCCCTGCAACGCCAGGCCGATGGCCAGGCCGGCAGCACCCAGAACAGCCACAAACGAGGCGGTTTGAATGCCCAACTGCCCCAAAGCGGCAATAATCACAAACGCCATCAGAGCGGCATAGGTAAGATGGCTAACAAAGGAAATGAGCGTTTGCTCCTGTTTTCCCTTTGCCATCATCTTTTCGATGATCTTCTGCACAAGTTTCGCCGCCAGGCGACCAAGTATCAACACGGCAATCGCGGCAATGACCTTCAGCCCGTAAACCGCCAACACTTCCATGACTTTGTCTACTACACCTTCCATCTGTTCCTCCATAGTTTGCATGTATAATGCCCCGAGACGTCACCCGGGTATCACACACACCATGTCATTCGCCGCCAGCACGCACCCCATAACACGCACACTATAAACACTTTACGAAAACACGGCTGCTCCATATCTCCCCGCGCGCGAGTAGCCAGCGCAACACTTGAGATATGAAGATGGTCACGCGGT
>CAZCDU010000258.1:0-4334 GCA_964497125.1 uncultured Victivallales bacterium | reverse complement strand
CTAAGCATGGAAGAGAATCGAACATCCAACAACCAACGCCCAACAACCAACGCCCAAGGCGAAGAGGAGAGACTCTGCAATAGGCTATCAAAGAGCGGCTTGCGAAGTCTTCTGAGAATGCTCCAACTTGGATGTTGGATGTTGGCTGTTGGGCGTTGAAAAGGACAGGGAACAAGGCATTGACCCACGCAGAGTAGCGAAGAGCCGGTATTTACGGCCTTCCTCCTTCGCGCTCCGCGCTACGGCCGACCACGGGAAAGGCCGAACTACGAACGGGTTTCTACGCGAGGCAGGCGTTTGTAGTTCGGCCTTCAGGCCGTATCTTCAGACAGGAAGTCTTAGGCTAGCCGAATGTGCATCTGAGTGGAGAAAACCGAACTTGGGGTAAAACAAAACCGCGTTGACTTATCGTCGGGCTTTCCTGAGAGTGCGGCTTCACATTGAGCTATCCGTGGAATGCAATACATGAAACACGTGAAAAATGCGGTGCTGCTGCTGGTCGTGGCGGTCCTGGGGTATATGTTGATACCACCGGGGGATGAGACGGGCGACGAGCGTGACGGTGAGAATGGTGATCAGCCGGCTGCGGAAGCGGTCGACTACGTTATCAAGTTCTCGGCGGGTGGTTCGTACCAGCCCGGGGCGCGGCCGCATGGGATTGGTGAACCGCTACAGGGGCTGACCAAGGTGATTGAAGCCTTTGAGGCGCGGTTTCCCGATACACGCATTGAGGTCGTGAGCACACCGGCCGTGCGTGAATACCTGGTGACACAGCTGAGCAGTGGTGCGGCGCCCGATATTCTGAATGTGAACGTTGAGGATGTCTGGGTCGATACGCAGAAGGGGTGGTATGTGCCGCTGGATAGCTTTTTCGAGGCACCCAACCCCTTTGTTGTCGAGAAGGGCGACGCGTCTCTGCCGGGAACGAAGCAGTGGTGGGATATGTTCCGCTACCAGGCCATCAGCCGCGGCAAGGCGGCGCCGGACGGCAAGAATTACTGTCTGACCCTCGATATGGTCGAGACGGGCATCTACTACAACAAGACGATCTTCAAGAAGCTCCAGCTCGAGCCGCCCCGGGACTGGGAGGCGTTTATGAAGGTCTGCCGGACGATCCAGGAGCATGATGGCTTTGAGCAGCCCACCACCCCGATCCTGATGCACGTGGGGGCATTCCTGGATTGGAGTCACGACCTGATGTTTGATCAGCTCTATTTCGATCTGTTGCCGGGCATTGACCTGAAACAGGACCCGACGCGTGAAGCGTACCTGCAGGGCTATCTTGATCCTGAAGAGTTGGCCTACCTGAACACGAAGGGGTTTTTCACAGAGCAGGACCCGCGCTATCGCGAGGTGTGGCGCCTGATGAAAGAACTCAAGCAGTATAGCAACCGCGACCTGGGTGGCGTCGATTTTGTGCGCGAGTTTGTCAACCAGCGCGGCGTGATGATGTGGAATGCCTCGCCGCTGGTCTATCGCTTCATCCTGGATAAGAGCCTCGGGTTTGAGTGGGGGGTCTTCTACCTGCCGACGTTCACGAAACAGACCAGCAAGTACGCTTCCGGCGTGGATATGTGTGTGATCGGTGGTTCCGCGAGCCAGTTTGAGGTCACGAACTCGGCCGTCAAGGATACGCCCATGGAATGGGACATGGAGCGGCGTATGCGCGAGTCCAAGCGTCTGCAGCGGGTCATTGCCTTCCTGCAGTTTCTCTGTCTGCCCGAACAGGCCGATAAAGTCATCAACGAGTATCCCTGCCTGATCCCCAATATCGTGGGCGTAACACCCCGGCCGGAGCTTAAGGACTTTGTCGATATTCTCGAACGCCGCTACACCACCACCAAGTGGATCTTCTCTTTCGATCTGCGGTTCAGTGATATTCTGGAACGTATGTTGAGCCTCTATCTGACCGATGGCGGCATTGAACTCGACGAGTTCATGGAATGGCAGATCAGGAACGTGCGTTCGGGGTGTGCCAAGGCCGTTGAGCGCAAAGGGATCGATCTCGCCGATTTCGATAAACGCTGGCAGGAGCTTGCGCCGGTCCGTGCAAGCTATGTGGATCTCCCGGAGGCGGCACGATGAAGGCCCTGACACCCAAAGCCAAATCTACCGCAACCTGCTACGGAATTATCCTGCCGGCGGTGGTGCTCCTGCTTGTCTTTGTGTACGCACCAGTTGTCTGGGCCATTGTCAGCTCGTTCTTCCAGTTCGAGATCGGTGGCGACCAGAAATTCGTGGGCCTCGCGAATTACGCCGAGTACCTGACCAGTGATCCCACCTGCTGGCCTTCCATGGGGGTCATGCTGCTGTTGACGCTGTTTGCGGTACTGATCCGGCTGAGTGCCCCGCTGATTGTCGCCAAACTGATCTACTCGCTGCCCCGCGAACGCAGCCGGTACATCTACCGGATTATCTTCCTGGTGCCAATTGTCGTGCCCGGTGTCGCCGTACAGCTGATCTGGGGAGGCATGATCTACTCGGAGCACGGCCTGCTCAACGAGCTGCTGCGCGCGATCAACCTTGAGCAGTTAACGCATGGTTGGCTCAGTGATCCCCGGACCGTGCTCGGGGCCATTGTCATGATGGGGTTCCCGTTCGTCGGCGGCTTTGACGTGTTGATCTACTATGCCGGACTTTCGGGCATTCCGGATAGCGTCACCGAAGCGGCCAAACTCGACGGCTGCGTGGGCGTGCGCAAGTTCTTCCTGATCGACATCCCCATGATTCTCAGCCAGCTCAAGCTCATCCTGATCCTGACCATCATTGGTGGCTTGCAGGGCTTCGAGGCGCTGTTCGTTCTGACCAAGGGGGGACCGGGATTCAAGACCATGGTGCCGGGGCTGTGGATGTACTTCAACGCATTCAGTTTCCAGCGTATGGGGTATGCCTGTTCCATCGGGGTGATTCTCTTTCTGATGATCTTTGGGCTGACCTTGATCAACATTAAGTATTTCAAATCCAGCGAAGAGCTACAGGGAGCCACGTGATGAAACGCAGTACGCTGGTGATACATACGGTTCTGATCGCTTACGCTTGTGTGACACTGCTTCCCTTTGTCTTCATGCTCAACAATGTCTTCCGCTCCAATTTCGAGTTCTATCGCGACTTCTTCTCGGTACCGGACTCCTTTGCGGGCATCGTCGAGGTGACCGGGCACTATCTCAGCGGCAACGATGAGCCGCTGGCGGTGATTGACGAGAACGGCGAGGAACAGAGTGTTGACCGCGCCACGGCCCTGCAAATGCACAAAGCGGCGCTGAAGAAGGGGCCGGCGACCGCCTGGGAAGCCATCCGGCCCTATATGCTCAACTCACTGGTTGTTTCGTTACTGACCGCCTTCGGTGTCTGCTGCATCGGCTCGTCGGCTGCCTATATTCTGGCGCGGTACAAGTTCATGGGGCACAAGGTTGTCTTCGTTCTGTTTCTGGCCACCATGATGTTCCCGGGGGTGCTGACCCTGGTTCCCAGCTTTCTGCTGGTCAAGAAGCTGGGGCTGCTCAACACCTACTGGGCCATGATCCTGCCGTACGTGGCCGGCGGGCAGGTCTTTGCCATCTTCGTGTTTCGCAGCTTCTTCACGGGGTTGCCGGAGGAGCTCTTCGAGAGTGCGCGCATTGACGGGGCGGGGCACGTCTCCATCTACTGGCACCTGATCCTGCCGCTGTCAAAACCTGTCTTCTCGGTCGTGATCGTGATGAATATCATGGGTACCTGGAACAACTTCCTCTGGCCGTTCATCGTCAACACCGACGGCAGTCACCAGGTGGTCTCGTCAGGCATCTACACACTGGCGACCTCGCAGCATGCCGCGAACTTCAGCACCATGTATGCAGCCTATGCGCTCAGCAGCCTGCCGCTGCTCCTGCTCTTCATCTACGCCACCAAGCCCTTCATCCGCGGCGTCACCGCCGGCGGGCTGAAAGCGTGAGAGAATGACGAAATACCCAAATACCCAAGTACCCAAGGAATGACGAATTCCGAATTGGGTATTTCAGCGACGACCTCTGCCTTAACTTAACACCTAATCTTCTAGAAAAGAGGAAGAGATTAAGGCGAAAGAATAGGGCGAAAGATTAAGGAATGCAGAACGCATGTGGATTGGAAGTTTCAGGCTAATGACGCCCCCGAGTGGACTCAGACTAATCACAGGTGAAACGTGTGGATGGGAAAGGTGGACGCCGGCGTCCCGACGGCGTCGTGCAAGTGATGAGCCTCCCAAGAGACACGAGAGCACGATGTTCTCCATTGTCACACGACAGGCGCCCTCTTTGCTCGACCGCGTCGGGACGCCACGGTCCACCCCAACGAGGTCAACAATATGAGGAAGTTTC
>CAZCDU010000257.1:0-4370 GCA_964497125.1 uncultured Victivallales bacterium | reverse complement strand
GCCTCAGGGTAGGGGATCGACGCGATGTGCTTACCTGTTGCAAAAGAGCTGATGGTAAGCTTGCCGCTGTCAAATGAGGCTGAAAGCTGTTGGTTCTGTATGGAGATCGTGCTGCCGAAGGCTGAGGCAGCAATTAGAAGCATTGTAATCAAGTGCAGTCGTTTTCTCATGGTTTCCCTTATCGCAATAAAAGTTCATTTGGGGCTTGTTTTGCCAGGTAATATACACGGAATATATCCTCAATCTGGTTGAGAGGTTCAATTCAAAAATAGTCGGATATCCACATAATCTCCTGAAAGATTGGGTTTAGATTATATGAGGTTCCACGGGAGGGTGTATTCGGTTTCGCTAAGTTGTTCCAGTTGCTCTGCGGGGGCGATGACCAGTCCTGGAGCGATGGTTTTGTCGGGGTAGTTTTCGCGCAGGGCTCGAATACCTCGCGCATCTTTTCGGGTAGGCCTGCTGGTCAGCTTGACTTCTATAGGGTAGAGGATGCCATCCCTTTCCATAATCAGGTCGACTTCGCTGCCGCTGTGTATGCGCCAGTGATAAAGGGCCGCTTTGCGCGACATGGGAGTCATCAGCTTGCGAATCTCGGAGATGACGGCGGTTTCGAACAGCGATCCGGTTGCCGGGTGCCCGCCTAAGGCGTCGCACGAGGTGATTCGTGCAAGATGGCAGGCTAGTCCGGTGTCGGAGAAGTAGCCTTTAGGTTTGGACGATATTCGTTTGATCGTATTACCGTGCCATGCAGGAATTTCGAACCACTGAAATGTTGCTTCAAGAATGGACAGCCACCGCCTGGCGGTTTGAGGCGTCACCCCGATTTCTCTGCCGATCTGGCTGTAGTTGATTTCTTGTGCAGTGAGGGCGGCAGCCAGTTGAACAAACCGGCCAAATTGCTGCCAGTCGTCGATATCCAGCATGAGTCGAACATCTCGTTCGATATAGGTGCGCAGATAGGCAGAAAAAAAGTCGCCGCTCAATTCTGCAGGCAGGGTGTTCATTTCCGGCAGCATTCCCCGCCATAGTAATTCATAAGGTGTTTGAGGAAGGGCCTGTGTTTCCTGAGGAGCCTTCACAAACGAATTTGGGTCATCCAGATAGCGTGCAAGCCATGACGGGGAGGAAATGTGTTCGGCGATTTCGGAAAGGGCGAACCCCTCCAGATCGAGAAATACGGCTCGCCCAGCCAACGATTCGCTGATCGAGTTTAGAACCGACCATTGTTGGGAACCGGTCAGAAGGTACATGCCCGAATGCTTATCGAGGTCCACGATCCTTTTGATACAGGAAACAACTTCCGGACAATATTGGATCTCATCCAGAATGAGAGGCGAGGGGTGGTTTTGCAGGAAGAGTTCCGGATCGGTTCTTGCGTTCCCAACGTCAATCACCGGGTCGAATACGACCATGTCCCATGTTGGGAACAGGTGTTTGAGAAGGGTGCTTTTCCCAACCTGCCGTGCTCCTGACACAACAACCACCGGAAAGTGCTTGGTCAGGGTGGTCAATTTCGTGCTGACCAATCTGTCTTTATATTTCATGCTTGAAATATGGTGATGCGATCATCAGAAATCAAGCCTAAATATGGAATCTTGCTGCTGAAAAATTCCAACTCTTCATTCTTCCAGTCTTGAATGGTAGCTCTACTGCGCTGTGACTATGGAGAGTGCGGGGTCAGACCCCGGTTTCAAAGAACCTTCCTCCCCCCCCAAGAAATAGGGACTGCCTCGTTTTCTCCCACGTCGCTATGGTAACTGACGTTGATGGGGAACGGCGGGAGCTGATTGCGATGAAACCGAGGCATTTACAATTGTCTGTAACGGAGCGTGATTATGAAAAGAGTGTTGGCAGCGTTGGTGATGATGTGCCTGGTGAGCAGTGTCCAGGCAGGTGACAACCAGGTCCTTTGGTATGAGAGTCCGGCTAGAAGTTGGATGAAAGAGTCTCTGCCTCTTGGCAATGGCAGCCTGGGTTGCAAGGTAAGTGGCGGACTGAGGGAAGAGCATATTCAGTTTAACGAAGACACACTCTGGGTAGGCAGCGAAGGAGACACCGGCTCGTATCAGGCATTTGGCGACATATACCTTGAACTGCGGCACGATAAGGCAAGCGAATACCGCCGGGAACTGGATATCAGCCGCGCAGTACACACTACCACCTACACATTCGGCGATGTATCCTACAAACGTGAATACTTCGCCAGCCGGCCGGCCCAGGTGATGGTGTTTCGATACACCGCGGACAAGAAGGCATCGCTTACAGGCAAGATCAACCTGGTTGATGCGCACAAGGCCAAATCAACGGTCGATGGAAACCGCATTACGGCTGCCGGTGACTTAAAGGATTTTCAGAATTACAAAAAAAATGTATGGGAGAATCCGATTGTGCTCGATTTCGAGTCGCAGGTGCTCGTTCTGAACGAAGGCGGCGAGTTGGGTGTGGATGGCGACGCGATTACCTTCAGCGCCTGCGACAGCCTGACGGTGCTCGTTGCTGCGGGGACCGATTACCTGAACCAGCGGGACAAGGGCTGGAAGGGGGAGCATCCGCATAAACGTCTCACAGCAAACCTTGATGCCGCTGCAAAACGGTCCTACTCAGCACTGCTTAGCGAACATGTCGCGGATTACCAGTCGCTCTTTGAACGCTGTGAGCTCGATATTGGGGCGACGGATGAGAAGGACCTTGAACTTCCTACGAATCAGCGCCTGGCGAACTATAAGGAAGGAACCCCAGATCCGGACCTTGAGGAGATGCTCTTTCAGTATGCGCGCTACCTCATGATCAGCTGCTCCCGATCCGGTTGTTTGCCGAGCAACCTGCAGGGGCTTTGGAACATGAAAAACACGCCCTCATGGCGTTGTGATTATCATTCCGATGTGAATACGCAGATGCATTACTGGTTTGTGGACCAGGCCAATCTCTCGGACTGCTTCTCGCCGCTTTCGGAATGGTTCTACTCGATCAGGGAAGTGCGGCGGGAAGAGACCCAGGAGCACTTCAATAAACGCGGCATTGCGATGCACGCTGAAAACGGGGTGTTTGGCGGCAGTACCTGGAAATGGTCGATCGGTGACGCATCCTGGATTGCGAATAATCTGTGGGATCACTATCGCTTTACACTCGACAGGGAGTACCTCGAGACGCGCGCGTATCCCATCATGAAAGACCTGTTCATGTTCTGGGAAGACCATCTCAAGGAGATCGATCATCCTAAAGGGGATGGCAAGGTGCTGGTCGGGCCTGATGGTTTTTCGCCGGAGCACGGTCCGCATGAGGATGGTGTCAGTTTCGACCAGCAACTCGCATGGGACCTTCTGAACAGTTTTGCAGAAGCTTCAGAAGTTTTGGGTGTCGATAAAGAGGAGCGGAAAAAGGCTATAGCGATGCGCGACAGTCTGCTTGGCCCGCAGATCGGCAGCTGGGGCCAGCTCCAGGAGTGGATGATCGACCGTGATAAACCATCCGACAAACATCGTCACCTCTCGCATATGATCGCGGTGCATCCCGGTCGTCAGATCTCGCCGGTCACAACACCGAAATTCGCGGAAGCAGCCAAGGTCTCCATGAATGCGCGCGGAGATGGCGCAACAGGCTGGAGCAAGGCATGGAAGATCAACATCTGGGCCCGTCTGCATGATGGCGATCGTGCCTACAAATTGCTTGGCGAGTTCTTAAAGAACAACGTGTATCCGAACCTGTGGGGCTATCACCCTCCTTTCCAGATCGACGGAAATTTCGGTTATGCCTCGGGACTGTGCGAGATGCTCATGCAGTCGCATCTTCAGGAGTCAGGAGTCAGTAGTCAGGAGTCAGGGGGAGCAGCGCAGTCTTCAATACTACATCTTCTGCCTGCATTGCCCGCGGCTTGGCCTGACGGCAATGTCACCGGCATGAAGGCCCGCGGCGGCTTTGTTGTGGATATGGAATGGAAAGATGGAAAACTCACTGAAGTGGAAATCGAGTCCCTGGAAGGCGCTCCGCTGAAGGTTCGTTATGGGGATAAGGTCATCGACGTGAAGCTCAAGAAGGGCGAGACGAAGACGGTGAAGATATAGGGCGCTAGAAGAAGGGACTAGGCGCTAGGCGTTAGGCGCTAGAAGAAGGGACTAGGCGCTAGGCGTTAGGCGCTAGAAGAAGGGACTAGGCGCTAGGCGTTAGGCGTTAGAAGAAGGGATTAGGCACTAGGCATTCGTTGTTAGTAAGAATGAGGCAGAGGTGGGCGCCAGGCGGCAGACCCCAGACGGCGTCAGGGATTCAGGGTAAGCTACTAACGCCTAACGCCTAACTCCTAGCGCCTAGGAAGAACCCTTTTGCTACAAATAATTGCTGGAACACGGATTAGCTCCGCGACTGGGGCGAAT
>CAZCDU010000256.1:0-4416 GCA_964497125.1 uncultured Victivallales bacterium | reverse complement strand
GACGATATGGCTGAATCAAACGACTTGAGCGGAGAATATCCCGAAAAACTGTCCGCCATGGTACAGAAAATGAATCAAGAACTGACGGCCGATAAGGCGCTCTATCCAGTAAAAGATGGAGAAGAGTTGAAGCCGATCATTCCTTAGAAGAGTGACGAAAATTGAAAACGAGATGAAGCCGCGTCTCTGATTCGTGAGATCATTTTAGGAGATTGGAAGATGAATTCGAAAGCGTTACTCATTACTTTATCTGTGCTGAGCGCGGGGTTGTCTCAGGCTAAACCGCGCTATGCAAATCCAGACGTGTTTGAGGTGAACCGCGAGCCGGCACACGCCTTTTCGCACGTCTTCCCGGATGTGGAATCGGCACGACCCGAACCCGACTGGGAAGACCCGTTCGCGAAGTCGTCGCGCTATCTCGACTTGAATGGAACATGGAAATTCAAGTGGACGGAAAACCTGGCGACGGCGCCGAAGGATTTCTTTACGCCGAGCTTTAATGCGAAGGGGTGGGACGATATTCAAGTTCCGCTGCCGTGGCAGATGGCGGATTACGGGCAGATCTATTACTATAACTGCCGGATGCCGATGCTTCTGGATCGTCGGAATTTATCGGAGGACGCACCGCCCGAAGTGGAAGGGGTGATGGATGTCACGAGTCCGAAGGTTCATAATGGGGCACGTCAGCGCGAAGCGGCGAATCGTGCCTATATTCCGGAACCATTCAATCCCATCGGCAGTTATCTAACACAATTTGAGTTGCCGAAGGCTTGGGACGGCATGCGTGTCGTGCTCCATTTCTCGGGGGTGAAAAGTGGATTCACCTGCTGGGTGAATGGTCAGGAAGTTGGCTACTCACAAGACGCGTTTACACCGGCCGAGTTTGATGTGACTGATTACGTGAAGCCGGGCAAAAACCGGCTTGCGGTGCAGGTGATCCGCTGGACGGATGGGGCCTACTTGGAAAATCAGGATCGCATCCGTTTGAGCGGCATTATCCGCGACGTCTACCTTTTTGCCACACCTAAAGCCCATATCGGTGATTTCTTCGTGAAGCAGACGCTAAACGACACCTTTGATCGCGCGGAGTTGTCAGTCGATATCGCCTTGCGTAATACCGATAGCTCTGCCGCGAGCAACCATTCTGTTGAGTTGGAGCTGATAGATCCATCCGGGAAGACGGTTCTGATCGAGAAAGAAGCGTTTCTGTCGGTCGCTGGCGGAGAGCCGCGCTCGCGGCGCGAGCGGGCTACATGTAGCCCCGTTGCGCCTGCCCTCCATAGCCTCGGCGACGGAGGGCCGCAACGGAGGCTGGCCGACCCAGCACCTACGACAGTTCACGCGGGACCTACGCAAACCGTAACGCTGAAATCTTCAATCCCCTCTCCGCTGCTCTGGCACACGGAATCGCCGAACCTCTATACCGCACTGATTAAACTGTTCGATGGTAAAAAAGTGACCGAAGTGATTCGTCAGGATGTCGGGTTCCGCCGCTTTGACTGGGACGAGAAGGGGAATACGCACCTGAACGGAAAGCGCTACACCATGCGCGGCGTCAACCGGAGCGATTGCAGCCCGGAAACCGGATACTACGTCGATTACGCCGATATGCTTGCCGATGCGATGACGATGAAAGAGCTGAATATCGACAGCGTCCGCACGTCGCATAACCCGAATGACATTCGCTGGTACGCCATCTGTAACCGACTCGGCATCACGCTGGTCGACGAAGCCAACGTGGAAGCGCATCAGCACGACGTGATCTACAAAAGCGATGCCCCCAACGAAAAGGCCTGGTGCAAGCAATCCGTTTGGCGCATGCAGAATATGGTCGAGCGCGACAAAAACATGCCATCGATTATTATTTGGTCAGTCGGCAACGAGCAGTTTCCGCCTAGAGAGGATGTGCCTGCCATCAAGGCCATGTTCGATGCAACGAAAGCGATCGACCCTACACGCGGAGTGATCTGCGAGCGAGGGAAGGAGGTCCTCGACTATGTCGACTTGCTTGCTCCCATGTATGGTGGTGAAAAGGAGTATGTTGAACGGTATAAAACAGGGACCGAGCGGCGCCCCTTCTTCCTGAGCGAATATGCGCATGCGATGGGCAACACGGACATGAAGATTGAAGAGAAATGGGCCTATTTCGAAGAGCACGACGGACTGAACGGCGGTCATATCTGGGACTGGCGCGACCAATCGGTTTTGTATCCGCTGCCGGGACTCGAAGGCAAACATCTCACCTACGGCGGTGACTGGAGCAAGCACTCCGGAAATGACGGCACCTTCTGCATGAATGGAATCGTACTGCCGGATCGCGGGTTCACCGGGAAGTCCTACGAGACCAAAGGGGTCTATCAGCAGGTCGCGATGTTGCCGTCCGAGTCGCAAGGCAAGGTGCGGGTGATCAACAAATTCGGCATGCACAACCTGGATCAATTCAGCTTTGAAGTCGCGCTGCTCAAAGACGGTGTTCAAATCGACAGTAAGCCTTTAGCACTTTTGTTAGCACCGCTGTCGGAAACGGAAATCGACGTGCCCTTCGATCTCTCGGCGCTCGATCCGCAGTCGGATTACCACCTGAACTACGACGTCAGCTGGAACGAAAAGAAGCTGTGGGCGGATGCCGGAACCGTTTTCGCGCGTGGCCAGGTTGAACTGCAAAAAGGAAGCGGAACGGATGAGTTGATTTCGGTAGACGGAACCGTGCGCGTTGTCGAGACGGACAGCCAGATTGCTGTAAAAGCCGGCGCAACGATTGTTACGTTCGACAAAGAGAAAAAGCTACTCACGCAGATTACTTCCGACGGCAAAAAGTTGCTCTCAACTGACGACACGCTCGCAGGCGTGGAAGTAAACCTGACCTTCCACCCGACCGACGATTATGTGCGCTATTCGGCGCCGCATAAGAAAGACCATTTCAAATTTAAACGTAACCTCGTGAAACGTGAAGCGGGCGCGATTTCGGTGAAGGAAAAATCGGCGAGCCGGGTCTCCATTGAAACAGAAAACAGATACCTGCTGCTCGACGGGAAACGCGGCTACCTGCACAAAGCAACCTACACCGTACTCCCGTCAGGCATCATCCAGGTCGATAACGTACTGCAAGCGATCGACCTTGCCGAAGAAGATTTCCTGCTTCGCGTCGGCGTTCGTGTCCCGGTAGCCAAACCGTTTGATGTTGCCAGCTATCTGGCCTACGGGCCGTACGAAAACTATGTCGGCCGGAGAGCGTGGAATCGCTACGGCGTGCACCAGCACGACGCGCTGGACTTCTTCTCGCGCTACGTGCGACCGCAAGAGTGCGGAAACCGCTCCGACCTGAAATGGCTCGCCCTGCAGGATGCTAATGGCGTTGGTTTGGAAGTGGTCGGCGAAGAATCGGGCAACGGCTCGGTGATGCCGTGGACTTCTGAAGTGTTCGCGACCGCTGATCATATTCCGCAACTTCCCGAATCTAAGCGTTGGATTCTGCGCTACGACGACCAGCTTCCCGGCATCGGCAAATGGGGTAAGTTCGTTGTGGAGAGCGATTATGCGTTCAGCTACTCGATCCGCCCGCTCGGTAAAGACGCGAACCCGGCCGAAATCGCTGTGCCGAAGGTTCCCGACTCGGTAAGAACTTCAGGGCTGAATCAATTTCGTGTTCTTCCCCAGGGCGTTGCCCTCGTTGTTCTACACATCTTGGGGCTGACGGCAATTTCATCCCGGAGGGATGCTAGCTAGACCCTGTCCGAAAAGGTCTCTGGAGGGCGAGCGTCCCCGCGAGCCGGGCGCAAGGGCAAACGGATGGACAGAGCAAAATCAGGACCTAGGCTACTTCTTGCTCTCTTCATGCTCATTCCTTGCACGCGGCTCGCGAGACGCTCGCCCTCCAGTGTGTATCGACGGGGGGTGGCATAGACGACACCCTTTTCGGACGGGGTCGAGCTAGTAATTTCAGTAGGTTGTGCCAATGTCTGGATCGGCTATATTCAACGCTGACGGCAAGTATCTATTAAACAGTTCTGTCGCGGAAAGGCGCTGTGACGAGTCTTTTGTAGCCCGCTCGCGCCGCGAGCGTGGCTCTGGCGGGGCCTCAGTCGCGGCGCGACTGGGCTACATGAGGCTCTCGCACAATGCCTTTCCCGGGGAGACCGCCTTCCAGCCGTCGCTCTACGAGCTATGGCGGACAGGGAAAGGCGGAACAACATGCGTTTGAAGAGAGAATGAATATCGGACGGAGAACAGAACGGGCACCTTTATGCAGGAACTGGATCAACCGCAACTAGCCGGAGGGCGTTCGGTCTTTCGATATAATGGAACACGGCTACTGCCGACTCTTGAAGAAGAATCGGAAATGAAGAGGTAAGGAGAAAGCATGAAGTTCTATATCAATATTGTTCTCGTACTGATGCTAGGGCCTGTTTTGGCCCT
>CAZCDU010000255.1:0-4555 GCA_964497125.1 uncultured Victivallales bacterium | reverse complement strand
GGCAAGACGGTGTACTTTGCTTATGTCGAGTGTACGGGAGAGAAGGGACATATCAGGCATCTCAGACACAACGAGGATGGTCACTGGCATCGGGGCAGATGCTATCACCTGTTCAGGGCAAGCACGGATGGCTCAAAGCTTGAACAGTTGACGGATGGCACATGGAACGATTTTGATCCCTGCCCCCTGCCGAATGGGCGGATTGCCTTTATCAGTGAAAGGCGAGGCGGCTACCTGCGCTGCGGCAGAGCCTGTCCATCCTATACCGTCTACGACATGAAACCGGATGGATCAGACATCAGAATGCTAAGTCCGCATGAGAACAACGAATGGCATCCGAGCGTGACCCATGATGGAATGATCATCTACACGCGCTGGGACTACGTCGACCGTCATGGCTGTACGGCACACCATCCGTGGATCATGACGCCCGACGGGCGTGACTCACGCGCGCTGCACGGAAACTTCTCAGTCAAGAAACAGCGCGCCGACATGGAAATGGACCTTCGTGCGATCCCCGGGTCACACAAGATCATCGGTACGGCCGCCCCTCACCATGGTCAGGCTTACGGGTCGCTCATTGTTGTTGATCCGCGGATTCCTGACGATGATGCGATGGCCCCGGTAAAGCGGCTTACACCAGACGTCGGGTTCCCCGAGAGCCAAGGCGGTGCTCAAGTCTACGGGACGCCCTGGCCGCTAAGTGAGAACTACACCCTCTGCGTCTATGATGCAGCCATGCGGCATGGCGGGGGACGGCAGGGCCAGAAGCACAAGCCCGGCAATTATGGCATATACCTGGTCGACGCGTTCGGAAACAAGATCCTGATCTATCGCGACCCCGAGGTGGCATCATTGAGCCCGATGCCACTCAGGGCACGCAAGGCCTCGCCACTACTGCCCGCAAAGAGCCAGCGATTGGCAGTCAGTCCTCCCAAGACCGGCACAATGGCGGTCATGAATGTCTACGACAGTCTGATGGACTGGCCGGAAGACACGACAATCAAAGCGCTACGTATCTATCAGACCTACCCCATGGCCGTTCCCTCGGGCAGCCCGCCGCACGAGACGGGCCGGCGCATAAAAGAGGCCGGCGATTCAGTCAATCTCGCACGCCGCATTATCGGCACCGTGCCCGTCGAAGAGGACGGCAGCGCACACTTCACGGTGCCGGCCATGAAGGAGGTCTATTTCCAGGCCCTGGATGAGGATGGGCTGGCTGTCCAGTCGATGCGATCGGCGACATGGGTGCAACCGGGTGAGACGCTGCTTTGCCAGGGATGTCATGAGCCGAAACACAGAGCGATCGTACAGCCGAAGAAGATAGCGTTGGCACTGAGTAGGCCACCGTCGATCCCGAAGCCTGACGTTGACGGAACGAATCCGTTCAGCTATCCGCGCCTTGTCCAGCCCGTGCTCGACAAGAACTGCGTGAGCTGCCATCAGCGGGAGCACAACGGCAAGAAACCCATTCCGCTGGACCGCACGATCGTGACGGCACACCTACCTCGGCCCACAACGGTATTCAGGTCCTACGACAGCCTGATCCGCAACTACGCGTTCTGGAGCTATGGCGACCCTTACCGGACGATTCCCGGCAAATTCGGCGCACGCGCATCAAAGCTCTACGAACTCCTCAAGAACGGCCACCACGATGTGGAGCTAACCGAGGAGGAGATGCACCGTATCACCGTATGGCTGGATTCACTCTCCAACTTCTATGGCGTCTATGAGAAAGAAGGCGGCGAAGCACAGCTACGCGGCGAGGTGGTCAAGCCGACGTTAGAGTAGCGGGATAAGACAACGAAGTCGGTCCTTGCTCCTCTGTGCTAGCGCCCCAGAGCCTCAATCCGCACGTTGCGATACCAGACCGGATCGTGGTGGTCCTGGAGCAGAATGCGGCCGGGCATGGTCCCGAAATCGGGAGTTTTGCGGTACTTGCTATCGGCCAGGCGGCGCTTCCATTCCTCGCTGTTCTGGTCGATCTCAAGGACAAGCCGGCCATTGAGCCAATGCTGCAGGCGGCCATCTACGGCCAGGATTCGGCCGGTGTTCCATTCCATTGCCGGTTTCGATGGCTTGTCGTCGGCTGCCGCCTTGATGTCATAGAGCGAGGCCACGCACTTTTCAGGATCCTTCCCGTTGGGATGCCGTTCGTCATCCAATACCTGGTACTCTGGGCCATAGCGTTTGTTCGAGCGATACTTGACGCCGCTGTTGCCTCCTACGGAGATCTTGAATTCAAACGTCAGGTCAAAGTTCTTGAACGCATCGCGCGTCACGATGTCTCCGGGCTTCTTGCCATGCCGGTGGACCACACCATCCTCAATGCTCCACCCTTTGCCTACGGGTTTGCCGTCCACCCCGCTCCAGCTCGAGAAATCGCCGGTGCCAAACAGGTCGATGAAAGCCCCATCCGACGCAGGAGCTGTCTCCACCCGGACAGGTTTGTCATCTGCCGAAGTAACCATGGCGATGGCCGCAACAAGGATCGACGCCAAGAAGAGTCGCAGTGTGTGATGTTTCATTGTACTACAGCCTATAGAATGTTTCCCAACCTTTGCGCGGAGCCGGATCAAGCAGAGCCTGGGCTTCTGCATGGTTGGTGATGGTTTTTGTTTTTCGGACTTCATCGCAGGCTAACCGGCCCCGGATGATTGATCCCTGTTGCATTCTTCGCCGCACCCGGCATTTCGGCATGCGGGTTGCGCTGTGCTTTCTTGGCGCTCCCAGCTGGGATAACCCGTCCGTCCTCAACCCGCGGGGGCGCGTGGCGGTTTGGGGTGGGATTATCCGGAATGGTGTCTCCGGTCTGCTCGGTCCAGTTGGCGAGTAGTCGTCTTGCCTGCTTCAGCGTCTTGGCATGCTCAGGGTTGCCGGCCAGGTTTTCGAATTGGTTCGGATCCTTGTTGAGCTTGAACAGCTCTTCCTCTGGACAGGGATTCGCAAAGATCTGCTGCTGATGCGCCGTTGTCTTGCCGGCAGCATGGGCCTCCCACAGGTCCTCCCCGGCGGGCCAATCGTGCGACTCAAGGCAGAGGTTCGGCTGGTTGGGAAAGTTGTTCTTGATGTAGGTGAAGTCGCCAAAGCGGACCATGCGTGAATGGTTTCTGTAAACATGCCAGTTCTGCTCAGCGAACACGAGTTCACGCACCGTGGCGTTCGGGTCCTTGAGGATCGGAACGAAGCTGCGCCCCTGGATGCATGCCGGCTGAACAACCCCGGCAAGCTCGAGGCATGTGGCGCTCAGGTCAATAGAGCTGATGAGGCTTCCTGTTGCTGACGGAGCCTTCACGAGTGAGGGGTAGTGAACCACCCAGGGCGTCTTGGCCCCACTGTCGTACAGACGTGATTTACAGCGAGGAAACGGACGTCCATTGTCTGCGGCCACAACAATCAGCGTATTATCCAGCACACCCTGCTTCTTCAACTCAGCGGTCACTCGGCCGACGAAATAATCAAAACGGCTCACCTCGTGATAGTAGTCCGAAAGATCTCTGCGCGTCGCCACGGTATCCACCAGGTATGGCGGCACCACCGCATCACCGACCGCATACTCGGGCGCATCTTCGGTCTTCTGCCAGTCTCGGTGCGCATCAACGGAGGCAAACCAGAAGAAGAAGGGCTGGTCGTCCGGACGGTCCTGCACGTGTTGCACCCAATCGGCTTCCCGGCCCGGTCCACCTCCCTTGGTGATCCTGTCAAAGGCACGATCTTTGCCGCCGAACATATGGTTCTTGCCGGACAGTACGGTGTAGTAGCCGGTTTCCCGCAGCAGCTCGGGGAAGCGAATCTGCGATTCCGGCAGTTTGGTATGCAGGTCGGGGGCACCGGTATTATGCGGATAGCGACCGGTGATGATGCTGCAACGGCTGGGGCTACAACTGCTGATGGTCAGGTAGGCATTGTCGAATCGCATCCCGTTGGCTGCCAGGGCATCGATATGCGGGGTCTTGATCGTGGGATGCCCATAGCAACCCAAATCCTCTTGCGACACATCATCGGCAATGAAGAAGACGAAACTGGGCCTCGGGGCTGCGCGCGTAGCGGTTGCCAGAGCCAGGGCGACGAGGAGAACAGGGCAGAGGCGCGGCAGGGAAAGTCGGGTTGTCTTCATCATGCTATACTCTCACGTAGGGTGTCGCGTTTGACAAGGCCTTATAGGCATCAGTTCACCGTCAGACAGATCACTTTCAGCTTTCCCATTTCAGTTTTCAGTTTTCCATTTCAGTTTTCAGCTTTTCAGCTTTTCTCTCCACTCCCCGCGCTCGACCAGCCGGTCCAGATTCGGCGTCTTCACCTCGGTCAACCCATACGCGCTGACTACAGCGTATCCAGCGGACTGACCACGCCCAATGGCCCTTTGTTCAGCACATGCGTATAGATCTGAGTAGTCTTCACATCAGAATGCCCGAGAAGCTCTTGTACTGTGCGTATATCCTGTCCGTTCTCCAGCAGATGTGTTGCAAAGCTGTGACGGTTATGCCGAGCTCGGCATAATCGACATTATGCCGAGTTCCGGATTATGCCGAGTAGACTGCCGATAGCCGCGTAA
>CAZCDU010000254.1:0-4607 GCA_964497125.1 uncultured Victivallales bacterium | reverse complement strand
CGGTTGAGTCCCCGAGACCTTCCCGCCGTCTCCCGATGCAACGCGCGGCTCTTGGCTAACGGGTCGTTCGAATTGAAGTTTCAGACTAGCCAGTAGGTTGGGATCGCGCAGGGCTCGGATCTTAAGAATGCCGGAATCCTGCAGGCGCTTGACCCGCTGCCGCACAGTCGATTCGGAAACATCCAGTTGGCGCGCCAACTCAGTATGGGCCATGTTGCCGGCAGAAAGGGCATTGATAATATCCCAGTCGGTACTGCCCGGCGTCACGAAAGCACCTCGTTGAGCGACTTGCAGGGAAGGTCGAGGCTATGCGCAACACCGGGGTGGACGCAATGTCCGGCGTAGGTGTTGATGCCGCGTGCTAATGGCGGGCTCTGCCGACAGGCTTCTTCGAGGCCCATATCGGCGATGGCAATGCCATGA
This sequence comes from uncultured Victivallales bacterium, assembly GCA_964497125.1. Classification (GTDB taxonomy): domain Bacteria; phylum Verrucomicrobiota; class Kiritimatiellia; order UBA8416; family UBA8416; genus CAYLXP01. The sequence goes on along the minus strand of CAZCDU010000254.1, from coordinate 4,184 downwards.
TCAAGCGTGGTGCTGGTCAGGGCCAGCGTCGACGTCAGCGCGACGACTCCCGGCATGTTCGCGACGCCGTAATGCACGATTCCCGCCTCAGTGAACACCGGGTCATCGTGAGTCGTGGCCCGCGAGGTCTCACAACATCCGCCTTGATCGATTGCGACATCGACAATCACGGCGCCCGGCTTCATCAAGTCAAGATGGCTGCGCGTGATGAGCTTGGGAGCGGATTCGCCGGGGATGAGCACGGCGCCCACCACCACGTCCGCTTCGGCAAGGGCCATGTCGCGATTTGCGGCGGTACTGTAGAGCGTGTTGATGCGCGTGCCGAAGATATCATCCATATAGGCGAGTCGTTCAGCACTGATGTCGAGCAGCGTTACATCAGCTCCAATACCGACCGCTATTTTGCAGGCGTTGATTCCAACCGTGCCGGCTCCGATAATCGTGATGCGTCCGCGGCGGACTCCCGGAACCCCGCCAAGCAGAACGCCGCGGCCACCGTATGGCTTCTCCAGGTACTTGGCGCCCTCTTGGATCGAGAGCCGTCCGGCAATCTCGCTCATAGGTTTCAGACATGGCAAGAGTCCGTTTTCCTCTTCTATAGTCTCGTAGGCCACCCCCTTGACGCCGCGCGTCATCAACTCTTGGGTCAGCGCTGGTGCTGCCGCCAGGTGAAGGTAGGTGTAGAGGATTTGGTTCTCACGCAGTAACGGGCACTCCTCCTCCTGCGGCTCTTTTACCTTGACGATCATGTCGGCCTCGGCATAGACCGCGTCGCGCGAGGTCACGACGGTGCCACCCGCGGCTCTGTAATCGTCGTCCGAATACCCGGTCCCTTCACCGGCGCGGGTTTCGATCAGTACTTCGTGCCCATGGGCGACATAACGGCGCACGCAATGTGGCGTCAGCCCCACACGATATTCATGACGCTTGATTTCTTTGACGGTTCCAACACGCATGGCATTCCCCTCCTGTATGACGAAAACGGCTGCTAATCGATTACGGAGCCAACAGGCTATCGAACCAGTCCTTGGCCGCGAAGAAACACGGCTCCGCGCCGCTGTTGTGATCGGCGGCGGGAGCAGGATCCACCAGCGTTACATGCGTGGACCCACGCGCCTGCATTTCTGAGACGGCAATGATGGAGTTTGCCTTAGGCACGGTCATATCGCCGGCGCAGTGGTAGACACGCGTGGTCACGGCGGGTACCCAGCGGTACGTGTCATTGGCGCGCAGAGCTGCCCGGAAGACGTTGTTGCTGTTGTTAGTGAAGTCATCCAGGAAAGCTGTTGTGAAGATGCGTTTGGGAATATTGGTCATGGCATTCTCAATCTCGCCGCCTGAGTGCTCGCCGTCCATGAGAGGCGGCAAGGTGGTGCTATAGGGTGTGGTGAGTATCTCAGATGCGGAGTCGAAGAAGTTGTAGACGCTGTTCTGTCCGAAGAGAATGTAGGCGACATAAGCCGGCGAGCCATACGGGGTGTCAGAGAGGATGAGATCCTTCATGGTTCCCGACAGATCATGCGGGCCCGCCATGGGTGCTGATGCCGTGAGCGGGAACTCAACGGCATGATGGGTTTCAAGTTCTCGTTGCAGGGCCAACGTCGCGTGACCGCCCTGGGAGTAGCCAACAAGAAAGAGCTGGCCGTTCGGGGTTAGCGAGAGCGTGGCCAGCTGGGCGTACGACGCCCTCAGCATGTCGACGCAGGCTACGGCTTCGGAACGGGCATGGACATAAGGATGCAGGGGAGGGGAGTCCATCCCCAACCCGAGGTAATCCGGCATGACTGCAGCATAGCCTTCGGTCGCGAAAATGACCCCGATGTCCACGTCATCGGCATCCGGGGCAGATGGCGCTTCGTCGCGCTTGAATATTGTTCCGTGTTGATAGGAGACGACCGGCGCACTGGTCCGTCCCACCGGAACGCAGAGACCGCCGCTGGCAACGGTCGACTCGCCACGCGCATCGAACGTCTCATAGGTGATCTTGTAGATCGCCACATCATAAGTAACGGCGATATTGGTTATGCCTTGCGTCCAAAGATAATAGGCGATCTCGACGGTCGTGTAGTTCGTCACGTTCGCTGCGCTAAGGATCTCACCACGGGCTGTCTGTTCGACCCGGTAGAATGCCGTCGGTTCGTTCCCGGTCACAGACCAGTTGGTTTCCGATGTCGGCCACGCATCTACATCACCGGCGTATGCCCAACTGTTGCTCGCCAGGTTGGTCGTCATGGCGACCGCATAGCCGCCCGTCGAGGATGAGTCGCTCCACGACAGGTTCACCGAGCCGGGGGAGGGGTGGCTTATATCGCACACGATCTCTGCATTAGCGCAGAGGGCGAGCATCAATAGAATGCCAAGAGTTCTCATATCTCGACCGCCATGAAGAGAGGGGGCAATGCACATCTTCTACAAACGAGGTTAGTCGCGTGTTCTTGCGAGGGCAAGGGCTTTCGGCCAGGAGATTGGCCGTGTCTCAATGCGTTGGCGTGTTAAGACTGAATTCTAACGAATCCAGCTACCTGCTTCTCCCCGTAGCTGGATTCGTGAGAATTCAGATCTCCTGCAACCGTCGCCCCTGCGGTGATGGGCTTGAGGCCCACGCGATAGGCCGTCCATGCTTGATGCTTGGTAGACGCAATTGCGGAACTACACACCAGGCATGAAGAGCTTTGGAAAGTAGTCCTCCAAAACATCGCTCGGAAAGCCAAGGTAAACAGGACTCCGAGGGCCATCTGACGCAAGGAGGCCTTGATTCAAGGCGGTTTGGAGTAACTCCCTTGCTGTGGTCTCTCTGTATCCTGTAAGGCGAGTCGCCTCTCCCCTCGGATACTCGCCTTCGTGTAGCGCTTCAAGGAGCAAGTGAATGCCTTGGTCATTTCGCTTTCCAAACACGTTGTGTCGGTAGATGTAATTGGTAATCCGTTCCTTCAGCGCGCCGAACTCCAAGACGGATGACATGAACTTTATCTGATCGAGAATGGTCTCAAGGAAGAACTCACAGAACTGACCCAGATAATCTGATGAGAGATTGCCTCGGCCATCATAGTCGTTCTTTCTCTGTTGATCTGCCATGTCTAGGTGGCGGTAATACTCATCCCTATTCCTAGCCAGGCCCCTTGCTAATGTCCAGAGCCCATAGCCGTCGACGCCATATCGAATTAGTGAGGCATGTGAAAACAATCGAGCAACTCGTCCGTTGCCGTCTCCGAACGGGTGAATCCAGAGGAATCGCTGGTGGGCTGCGGCAATGGCAACGAGTCGACGAGTTGAAAGGATGCGCAGATTTCCGTAGGAAGACTCAAATCTATCCATGTACCTGTCGATGTAGGGGTAGTCTGGGGGGGTATGGTATTGCACATCCACGTTATACGTTCTGAACTCCCCGGGGATGAGGGGGTATTCCCTCTCTTTGCTGTCCTTCACGACCCTCATCTCTTTGGGGAGGCGACTATAGAACTCCCTGTGTATCATTTTCAGAAAGCCGGCCGAGAAGACGTTCGCCTCGGGGGTCTTTCTGAGGAAGTTCTTGAGAGCTTCTTCCGCCTCAATATGGGCCACGCCCAGTTGCTGCAGCGCTTTTCGCTTGGGATCATGGTTGAAGTCCCTTCTTAGGGCTTTCTCGACTTCCCGGGGGCTCGTTTTATGGCCTTCGATTAGGTTGGAATAGTAGCTATTCATCTGCTGAACAACTTTCTCAATGCTCTCTCTGGTCCTTTGTGCAATCACCGTTCCCGACAGACGACCAGCTTCGAGGGTAATGTCTGTCGTCAGGTCGGCAAGATGTGCACTGCTTCCATCAGGAAGCAATGGTTCCATTGAGGAGACGTTCCTCCAGATGGAATCCGCTTGAGCGTGAGGGTCATCGCGAGGGTTATTCCGAGGTTTCATACTTCTTGTAATAGCATGATATAGTGCGACTTGTAAATCTCTTATGCAGTAAATATGCTGATAATACGAGGGTTATTCCGAGGGTTAGAGACCTCGCTGGCTTGCCGTTCGGCGTTGCCAGCAGGCAAGCCAGTGAAATTGCATTAGCCTCTCACAAGACACTGCTCGGTTGGACTCGAACCAACAATCCGCCTGAGGCGGATTAACATGGATCAATTGCCAGGGACCGGGGTGACGTTTTGTGTGCAAGGAAAAACCCCGAGGCAATGCCTCGGGGTGGAACGGTTGGCTCC
>CAZCDU010000253.1:0-4662 GCA_964497125.1 uncultured Victivallales bacterium | reverse complement strand
GGGCGCTGGCGCGCCCAGGGGCTCTGCCGCCGCACTCCAAGTTGGGACTCCAAAAAGATGTGAAGTATAACGAGGACAACGCCCTGGGTACCATGGAAACAAACACATTAGCCCTGAAAGGGCGAGATATAGGTAGGTTGTTGATCCTCCGTCGTCCGTAAGCGTCAGCGTTCCCGGTCACCAATATCGGAATAGTCGCTCTTTTGTGCGGTCCTGGTCCCTTGTGTGAAGGCCTGCTGTAAGGATAAAGTAGAAGCCGATTTACACAACTGACAGGAAAGGTATTTTTTGGAATGCGAAGTAATCCGGTGACTTTGGAGAACGTGCAGGTTCGGGGTGGATTTTGGGGGCGCTTGACCGAGCTGGCCCGCGACGTGATCATCCCCTACCAGTGGGATGTGATGAATGACCGCGTGAAAGGCGTGCCACCCAGCGGCGTCGTGCGCAACTTTAAGATCGTGGCGGGTAAGGCCAAAGGCGATTTCACCGGCTACCGCTTCCAGGACAGTGATCTGGGCAAATGGATCGAAGCTGTCGCTTATAGCCTGATAAGCAACCCCGATGCCAAGCTCGAGCGCACGGCGGACCGTGTCATCGACCTGGTAGCCGAGGCCCAACACGAGGACGGCTACCTCGACACTTACTACCAAATCAACGGTATCGACAAGCGCTGGACCAATCTGCGCGACAACCACGAGATGTATGTGGCGGGCCACATGCTCGAGGGCGCGGTGGCGTATTTCGAGGCAACGGGCAAGCGCAAGTTCCTCGACGTGATGATCCGGGTCATCGAGCATATCGCAAAGCGCTTCGGACCCCGACGCGGTCAGCTGCGAGCCTATCCGGGGCATCAGGAGATCGAGCTGGCATTGGTCAAGCTCTACCGCCTTGAGGGCGAACAACGCTACCTGGACCTCGCCAGCTTCTTTATCGACGAGCGCGCGGCCATGCCCTCGTTCTATGACCGCGAGAAGAAGGCACGCAGAGAGACCTCACACTGGACCGACCCGCTGGGCCCGGAGTACTTCCAGGTTCACGCACCGGTTCGGGATCAAAAGGAAGCCGTTGGACACGCGGTGCGCGCCATGTATATGTATTGCGGTATGGCCGACGTAGCCAAAGAGAACGGTGACAAAGAGCTGGTCAAGGTCTTGAAGACGCTGTGGCGCAACGTCGTCGACCGCCGCATGTATGTGACCGGTGCGGTCGGGTCAAACGGCGATGGTGAAAGGTTCACCCGCGATTACGACCTGCCGAATGAGACCTCGTATGCGGAGACCTGCGCGTCGATCGGGTTGATCTTCTGGGCGCAGCGCATGCTGCGGCTTGATGCGGATGGCGAATACACCGATGTCATGGAGCGCGCGCTATACAATGGCGCTCTGACGGGGGTCTCGCTTGACGGAAAGCACTTCTTCTACGCCAACCCGCTGGCCTCGCAGCCGAATCCCGATAAGCCCGGGGCAAAGCTGCGCCCCGGCTGGTATGGCTGCGCCTGCTGCCCACCCAACCTGGCACGGCTGATGACCTCGTTAGGGGCATATACCTACGGACAGTCGAAGCAGACGCTTTTCGTACACCTGTTCGCGAACAGCGAAGCCACCTTCAAGGTCGGCAAAGGAACCGTCGCCTTGGAGCAGAAGACTCAGTATCCCTGGGACGAGACCGTATCGATCGCGGTCAACCCGGACGCGCCACGCAAGTTCCGCCTGGCCATTCGCGTCCCGGCCTGGTGCCGCAAACCGGCACTCAAGGTCAATGGCAGGCGCATCGCAATGGACGAGCTGGTCAGCAAGGGTTATGCGGTGATTAATCGCACCTGGGCGCCCAAGGATCAGGTGGAACTGGTTCTGCCTATGCCGGTCGAGCGTGTCTACATGCCGACCGCCGTCAAGGCGGACGTGGGGCGCGTTGCCCTGCAGCGCGGCCCAGTCGTCTACTGCCTGGAAGAGGCCGACAACGGCAAGCAGATCAACGCCGTCGAGCTACCACGCGACGCGGCCCTGAAGGTGAAAGCGGGCCGTATTGGCGACGTGCCGGTGCCGATGATTCATGCCCAGGGCGTGCGCCTGAGCACCCCCACCCCTGCGGGCATTAGCACGCAGCCGCCCAAAGCAAAGAAGACCAGCCTCGTGGCCGTGCCCTACCACCTCTGGGCCAACCGCGGCGAAGGCGAAATGCAGGTCTGGATTCGCGAGCGATAGTTGTCATAGCAGTCATATTTCGTTTTGCGCTCTGAACAGTATCGAAGTGTCACGGAGAGTCGATGAACACGTATCAAGAGATGATGCAATTGCTGGACGCGTACAAGCAGTCCAAGCCCGAGCAACGTGACGGTGTCTACGATTACAGCCCGGAATCCATGGAGCGGCATCATTCTGTAATCGGCAAATTCCGAGAACGCTGGAGCGAGATCGACACGGCTGGATGGACCTGCGAACAACGCAATGACGCCTTCAGCGTGCTGGGGCAGATCAACGTCGGCGAATACATGTGCCGTTACTTGCGTCCCTGGGTTCGCGACCCCGCCTTCTATTGCAGCTATCCCACGTGGGAAGCCAACATGGAAAACTCCGTCGAAGTCCCAAGGGACTTCCCGATGCGTGTGGAGGAACTTGCGACGTTCTGCGAGCGTATTGCCGTGATCCCCGAAGCCCTCACCCAAGCGAAACGTAACCTCACCGAAGTCTCTCGAGACCTGGCTATGATCGCGATCAGACGCAGCGGAGACCAACTCCAACAATGGAACAATGCGTTGCAGAAATTCCAGGAGCACCATCCCGACGACGCCGGTGCGGTAAAAACGCTGATTGAAGCAGTAGAGGATTTCAAGGACTGGTTGGAAGCGAATTTGGATTCCTTTACCGCGCCGGCGGGTGTGGGCAAGGAAGGGTACAATTGGCTTTTGAAACACGTTCACTTCCTGCCGTATGACTGGGATCAGGCGTGGGCGTTGGTGCGCCGGGAACTGGCACGGTCGAAAGTTGCGCTGAAGTTACAGGAAATCGCTAACGATAGTGCGGGCGTTCCGCCGATGCGCGAACGACCGACCACCGCCAAGGAACAATGCGACCGCTTCTTGGAAGCACAAGATACGCTGATCACATTCGCCGAAACACACAACCTGTTCCCCGGCGAAAACCATATCGTTCCCAAGCCCGGAGGCGACCCGAACGGCCCGCCACCTGCCACCAGCGGGAATTTCTTCTGGGAAGTTCTCACGCGTGAACATCTTCCGCTGTATGCCCACGATCTGTTCGGCCACTCGCCCGACGAGGGGTACCGCAAGGTTTCCATCTCGGAGTATCGCTGCGGGTCGATGGGATGGCTGGAAGTATTCCGATCCGAAGGGATGGCCACCAGCATCGAGGAAGTGTTGGTGCAAATGGGCTTGGTCGACGATAATCCGCGTGCCAAGGAAATGAACTCCATCTTGGTGGCGTTCCGGGCGGCACGGGCGATGAGCGAACTGAAGATGATCAACAACGAGTTGAATTTTCAGGAAGGGATCGACTATACCGTCAAGCATACGCCGCGCGGGTATTCCAAAGATGACGGGCTGGCCTGGAACGAGTTGCAGTGTTACTTACGGTTTACCGGCTATGGGCTGGGGTATCTGATCGGCAAGTTGCAGATGGATCAACTAATTAGCGATTACATTGATCTCAAGGGCGACGCGTTCGAGATCGGCGAGTTTTACCAGAACTTCCTGCATCGTGGACGGTTGCCGATTGCGCTGCTGCGCTGGGAAATGACTGGTCTCGACGACGAAATGAAGCTCCTGGAATTGATATAGCACGGCTTCACTTAGAGAAGCTCGGTCGTGACCGCATCTTCAACGTGCTCAAAGAAGAGCCCTGGAACTGCCCGGGGGCCAGCTCTTGAGCAGGCTGGGAACATGATGCTTCAGGTCGGTCTTCAGGTGCAATGGCCCGCCCTGGACTCTGTCAGTTCGAATACGGCGCTGTCGTACTCGCTTTCGAGGTTAAGCTTGAGACCGTGGTTCATCAGAACGTCACCGCGCAATACCTTGCCGTCAAGTGTGGTATGCGCATTGCCAGTTGACGTGTTGATTTCTGTGATCCGGTAGTGCTTCTGCGGATCAAGCCCCTTGAGGGTTAGCTGCGGCAGCAGGTTACCCAGCATGTGATTGATCGTATAGGCATAGGCCACAGCCTTTGTCTTGTCTTCGCTGACATAGGAGAGCGCGGCGAAGTTGTTGCCATAGGGCGAAATCAGCCGGTAGAGATCCCCAAATTGAACTGTCGGACGGATGCGCTTGTAGTCAGCGACAGCTGCTTTGACGAAGGCAAGCTCGTCATCCGACATATCCTTCGGTGCCAGCTCCAAACCGAGACGGCCGGACATCGCCACATCAAAGCGGAACTTCAGCGGAACGTCACGACCGGTCTGGTGGTTCGGACATGCTGATACGTGGGCGGCCATTGCGATAGCCGGGTACATATAGCCGGTTCCCCACTGAATGAAGATCCGCTGCAGCGCGTCGGTGTTATCGCTTGTCCAGAATTCCTGAGTGCGCTTGAGGATCCCGTAGTCAATACGTCCGCCACCACTGGCGCATGCCTGAATCATGACAGTCGGGAAGTTCTCAACCAGGCGGTCGTAGATGCGGTAGAGACCGTTCGTGTAGTCCACCCAAAG
>CAZCDU010000252.1:0-4687 GCA_964497125.1 uncultured Victivallales bacterium | reverse complement strand
AAATAGAGGGCGCCCGGAAAGGGCACATGCCCTGAAGGGGCTGAATATAACTAGCCCAGGGCATCGCCCTGGGCTGGTATCTCTCGCCCCTCCGGGATCATTCGGGCAAAGATCTAGCCAAAGGTATTTGAAATTCGTTTCCGTGTGAAGCGGCGTTTGTGAATGTCTCGACGCGCCGTGTGATGAAAGTGTTCAGGGGTTCAGTGTTCAGAGTTCAGGAAATACGGAGAAACCCACCCCTGCCCCTCCCAGGAGGGGATCTTCGAGTAGAGTTCCCCTCCCAGGAGGGGATCTTCAAGTAGAGTTCCCCTCCCAGGAGGGGATCTTCAAGTAGAGTTCCCCTCCTCGGAGGGGTTAGGGGTGGGTTCTTCCTGAACTCTGAACACTCAGAACGCCGATAACATCTGAAACGCGGACAAATTGTTTGAGTCATTTACGCGAACAATCGCTGAAGTAGGAGCTAGATAGCACAAGATGTCAAAGCTAGACACATATGATGTCATCGTAATTGGCGGCGGCCATGCCGGCTCCGAGGCCGCGCTGGCTTCAGCACGCTATGGAGCGAAGACGCTGCTTGTCACCATCCGCGCTACCGACATTGCCTGCATGCCATGTAATCCCGCCGTCGGAGGCATTGCGAAGTCGCACCTGGTTTTTGAGTTGGATGCACTCGGTGGTGAGATTGCTCGTAACACGGACTACTCCGGCATTCAGTTCCGAGTGCTGAATACCAAGAAGGGCCCCGCGGTGCAGGCGAATCGAGTGCAGTGCGACAAGATTGCGTACGGCAAGCGTATGGCCGCCGTAATAGCCGCCACAGGGAATCTGGATATTGTTGAATCCACAACACGGGGTCTGGATATCCGAAACGGTCGACTCCAGGGCGTGATTCTCGAAGACGGGAGCCCCGTGGGCGCCAAATCCGTTGTGATTACGCCGGGAACGTACCTACGGGGACGCATTCATATTGGTGACCACGTTCGCGAAGGTGGTCGTGGTGACATTCATTCTTCTGAGGATCTCAGCCTCTCGCTGTCTGATTTGGGCTTCCGCATGGCACGACTCAAGACGGGAACACCGCCGAGACTGCACAAGGACAGCATAGACTACAGCAAGATGCAGACCCAGCCCGGTATCGATCCACCGCCGTTCTTCTCATGGGAAGCGGCACGAGATACGGGAATGTTCCACGTGGAACATGGTGCCGGAGAGCAGAGGTCGGGAGTCGGAGGTCAGAGATCGGCGTTCAGCGGTCAGAAGCTCAGGACAGGCGAATGTTCCACGTGGAACATCCCTGCCGATCGCGGCTCTCGGACCTCCGACCTCCGACCCTGGGCGCCTGGAAGTGATCAGATACCGTGCTATATGACACATACCACAGAGCGGACCCATGAGATCATTTCGGAGAATCTCGAACGCAGTTCTCTCTACGGCGGGGCCATTTCAGGCACGGGTGTTCGCTATTGTCCCTCTATAGAGGACAAGATCGTGAAGTTCTCCGGGAAGTCTTCGCATCATGTCTTCATTGAGCCGGAAGGACGATCGACAGATCTGATCTACCCGAACGGAACCTCAAACAGCCTGCCCGAGTCGGTACAGGAGGAGATGATCCATTCCATCCCGGGGCTTGAGAAGGCCGTATTTCTGGAGTGGGCCTACGCGATCGAGTACGACTTTGTGGACCCGACACAGCTTACGCACTCCCTTGAGACACAGAAGGTTGAGGGACTATTTCTGGCAGGACAGATCAACGGTACCACGGGATATGAAGAAGCTGCGGCACAAGGGTTTGTGGCGGGGATCAACGCCGCCAGGAAGTCCCGGGGAGAGTGTGCCTGGACGCTCGACCGCAGCGATGCGTATATCGGCGTATTGATCGATGACCTGGTGACGAAGGGTACCGATGAGCCATACCGGATGTTCACGTCCCGGGCCGAGCATCGGCTGATCCTGCGACAGGACAACGCCCGCTTCAGGTTGCTTGAGGCAGCGAAGGAGCTGGGCGTGGCGCCAGATTGCCACACGGATGAGACAACACAGTTTGCAGCGCAGATCGCCACCGAACGCGCCCGGCTGGAAAGAACGTTTGACGGACAGCATTCACTGGCCCAACTACTGCGGCGGCCAGAGATCCGCTACGGCGATCTGCCGGCTACGGAGGATTCGCTCCCAGACGCGGTCATCGAGCAAGTTGAGGTCGAGACCAAGTATGCAGGCTACATTGTGCGAGAGAACCGGCGAATTGAAAAGGTCAGGGAGCTGGAGCAGCAACGAATCCCCGGCGACTTTGATTATTGGGCACTCGAGACCATCAGTTACGAATCCCGGGAGAAGCTCAGTCGCATCCGGCCCGAGAGCATTGCGCAGGTCTCCCGCATTCCCGGAATCAGCCCCGCCGATATCGGAATCCTGGCAATCGCCGCGAAGAACCGCAGATGAAACCGGGCGGCTGGCTACCGGGGCAGAATAGTCTCCGTTGGGTCTCGCGATATACCGAGCGTTGTGCTATCAAGGACACGGGAATATGGACACATGGCAGGAGGTCCAATATGGAACAAAGCAAACTCATTACAGCGCTAGTCATTGCCCTTCTTGCGTTAGCCCAAGTTTCTTATTTTTCGTCGTAAGTCGTTGATAATCAACGGAAGGATGCCCGGAGGCACTACAAAGTCGTCAACCTCTGGTCTCTGTTCTTCTGGTCGGATGCGCGGATCTCCAGTTGATTCCGAGCATATCATAGATTCGTATCTGCTCTTCATCGGGGACGCTGGCCTTGCGTATGGAAACAATGCGGCCGTCTTCGAGCGGCAGGCGCGTTGTCAACAGGCAGTGGGTCCGTAGGAGTCTTCGGGTGGTGCGCCATGTTCTGGTATCGCCTGCGGCTTCGAGCCTAGTGTGGATCCAGCAGAGCAGGTGATAGGCGAGCACCGAGATGAAGATGTGCCCGTCAACGCGGTGCTCCTTCTGATGGAAGTTTGGGCGCAGTCCAAGCGTTCCTTTCAGCATCTTGAAGCCGGCTTCAGCCTTCAGCAGCGTCATGTAGAGCTTCCAGAGCTCCTCGGCCTCGAACTGCTGGTCGGTTCGTAAGACGTAATCGCCGCATAAGTCGTAGGCTTCGTCGATTTTCGCGTCTTTCCGCTGAACGGATATTGCCCCGTTGATGAGTTCGAGTTCATGGAAACGGGCGGCTCGAGGATGTTTGGCCATCAGCCTTCCGATTGCCTTGAGGATCTTCTCTCGATCCTTCAGTCGTCCGTGGTCGACGCGCTTGCGCAAGGCCTCGGCGGCGGCGAGAAAACGCGCTTCCGCACTCGAGAGCATCGAGCGTTCCTTCTCGCGACGTTTCATGCTGCGGCACAACACCAGGCGGTCATCGGCAGAGTCGGGATGGGGGATGTTCTTCACTTCCACTTGCTCATCTGCCCTGCGTCCGGGCAGTGTCACAAAGTCAGTGGCTCGAAACGCTTGCGCATACTTCGTGCGGCTGCCGCGCGTCACATTGACCAGGTAGGCGTAACCTTTTTGCTTCAATAGTTGAAGATTGGCTTGCGAGGCTATGCCCGCATCCAGAATAGCCACCGGCTTTGCGCCTTCTTCAGCAGCGTGCCCCAAGCGCTCAAGCATCTGCACAAGCGTGTTGCCGTCGGCGATGTTGCCTTCGAATACCTCATGGGCCAGAGCCAGCCCATGCTTGTCGAAGGCCATCCCTACCGCCACCTGAGGGCAATCATTTCGTTTCTGCTTGTTCTTCCCGCGGACAGCCTTTGGGTTAGCGGCGCAAAGCCCTTCGAAATGCGTGTTGGTCACATCATAGAGCACGATACTGCCATGCTCCCCGAACCAACCGGCTTCCTCCTGGCGCAGGTGTGTTTCAAGCTTCTCGCGGTGCACAAGCAATTCGTCGCTTGTCTTGTACAGACGGTCCTTGGTCGTCTTGGTTATCCGAACATTGAGGCATTCAGGCAATGCCGTACGCTCAAGCCACTCGATCAACGCCCACTCGCTCAGCGGTTCCACAAGACGGTTGATCACCATGCTCTGAGCCACAGAGGCCGCACGTTTGCTCAGGCCCAATTCGGCCAGTTTCTCACTCAGCCCCAGAGCGCGCCATGCCCTCATGCCTACTAGTTCCGGGCCGAACTCAACGACATTGACCGTATCGACTTTCTCGGCCACCACGCCGTCCAGCGTCACCGTCCCGCGTTCCCGTTGCGCCGAGCGCGTCCGTTCAGCGATCTTCACGATGCGATCAACCCATTCGGCCTCGGCCGGGCTCAGATCGGCCTCAAACAGATCACGCTGACCGCGCACACGCCCCTGCACGCATCGCGCAATTCGACGATCCGAACCTGCTGGTAGCTTCGCATCGCCCAGCGAGGCGACAATCCGCTGACGGGGACGACCCTCCTCGTTTCGGTACGACTCGACCAGTTGAAGCAGCTTCGTATGCTTGACCTTTTTCTCCCTGAAGAACATGCGTACACTATCTGCCAGCGCAGCGATGCCGTCAAGACTATAGACGCGAATTAGGCACTACACTTTGCCGCGAGGGGCGTTTATCAACGACTTACGACAGATAAGGGGCCAAATCAGGCCGATTTCTGGCAATTTCCCGATCCCAAAAAGAAACTTGGGTTAGGCACATTGTGGGTTGATGTTCCCGCCTGCATCGGGTAGATTTCTCGAA
>CAZCDU010000251.1:0-4720 GCA_964497125.1 uncultured Victivallales bacterium | reverse complement strand
GCGAGAACGCGCAGGCGGCGTTACCATCGGTGCAGCCTACGATGGCCACTGTCCCCCCAGTCGTTGCGGTCTCTCGGCATATCTGCCCAACGGGAAGTCCAGCCCGCAGACTGCTCGCCGCCATCATACCCAACAGCGCACACACCCAAGCAGCAACCGTTCTCATACGAAACCTCTTATTCGAAGATCTTAATGATATCCAGCTCACCGAGCTGCATACCTCCACCATAAGCCTCGGAAACCTGGATCTTCAAATAGCGACCCGAACGCTCCTCTGAAAACGGGATATTCATCGAGTCATCTACGTAAGATTTCGAGAAAGAGAACACGTCTGCCGATGCCCCCGTTGGGTTTCTGAATTTCACCGGTTTCAATTCGGTCATCGAGTCTCCCATCGAAACGCTCATCTGCTTCATATTGGTATTGTCGACACGTATGCCCTGCAGGCTTTGTGTAGAGCCCAGATCCAAAATCACAAATGCCCCTCCATTTTTCATCGGCGCAATCCAGCAGGTCCCGGGATTCCCGTCGATCGCCCTTTTCGGCAATCGTAATGACCCATGGTGCGTCTTGCGGGGTTTAGCCCCCATATCGATCAGCTTTGACGTCTGACTGATAAATTCAAAGGCGTCTTCCAGATCCTGTACTTTAACCGCAGTGGTAGGATTAAAGTCCTTGGTATTCATATATTTCAGGAGCGAGCTATACAGTTGTCCCGCAGCGGGAACTTTTTTACTCAAGAGTGGAAGGTCCGGCATACACACCAGCAATCGACCTTGTCCCACTTTGTATTCAAAAATATACCCCACCAGACGGTTCGAATTCCAATCATCGATCGGCTGCACAATAATTCCTTCGCGAGGCAAATTCTCCATGACGAGGCCGTGACTCTTCGGCAGGATTTCCTCCCAATTCCAGTCGGAGTGAACTTTCGACGGGAAAGAGGCAAGAGCCGGATGATCGTTTTTGATGAGAAGTCCCAGAGCTCGGCTGCGGTGGTGACTGAACATAAAGCGACTCCAGAAAACCGGCTCTAAACCCATATTAACATGTGCACGGCTGTAGTCCTCAGGAAAGAGAAGTACAGATTTGCCAGCCTCAAGTGCAGCCTTGGTAGCCGCATCCAGGTCTCGAGAGACCATGACATCTCCAGGCGATATTTCCGGATTATCTTCATACACCCAGAAATCCCAACGATTCGAAATATCTGTGCCCTGAAGCTTCAGTGTGAGCGTATAGTTCTCAGGTGATTTCAAAGCTGATAGATCTTCCTGCAGTTTGCCAACCGCAGTACGGCCATTCTTGAGATTGATATCCTTGAATGCCCCTGACAGGCGCACATTACCGGTCGAGTCTGCAATCTCCCAGAGCAGCGTTTGACCGGAAAGGTCTTCGGCTCCAAAGTAGGCATACAATATTTCGACATCCAGTTTCTCGGAGTTCTTAAACGTGAATCGCGTCATCCGCGCCAACGGCACACTGTGACTCCAGAAACGTGAGAATTCCTTTTTCGTGAAATAGGTCTTCTCGTCATAGAAAGCGTCCAAATAGCCAACCAATGCAGTTCCCTGTCCTGAAAAGTCAGAAATGCCAAGCAGCTGCGTCCCCGCAATATCTTCACTGATCAATGCCGCTTCGCAATCCGCCTTGTAGCAAATCACCTGCAGTTTCCCCGAAGCATCGTGGAATTCACGCCATTGGTCGAAGAGGCCGTTCTCCTGCGCCTGCTCCATGAATATCTCAAAGTTCTTCGGTTTAAGTGGCCCTGTATACTTTACCATTTCATCAAAATTCGGATATACACAATGTTGTCCCGGCTCATGCTGAATGCGCGGACAATCCGCATCAACCTTAAACCCAATACCCTTCCAGCCTCTGCGTCCACGCGGTTGGGAGTTGACCGTAAATTCATCCTCATCTGTAAGAAAGAAGCTCGCACTTGCTGTGTGGAGCATTCTGTGATCATATTCTCTGAGGTCACGCGTTAATTTCTGCACGAACTCCTTCATGTTTCCATGCCGTATTGGCTCATTTCCATGGGTAAAAAACATAAACGAGGGATGGTTACCGTATGCGTCCAAGATACGCTTACACTCTTTATAAACCCATTCGGCAAGTTTTCCCGTCGGCACTTCACGTAACCATAGCCCTGCTTCAGGAAGAAGGTACATCCCCAACTGATCGGCTGCTACGAAGGCCGCCCGAGGCGGACACCAGGAGTGAAAGCGCACGTGATTGATTCCCGAATCTTTCATTTTACCCAGGTGAATCAGCCAATCTTCAACACTTGCTGGCGGATATCCTGTCTTCGGAAAGATAGCGCAATCAAGCGAACCTCGAACAAAGGTTTCACGCCCATTCACAAGAAGCTTTTTTCCCTCTGTCTCAATATTCCTTATCCCAACCTGAACGGTTTGGGACTCGTTTCCAAGGTCACTTTTCAAAGAGACTTCGACCGGGTGCAACACTGGAGTGAACTCATTCCAAAGACCCGCGTCGTCTCCAAATTTCACCGTTTCATCGTGTTTTGTAATACCAGGTTTTGCACTCACTTCGGTAACGGCACCTTGAATAGTCAGCTTAATCTTCTGTGCCTTCTTCGTTGTATTCTGAACCACAGCTGCAATGCGTGCACTCTTTGTCTGGTAATCGGGGAATGTCTTAATGGACTCGATATATACGGGAGATCGCCACTCTAACTTCATGTCACCGATGATTCCATTCCAAGCGCCCTGGGTTTCATCCGAAACACTATGAGCACGGTTACCGACCGGGATGAGGTAACGATTGTCAACCATGACCACCAGGCTGTTTTTGCCAACCTTCATTTTGCCCTGCAAATTGTAGACATGTGAAACGGACAGGGAATCATCAGTACCCACCTTTTCTCCGTTCACCCAAACCGTGGAAAACC
Source organism: uncultured Victivallales bacterium (assembly GCA_964497125.1). Taxonomy (GTDB): domain Bacteria; phylum Verrucomicrobiota; class Kiritimatiellia; order UBA8416; family UBA8416; genus CAYLXP01. The sequence continues at coordinate 1,806 of CAZCDU010000251.1, read as the reverse complement.
AATGTGGACGTTCCAGGGTCAGAATTAGGTCGTGATCTAATGGGGCATCTTCAGAAAGAGTCACCGTTTTCTGATACCACGCCTGTCCTAGAAAGCGTCGCTCCGGCTGCAGACAAAAAGGGACTTTCACATTCCCGGGCTTACGGTAGCGATCATATTTCGAGGTAAACCATTGCTCTGTACCCGAGCCTCCGATCCATTCCGTCTCCGGAGTCACAGGATCTCCGAACCCGGCGTTTTGTAAAGCATCCGGCAGGTCAATTTTCTCCTCAAATCCTGATTCCTGATACCACTCTCTTTCTAAGCCTTTGGGTTCCTGCTGATCATCCAGACGCAAAGTCCATGTGCCGGAAAGGTCCGCACCGTCTTTACCCAGGGCAACTTCGGCCTTTCCCGTGGCGACGGGTGGATTATAGGGTGGCGCCAGCTGCACGGCCGCGTCATCTGCCTGCACACTGCTCACCAGACACATCATCAATACCGCTGCAAATATTTTCTTCATATTCAATCTCCGTATAAACGTCAAAGGACAGACACCGCGTTAGCGGTTGCTCTGCTCCGATTTGTTCGGATTTTCTTTCGATTTAAGAAGGCCAAGATGCACCGCCAAATCCTTTAACCGTTCCACGTTGTGTTCAGGCATTACTCCGTCTCGGTTTGGGGGTGAGTTGAGAATGAGAATATTATCCTGAGCTGTCGCTTGCTTATAGAGGGCCGCTAATCTCTCAATTGATTTCAATTTCTTGTCTTTGGTATTGTAGAACCACTTACCATTTAAACAAACCGTCGACTCGAACGGCATGTAGTAGAGTTTGCCTTTGTGTGAAAATAGCTTGGGGTCTGGCGTAACAGGTAGATATGGGTCTCCAAGCCGAAAGTCGGAAGGAAAATAGCGGATCGGGAAGCCTTCCCTCTGGTCTTTTGGTAACACGGGGTGGGCATCTGGGTTATCTGGTCGCCCAATGCTCCAATTGACACCGAAAGCACAGTCAGGCTGCAGCTTTTTTGTCAGCGTATAAAGCTCATCGATACCCCAGACATCACGAGGTTGCACCCAGCCACCATCCAGCCAAAGCTCGCAAATGGGTCCATAGTTCTCGAGCAACTCCGTAAGCTGACCCCTCATATACTCTCGGTAAGCCATACTATCTTCAGGACTCATTCGTTTGGGTCGACGCAGACGCATCACTCCTTCTCCCCAGTTACGATCCCAAAGTGAGTAATAGAGCCCCAACTCAATGCCATGTTTTTCGCAAGACTTGGCCATGGCAGCGACAACATCTGTCTTGCTCGGGCTGGTGCCGACATCGTATTCTGTATGCTTACTGTCCCACAGAGCGAAACCCTCGTGGTGCTTGCAGACAAGAATCACATATTTCATGCCAGCTTCTTGGGCGGTCTTTGCCCAGTTGTCTGTATCAATGGCAGTCGGCTTGTAGCTTAGAGCTGACTTTGTTCCGTCAGTCCACTCTTGATCATGAAATGTGTTGATTCCGAAATGAATGAACATCCCGTATTTCCTCGCAATCATTGCCTTGTGGAGAGGTGTAGGCTTCGCTGAAGGGTTAATTAGTGCGGAGTCCTGATTTTGTGCACTGGCGTAATTCGTGATCAGCCACGCACAGACAAGAGGATAGATGATTGTTAAGATTTTCATTGTTGTTTCTTTTTGCTGAACGTCAGCCATGACGCGTTGAGACGCGCTGAAAGCGCGGATTGCTCAATCCACGTCGATGGCTTTGCTCGGATTCTTATAGTTTGGATTCGGTGTTGGAAATTTGGCATCGATCTGTTTTTGCCATGCAT
>CAZCDU010000250.1:0-4734 GCA_964497125.1 uncultured Victivallales bacterium | reverse complement strand
TCTACCGACCGCCTCAAAGATAAGGCCGACGCCGAGGAGATTCGGCGGGTGGATGGGGAATAACTTTGAGGGAGATAGGTGCGCGGGTTAATGGTTTGGATTACGCAGCCGTAAGCGATTTGATTCGGCGCTATGAAAAACAAAGGTAGAAAGAGCCGATGGAAGAATTGATGGTTGAAATCTTGAATCTTGAGACCTGACCCCGATTCCCTAACAAAATCTAATATATAGTAAAATATGTTACAAAATCGGTGAAGGCTTCGTTTTTTTGCTGGTGGTGCGGAGGTTGAACTGCGCTTTTTCCGCAGAGCAAAACGTTTATTAAAGCAATGATATAGGAGGAGTAGGATGGATAAGAGTCTCTCAGCAATCAGTGTTGCATTAATTCTGACCACAATTTGCTTGTCCGCCTTCGGGCGCATGAAGGTAAGGACTATTAGACTGAAAAAACGAAATTTCATGATGAGTCATCTGGTTGGCTCGACCATCCTTGTGCTTTTATTCACGCATGTTTGCCTTGGAGGGCAGCTGATTGATGTGGAACTGCAATTCGGAGCAAACCACCCGCTCAATCAGGATGTCTATGGCGCCAACGCGTATAACGTTTCGCGCCCGTACTATAAGGATAACGGCGGGTTTATCGACAAATACAACGACCTTGGAAAGCCAGCGATCCGCTACCCCGGCGGTACCGCCGCAAACTACCTGAACCTTGACTCGGGATGGCACGAGGCCTGGCCGGGCGCCACCTCGAAACACACGGACCGCGTGGATTCCTTCAACAATGGATTGATCAATAACGGGAAGTCCTCCGGTCACGAGTATATGCCCTTTGCAAACTTTCTCGTGGAAACCGATGCCACCGCGACCTACGTTTACAACATAAGCTCGATGACCGACGCGGAGAACCGGACGGTTCTGGAAAACATTGCGGCCACCGGGGCGAACATTGAATATTTTGAGATAGGCAACGAGCTTTACTACAGCAGCTACTCGACCGCCATCACGGACGTGAACGACTACATTGCAAAAGCGCAATCTGCATCGACCGTCATTCGGGATGTATTTCCCGATGCAACGGTCGGCGTGATCATCCCAAGTCACATTTTCACCACCAAAAGCTTTCTGCCCGATGAGCCGGAGCCCGGTGAGCGAGAGGAGGAGTGGTATTCGGGCCTGCAGGGCGAGAATTTTTTTGATGCCGTTGTGATCCATACCTACGCCGACGTCGGGATGGGCGGCTCGGTGACGTCCGATAATTTTATCAGCTACGAGGAGTCGTATGATTACTGCGTCTCGCATATCGATGCTAAACTGGATGAGGCCTTCGACCGCATCAAGGCGGATTTCCCCGGCAAGGAGGTGTTAGTCACCGAGTATCATGTGGGCGGATTTACAGGAGATGTTCGTAAATACCGGCTTCGGGACTCCTATCTGGGCGCTTTTGTTGCCGGTCAAATGATGATGAAACTGTTCAGCCATGACCACATTGCACTGGGCTCATGGCACTCCATGGTCCAGTGGCTCACTTTCTCAAAAACAGGAAGCAACCTGCTGTCGGATCCGTATGCGTTCGGAACGACGCTGAATTATGATTTCTTCAACCTGTTCATGGAGCCCGTCCAACGTTCGGACCTCTTCACGCAAGTGGTTATCTCCAACGCCAATACCTACAGCGGCGTGGGGAATCTGGGCAAGGGCAGTCATCCTGAAGTGGAGGGAGGGAATTTCGTCAACACGGCAACCGGTGAGGGTTTTCTCGTTCTGTTCAACAAGCAGACGACCCCGTACGATATCAACCTCTCGCAGTTTCAGTCCGCGAACGGTGTTGTGATCCAAAAAATCCACTCGGTCAAACCGGATGACTCGCTGCCTTTGGCGACTGCCGTGGAGTCGGAAACGACCTTTACGCAGGACACCATTTTATCGTCATTCCCGGCAACCCTTTCCCTCGACCCCTATTCCATGCACATGATCAACTACAGCGCGGGAACCACTACCAATGTGCTGTTCAACGAAGACTTTGAGAGCGGGCTTGGCGACTGGGCGGTGACCGATAACGTCACTGTCAGCACGCTGGCGCAATCGCCGGTTGACAACGGCGGAGCCGATACGCTCGGTGCGCTGTTCCAGGACGACACCGTCACGAGAAGCCAAATCCTGCGGAGCGTTAGTGTTGGGGTTGGCGACCCGCTGTATATCCAGTTCGACTACCGCTACACAGGTTCCGCGAACAAACCCTGCTTCAAACTCATGCAGGGCGGCTCAGCCGGAATCAACCTGCACCTGACCTCGGGCTCCGGTAAGGTCAATTATAATGATGACGGATCATGGACGGCCCTGGCCGGGGTGGAACCCGCAGCGGACACGTGGTACCGCTTCACGCTGAGCGTTCAGCGCGCCTACACGGCGGACGACCGGTTCGACCTGCGCATCCAAAGCCTGGAGAACTCGGCGGTGGATGTTACCTACACCAACCTGGGTTTCCAGAACGATTTGTCGGCCTTCGATACGTTGCGCTTCCACTTCAACACAGCGCTGGCGAACGTCGGCGGCACGTACCAGATCGACAACGTACTGGTCACCACTTCGACGAATGACTTGAACTACGGCATTCTTTCCGCAGCCCCTTTCGATACCTTCGTGTCCGATTTCGGCCTTTCGGGCATTCCGACCGACGATGACGACAGCGACGGCCTGCAGGACTACGGCGAGTATGTGTTCGGCGGCAATCCGACCAACGGCTGGAACGATGCGCAAAACCCGTCGTTAGACATTGCGGGCGGGAACTACATCTTTTCGCTGGTCGGCGACAGCAATGTGGTGGCCCATGTGGTCTCCTGCACGAACCTTGTGGCCGGGGCGTGGGAAACCAACCAAACCATCAATGTGACCGCAAACGACGGGGCGATGCACGCCTACACCAATAACGTCGGCACCTCCGAACCTCAACAGTTCATCAAGTTGGAGCTTGCGACCCCGTAGTCAGCGAATGGGTTTTATGAAACGTATTGCAATTGCAGGCATCCTGATCGCGACCACGCTGGTCGGAGCAACTTCCGGGCAGACTAATTTCATATTCTTCCTGAGCGACGACCAGCTCAGGGCGGATTATGGCTGCTACGGGTTCCCGACCAACCAGGTCGATTTGACACCGGTGACGGACCAGTTGGCCAGCGAGGGTCTGGTGTTTGACCAGATGCACACTACGGAAGCCATCTGCGCCCCCAGCCGCGCGTCGCTTTTTACCGGCATGTACCCGATCCGACACGGACTTTTCCTCAACCACAGCCAGGCCCGCACGGGAACGGCAACCGTTTACGATGCGCTCAAGCCGCTGGGTTATGATGTTGCACTGGCGGGGAAAGTCCATGTCCGACCGGACTCCGTGTTCCAGTGGGACACCACGATTGCAACCCTTCCGAACCCCACGAACGGCTCGCCGGCGATTCTGGATATGCCCGCAATCAGCAATTACCTGGCAAACACGACCGAACCCTTCTGTTTGTTCATCACTTCGAGCTTCCCGCACCCGCCATATCCGACCAATCCCGATTTCCCGGCAAACCAGACGGTTGTCCATCCGCACCAGACGTCGGTATCTGCCGGGTATTACGACAATATTGCGTTTAAGGAGCAGGAACTCGAGAAAGGGGTCAGGCCGCCTAAATCGTCATAACAGTTGACGTGCACCCTTTTCTTTGCTTGAGTGCAACGCATGGCAAGAAAACCACGAGCTGAATTTGCGGGCGCGACCTATCATGTGATGTGTCGAGGGAATCATCAGGAAGCTGTCTTTAAGGACGCAAAAGATAATGAGCGGTTTCTGGATACCCTCGGGGAGGTGTCTGAACGAAACGGATGGTTAATCCATGCATTTGTTCTGATGGGGAACCACTATCATCTGCTTCTTGAGACTCCTGAACCGAATTTGGTGGATGGAATGCAGTGGCTTCAAAGCACCTATACGCAGCGGTTTAATGCGAGGCACAAGGTTTGGGGGCATTTGTTCCAGGGGCGGTATAAGGCGTTACCGGTCGATCAGGGCGAATATTTCAAAACAGTTGCCGACTACATTCACCTAAACCCAGCACGGGCTCATGCCTTTGACTTGTCAAATGGAAGTTTGAGTGATTTTAGATGGAGCAGTTATTGCGGAATGATGCGTCCGGCAAAGCGACCGAGTTTTCTGACGGTGAAACGTGTGCTGGCAAGCCACGGGTGGACAGATGATGCATCCGGGCGAAGCCGCTATCGGAATTATATGAAACGGCGCATTCTCAATATTCTGCACAACAACGATCCGATGGCAGCGGATGAGCAGTGGCAGAAAATCCGACGGGGGTGGGCGTATGGAACCGATGAGTTTCGTCTCCGGGTACAGGATCTTTTGGATAAAGCGGTTTCCGGTAAGCGGCGAGATTCCTTTATGGGCGAAGAAATCCGAAGGCATGATGAGCGGGAGGCTGAAAAATTGATTCAACAGGGATTGGATCTGTTCGGCATTGCGGAGGAGGATTTGCTGATGCTTAAGAAGGGAGATGATCGTAAGAAGGTAATCGCATGGTATATTCGCAAAAAGACAAGTGTACGGGTCGAGTGGATAACACAGCGCCTAAAGATGGGTGTCACATCGAATTTTTCTCGCTATATTCGAGCGGTGGATGAGTCAACCGAGGGGCCGTTATGGGAGCTGAAAAATAAAATGACGATTTAGGCGGCCTGACCCCTTTT
>CAZCDU010000249.1:0-4794 GCA_964497125.1 uncultured Victivallales bacterium | reverse complement strand
GCCCGGCATGCTGTCACCGCCCGGATGCATGAGATGGTAGTTGAGAGTCATATCGTTCATCGGTATTGTATCCTCATACTCTTTCAGCCAACGTCAACGCTCTCCATTATTTCTTTAAAGCCAAAGTCAGGTTGGGGTACCAGGGGTTCTCCCCATGCTGTTCTGTGAACAGAGTTTCAGCCCGTTCAATCAATGGTTGTCGCTCGGCTGCCAGGTTCTTCTTGCAGCTCGGATCGTCGAAGATATCGAAAAGCTCTGTGGGGTGGTCCGGCTGCATGCGCCATGCGGTCGATATTCGGCGTCGAGAACTCACGCTGACCACAATGACTGATGTCCCAGTAGGACAGGTCATCGGCCAGGATCACAATGATATTGGGTTGCGTGCAAGGCATCGCCTTTCGCATTTTGCGGCCCCTGTGCATCCAGAATACCCTCGTTCTTATGCAAGCTATGTGCGGGACACGACACTAGCATGAATCAAATCCTGCCCAAGGCCTCATTCAGTTCCAACTCGCGGAAGGATTGACTCAACGTATCGGTGGCCATTCGCTCCAGCCATCGTCCCCGATGTCTCTGCACAGATTCCTCAACAGGTACCGAGTCGAGGACAGCCAGCGCAAAGTCGCGAAGCAGATGACTCTGGCACTCGACGGTAAGATTGGACGATGCCGTTGTGCCAGTCTCAGAATAGACGAAACAGCGCCTGATGTTGCGTTTGGCGCTTTCTAAGTCTTCAGGAGCGAGTACGACCTCAGAGGGGTCGTTATCTGGAACAAGCAGCACGGTCACGCCTCGATCTGTGATTGACTCGATCGTCTGCTGAGCATCTTGTGGAATGTGCACGTTTTTTCGTTCTGGCCAGATATCGAACATGCTGTAGTCCGCACAAGGCGTTTGCCGCTGAAAGGTAAAGAAATCCGGGTAGGCAAAGAACTCCGAACTACGTTCGCGGTAGCGATCATAGAACGCTGTTACGTATGCCATGAGTAGGGTGATAGCGCCAATGCCCTCAAACCGATTCGGGATGACGACACCCACACGATCCGTCTCCCGAAACGATGAAAAGAACTCTGCATGAGCGAGAGCGTTACCGCGCCAGTCGATCTTGAAATCAGTGCCTCTAAGTGTGCTGCTATGCATATTCTGTCTTCCTTCATCTGCCCGTCGCACGATCGGAATGACCGTTTGTTGAAGGCCGTCTGCGACCTTCTGAAATACCGGTCAATTCTCTGGTTCGTATTTCTTTCTCTACATGCTCATCTAATTACTCTTCGCCGTTCGCAGGATCAGGCGATCTTTGGACACCCAGTTGTCTCGATAGAATGAAGATACCTCGAAACCGTCTTTCAGTTCTGCCATCTTGGTCTTCAGCTTCCGGCTCAGTTCAGATCCGAGGTCGGTAACGCCCTGGTCCAACAGGTTAACCATCTGATAGGGGTCGGCGGTATTGTCGAAGAGCAGCTCTCTACCGTCGAGCTTGTAGACGGCGTAGGTGTATTGTTTCGTCCGGATCGCTCGCCATTCATGACCGTCTTCCCAGGCCGCACACGCACCGGTATTCTGGAGAAACGCGAATTCCGGTTCCGGGCCAGACTCACCTCGAGCGCAATGGCTCAGGTCCATACCTTCGACTTCGTCGGGGATATCCGCCCCGACTAACCCCAATAGCGTCGGCATGATATCGACATTGCTAAGACAGGCATCGCTCTTGTGCCTTGCAGGAATTACTGCCGGCCATTTAACCAGCATTGGCACACGCGCAGCTTCTTCATAGAAGATATTCTTCTTCATTCTACCGTGCGCACCGAAGCATTCGCCATGGTCCGATGTAAATATAAAGATCGTATTGTCCTCAATCCCCGCTTCGCGTATTGCGCTCTGCAATCGCCCGATGTTCCAGTCCAGATTCGCGGTCATCGCATAGTAAACGCGCATCCACTCGTCCAACATCTCGGGTGTCTTCTCCATGTCTGACCAGCCATCGCCGTAAGGTGCGTCGATCTCCTGCCGCCAGTTCGGAGGAACTTCAAACTTCACATTCTCGAACATGGCGTAGTATGCCTCCGGGACATTGTCCTTTACCCAGGGGTCATGTGGTGTGCCGACAGACAAAGTGATGGCAAACGGCTTGTCGTCATCGGCATGTGCCCTGATGTAATCGATGGCCATATCTGTCTGGCCATCCGGCTCATATGTCCCTTCCTGAAAATGGATCGTTTCCGGACTCTCTTCATGGTAGTACGCGTGCTCACCATAGTAGTCGTGGTGGAAGTTATAGGCAGCCCAGTAACCGTCAAAGCCCAGCCGGTTTGGACCACGTGGCACGAACGAGTTTGCAGGATCCTCGTGATTCCCAAGCTGATTCGCCCAAAGATGCCATTTGCCGATATACCCAAGCTCGTAGTCTGCATCGGTCAGGCAGTGGGCCAGGCAACGTGGGTGGTGATCAGGATTCAGGCGGATCTCGTTGATGACCATGCCGGTCGACGTCGTATACTTCCCGGTAAGCAGCGAAGCGCGATAGGCGCTGCAAACCGGCATCGACACCACCGCATTCTCAAAGCTAACGCCCTCATCTGCTAACCGATCAATATTCGGTGTCTGTGCCAGCGCATCGCCGGCATATCCGCAAGATTGCCGACGCAACTGGTCAGCCATCACGTAAACTATGTTTGGTCGAGTCATCTATCAAGTCCTATTCCCTGTGCAAACGTCAATCTTGAGGATCAGGCGGCTAGTGCCTGTATCCTCCAAGATATTGTCGGACTATTGTGATGTTTTTTCGCTCTTAAGTCGGTCTTCTGCCCAGACATACTTCCCCATCTGTTTTCGCTGTTCCTCGGTAGCCAGTCGGCTCAGGGCAGCTTTGCCCAAGCGGTCCTGCAGTTGTTGATAGTAGAGGCTGGGCGGCGTGAGGCGGATTCCCTTCTCATCGCTCTTGCCGGAACCGAGTACCCAACTGATTCCGCCGGGGGGTGCTTGCACACTGAATCCCGGAGCGACGCAATTATAGAAACAGGTCTGAGTTCCCGCCCAGCCGTGGCCGGTTCCGGAGTTTCCCCGAAATCGGGATTCCATCCCGTGCTTCGATTTCACGTTGTCATAGAGATTACCGATAGCATAGCGATGATGTGGGCCAGCGGAATTCTTGGAGTTGAAACCGATGCAGTCGACGAACACGTTGGGGCCCGCGGTTCTGCTCTGATTCGCAAACTCATGGCGGCCCGCAAATGCCACGCAGCGCTGCACAAGGCTGAGTTGGCCATCGATCACAAAAGGATAGCGGCGCCCGCCGGAAATCTGTGAGGCATGCCCCAGGTTGACGCAGTCCTGAACCGTGGCGCGTTTGCCGCGGGCGTAGACCAGCGACCAGCCGAAATAGTTCCCCGTGACATTCCGCACCCACGTGTTTTCTGAGTTGCGCTCCAGCTTGATGCCATGCCAGGCATGTTTTTCGGCCCCTCCTGCATGCTTCGGGTTCCCATAGGGATGTTCCGGGCTAGGGGCAGCAAATTCGGAAACGAGACGTAGGTTTTCGATGCCGACCTCCGTCACGCGCCCCGGTGTTCCATACTTGTATATGGCGCCCCCGCCAAACTTCTCTTCCATCGCATGAACGATGGGTGCATCGATGGTCACTCTATTCCCCGAAATAGCAGTAATCTTGCGTTCAAAGTAGAAGTCGTAGTGGCCGGGTTCCCACTGGCGTGTAAAATCAAACTTCTTCCCATCCTTGGCGAGGGGGACGCGCTTCTCGAATTCTTCCCAGCTTTCCCCCGTCCTCTGCAACATTTTATACTGGCTGTCATAGCCGAGGCGTTGGTAGTAGAAACCGGGCGCCTGGCCGTCTTTCACCCAACGCACATCACGAATGCCGGCCCACCGGGCCGCCAGTTTGTCGCAGCCAATGGAACTAATCCACTCCGCGGTAGAAGGCCGGAACACAACAATCCGGTCTCCAGGACGATAATCGGCCACTGACTTCACCGTAAAGGAGTGGGCCCCGACAGGAACATAGTCGTCGACAATGGCTTGTTTGGACGATTCATCCACCTGAATTTTCTCACCATCGCCCACCGAAAGAAGCGTACGCTTGTATTTGTAATCGCCGTACCCGGTAGCAATGACGAGTGTGCCATCCGGGCCGCTGCCTTCGCCACGCAGAACAATGCCGCTGTGACTCATCTTGAGCGCTCCCTCGACCCGGTAGACACCCCGCTTCAGCAGCAGCGCGCCGCGATGGCCGTTCTTGTCCTTGGGGAGTTTGCCCAGCTTGTCCAGTGCATCCTGGATGCGTTGGGTGTCGTCACCTTCTGTGGGTTCCAACGTTATCCGCACAGGGAGATCAGGAATCACCTTTTCACCGGCATGATAGCCTACATAAGAAAAGTCAGGGAGGCGGTTTCCTTTTACGTCCTTTTCGTAGACCAGCCTGCCCGTCTCATCAACGCGACACGTTTGGCTTGTGGTTCTCTCTCTTATGGTCTGCGCTATGAGACTGCTCTGGAAGGCAACCAAGGTCATGCAAATGGTAAGGTGTGTCGATATGTTCATATTCTGGTCCTTCCGGAAGTTCCGGGGTGTTTTTCAGTACAATTCCTAGCGCCCCCCACCAGGTTGCCTCTGCGCTTCGCTTCGTTGCCGCCTCGCGGCGGCCTGTCTCGCTTCGCTCGGCGGCCTGGTGGGAGCGACAGCTTGGCAGCCAACCGAGGTCCCTTCCCCCCCCCCCGGTGGCCCGCGGCGGGCCCGGGGGGGGGGGGGGGGGGGGGGGGGGGGGGGGGGGGGGGGGGGGGG
>CAZCDU010000248.1:0-4818 GCA_964497125.1 uncultured Victivallales bacterium | reverse complement strand
CCGCATCGCCCATAAGAGCAAGGAGGACCAGAGAGCAGTGATTAGGCGCTAGTTGCTGAGTGCCAATACATCGTTCATACATTTAATGCCAATGCATCGTGCACAGGGGCCAGTTCTCTTGAATATCCAACAGCCAACACTCAAATCCAATTTCCAAGGGAAGAGAGCGGGAGGAGCGCAGGGACACACAATCTATCCGAAAAGGACACAGAACGTGGTTTGGGCGGAGCAGGTTTTGTTTTGTCGGGGCCGATCCTCCCTCGAAACCATCTTGACATAACTGACCCCATGCCGGTAGCATTTCGCACGTTTGAGGCAGGGAGCCTTGAGTTGGGTCTCTCCCTTTCGGACGAGCGATCAGCTAAGGAGTGGTTGGAGATTCTGGTCGCCAACCCGATTCTGATTGAACGCCCCATCGTGTGTTTTAACGGTAGCGCCGCCATCGGCCGGCCGCCGGAAAACGTGCTCGCGATTCTTGGTGGCTAGCGTGAGCGACATGAACCACCGGTAGGAGTGCTTCTGTTTTTTGCCTCCTTTTTGCCGTTGACTTGCCCAAGCCGGTTGGGCTATTGTTCCGCCCCTTTCGCCAAACCAGGCGGAATGTGACGATGAAGGATGACCCTGAATGAAACGCGTTGCGTTATATGTTTGTCTCACGGTGGTTGCCCCGATCGCGTTCGCGGGGGATGCCCCGGAAGAGGTGGCGGCCATTGCCAAGACGATGCCGGCCGAGGAAGTGCGGATACTTGCCGACGTCGGCCGTGAGTACGGTCTGACCGGTGACCGGCTGAGGCTGCTGTTTGCAATCCGGAAGATTGAGAACGGGCGGCCCGGTGTGGAGATGGGGGTGGGGTCGGACTTCCCAGGCCATCGCGCCCGCCGTTACGCGGGAAGCTTCACAAAGAGCCTGCATATCCAGGCACAGTGGGCCGCCGGCACGATACGCAAACGCTATACAGGGGATCTTACCACTTTTGCGCAGCGGTACTGTCCGCCCAACTGGCGGAACTGGACACGGATGGCGCGCTTCTGGATGTACAAAAAGGGAATTTAGACATGTCTATCTCCTCGTGTCCTCACTGCGGTGGCGACATCAGCGTCGTATTCAAGTCAATTGCATCAAAGGGCGGGAAAGCCGGGCGCGGAAGCAGCAAGCGAACACGCACCCCGGAGGAGTACCGGGAAATGCAGCGCCGTTCCGTCGAAGCCCGCCGACGCAAACGCACCACGAACTAGCCGGCGGTTCGCCACTCGTGGCGAAATGTCCGGGCTAGCCCGTAGGGCCCGGGCAGGGCCAGTCCAGAATGCTGCTACTTTGAGGGGTTCCAGAGAGTTCGGAATGGGTGTTCAGGAGGCAGGGCGATATCTGCACCTCTACAGCGTGTGTTAGCTGTTAGTTCGGGGGCCAGCCTCGCTTTCCCCAGCACGCCCACTACTCGAGCCTGAGATTCTTAACCATGTCGCTTTCGTATGCCTTCGCGCAGTAGTTCGTGAGTAGCGTCCGGTCGTTCGCGGTGTACGTTGTGTCGCGGGTGAGTGTGCCAATGTTGGCGTCGATTTCATGCGGCAACCGCATGCCGATCACCAGGAGATCGATGCGCTCATCGTTCAAGACCCAGCGGATGGCGGCCCCGGGCATCTGTCTCAGACGCTGCTTATCGTAGCCCGGCACGGCATGAGGCGCCCAGGCGCCCAGTACCCCACCCCCAATCACTTTCATTGCGGCAATCCCCATCTTCAACTCGTGCGCCTTGGCGAGGCAGGCTTCGCGCAGTTCGATCAGTCGCTGGGAGAAGCGCTGGTCATGCCCGCGTGGAATGTAGCCATACGACAGCATGCACAAGTCGAACCCGCCGGACTCGATCAGGGCCAGGGCCTTGTCGAAGTAGCCATGCGCCGACAGGCCGATGAAGTCGGTCATTCGCTCGCTTCGCAGCTTCACCAACTCGGCATGGATCTGCATGGCTCGCTTAACGGACATTTGCTGGATCCCGGGGGTGCCGTGAATCAGGATGGCGTCGAGGTGATCGGTCTTGAGCTCTCGTAGCGATTCTTCCACCGCGCCGCGCACGTTGGCCGGGTTGGTGGTCTCGACCTTGGAAACCAAGCACACGTTGTCACGGATGCCCTGCAATGCCTCGCCGAGGATTGACTGGCTTTCCAGGTAATTGCCCGCGGTGTCGAAGTAGCGGATCCCCCGATCGACGGCATACCGCACCAGCTCAACGCGCTTCTCGCGGGAAAGGGGATTATGCCACGCTGTTGGAAGAGCCGCCCCACCGAAGCCCAGGACAGGCAGCCTCAGTCCTGTCTTTCCGAACACGCGAACAGGAAGCGCAGGTGCAGCAAACGCCGGAAGGACAGGTGCAGCGGCCGCCACTGCGGCGGTCTTCAGGAATTCACGTCGGCGTTGCGTCACTCGTAGAGCCCCCTTCCAAATCCAGCATTAGGTCGATCCCGCCGCTCACTTCGGCGTATCCTCGCAATGAGGATACCGGTAATCCGCTTCATCGTCGACAGACACCCTACGGGTGGTCCCGTCGTCCGGAGTGTACAGGAACAGTTCCCCCTTCCCGATCCTGTTGGCGTGGAAGACAATCGAACTCTCGTCCTTGGTCCAACGCGGATAGGCGTACCAGTGCGGCTTCATGATCTCGTTGGCAAAGGCCTTGGCGTTGGTGATACTGGGCTTCTGCGCGTCAAAATCCGCCACGTACAACGCGCGCCCCGTGGGCTTGTACTTATGCCCGAACTGAAACTCAAAGCAGACCCGTGTCTCGCTCGGAGAAACACTGATCCGGTCCAACAGTCCCTTCTCTGCCATTTCGCAATCGACGCGTTCAAAGCGCGGATCGCCACCAGCGTTGGGTGTCATGAGATAGTAGCCCCATCCCTGCTTCGGGTGTGCGCACTGCACCAGAATCCGGCCATCCTTGAGGCAGGTGTAGGCCCAGGAGTGATACCGCTCGTCAGTGAGGGAGATCTCCTCCCCAGGCTTGGCGCCAACCTTGCTGGCCATGACATGGAAACTGCCTGTCTTCGGATTCTTGCGGTTCCATATCGGTGTGTTCCTGCCATCCCGCGTCCAGGTCTGGTTGAAGTCCGTATGCGTGCCGTCGGTCAGTGCGTGAAACCCGCTGCCGTCCGCATTGATCACACAGATCTGCGTGATCCATTTGACCGTCTCGCGGTGGTACTTGAGGCGACGGAAGAAGACGAGCATGTCGCCGGTCTTTGACCATGACGGTTTGAAGTCCTGGTGGCCGGAGGTGATGGGCACGCCCTCTGGCGTGCCGTACGTGTTGACGTGGATCTCACCATTCTTGAAGTAGGATCCCCGGAAGGATGTCGGTTCCACGCGAATGTCCGGCTTGGGCGCGGTTCTGGGAGTCCCCCCGAGGAGCTTGATGACCGCCGGCCTGTCTGCACTCGGGACCGTTTCATCACGGGCGGCATCCAGGGGCGTGTAGCCGTTAATGTCCCTGACCGTTACATCAGCGCCCTGGCTGATGAGGAACTTGACGCCAGCCAGGTTCCCCACGAAGGCCGCCCAGTGCAGCGGTGTTCCGTGGTGCTCGTCCGCGGCCCTGGCCTCGATGTTGGCGCCGCTGTTCAACAGCAGCCTGGCGGCGGCGAGTTGGCCCGCAGCCACGGCCAGGTGCAGCGGTGTCGCGCCGGAGCCCGGCACGCCTGGAGCAACAAAGGACCTGCTCACATCCACGCCCGCTGCCACGTGCTTCTTGATCGCCTCCAGGTTCCCTTCGGCCGCAGCCTTCCAGATGTCGGGGTATTCGCCCCGAACGCTCCCAGCGACCAGTATGGCCAAGCATACCCAAGCAAGTGCTCTTCTCATCGCCCATCTTCCTTTTCCTGAAGGTCATCCCGTGTATGGTCTCGATTACTAACGTCTCAATCCCCCTCTCATGCAAGAACAATCTGCCCTGTTGCTTGCCTCTAGGGAAGCAGGGCAGTGGTGCGGCTCGGGTATCTCCCGGCGTCACGCCACTCGTGGTGAAATGTCCGGTCTCAGTTGCTTGCCGAATAGACGTGGGTTTCGATTCCGCTCTGGCAGGAGGGGGATCTGTCCAGGGCGTTATAGAAGCACTCGGCGCCGGTGGGGCACGTTGGGCGTTCTCCGCCCTTGATGTACTGGGAGATGGTATCCTTGTAGCCTGGGTTGCCGACAGATCCGGGGCCATCTGAATTGCCCCAGCCGTTTGCCATGGCCGCCATCTCTTTGGCTGCAGCCATCTGACGCAAGTTGTTGACGCACGTTACTCGGCGCGACTCGTCTCGGGCTTTGCTGAACATGGGGACAGCCAACGCGGCAAGCAGCCCGACCACAGCCACGACAACCATGATCTCGACCAGTGTGAATCCCCACATCGATCGATGATCACAATACGCATGACTGTTGGCGACGGTTTCCATCATGTCCAGAAGCAGATAGTCCTAACCTTCCGAGAAGTATACACGATTTTCCTAATCTCATAAAGCAAGAGTCACGGCCGGTCAGGCCTTGACGGATTGTGAGTCCAGCGTTAAGAGAATGGATAATAAAACCAGAAAGAGAGGCCGATAAATGCGACTCGTAATGCCAAAGTGGGTGCTCAACCTTGCCAGCAATATCTACGTCAGCCACAAACCGCTGTTCATCCTGTACCATCCCGATCTGCACAGAATAAAGGGAAGCGAAGTGCGGCGCGTTCTTGAGTCTGTCGAGGCTGGAGATGTGCTTCTGAGGCAGTGGCGCGGCTATCTTAATACTATTTGCACACCCGGCCAGTGGTCACATGCAGGACTCTATGTTGGAGACAA
>CAZCDU010000247.1:0-4833 GCA_964497125.1 uncultured Victivallales bacterium | reverse complement strand
ACCGTTCCGGGCTTTCGTCCCCATGCATCCAAAAGAGAGGCCCGGTAAACTGTCGCGCCTCCATGGGCAAGGTCTTGAATTGTGCTTCCAGAGACTCAGAGGCATGAAGCCCCGGAACCATGAACAGAAGCGCCATCACCAGCCCAAAAACTCTGCATCTATCATTCATTCGATTTTCCCTGTCGGTTCTTTTGTTCGACAGCATCTACACGATTGTCATGATGATCCTGCCCCATATACTCTGTTGTTGCTTGTGGTACTAGTTAAGCTCTTTAACCACACGGGTTTTCAGCTGCACAGGTCCGCCGATTCTTGGTTTTCCTTCTGAGGTCGAAGTGACCCGCACCGCGAGCTGATTGGTTCCCGTTTTGAGCGCATCGGTTACGTCCACAACAAATGGCGGCATCCAGAGCGTGTCGCTGGTTTTACCGTTAAGCGTCACCTGCGCCATGATTTCGACCTTTCCCAGATCCAGGTAAACGCGCTGGCCTTTTCCGGCAAACCCCGACGGAAGATTGAATTCGGTGGTTCGGATCTCGGTAAAGCCCTCGTTGTCAGTTGAGGTGGTTTTCCAGCCAGCAACATCAAACGATTTGGCCCCCTCTTCTACGGTCAGGGAACGGGTGGTGCCGTCGCTCATCGTCAGCGTGTAGCTCCCGGCATTTCCAGTTTCAGCGACGAGTCTGTTCTTGTCGTTATAGAACAGGTCGAGTTCGGTGACCGAAGCCGACGCCTTCACAACAGCAGGCGCAGCCGGTTTCTCGCGGAACAGCACGAAGAACGAATCGGCGGGATCCTTCACGTCGATCTCTACCCTGGTTCCGTCCACCGTCTCTTCGTAGCGCGCGATTGTTTTGATCTCGCCCGCCACCGGATTCATCAGTTCCGGCTGCTTGCCTTTAACGCGCAAGGTTGCCGTAAAGGAACCCGTCCTTTCAAAGTTGGAGAGGAAAAATAGGTGCTGGGCGTTAAGTTGTTGCTGTTGTGGAATGGCGTTATGATCGGTTCTATGTAGCCCGCTCGCGCCGCGAGCGCGGCTTTCGCTGGGCCTCAGTCGCGGCGCGACTGGGCTACAAGGAGCAGCAGCCTTTCTACAGGAGCTAAGCTTCCGCTCAATCCACAGCAGTGAACAGCTGGTATCGGAAACGGCGGGTTTGATGTTCAACGCGCCAAGTTGCTCGGCGCTTACCGGAACCGAGCGGATGACCTTGCCGCCCTTTTTGATCAGCTCACCCAGCCGCTTCCGGATGTGCGGGCGGATGTGTTTGAGTTCGGTTGGAATGGTCATCACTGGCCAACTCGCGAAAATTCGGGTCGGGTCGGTTTCGTCGTAGGTGACCCATTTTCCGTCCACCACATCGAGTTTGCGCAGGATCGCGTCGGAGCCGACGTAATCGAACTGGTAGCCGAACGGGACGGGATTGGGCGGGCCGGTCATTTGCGGCGCAAAGTCACCGATATAAACCAGCACATCATTAGCGGGATCGCCCCATTGCAGCATCGTGTGATTGCGCTGCAGATATTCGATCCAGCTGCGCGATTCATTGAACCAGGGCGTGTTGCGGTGGAAGGCGGTTCCAAATCCCGGATTCTTACCGGGCATACCACCGGTACGCGGTTGGTGAACATATACGTGCAGCACGAAGTGGTTGACTCCGGTAGCATAAACGACATCGCCTGCTTTTTTACAGAAGTAAGGGTGATGGTTCAGGCGGATCACACTGGTAAATGCCTCGGCAAAGGTCCGCCGTTTTCCGTAAAGATGCGCGACCGAACTGGCCGCGCGGCAGTCTCTATTTTGCTTTGATTTTGCGGTGCTTTCGGTCCAAAACTCGCCACCGACCTGATCGGCGTGACCGCCGTACACGGTGAAGTCGCCGGGGAAACCGGCGTGCCCGTAGGGTTCGCACCACAGCACCAAATCGTGTTTGTGGGCGGCATCCCGAAGGCCGGCCAGATAGTTTTCGGCAATCAGATCGGCCACCGTTCGGCGCAGATCCCACAGGAATTGATCCGAGGTTTTCGCGCTATCGACTACGGTCCCCGTGAATACGGGCAGGAGTTTGATCGGGCTGTATCCGTTGCGTTTCTCAAATTCTGCAGCAAATCCGTCTGTCCAGTTCTGAGAAGCGGCTTCATAGCTGTCGATTGTAATGCCCTTAAAAGCAGCTTTTTCTTCATGCCCCATCTTCTCAAGCAGCTTGCCGATATAGGAATCGAAGTGATGCTGCGTGTGCTTGCGGCTCATCTTATCCACTTCCTGCCCGCGCGCTTCATCGGGAGCTGGACCGTTGCGCTTGTTCGTCGAACGCATCCCGAAATAAATCACCCGCCACTCGCCTTCCGGGAGCGTGCAGATCACATAACCACTCTCTTCAAGCTGGTCGCTTAAATCGAGGATCTCGGACGGCTTGATGAGAGTAGAAGCATCTCCGGGTTCTACGGTGTCATCGAAGATATAGGCATCCCAGCTCGGGCTGGAGGTGTTAGGCATACGTCCCAACTGCTTTGAAAGCACCTTCGCCACTTTCGGCTCGGAGGAGAGAATTACGTTGGGCTGTTTCGGTTTCGGCGCGTTTCGTCTTGCCGGTTTGTTTGATGCGATATAATCGAGTTCAAATCGATCGGCTTTCACATCAGCAAAACTAACCGGTTGATAGCCGCCGCGGATGAAGTTACCGCGCCCTACCCCTTCCTCGACATCGATTTCGCAAACCCTCTCACGCTTCCCGTTACGGATGGCAAAAAGCGTTCCTTTGAGTCCGCCCTCAATCTGCAGGGAACGCGCCGTAAAGGGGGTGGTGTGCGTGAAGATATATTGGGTTTCGGTACACTCTCCTTTTATCGAAACATGTTCGCGCTTCGGAACCGCCAGTACCGCGATATCCTGGCTGCCGTCGGCGGGAGTGCCGCGCGGACGGAGCTGTTGCTTGAACACACCGCCTTCTGCCTCGACTTCCTGCCACTGCACGCGCCGCATCGACTGCGTGTGCGAAATCCACGGTCCGCCCGACTGGCTCCAGCCCGGACCGTTGAAAAGATACAGATCCACTCCCAGTCGCTTCCCCTCTCGCAGGGCGTGCATCTTGAGTTCGCGCCATTCGGGTGAAAGCACTTTGACCTGAGGCACTTCTCCTGTGGCATTGTCGGTCTTCGGATTGGCTCCCGCAATCGTACCAATCATCGCCCGGCTGATCCCGATCTCCGCCATCTTTTCCAGGTCTTTGGTAATCCCTTCGGCGGCAATATCACCGCCGAGCCAGTACCAGTAGCACCACGGTTTGGTCTCTTCCACCGGCTGCTTGAATGTTGTCGAAAGGTCGTCAGCCAAAGCACCACTGACCAAAGAGCTGAAGATCAGCATTGAAACTATGTATCGTTTCCCCATTCTGTCAGTCTTGTCTGCTCAATTTCAGGCCCTCGACAATAACGGCGCTTCCGGGTTTTCCGGGGTTCTTCATTGGCTATATGAGCCATCGTTCGCGGCCAACCCGCAGATAAAGGGGATTTGACGACGATCGCGACTAAGATCAGGACAAGGATGGGAGGGACAAGGATCGGGACTAAGATCGAGACAACGACTGGGAAGTGGGAGTGGATGCGGACAGTGCCGCCTTTTGTCTGTCCGTCCGCATCGTTTCCCGCTATATCATTGTCTTGATCGTTGTCTCGATCGTCGTCTCCCTATCTTCGTCCCGATCCTCGTCCCGATCCTCGTCAAATGGTATTAGGTCTCGTTTCTGCCATCTCTCCATTCATCAATAGAAAATCCCCCGCTAAGGCCGGAAGCGCCACGATAACAAAGCTTGATGAATCTGCGTTCGATACTTCACTTTTCACTTCATCCTTTTGACGCCCCACTGGGGCTTATGGATTCTCCTGCCAAGATCGCGTTATGCGCCACGAGTTCTTTCTTGATCTCTGCCAGCGGCACGTTTAGAGGGGTCGTATTGTCTTTAACCGCCAATGCCGCCGCAACGCCTGCCGCCTGTCCCATTGCCATACAAGAGGCTTGGACGCGCAGTCCGGAATTTGCAAGGCGATCGCTCGACACGCATCGACCCGCGACCAATAGATTCGAACTGCCTTTGGGAACCAGCGCGCTCAATGGAACGGTCGGCACGGTGCCCGCAGGCAACCCTACAGGGCGAACGCCCGTTTTCGTGTGCAGATCAATCGGATAGAAGGCGTTACAGATTGAGTCTTCAAACAGCCGTCCCGCCTTGTAGTCGTCAACTGTAATGATCGTCTCTCCGTGGATGCGGTAGCTTTCGCGAAAGCTCACTTCAGGCTGTACATGCATCAGCCGGCCCTTCTTTTGTTTGGCTGCTCGCCGAACCCTGAAGAGCAGGGCCTGGCGCCCTTCTAAATTCGCTGCAGTTACCGTCCGCGAATTGGTCGAGTCACCCCCGTGTATATAGTGTTTCGCTGTGAGACTTTCGCGGCCGGGGGTATAGGGTCTTCCTATGAAGAAAAGAATAGATGCCGGTTGTGTTTCCTCCTCACGAAGTCGCGGCAAGCCCAAGAATCCCACCGCTTCCGCGCCGCCTGTACAATCGATAATCTGCTTACACAACACGCGACGATTCGTTCCAAAACCATAGCAATCAACCTGCCAGCCTGTCGCCGTTTTCTGGATCGTTCGCGGCGATTCGTAATAGGCAATTTCTACGCCCGCCTGTCTGCATTTTTCCTCTGCCAAAAGCGGGTAGAGATATCGGTTAACCTTAATCTGGTTCATAAAATGCGGCTTGCCGGGTTTTGAGAAATCGGGAAAGTCCCCCTCGTCGAGCTCAACGCACTCCTTAACCAGATCCCAGCCGATCCCCGCGA
>CAZCDU010000246.1:0-4855 GCA_964497125.1 uncultured Victivallales bacterium | reverse complement strand
CCATGAACTGATGACCATGACCTCCAGCTTGTTCTCGCCGGCTTTGACCGCCTCAAGGATCTCGACCCGGAACGGCGCCAGCCAGAGCAGCCCGCGCGTCCGATGGACGCGTCTGCCTGCATCGCCTGTGGCGAAGCCACTGCGGGCAGGGAGCGGACACCGGGGCTCCCGGACGCCTGCCGCCTTGGAAATCGGTTGGGATCAGGAACAACGGTTTGACCGCGACGACAACGTTTGCGGTGGATTGCGGCGGCGGCAGGCTTCGCGCGCGAAAGACGGGTATGGGGTGACCCCATGGTCGTTGCTACCAGGCTTTTGTGACCTGAATGCCCGGCATGGGATAGTGCTTCTTGTTGAGCGAGAAAACCCTTCCCCCTGTCCGCCTCGCACTTGCGGCCAGGAACGCATCGTTTACATCGATTCCGTGGCTCGGGTTCCATTTCCGAAACAACGCGCCAGCTTCGTCGACAAGCGTCTGGTCCACCGGCTCTGTTTGGAACTGTGAAAGAAACTGCAGTGTCTGTTCTTCTTCTTCCTCCCGCATGAAGAAGATGACTTCTGCGCGCTGCATCGCACCAGTCCAGAGGTCATACTCCCCCTCGTCACGAAGATGACAAAGGAAGTTGCGGGCCTTCATCTCCCCACGCAGGTGCCAGATCAACACATCGGAGTCAATGAATGCCCTCATCGATGGTGCCTCGCCATGGAGTCGGAGAACGCCTTGCGTGTACGACGCACCGTTGATTGCGGAGATTCCCTGCGATCCCACGCGCCACACGTCAAGTCGAGGATATCCACATTGTGATCCTGCTCGACCTTTTCAGCGAACAGCTTGATGGCACCTTCAATGATGCTTTTCTTTGTCGTGTGCAGTTCTCTGGCAAGCACGCCTATCCTGCTTATCACAGACTCATCAACTCTCGCAGACAGAACTCTGTCCATAACACACCCCCACGATTACGTATACATGATGACGTAATACGCCTCGGGGTGTCAAGACTAGATATGCGTGAGTATCTTTCTGCGGCAGTGATCGTACCTCCGAAATGGAGGAACAGACATACAGCCATAGTAATCAATAGATTCGTTTTTCGCATTTGAGGTCTCCTATTTGCGTCGAGCGGTACTAAGTTCGAGAACGCCACCTCCCGCAATGTCCTTATGCCGCACCCAGAGGGACTCCAAAGGGGTCCCGTTGAGCTTGGCTTCGGTGATGATGTGGTTCTCTTTGCTGGCACCGGGCGCCTTGATGGTCAGGGTCGCCCCGTCCTTCAGGTCGATCTCAATCTCTTCGAAGACGGGTGCCGTAAGCCAGTAGAGATCCTGACCATAGACGGGATAGAGTCCCATGGACGTGCAGATAACGTAGCTTGAGTGGCTTCCCATATCTTCGTTATCGGGTAGCCCCAGAGGGGTCGTGTCGTATCTCTCAAGTAACATGCTCCGCGCCATCAACGACGATTTGTCCGGTCGACCGACATAGTGATACAAGTAGGGCGTGTGGAGCACGATCTCCTTCCACATGGCAAGGTGACCATCGAAGAAGCGGTCCAGGTGTTGCTCAAAAGCGTCAGAACCACCGTGACGCTCGATCAAGCCCTCCATGTCGTGGAGCGCGCTCAAGTCCCATTCCCAGGCGGTGCCCTCGTAGTGGTATATGTTCCCGATGCGATAGTAGTCTCTGTCCTGTTGCTCGGGTTCGAATGGCTCCACCCACGAACCGTCTTCGTTACGGGGGCAGAAGGCGCGCTTCTCCTCGTGCCACAGTTTCCACATTCCCCGGCTCTGCTGTCGATATCGTTCGGCTGTCGCCTCCTCGCCCAAGGAGTCGGCGAATCGTGCGATACACAAGTCCTGGTAGCAGTATTCAATGGTCTTCGAGACACAGCTGTTGATGGTCGCAGGAAGATACCCGAGGCGGGCGTATTCCTCCGCATGGCGCCCGTAGAGGTAGGGATCGGGGGAAGACGACTCGGCGTCCTTGCGGATCAGTTCAAGGGCCTTGGGATAGTCGATCCCTTCAATACCCTTTTCGTAGGCCTCGGCGATCAGTATGGCCGCCGAAGTCCCGCCCTGGATCCTGGCGCTGTTGCCGGCGATCCAGGCATCCGGCAGCCACCCGGTGTGTTCGGCAACATCCAGAAGGGCGTTGCAGAAGTCGCGCTCCAAGTCGGGATCGATCAGGGCAAGTAAGGAGTTGGCGTTGCGCACGCTGTCCCATAGACAGTAGAAATCGGTGAACTGCCGAACCCCCGAGGTCCAGGCCTCATGCTCATCGTCCACACCGAGGTCGCTTGGCATGCAATAGAGACGGTAGAGCGAGGTGTAGAAGAGGGATCGGTGCTCATCCGTTCCGCCTTGTACCCGTACCCGCGAAAGCAGGTTGTTCCAGGTGTTCCTGGCCTGGTCCCTCACGTCCTCAAATGACCGGTCCGCGACTTCACGCTCAAGGCTGGCCCTGGCCTTCTCGACGCTCACATAGGAGATGCCGACCTTGGCGGTCACAGTGACGCCAGGTTCGAAGGAAAGCAGAATGCGGCTGTTGGGGCCTTCGATACGCGACCCGGCCAGCATGGTTTGTCCACTGGCAACACCCAGTTTCCGGGGGGGCTGATCCAACTCGATAGCAAAATAAACGCGGTACGGGAATCCATGCCCCCATCCCCCCTTGTACTCACCATAGCCCTCTATCGATGAGCCGTTTTCGGATTGGACACTCCCGCCAACGGATCGGGGACAGAACTCGTCATCGATGCTGTTGTGGAGCCTGGCTTGGACGACTGCCCCCAGGTCGATCATCAGGCAGGCGGCCTGATCGTTGGACGGGTAGCTGTAGCGATGAATCGCGCAACGCTCTGTGGCCGTCAGTTCCACGAAGACGTCGTCTCTGGTCAAACGCACGGCGTAGTAGCCGATGGTACTCTCCTCCTCGGCTTTGGGAGAGGGAGAGATAAAGGTAGTCAGGTCTCCCGTATAGGGAGTGAAGGCGATATTGCCATAGCGGCCCGGACCGCCTGTGCCACTGACATGGGTGTTGCTGAAACGCAGTATCGGCCGTTTTGATGAATATCCTGTCGTACCGTGAGGCGGGGCACAGTCCGGCCCCGGCCTCGCCAGACCATTGGGCAGGTACGGGCCTACCAGGCACCGGCCCAGACCGTCCACGCCCATGAAGGGGTTTACTTCGTTCAGAATGCTATCCTTCACACTATTCAACTTTGGTGCAAATGCTGAAGTTCTTGTAGGTCGACGTCCTCGTAAACATCTGGCGCAACCCAATCCGGCCTTCGCTGATGATCGGTAGAAGCGTATTGTACGTGTGGCCATAGATCGTTTCTGTAGGCGTCTTGACACGGATAAACATGGCCCGGTCCGTCTTGATGACGGTGATGTGATGCCTTATGCCTGTTGCAAAGAGCGTGTTGGATTCGTACTCGGGCTGAAGATTGCTCCCCTTGAGCCCGGTCTTGTGCGGCATGTACCGGCGCCCACGGATGTAGGAGAGGCTAGGCTTCTCCGTATCTGGAAAAGCGGCATAGCTGATGTGATAGGTGTTCAGGTTGTTGAAATAGGTCTTCATGGCAGGGACCGTTCGCAGGTCATTCCAACGGGTGATGTCTTTGGCGTAGGGTGCCTTCCCGCTTCCTGTGGCCTGAACATAGAGAATATTGACGCCCCGCGCCTCTTCATCCTGTCGCGTCCAGTCGTACTCGATCTTTAGATCACCTTGGAATTCATCCTTTGTCCAGAGCACCATGTGATGGGCATCATTCTTCCACTCCGGGCCGGCGGTCAATACCATACCGTCCTTCCCGTTCTTGACCGTGGCGACCTTTCCGTCGAGAAACCATTTCTCTTTCCAGTTGCCCGTGCAGGTATCTTCAAAGACACCCTTCCAATCCCCTGCCATCGCACCATCGAAAAGGACTTTCTCCAAATTCTGCGGCAAAGGTTCTCTCACTCTGTTCTCGGGTTCCTCCTTCAGAATGTGAGGCGCAAGCGTTGGCATTAGTTTTTCGATTTGTCTCAGTACCAGATCCGCAATCACCTTTTCACCAATAGGACTCAAGTGAGTTCTGTCGCGTGCAACAAAGTTATAGGTAGCAACGACCTCGGGCCCTACTCTGTTGTGCTGATCAACACTGAGGGTGTGCAGATCTACGAACGGCACCTGCATCTCACGAGCGACGGATCCGGCTGCTTTGGCGTATTCAGGCAGTTTCCGGCCCTTGATGGCACCATGAACAATCTTGCCATCTCTCATGGAACGACGGGTGACGGAGCTCACGATTATCGCCTGAGCACCCTTCTTCTTGATGCGCTCGACGTAACTACGAAGCTTGTCACTATAGTCCTCTGTGCCGTAGCGCTTCATGTCGTTGTGCCCGAACTGGATCAGCACATAGTCCGGCTTCTTCTTGAGTAGCGCATCCAGATGTTTGGAGAGAGCGTCCAGCGTAGCGCCGTTCTTGGCAAAGTTTAGCACTGTGACGCCCTTGCCCATGCGGGCCGCGAACCCAGGCCCCCAACCGTAAGTCGTGGCGACAGTGGAATCGCCGATGAGTCCGATAGTGATGGGTTTCATAGTTCTAGAAGGTTCCTTTTCTTGGGATCTTTCTGCGGCAGTGGCTGAGCCTCCGATATGCAGACACAGGCCGACAACCACTATAAGTAACATATGCGTTTTTCGCATCTGAGCTCTCCTGCTATTTCTTGAGGGGGTTCTGTTGGACGACATCCAGTGTGGTCTTCCCATTCGCATCGCGGGCGCAGAGGACCATGCCGCTGCCGTTGTGTTTGCCGGCGGAGAGATCAGTATCTTTTGAGGCGATGGCTATCCTGTCGGTTCTTCCGT
>CAZCDU010000245.1:0-4905 GCA_964497125.1 uncultured Victivallales bacterium | reverse complement strand
GAAATGGCGCTTGGTCGGCGATGAGCTCTACAACATCGAAAAGGATCCCTTCGAGACGACCAGCGTTGCGGCAGAACATCCGGAAGTTGTACAGCGTCTGCGAGAATCCTATCTCAACTGGTGGGAGGAAACGGTGCCATTGATGGTAAACGAAGACCAAGCTTATCCCGATGTGAACCCACAGGCCGTGCGCTACGAGAAACAGCTCAAAGAGCGCGGGATTCCCGATTGGGCTGCGCCAGAGCTATAGCCTGAAACTTCACGCAAATCCCAGCGGTTTCTACATTCTTCTGTAGGGCGGGAACTCTTCCCGCCTGTTGTCCCTTCTCCACGGCCGGGAATCCCGCGGCCGCGGGACCGGCCTACATGTGAGCGTTTCACCCCTGAATGATCCGAGTTCATGAGAGCGGCTTTCCTCGCTTCGCTCGGGTAAGCCGCCGCTACAGTAGATAGATCTGTAGTGCGTCTGACCCGTAGCGAGGCACGAGCGGAGGGCAGGCGCAGGTTGTTCTACACATCTCCCGGAATGGGATGGTGCCGCCAGTAGCGCGGCCCCGTCCCGGGGCCAGCGCCGAGCAATGGGAGCGAACATATCGAGAATCATGAGCCGAAACGACTCAACCTTCGCGTTCCGCACGCCCTCTTTGCTCGCCCGCAGGTCGGGACCCGTGCACCAGAGAGGCTTCGCCTCACGGTGCAGGGCAGGCAGACCTGGGGCTACTGCCCTTCGAGCCAACCCCGGCCCCGTCACGACACCGATAAGATGCGTAGAACAATGTGGGCACGACCACCGGACTAACGTCCCCTGAAGCGGTTGCGGTACTCGGTGGCAGGCGTGCCGATCAGGTTGGTGAAGCGGTGGGAGAAGTAGTGGGGATTCGTGAATCCGACCTGGGCGGCGATCTCCTTGATCTCCAGCCTCGTGTGCACGAGTAGGCGGCATGCCTCCTGCATGCGCATATTGATCAGGTCGTGTTTGAAGGGCAGTCCGAAACGCCGTTTCCAGTAGCGGCGAAAGGTCACCTCGGCCATGCCGCATTCCCGGGCCAGGGCCGTCGTGTCGTGTGCGAGGTCGAGGTGGGTCATCAATCGATCGCGCACACGATTCAGCAGGGCATCGTATGGGGTCTCAGGCATCGCCGGCTGTGCAAGCACGGATTCCAGTAGTAGCCGGTGGCTAATGCGGTCGATGCGGTCGGCTACCCCACGTACCGATACGTCCTGAGAGTAGCGGATCAACTCATCAACCAGGCGGCGCACCGTGTGGCCCGATGCGATCGGCCACGCTGGATGCTTGGCCGGGCTGATGCCCCATGTTTCGAACAAAGGTGTCAGTTCGAAGCTGTAGTCCAGATAAAGCTCTTCCCAGGTCGCCCCCTCCGGCGTGGGGCCGTATTTCATGTAGACACCGGGCCACCCTGCGAGAACGCATGGTGATTGAACGGCATACTCGCGGTTGCCGTAATGCAGCCGCCCCTCCCCCTTCAGGATGAAGCAGAAGACAATGCGGTCGAACTCACCACGTGCCCAGTGTTCTTTCGCAGGAATGTACCCCAGCGCGTCAACCTCGGGGGGAAAAGGCATTACGCGAGGCAGCTTGTTCAGGGGCTGAAGGAACCGTGTCGCTTTCATGTGCCACCATCCTGCGGCGTTTCAATGCGGCTGTCAACCGAGATCAGAAATCTAAGCTAGTTGATCGGTTACTCAATTTACAGCGGAGCACGAGATTCTGTATCCTATTGACACTACTGCACTATGTGTCTTCTTAGGGGTGATGGCAAGCGGGAGGGGCGTTGCCTGGGGCTTAGATAAGTCATACACACAGGGAGAGCCCAAAAAAAGAGGGCCGCTGGCAGAAACAGCTATGCGGGCGCTGGCAGCGCCCACCACGAAAAGGAGCGAGAATGAAGAGTCACATGCAGAAACTGATGACCCTTGCAACCATCACGGCGTGCCTTGGCCTGACTTCATTGTCTCAGGCGGGCGTCATTTCGATTAACTTCAAAGGGGAACGAGGCGGCACGCCCGGGCCTGCTGTTACCGGCACAGCCGGGTACACACAGGTTGGTAACTGGAACAACGCCACCGGCGTTTCGGGGACGTTGGCGAATCTCAATGACGACTCTGGCAACAATAGCGGCGCGTCGGTTACCTGGGAAACCCACAACCTTTGGGATTACCAGAGCGGCGACGGCAATGGGGGCGATGAGGATATGATGAGCGGCTACCTGGATAATATCGGAGCCAGCGATACACCGCCCGAGGAAATCACGATCTCAGGCATTCCCTATGATGCGTACAACGTATATGTCTATATCAATCGCGATGCAGCTAGGTGTGCCGGCATTACGGTGAGCGATGGTTCCACTAGTAAAACACTATATATCGAGCATGACGGTACTGGCTATGATCCCAGCGAGGGGTTGAACGGGTACATTATCAGCCGTGATGATTCCGTGGCGGCCCACTCTGGTCTTTGGGATGATGGCAATGTGATCCTGTTCCCCGTGATGACCGGGTCGACGCTCACCATTGACAACGCCCCGAATCCCGGCGCTCCCGCAGGTGTGACGTACCAGTGCATCGTCAACGGCATCCAGATCAGGGGGCGTGAGCTCACCCACGAGATCCAGAACGGCAGTTTTGAGGCGGAGAGCTACTCGACGTCAGCGAATGGAGGCGATAGCGAGATAGGAACGTACAAGTATGTAGAGGAAAGTAACATAGGATCAGGGAGCTGGGGGTATACCCAGCCGATCGACTGGTTGCATCCGGGGTGGGGTACGCATACGCACATGATAATGGAGACTGGCGGCGGGGCGGTCTTTCCCGACGGCGACTATGCCATGCGGATGTACGATCTTGGAGATGGTGGCGGAAGCGGCGGGGTGCTGGAGCAGGAGGGCATCTATCTCGGGGCCGGGAAGATATACGAGTTCTCTGTAGACGCATGGTGCGGAGCGGACGAAAGCGGCAATGCGTTTATCACCGTCGACCTGGAGGGAAGCGCCACAACCAAAGTGATGGATAACCTTACGGTGACCGACGGTGGTGGGTACGAGACATTGACAGCACGTTTCACGGCGCCCACAACCGAAATGTATACGCTGCAGATCTACAGCGAGGACGCAGGTGGTGCACAGCGGGACCTATACATCGACAACCTTGTGATGGAGTGGATCGTCCGAGGGAGCGTGGTCACTATCCGGTAGTGTTTCCGAGCTTCGTGGAGCGTCTCGGACCATTCGCCCGATCCGGTCAGAGCCCCGGATCGGGCGTTTTTCTGTCTCCCGCCAATTACGATGTACGACAAGGACATGAACTTATGAAGAGTGATGCCATGGTGAAGCCGCCCCGTGCCCAGCAGGAATGGGCCGACATGGAGGTCGGCATGTTCATCCACTTCGACTTGAACACGTGGATGAGGCCGCACTGGTCGCATCGTGAATACGATGAGTGGCCTTCACCATCCGTGTTCAATCCGACGAAGCTGGACACCGATCAATGGCTGGAAGCGGCGCAGGCTATGGGGGCGAAGTACGCGGTGCTGACGGCCACGCACGGAACCGGGTTCATGCTCTGGCAGAGCGATGCCTATCCCTACGGCGTCAAGCAGTCGCCCTGGCGCGATGGTAAGGGTGACGTGGTTGGGGATTTCGTCGCCTCCTGCCGCAAGTACGGTATTCAGCCCGGCTTGTACTCGCATATGTGCGTGAACGGTTATTGGCGGGTCGACCATCCCGGCCGCGTGAACGAAGGCAAGGGCGGCGATCCGGAGAAGCAGAAGGCATATGCAACGGCGCGAACCAAGGCGTTACGGGAGTTGTGGGGCAACTATGGCCCACTTTTCGAGATCTGGTTTGACGGCGGCGATCCCGGCCAGGACATTACAGGAGTGGACGTCGTCGGGCTGCTCCAGGAGCTCCAATCGGATGCCGTCCTGTTCCAGGGGCCAGATCAGCTGCAGAATGTGATCCGCTGGGTCGGCAATGAACGGGGCGAGGCCTTGTACCCGAACTGGAGCACGGCGCACGAAGGCTCGGCCGAGCACGGCTGGACAGAGAAGAAGCTCTCAGGCGACCCGGACGGCGCGCTCTGGGTGCCCGCCGAATGCGACGTGGCAATTCGCGAGCACAACTGGCATTGGACACCGGGTACTGAAGACAGCCTGTTTAGCCTGGATCACCTGGTGGGCCTCTATTACCGATCCGTCGGGCGCAACAGCAACCTGCTGCTAAACGTCAGCCCGAACCGTGATGGTCTGATTCCGGATGTCGATGTGAAGCGCTTGCGGGAGTTCGGCCATGAAATCCGCCGGCGCTTTCCCGCTGACGTGGCCTCGACGCATGGGCATGGTGACCAGGTTGAACTCGAACTGGACGGTTCGCAACAGGTTAACCACGTTGTCATTATGGAGGAGATCTCGCACGGAGAGCGAATCCTGGAGTACGTGGTGGAGGCCCATTCCCCGGACGGCGGCTGGCATTCCCTTTGCTCAGGACAGTCCGTCGGCCACAAGAGGATCGAGCAGTTCGAACCTGTATCCGCCGATCGAATCAAGCTCAGAGTCACAAAGGCAAAAGCCAAACCCCTTGTGCGTCAACTGGCAGCGCATTTCGTGTCTGCCGTCGCAACAAACGTCAGGTCATTCCCTTTATCTCCCCGCCGTGACACCGACTGATGGCTCTCATCCCCGTCTCGACACAAGGTGATTGCCCCGTAGGTGGGGAAACCTTCCCGGCCAAGTGACGAACGGGGAATCCCCGGCTCACCCCACCGGCGCCACGTAGATGGTGAACGCGTCAACGCCGTCCACGCCGAGGAGAGCGTCGCACGCAGGCGCACCCGCTACATCGCCCGAACCCAGGTGCGGTATCTGGTGTAGCACCCCCTTGCAATAGTTGC
>CAZCDU010000244.1:0-4924 GCA_964497125.1 uncultured Victivallales bacterium | reverse complement strand
GATCGCGAAGCAACCCCGTGGATGCCGTCAATCGCCGAGGTTGGGATTTCTGGGCGGTCAAGAATTGCTCACATAAACATTTTAACCCTGAGTACTGGCTCAACGACTCCAAAGAGCCCATCGAAGTCCCCGACGCCTGGGAGCCGGATGTGCAGACCGATCTGGCGGTGGAGTTTATTCAGCAAAACAAGGAAAACCCGTTTTGCCTCTTTGTTTCCTATGGACCTCCGCATAATCCCTATAAAGCTCCGGCGAAGTATCAAAAAATGTATGAGGACAAGGAAATCACACTTCGCCCCAATGTCCCAGACTCTGCCAAGAAGCGAAGCTTGAATGGTATCCGTGAATATTATGCGATGGTGACGAGCCTCGATGATTGCGTTGCACGAATCACTACGGCGCTGAAAAAGGCGGGTGTCGCAGAAAATACAATTCTGGTGTTTACCTCCGACCATGGCGATATGCTCAGTTCTCAGGGCGAAGTTTCAAAACAACGTCCTTGGGACGAGTCGATCCATATTCCGTTCATCATTAGGTATCCTGAAAAAATCAAGGCGGGTCAGCGCAAGGACTGGATTGTTTCATCTGTGGATGTCATGCCGACCCTTCTCGGCTTGTGTGATATCGCGGTTCCTGAAAATGTCCAAGGATTCAATTATGCCAACACCTTTATCGGCAAGTCGGATAAGGAACGAGATGCAGCCTTTCTTTTCAATGTTGGCATTGTAGGCGGCTCGCCCAAGCAGCCTCTGGATTGGCGGGGCATTCGAACCAAAGAGTGGACTTATGCCTACAACAAAGAAGGGGATTGGGTGATGTATGACCTGAAAAATGACCCGTATCAGCTCAGAAACCTGATCAACAACCCCGACTATGCCGCAAAAAAAGAGGCGCTGAAACAGCAACTCGACAGCATGCGAAACGAGTTGGGCGAATCCATTCCCCTTGATTGGGTGAATCCATTCGAGTTGCCAGGACAAAGGCGTAAAAGGCTATTGGAAGAGAAGAAACGCAAAGAGAGGGGAGAGCGCGTCAATTGACGCAACCTCCCCATAAACATTACGTAAAGTAAGGAAATAACGGTTCTGAGATTTGACAGAACCGAAACAGTAAAAAGGATGAAGGAATGTATAGAATTCTAACAATTTTAGTTTGTGCAACAGCAGTAAATATGGCTTGCGCAGAAGATACGAATCGCAGCGACACCAATACAGGAACTATTCAGTTTAAAAAACAGCATGTTAGTGCTGAGAAGGCTGAATCATGTGCTTTTGGCGATTTTGACGGAGATGGGCATCAGGATATTGCATCGGGCAGCTATTGGATCCGCGGACCCAAGTTTGAAGAACGCATCCATTTTCGGAAACTCCGGCTAACTATACCGACGAAGCCCAGATCCGGACTTAGTCCTGATGACTTTACCTTGTCCCGCGATGTGGATGGTGACGGTTTCGACGACGTGGTCAGCGGGGGGCATGACTACGGGCTGTTCTGGTACAAAAGCCCTGGAACTACCGAAAGTGGGCTATGGGAACGCATCGTCATCGATGCAGAGCGGCCACCAAAGGGTATCTCGGACATTGAAAGCTATGAGCATAACATACCATACCACAGCGCCGTGTGGGTCGACATCGATAACGATGGCCGGGCCGAGGAAATTGTCTCCGAAGGTATGAATACCAGAGAAAACATAAATCTTCGTTGGATGAAGTACGAGGACGGAGCCTGGAAAAAATATGACACTGGACAACAATCTATTCAGTGGGGCTCCGGTGTAGGAGATATTAACGGGGATGGTCGTGCTGATATTGTTTGTCCCGATGCCTGGTTTGAAGCCCCTGAGGATCCCCGCAGTGCCTCCTGGATCAGGCATCCTCACACCATGTCAGTATGCGTAGTCGATGACGACCCCATAAAACGAATGAGGAACGAGAACGGCGTGGAGTGTGGTCATGTCTGTTGTATGTATGTGTATGATGTGAACCAGGACGGACTTAACGATTTTATGGCCTCTGTAGGACATGGTTCCGGTATCTTCTGGTACGAGCAGAAGCGGACGACAGATGGACAGATCACCTTTGTTGAACACCTGATCGACAATAGCTGGGCGATGTCCCACAACCTGCACTTCCGCGACATGGATCTCGACGGTGATCCGGACCTTGTAACCGGGAAACGGGGATCCGGCGGGAGAGCCGGGAAAGAGAATGCTCTTTATTGGTATGAACTTGAGCCAGATGCGGAAAATATCTGGACTCGACATGTCATTTCATACAACGAGAAGATCGGCTTCGGGACAGGAGGCGACATCAAAGATATTGATGGCGATGGAGACCTTGATATTGCTGCAACTACTCGCGATAATGGTTGCTATCTCCTCAAAAATCAACTTAAGCAATCGAAGGACAACAAGCGTATCAATCCAAATGTATCCGCGAAAGAGATTCCCACGGTACAGGAAAAGAAAGTGCGGGGATTATGCCCCTTTAACATGGGAGGACTGAAAGAAAAAACCGCCAGTGAGACAGTGGCATTGCTCACTGAACTCGGGTACGCCGGTATAATATTACGTCCTAATAATGTACAGCATCTCAATGAGTATCTTGATCTGAGTGACAAATATGGAGAAAAGTTTCAGGTACACGCTGTATACATAGCTCACAATATGGAACGTCAAGGTAGGGATCTTAAAAAAATTAAAGACGTTATTGACGCCTTTGCCGCAAGGGGCGGAGGCACATTGTGGATGTCAATTAAACAGGGAAAATCCACCGAACCCATTGAAACGGCAAATGATTTGTACCGGGAAGTGGTTGAATATGCTACAAATGAGGATGCATCCGGCAGCGGTAAAAATGTAGATGTGGTTATTTATCCCCATGGAGGAGATTATTACTATACGAACGCTAAACCAGCCTTAGCTTTGATAAACCAAGTTAATAACCCACGGTTCAAAATAATGATCAATTTACCCCATGAATTAGGGGCAAAAGAGGAAGGTGCCCTGGAGGAAACGTTTGAAAAAGCAAAAGGGAAACTCGGAGCGGTTGTTATAACAGGAGCCAAATCGGCGAATACCGGAGCGGCTGTCCCTTTGAGCCTTTCTAAATACGATCTGCGTAAGTTCATGGGGCTTATACGCGATTCTGAATGGAAGGGGCCGATCGGGTTTATCAATCCTATTCGCGATGGTGTGTATCCAGATGACGGAATTCCTTTTCCGCAAGATTACCTTACCCATGATATGAAAGAATGGAAAAAACTATGCACTGAAGTGGGATTACTTAACGTGACCGAAAGCAAGACCTCAGAGACAACTTCTTTTCATCGCCTATGGAGTTGAGGGTAATCCGCAGATTTTCCTCCTTCTCCTGAATATCGGCATTTCGGCCGATTATCGCCGAGACCATGCTCCCGTATCTGCGCCTCATGGTATTGAGTTCAGGGAACAGCCTGGATTCAACAAACACATTGGCCTTGCTGCCAAGGCTACGCCACGCATCGCCATTCTCCGCGTGCATTGATGCCTCTTCGGTCGAGGTCATTGTCTGGCGTAATGAGTCAAGGGGTCTGACGAGGTAGCGACTGACAATGAGGGACAGGATGGTGAGCAGCAATGCGACCACAGCCAGCATTTTGCCAACACTGCGTGCAAGGCTGGCCCGCAACCGCATTTCAGGATAGGTCCTGTCCAGAAAGATGTCGATTTCACCCACCTTCAGGCTTGTCACGCCCTTCATGATTCCGATGGGGTAACTTGCCGAGATGATGTGAGGACCCTTCGGAGCACCATGAATATCCACCAGATGGTTGTCTTCTCTGAGCACTCCACAAAGAAGCCGCTGCCTGCCCTGCGCCCAGACCATAACAGCGGCCAGATCCGAATTCGGAAATTCCGCCTTTACGGTATCCTGGATTGTCGCCCTGTCGAACTCGTTTACCGATTCCTTCAGACTTGCCTTGAGTCGATTTGACACGACTTTCAGCTCAGTCTCGAGTTCACGTGTAATGGCCAACTCGCCGGCATGATAGGTCATTAAGCTGAGGAGAAGGATGACGCCACCCGCCACTAACACGAGCAACATCACGAGACGCATGGCGATGCTATTCATGTGCGGAAGAGCCGTTCTTTCTGAGGCGATCTGCTTCATGAATCCACTCCGTGAGATTGTATTCTGCGAGAATCTCACCGAGCCTCCCGCTGCTGCGAAGCTCTGCAATGCCCTCATCAAACATCCTTGCATACTCCGTAGCCTTTGGAAGCTTTGGGCTGAATGGCACAAAGAGACGTACGCCTGCATCCGGCCCGCCTGCTTCGACAATCTGACCGTCTAATCCTGCAGCGGCCAGGGCGTGATGCGCGACGGCAGCATTCTCAACGAATGTGTCAATGCGCCGATTATGCAAGGCCTCGATCAGCCTCCCAAGCGGGTCATTGCCTTTCACCATATGCAGGCGTTCAGATCCCTGACTTCTCTGAATGTAACGGTCTATCGAGTCAGCGTAGGTGTAGTCTTGAATAACGCCCATCACCACAGATGTAAGAGATTGCACATTGACGAATCGCCATGGAGACCCTGCGTTCACAAAGAACCGTGGGGTCGTGACACCGACCGTCGCTGTCGGAAAAATGAAATCAGGCACTTCGAGAACATCCGCTCCTGCCATCCCGGAGATCCTGCCATCCCTGGTGTCCTTTATGCATCGGGTCCATGGAAGGTTGACGAATTCAACAGTGTAGCCCTTGGGCTCAAATATGGCTCTTAGTACATCAACAATGTACCCTTCCTTTTCAGCGTCTTCCTGCCCGGCGTAAGGGGACCAGGGATCAGAACAGAAGATCAGCTCGTTTTCCGGAATGGTCGCCAAGTGACCCGATCATTGGGACCGCAGTCCGGCTTCGAGCTTTTCCGAGACGCGATCA
>CAZCDU010000243.1:0-4938 GCA_964497125.1 uncultured Victivallales bacterium | reverse complement strand
ACGACGAATTTCTCATCGTATTCATACCCCAACCCCGGTCTGCCGGAAGGCGTGAAGTAGTAGCCGTCGATTTCGATCGGTTCTTTGAAAAATCGATTCTTGGTCAACCTTTTGGGACCGGACGTACATTCTCTCAACGAATTCGTCTCAAGCAGCAAAACATTGGGCGTGGCCATGCACAGATTGGCCATGGCCGCCCAGCATAAAGGGCCGTAGTCGAAAAAATGCGGCGCAATCTGTATGCCCCGACTTTCGGCCAGGGTTGCGATCTTGCGTGCTTCGGTCAATCCGCCGCCGTTGACCGGCGACAGGTTGAGAATCGACGCCGCACGCTTGTCGATCAGGCGGGAAAAGTCATCCAAGCCCTGAAGGTTTTCGCCCGTCGCAATGGGAACCGTGGTGGCGGCAGCCACTTTGGCCATTTCATCCATACTACTGATGGGTGAAACCGGCTCCTCCAACCAGAGGACGTCATACGCTTCGAGACCCTTGCAGGTCGCGATCGCTCCTTCAGCCGAGCACTGACCGTGACCGCCATGAATCAGATCCAGCTGATCGCCCGCGCCTTCCCGAAGGGCGCGAAACACCATTTCGTTATAAGCAATGTTCTCTTCGGTCGGCATGCTACCGCCGTCTTTGTCGACACCGTCCTCCCAGGCCTTTTTGTCGCTAAACATTTCGAAATCCAACCATGGATCCGCCTTCATCGCTGCTCCGGGAGTCTGGGCCAGTTTTTCACCCAAGGCGCGCCATGCGTCTTCATCAAATAGTTTATCTTTTGCCGGCTTACCATAGCGGTAGGTCCTGAGCTGGTTGCGCACCGGACCGCCGAGCAATTCGTAGACGGGCTTACCGGTTTCCCTGCCAAGCAGATCCCATAGGGCATAGTCCAAGGCCGTTCGATGTGAACAGAGGACGCCGGCTTTCCGCATCTTTGCCCAAATGGCCTCCACGGCAAAGGGATTGGCACCGATCAGATGCTGCTTGGCAACACCGCCCAATGCCGGTGCGTAATCCATGTCCGTAAAATCGGCATATCCAGCAACACCTGAGCTGGAAATAACTTTCAGCACGCGCCGCTGATCGCCATTTTGTTGCAACACAAGCAGTTCCAGCGCTTCAATGCGGCTCACCTTGCCCAAGGCCGCGAACGAGAGCGACGGAAGCGCCGCAAGCGCACCTGCCCCTAACACCGAGCGCTTGAGAAACCCTCGACGATTTAGTTGATTGCTTAATCCTTGATGGCCCATCACTTCTCCTTGGTCTCTGTTCCCACTTGGGCGAAACGTCTAGCCTGAAACTTAACCCGCTTCCCTCGCCGTTTCGTCATTTGTGCGCTACGCGCACGTCATTGGTCATTTGCGCCTCCGGCGCGTCATTGGGGAAGTTTCACTCATGATTGATGCGGCCCTCTTTCCAATGACGCAGCGAAGCTGCACATGACGCGAGCGTCGCGAGCTAATGACCACCAATGACCAGGCCGCCGGCCCCACTTACCTGAAACTTCGTCTCATCTATCTCACACGATTCGGCAACCAGGGATCCTTGCGTCATGCTCAAGGGGCCCTTCAGCACACCGTCCTTCTTCAACCATTGCTCCTGGTAAGGTGAGCTCACCCACAGCACTTCATCGCGTCCGGAAAGAGACCGCGCGACCGCGAGTAATGAAAAGGGGCCCCCTTGCACCACAGGCGCCACCTTTCGCCCGGCTTCCTCTGCCAGGTCCACCGTCTGCGCGAGCATGCGCACCCCGCCGATGTTACCGGCATCCGGAACCAGGACCGTGCCGGCATT
Source organism: uncultured Victivallales bacterium (assembly GCA_964497125.1). Lineage (GTDB taxonomy): Bacteria > Verrucomicrobiota > Kiritimatiellia > UBA8416 > UBA8416 > CAYLXP01. Next base: position 3,144 of record CAZCDU010000243.1, on the reverse strand, counting down.
CTGCTTGATCCCTTGCGCAAAGTCCTCGTTCACATGATAATCTCCGCCAAACCCCAGTGGCATCCTGAACTCCTTGCGTGCCTGCCCCTGTACGTGCAGGTGCCGAAGCGCCATGGGGTTCTCCAGCAGGGATACCTCGTTTCTTTCGCAACGCAGCGCCAGCATGGTCATGCCATCCGTACTCAAGTTCATGCCAGCGGCAACCACCAGGTCCATTTCCGGGCCGGCAGCTTCTTTCGCAGCTGACACCAGGCCGTCGATCAGCCCAAGCACATCGATCGGGTAGCGGTAGGGCGCGCATTCCCCGCGCGCTGTCATCACATCCTCGAGGGCACCCGCCAGTTCCAGCCGGACGGCGGTAAAGCCGGCTTGCTTGAGCGAGCGAACCTTCTGCCTCATTTCATCCGGCGTATTCAGCCGTCGCCTGCCGTCCACCTCCCGGTCTACCGGAATCGTCGGACAGAGTCGCACCCGGCACGGACTCTTCCCCTCTGCGAGGTCGAGCAAGGCGGCCTGCAGAGCGATGACCAGTCCGGCTTTTCCCGGGCCTTGCCACATCGGGCCAAAGCCTTCTCTGGGAAACAACGCCCATTGGCGCAGATCCATGGCCGGCGGCGCATTCAGCGTTTGCGCGGCCGTCTTTCCCAATACGGCGTGCCCTCCCCCGAGCGCCCGCATGGAAGGATCGGTCTGGAAATGATTTAGCTTTTGCTTCTGTTCGGCATACCGGTTCACCAAGCGAGCCAGAGTCGCCTCCTCATTCTTTGCCGGCAGACCGAAATCAAAATAATCGCCATAGCCCGTCGCCCCGCTCCGGGTCGTCAACCGGATCACCCGCAAGCGTGAATCCGCGTCCGTCTTCGGCTCCTTGACGGTCAGCAGATCCACCGCCACAATCGGATCCGCTCCTGATGCGCCCTTGGTCTGCGCAGAACACAGTGACACCGCCAACCCCACGATCAGGCAGCACGCCCATTGTTTGTAGTTTCTCATTCGTTATTGCCCCATGACTGGAAGTTCGACCAATTGAAGTTCGTAATACGGTCCATTCTTCTTCATTTTAGAGTATAGCTTTCTACCCACGGCCATGGATTTCATTTCCTCAATTCTGGCCGGATCAACGGTCTCAACCCAGGCCAGCGAGAAAAGTCGCCCGTCTGGAAGGGTCGCCAGCGTATCGGCATGACAAACACGCCGGTCACCCGGTGCCATCAAGGGGCCGTAATCCGTCCGTTGTTTCGTCGCCAGATCGTAGGTCACATAATGCGCTTGATAGACCGGGTTGAGCTCACGCCCTTTCACCGTTACCGCCGGACCGTGCGCAAGGTGATGGATCATTCCATCCGCTAAAAGGAAGGCCAGACGACTGCCGTTCAGACTCCCTTTGCTGTTTAGATCCGCATCCGCGCAGAGGCGTGCCAGCGGGGTAATGGATTTGGTTTTGAGATTCAGCTCAAACAGGGAGGTGGTGCCCTGGTGGGTGGCATAAATTTTCTCCTGATCGGGAGAAAGCACCGCCATGCGCCACTGCGATGAAGCCAGCCCACTTTTATCGGCTTCCCCAACAATCCCCTGCCTTGTATTCAGGCCGGTCTCACGGATCGTTTCTTCTGCGGGATCGTATTGCCAGATCGTCCCGTCTTTGCGGCTGCCGTAGACGATCCCGGTGTCCGGATGGACAACCAGACAGCGCGTCACGTCAATAAAGTGCGCCATTCCTTTGGGTTTCAGGAATTGATCATCCACCGCGCCAAGCCGGGTCACCTCTCCCGTGCCGAGGTCACAGCGCAACAGCAGTCCGTTCGGATAGGTTACGGCGTAGAGGCCATTTCGCGGGAAATCCGGCTCCAAGGTCATAATCGCTTCCATCTTCGGAGCACGCCCCACAACGTTCGCCTCGCCGCTTTTTTGGTCAAAGGCCACAAAGCAGCCGCCCGAATAGGGTTTGCGCTGTTTGTGCGTTTTGAAGGCCGAGGATCCGTAGGACGTACCGAAATAGATGACCTGATCCTTCTCAAAAAGCGGGGTGTGAATCTTCCCCTGAGACAATTCACCGCCGGGCCCGGTTTTCGTTCCCGTGACGACTCCCAGATCAAACGGCTGCTCAAACGTCTGGGTCGCGGGATCATAGGAAAGAACCGCAGCATTCTGGTCCATCCAATGCGTGGTGAAGCCCATAAAGAGCTTCCCCTCCTCCGTCGCGCTGAGTGCCCGATAGGTGCAGTCCGCCCAAAGCATACCCGGGTCATGCACGGTGACGTCGACCTGCTTCTCTTCCGCAAGGAGTTGAGAAAACAAGCTGCAGATGAAAAACGATATCCAGATTGATTTCACTATTGATCCCTTTATTCGCAAATATTTATGCGATTAATAAAATTTAAACTCCGCCATCTCGCTCTTGTCTGAAGTCAGCACGTTGACCTTACGGAGCTCCACCTCACCCGCGCTCTCAAGCGACATGAAAAACTTGTATCGTTGAATAAAGATATGTGGTGTCGAAAGTTCATATTCCTTCCATTCCTTCGTCAGCTCCAAGACCGTTCCTTTTTTGGGCCCTGCAAAACGGATCGGGGTTTCTGTTGCGGATCGGGCTTCAAACGCGAGCAGAACACCCTTTGGCACGGGAGGGAAGTAATTATTGGCGACGGTATACCCGGCTTTCTCTGATTTAAGCACCAATGCGCCCTCTCTTGCGGAAATTTCACCGTCGTCAGACGTCGCAAACCAGGTCCCCACGGTTCGGTGGTTGTAGGCCTGATTCGGGTGATAACTCAAGACGCCGGATTCTTCGTAAAATGCATCCAGCGTATCGGCGAGCTCTTTTAGCTTCTCCGGTTTTTCTTCCGCCAGATTCTTCTTTTCCCCAATATCCTCCTTGAGGTTATAGAGTTCGTAGCGATGGGTCAGGTCCTTCGGATTGTCATGCCAGAACCGATACAGTTTCCAGTCGCCCTGCCGCACAAAGGTATTCGGAAGATTCTGGGTTGAATAGACGTAACGAGCCATATCACAAATGGTCGGGCCACGATCGAACGTTTCCCCCTTCAACGCAGGAACATAACTCACCCCGTCCTGATGCGTATCCGGTTGCAGTGGCTGTCCGGTCATCTCCAAAATGGCGGGATAATGATCCACCGTCGAAAC
>CAZCDU010000242.1:0-4943 GCA_964497125.1 uncultured Victivallales bacterium | reverse complement strand
CGCCGGTGCCGCCGAAGTTCAGTGCTTCTACGAGGTCACCGCCGGTGTTGACGATGTCGGTCTCGTTTGTGATGGTGCCGACCGTGATCAGGGGTGCGCTTAATGTCTGAAGCGAGAAGCCTTGGCTCCAGCAATTACCGGCTGAAACCGTGTATGTGGCGGTAAGGGTGTTGTCAGTAGCCACCCAGTCGTAGGAAATCAACACGGCTTCGTCGTCGGTGGCATTGACCGCAATGCCGTTCGTACTGTCGCCCTCGATCGTCACGTCCATGGTTCCACTATTATCTTCGTCCAGCCAGTACGACTGAAACAGGTATCTCGTTCCAATGCTTAACCCGACGAAGGTAATGGTTCCAGTCGGGGCATTTGCCCCTGTGATACCATCCATCAGCATAAACAGGTCGCCGGTGTCACCGTTGAAGTTAGCTTGAGTAAGCCCATAGTCGCCACTGAAGTTGATCTCGGTCCAGGCGGCAGCAGAATTTGCGTGCCGAATACCGTTCACGGTCACGGCGCCGGTGCCGCCGAAGTTCAGTGCTTCTACGAGGTCACCGCCGGTGTTGACGATGTCAGTCTCGTTTGTGATGGTGCCGACCGTGATGTCGGCCGCTGCGACCGGCATAGACACAGCAAGGACGGCCAACGCGACAATAGTCCATAAGGTTGCTAACTTCTTCATACCCGTCCTCCTCCTAATTTGCCGAAAACCATCAGACCCTTCGCCTCTTGAACGAGACATAGATCACCATGTACAGGCACACCATATCAAAAGTACGCCCTGACGTCTTTCCTTAAGCGATACACCCGGATTTCTTAAGTCCCTGGCCAACCGTTGGCGACCCGGGAGATCGCGCACCAGGTGCGTAAGGCGGGGTGGTCCAGCTCGTAGCGCTGGACCTACTGTGATGCCGGTGGGGCCACCGCTATGAGGTGGCCCAAGTCGCTTAGCCGTTGGGCCTAACGCTATTCGCGGCTCCTTGCTCGCCTGCGGTAGGCGCTGGCGGTCGTGCCGGTGATCTTCCGGAAGACCTGGCAGAAGTACTGGCTGCTGCCAAAGCCTGACTCAAGCGCGATATCCGTGATCGGGCGCTCGGTGTCACGCAGCATCTGTTCGGCGATGGAGACACGGTAGTTCTGGATGTAATGGTTGAGCGTGTCCGCCGATTCCCGTTTGAACCGTTTCCGCAGCCAGGTGGGGTCACATCCTATATGTTGCGCAATTCTTGAAACGGACAGCGGTTCGTCGTAATGCGCAGCGACGTACTGCTCAACAACGCGAGCAAACTCGGTCTCCCGCGAGGGCGTCTCTTCCGAGCATGCCCGGGCCGTCTCAACCAGCAGGTCACAGACTGCAGACCGTAAGCCCGGCAACCGATACGGATCAGTCCCTTCATGAGCCAGCCTCAAAGCGGCCACCAGCTTACGCAACGAATCAATCAGTGATTTCGGCATGTGCCACACCTCAGAGCCCGCTCCCGTGATCGAAGCATGCAGCCGCTCGTATTCCGCATCGTCGAAAACGCTGCCCTCGGCGCATCCCGCACCGGGCGGCACCAGTGTGACCCACACGTTCTCTGCCGGCCCAAAGTCGACTTCGTCCGGCGCATGCACCATGCCGCGTGAAATGGTGTAGAACATCCCCCCACGCGCGTCGAGAACACGACCGTCCCCAAGCTTCGTGCGCAGCGGTCCCCGCTCGAGAACGTAGACGATGTATTCCGTTTCAAACGCGACCGGTTGATGCCCGTGAGACGCACGGGTATTGCGGTATCCCAGGTCCCCAACCAGTGGTAACCCGATGGTTACCCCGGCAAACGCGTAACGCTCAACTATGCTCATGCCATACCCTTGCCATTAACTACAGGGCTGTCTCGACACCTATTCCTCAATCATGAACTTGTATATCGAGCTTGTCTCATACACCTCACCCTTGTCCAGGACGATAGACGGAAAGTTCGGCTGGTTCGGGGCATCGGGAAAGTGCTGGGTTTCGAGCGCCATAGCACCTCGGAAGATATGTGCGTTGCCGTTCTTCCCCGTAGTCTTTCCATCAAAGAAGTTTCCACCGTAGAATTGCAGCCCAGGCTCCTGCGTATAGATCTCCATCACCCTTCCACTCTTTGGTTCCGTCACCCGCGCGGCCAGTGTCATGGACTTATCGTCTGGTCGGTTCAGTGCCCAGTTATGGTCATAGCCGGCGCCATGTTTCAGCTGGGTGTTCTTCTCTTGCTGTCCCAGGTCACGGCCAATAGCCTTCGGCTTGCGGAAGTCAAAGGGCGTGTTCGCCACAGTTACATTCTTGCCCACAGGAATAAGCGTCTCATCGACCGGTGTATATCTGTCGGCATTGATCATAAGGATGTGATCGTTAATCGTCGTTCCTTCTCCGGCAAGATTGAAGAACGGGTGCCACGTGAGATTGACCACGGTCTTCTTGTCGGTGGTCGCCTCGTACGAAATGATGACCTCGTTATCATCGCTCAGCTCATAGCGGACATCCACGCTGAGATTACCGGGATATCCCGCCTCGCCATCCCTGGAAAGGCAATGCAGGTCAATCGATGAAGCTGTGACCTTCTTGACATCCCAGACCCGGTGGTGGAAACCCTTGGGGCCGCCATGGAGATGGTTGAGGCCATTGTTGATCGGCAGGGAATACGCCTTTCCGTCCAGCGTAAACTTGCCGCGGGCAATGCGGTTACCGACAGGGCCAACGATCGGGCCGTGGAACGGCTCAGGGCAGCTGATGTACTCATCAAGCGTATTGAAGCCGGTGACAACATCCTCAAACCTGCCGTGCTGGTCGGGAGCAAGAATGCCGACGACCCGCGCCCCATAGCTGGTGACGGCGACCTCCATGCCTTTACTGTTCTTGAGAGTAAACAGGTCCGTCTTCTTGCCGTCAATCGTCCTGCGGAAGTCCTCACCGTCAAGACCGAACCGGGTAGAATTACATCCGGTTAACAACAACATCCCGATACTTATGCCTAACAACGTATGCTTCATTCTTTGCCTGCCTTTCGTGCGGTCTACTCTTGGTTGAATTGCCTGGCGTATTCCTCGTAGTCGAGGATAGAACTGTTCCCTCTATTCTTCTTTAGCTAGCATTGCTTTGTCTTTGACGATAAACTGACATTCAAGCCAGGGCGAATTCAGTTGTTTTTGAGTGTTGATGACGACACTGCTTTTTCCTTTTGCTGCAACAAAGGTTTTCTTCACAACCGGCAGATCCTTGAGCTTATTCCAATTCAGGTCGTAGACGCCAACGCTTGATCCACCATTGAACCAAAGATAATGATCCGTTTTAACAGTGCCTTTGACCTGTAGGCTGCCTTTTCCAATTTTGATCTCTGGGTTCATCAGTTCAGTTGCTAGCTCCGGGAGTAACCGTAGATGTGACACTTCAATATCAACATCTGTTTCTTTTGGAATCATTCCCAGCCCAAGGCTCGTTTTGGACACTGAGCCATATTCCATATGCTTGGCTTCGAAGCGCCAACCCCAACGCGAATCACTCCAGGATACTTCACCACAGGGAATCACGATATCTTTTCTTCCTTCAAAATCTATCGGGATAATATAATCGCGATGCCCCCCTGCATACACCTGCACCACAAGAATGGCGCCGCTTCCATCTCCGTCGACGGTTAAGCCGATTCCACGTGCGTTCCGCATGCTCCCTGTTGTCCGCCAACTGGGAAACGCTTCGTTCCTTATTACTTCAGACCGTTGATTGCTATAACGCAACCGCAAAGCAGTGCCTGCATCCGAGAACTCATAGTCACCCACCTCTTTCATCTGTGTCGCCTTTGGCTGCAGACTGTAGTTTCCCGCAACCGACACCATTCTCGGTTTGGACCAGACGGCATCCCCAAAGGTGCCAAAGCTATGAGCAGGCTTCCACTCGCCATCATCGAATTTGATTTGATTCCAGTCCCTTGATCGTTTTGTACTGCTCTGCCAGGTATTATCTGTAAGGAACTGAAGGGGTTCATTGCTTGTCTCGATGGTCAGCGCGGCAGTTAGACAGCCAGGGCCGCTATTGTTCCGCACCTCGGCCGCCAGGACATTCTCCCCTTTCTTGAGGTATTTATGCACGTCCACTATATATCCGGCATCATGCCCTCCCTCGTAGGCAACTTGACGTCCGTTAACAAAGACTGTCACGACATCATCAGCATGAAGAAACAGAAACCCTGACACCGGCTGCGCGTTGAGGGTAAACCTTTTTCTCAACCAGCAGGTCCCACTGAGAGCTTCCCCTCCCTCTACTGCATCAGCTGCCCAGATATGCTGCGCACTCTCAAGTGGGTGCCGGCTTTCTTCTAACCCGGCTCCGCGATTATAGGCATCAACCACATGATTGGCTGTTTCAACGATGAGCTGGCCATTTTGGGGAGAATTGCCTTGGCCCTCACCCAAAGCCGAAAGCACTCGAATGATGACTTCTGGTTCGGATTCTGGATATGGATTGTTCAGCTCCAACGTGTCTCCGGGTTTCAAGTATTGCCGGGGAGTAATCGGGCCGAACTCCGAACCATCGGCCCATGGAGTATCAATCCCTTCCCGACGCATCAATTGTTTGGGAGTTATTGCATAGCCACGGTCAGTTTTCTCTATATCGAAGATTTCATGGGTAGCATTTCGCCAATAAAGCGTTTCTAACTGGCCAAGAATCCGCTTACGCTGGGGAGCGGCCAGCAACTTGGCTGCCCTTTTCCAACTGTTCTGTTTCTCTATAAACGTATCTGTCAGGCCGTGGCTGGAAAGAATGTCACGGGTGATGCCGAACATCGGTTCATTCTTCTCCATCGAGAATGTACGTTTTCCGGAAGCTGCAGCGACAGACCACTGTGGACTATTGTCATATGGGCCAGTAGACACACGAGCAGGATAGTGAAGGTTGATGCCGAACCTTGAACCCAGGCGATTGTTTACCACGT
>CAZCDU010000241.1:1738-5022 GCA_964497125.1 uncultured Victivallales bacterium | reverse complement strand
GCCCGACAACAAGGAGGTCCACATGCAGCGTAGACGAAGCCGAAGGCAAGAGCGCGGAGCACGGTTGGAGATGACCCCGATGATTGACGTCGTCTTTCTACTGCTGGTCTTCTTCGTCGTGACCATTCAGCCCAAAGACGTCTTAGCCAAGCTGGATGTCAGCCGGCCTGCGGCCCCCACAGACCCCAGCAACATTCCCCTGCTCCAGATCGACGTTGGTGCAAGTGGCTACGTGATTAACGGACGCCAACTATCTTTAGAGACAATAGAATCGCGCCTCAGCCGGATCTACAGCACACGCCCGCGCACGACGCTCATCATCGCCAGCACAAGCGATGCCCCACACGCGCGCCTCGTAAAGCTACTAGATGTCTGCGCAGGAATAGACATAGAGAACATCTCGCTCATGAGCCTTTAGCTACAAGTACTTGGGAGCTGACAAGCCGCTCTTCTTTCCAGAACAAGGAATCATAGGACAGGGTTGACGTTCCCTACGGTCACTGCCCCGACAGACGTCGGGGTCCCTCTCCCTCCCGTCGATTCCCGACTAAAGGGAGGGAGCCTGTGCCGGACCGGCGTCATCACCAGCGCGTGAGCGAGACAAGGCAAAAGTCCTTGCCTGTATGCGTTGAAGGCAATACGCTTTCTACATGGTTAGTAGGCGTGTCATTCGGGATTTTGCAAAGAGGATTGCGGACGAATTCTCGCCTGATCAGGTTGTCCTCTTCGGCTCCTATGCCAGCGGCACCCCCACGGATGATAGCGATGTCGACTTGCTGGTCGTTATGCCACATGACAAACGCAATGTCGAACAGTCGCTCGATATTACGCGACGTGTAGACCGCAGCTTTCCCCTGGACTTGATCGTCAGAAAGCCGAACGAAATACGAGAACGCCTCCGTCAGCACGACATGTTTCTCACCTCGATCCTCAAAGAAGGCACGACACTCTATGAACGCGGTCATCGCAGAATGGGCACAAAAGGCTGAAGGCGATTGCGAAACGGCTTTGCGCGAATGGAGAGCCCGCAAGAACCGCAATCACGATGCCGTGTGCTTTCACACCCAGCAATGCATAGAAAAATACCTCAAGGCGTTCTTGCAGAAGCATCAGATACCGTTCAGCAAGACGCATGATCTCGTCATTCTCGTAAAGGCGAGTCTTCCCAAGCAACCGCTTTGGGAAGCCTGGATCGAAGAGATGGACGTACTTACTCGCTATGCGGTGCTGTTCCGCTATCCTGGTGAATCGGCAACCAGAGAGGACGCCCTCCGAGCCGTCCGCATCATGCGAAAACACAGGAAAGAACTGCGAGAGACCCTCGGTCTACCGCTGTAGCGCGGCCTTGTCATCCCGGCACAGACGGGCCTTCGGACACTTTGAGAACGACAGACTACGACGAAGCGCGATGTATGCTTAGGTAGAAGTGAGTGTGCCCCACTTAATGGTGTTGACCCATGAAGTGGTCGGGGTGCGGGGATTTGAACCCCGGACCTCTTCGTCCCGAACGAAGCGCGCTACCAGGCTGCGCTACACCCCGACATACTCAAGAAGAGCGATGACTATACCCTAGTCTTCTCATAAATCAAGCGAATGGTTCCCTATTCTGACTCGTCACAGGGGCAACCAGGCCCTTCATGGGGACGTATTCATTTTCCGGGCGATGGTCTTTCTCCCGGGCAATCTCGAACATTTCACGCCAGCATGCCAGTAGTCCCAGTGGCTCCGGTAGGTCTGCGTGTAGCAGGCGATGCAGCCGGGGAAGGTTGCGCGACGGTACGGCGGGGAAGATGTGATGATCAACGTGGTCATCAAGGCCCCAGTAGATCAACCGGATGAACGGCCCTACTCTTTCTCTTCGACCGGGACACCAAATGCTTCGAGCGCCTCCCGGGCTTTGTCATGCTGTAGCTTCTCGAAGCGCTCGTCGCTCTTGAGTATCGCCTGCAAGACCGGGATCACGCCTTTCGCTTTGTCACCGTAGGCCACCAGCAGGTCTATGACCTTGCCGCGTGGGTTGGCCTGTTGACGGGCATAGTTCATCTTGTCGGCCGCCGCATCGATGAAGATGGGGATCAACACCTTGCCTTCTGGATCCAGCTCAACGGCGTAATCGAGTAGGGCGATGAGATTGCGGCCGCCACTTCCCTCAGGTGGGTTCCTCAAGGTTGCTGCCACGGCTTCAAGCCGCCCGTCCTCACCCTCAGCCGGCTGGTCCTTCACGATCCGGTGGGCAATACGTGTGCTGCGGAAGGCCGTACCGGGCAGCTTCAGAGCGGCCATGGCGGCATCCAGCTTGGTTGCGTCGTCCGCGGCCAGGCCCTCAACCGCGGCCAATGCTTCCGTCCTGACCCATTCGTCATCATCGGTAACCAGCGCCATCAGAACCGGCAGCGACTCACGCGCGGGCTCGCCCATATTGCGCAATGCCGCGGCCGCGCGCACCTGCACCCAGTCATGCTCGTCATTGAGCAGGGCAGTGAGTTTCGCCACGTGTTGCGCAGCGGCCTTCATCTCATCGCCTTCCGGTGCTGCCTTGTGTTTCGCTGCCGTCGCCGCGAACACATTGCAGGCAGCGCTACGCACCTTCCAGTCCTCATCATCAAGCGCCTCTGCTGCCGCGGCAATTCCCGCTATGCCTTTGCTTGCCAGGGCCTGCTCGGCTATATGCCGCTGTGCCGCGATGGAGACTCCCAGCATGCTCACCAGCTCGGGGATCTCTTTCGCATTGCAGGCGTCCTGATGCGCCTTCTTCACACGGTCCTTCTGTTCACGCACGCGCAGTGTGTTGTCCACATGCTTGCCGCCGTCTACCACCAGCCGCTCCACCCTGATGATGCCACGACTCCGCATCTCGTACGCGGCCCGGCAGATCTCCAGTCCGACATCCAGGTGGTTGCCCCCCGTGCCCTGCTTGGTGCTGGATACCGCCAGCACATTCCGGCCCTTCTTCAGCAAACTGAACACCGATGCATCCAGGGCGATCACGGCATATCCGCCACGCTGACCGCGCACCGCGTCGACGATCAATTCGCCGTTCAGGTAGACCTGCGTCGTGGCCGGACGCACGGTCTGCAGCCGCACCCGCAGAGCATCCCCCTTGGGATCATCGACATGAAACACCGTGCGCGCGAGGGGACGGGCCGCCGCGAGACCGGTCTTGTTCGTCTCGAGCCCCTCGGCAAGCAACTCACCGGCAGTCAGGATGTTCTCCCGCTCATGCCAGTCGCTGTCATCAAACGCGGGGGTCATCCACTGCTTTGGCGCTTCTTCACCTTCAGCCA
>CAZCDU010000241.1:0-1638 GCA_964497125.1 uncultured Victivallales bacterium | reverse complement strand
AGCTCACTGCCCAGGCTCTTCTTCAATGCCTCGTACTGGCGAGTGGCTCGATAGGCGGCACGGTTGTCGAGATTGCTCTCAAGCTCGGACAGCAGGCGGGTGGCAGCAGCCCGTCGATACGCTCTCGCGGCAATAAGCTGTGCCAGCATTCGACGGTCGGTTTCGCTGGAAAGCTCGGCTGCTTTGAGTTCATCAAGAATGGCATCGCAGTCGCCCCACGCTTTGGCAAGCCAGTGTGTACGCGCCTGCAGCAGTTTGCCTTCGAGCTCGGCGGAAGCACTGAACACGCCGCCCGGGGCACCCATGATGCGCAGTCGCTGATAAGGCAGGGCAAATGCCAGCCCCATGCCACCGGTGGTAAAATCGCCGCCAAAATCGATGTAGGAGGAGCTGTCAAAGCGAGTCAGGGCCTCCTGGTATGGCAACATGATAAGCTCGCCCTGCCACGTGCGTAAGAGGTTGTAGTGCCACTTCTGGTAGTCCATGAACCGCTGTAGTTTTTCCGGCCCGCACATGGCCGCCGCCAGGGGGCCCCAGGTCATGGAGAAGAAGCCACCGGTATGTCCCTCCTCCCGCTCGAAATAGCTAGCAGCAACACTCTCGCTGAAAGCGGTCGCTTCATGGTCTCTTCCGGCAAGTTGCATCAGAATGGCGCCCGATGCACTGCGACCGTTGGCATCAAACGCATTGACGTATGGCAAGTGATCGCCGTATGGCACGGCCCCAATCTCGGCATAACGGGCAAAGAACGCCAGCGCCTTGGCATAGCTATCCTGCGGCACATCCACGCCGCACTCATCGGCCAGCGTCAGCATGATCGCACAGACGACACCGATCTGGTTCAGCGTACCGTACGCGCCCCCCGGGCTGGTGTGTCCCCAGCCCCCGCTGCGCATCTGGCCTCGGACCATGATGCCAACCATATCCTGGAGACGTGACAAAACCGCAGCGTCGCCCGTCGCCAGGTAATACTCGGCCAGCAGAATGCCACCATAGGCCATGGGCCAGTTGTTGCAGACGGCGGTGAACTTGTACTCCTGTTCTGCAACCTGGTACGCCGCCCGTCGCGCACCGTCGAGAAAACGGGGATCCGGATTGGCCAACATCAGGAGGCCACCCAGCGCGGTTCCCATGTTGCCATCAGTAATGATCTGGCCGTTGGGCATCTGGACGTTCAGAAGCGACTGGCAGGCATCGTCGAGAATGCCGCGCGACTTCTCACAGCCGGCCGGCCAGGTCGCCGCATAGTCGCCTGTCGGCGGCAGGTCGATCTTGATTCGCTTCTTCTTTCCGTCGCGCAATACGGTGAGCACAAGCGGCTTGCCTCGTGCTTCAGCCAGGCCGATGGCGTTACCCAGCGTCATGCGGGGATCATGCTGGGGGCCAAACGTCTTGCCGTCGGCAGCAATCACCACATCGGCGGGCTCAAGCTTGCCCGCGGCCGGCGAGAAGAAGTCAATCTCAACAACCACGAAATGGTAGCCACGCATCCAGGCCCGTGCCCCGGTCGGTCCCATATTCATCAGGCAGCTTGGAAACGCCGCGTGCGGCGAATAGGTTACCGCCTCGATCGTCTCGGCACAGCGCCCGGAATTCACCAGGAAGCCGAGAAGCAGACAGATGGCAAAGACGGAAACA
>CAZCDU010000240.1:0-5038 GCA_964497125.1 uncultured Victivallales bacterium | reverse complement strand
TGTTCGATGTTGGACGTTCAATCCCGAAAATCACCGGCCAAAGGAAAAGACCATGCCTAAAGGTGCGGGAAAGCGGATTCCTAGTTGCGTTTGGCTGCGAAGTATGCTTTAAGGAGGTAGGATTAGTAAGATAACGCGTTTGGCTCTATTGGTGCAGACACGATGGTGTTCTTGGGTGGCTCGAGAAGACGGGTAAGCATGCGCCGTCATGCCTGCAATTAGGGTGTCGTAATGAACGTCATAATGGGAAAGGTGTCGTGAAGCATGACGAAATCTGGATCAGTGATAACGTTGTTGGTCATATTGGTGGTCGTGTTGCTGGGCGTCGTCGTGCAGGGAGTGACGCTCAACGAACAGGTGGCGACGCCGAACGAGGACTACCGCATCCATTACTATGACCGTGACAGCACCAAGACGGACTGGTTCATTGAGGAATGGGAAGCGGAGGACATGGGGGAGCATTTCGACCGCGACGGGTCATCAAGTGAGGGCAACCCGTTGGGAGCACACCATGGGTATGATCGACTGGGCTTTGCCGCACCCCACTTCTGGAACGATTGGTTTTCCGCGGATCGCGACATCAAACTCAAAGATGCCAGCAACCCTAACTCGACGCCCGACCGGATCGTGATTCCGCCGGCGTGGATCCACGCCGTTGGTGGGTCGAGTTCCACAAGCATTCGTGAGATCTCCGCACACGAGTTGTTCCACAACATTCAGTATGAGTATGCCGGCTATGCCAGCACGTATTTCTGGGGAACGCTGGCGCCGTTCGCGACCGAAGCCACGGCGACAGCGATGATGGAGGCGCTGTTCGATACGACCGACGCCTCGCCGATGTCGAGCAGTAGTGGCTACATGTCGTGGGTTAAGCAGCACCTGAAGTACTACTATGATGACTACCTGTGGTCGTGTGGTGATAGCGGCGCGGATGGCTACCAGGCTGCGGTGTTCTGGAAGTACCTCATGGAGCAGTTCGGCGCGGATCGCACGGAGCCGCACACGGGTCACGACATCATCGAGCGGTTCTGGGAGCTCGCCGAGAGCGATGCGAACGGCGTTTACACGATGCTGAGCGACGTCCTGGATGAGAAAGATCGCTACACCACCGCCGCGCATGACGAGGGCGTTTCGCTCGAAGAGGCATTCCAGGACTTCACGATCGCCAATTGGGTGCGCCGCTACATCAACGGCACCGTTAGCGGCTACACCCTCACGGTGGACGACCCCGGTCGCTTCTACTATGTTGACGAGACGGCCGCAAACGCCACTACCTACGACACGAGCAACGACACCAATCCCGAGAACGACAAGCCGGGGGCGGATGACGAGTATGGCCTGACCCCTGGTAACACGACCGGCATCATCGGCGCCTCTGCTACGAAGTGGGCCTCCATGTATATCGACTGCACCTTCACGAATGTTGCTCCGGGTCCGGATGGGTATGGTGTGGGGTTCTGGGCGGAGAGCGATGAGGCTGAGGCATCGGCGTTTAGCCTGATCGGAATCCGCAAATCACAGACGATCGACCTGGTCCGCAAAGGATCGGTGGATCCGGACGTCGGCAACAGTTTCCACTACGCCGTCATGCAGGACCCGTCCGACCCCTACGAACGCTTCATCGCCGTCGTCACGGGAATCAGCGGTGAGCGCGTGGACAACGTGACGGACCTGACACCGGAGTTCGACTACACCTTCAGCTATTTTCAGCCATCGCTCGAGATCAAGGAGCCCAGTACGAACCGCTATGCCTACGTGGGCGATCACCTCAATCCGGAACGATTTGTGATCCGTCTGAAAGTGACCAGTCCGTCGTACCTGGGCAGCGGTTCCATGAAAGGACTCAGCGCCGACCAGTTCAAGGTCTATGTGGGTGGTACACCGACGGCGACTAACGAAGCGACCGTGCTGGCCGCGGCGGACAATTTCGGGGAGTACTGGCTGACCGTGCAGGCTCCGGTCAAGAGTGTGGCGCCGAGTGGTGTGGCACCGCTCTGGGTCTACCTGGGCAGCGTGGTCGATGCCATACAAGAGCCGGGGGCGGTTCTGTACGATTTTCTCGACGTGGACCAGATGTTGGTAATCGACCGGTCGGGCAGTATGAGCAAGACTTCGGACGGTTTCTCGCGCATTGAGGGCGCGCGCGCGGCCGCGCAGCTCTTTACCGAGGCGACCGGAAGTGACGACATGCTCGGGTCCGTGCGCTTCAACGGCAACGAAGACGAGACCGGCGACACGAACTACATGGATGGGGCTGTCTTCACGCCACTGTTGTCGATGAGCAACCAGTGGGTGCGCGACACGGTCAACCTGGCGCTCGACGAGGATAATCCCGGCGGCGACATGTTGGACCCGACGGGCTGGACCTCTATTGGCGACGGTCTCTATTGGGGCGCGAAGGAGCTCATCGATAACGGTCGTCCGGAAGCCGAAAAGTGGATTGTGTTGCTGAGCGATGGGCACCAGAACGAAGACAGTGACTATGCCGCCCAGGAAGCCCTGCTCAAGGCTACCGGCATTCGTGTCGAATCGGTCATCTTGGGGCCGGGCTGCGACGAGGGGCTGCTACAGGACATTGCTACGGATACCGGTGGATGGGCCTACAAGGTTGAGGCTGACGAGGATGCTAGCGGTGCGTCTGTCGCGTCCGCGGCCCGCGGGGTAGGGGTCCACGGAATCGCGACGTCTCCGCTGGGCATCATGCGTGACCTGGCCAATACGTTCCTGACCATCAACGAGGATATCAAGCGTAAGGAACGCATCATGGAGGTGTCAGGATCCGTAGGGGCGGGTCTCTCTGTGACGCAGACGCTGGACATCGTAGAGGGTGGGCTGGAGGACGCGGTGATTGCACTGTTCTATGGCGACACCAACTGTGTGATGGACCTGACCGTGCAGACTCCCGGTGCCACCAACCTGCCGGCGCCGGATGCTGGCTCGCCGGACTATGACCCTGAGTACCACGTTGCCTATCGCACCGCCACGATGGGCGCAGGGCGGTGGACCTTCACCGTTGAGAACAGTGGTTCTGTCGCCTGCGATTACCTCGTTGTGGTCTCGGCCAAGAACCGCCAGGGCGCGCAGGCTCAGCTCTACTTCACGCAGTATCATGATAACTCCTATTACTACGGTCAGAACGGGCGCTACCTGGTTGGTCTGCCAATGCCGATCAGCGTGGTGCTTACGGATGCGGACGGTCCGATTATCGGGGCAGACGTCACCGCCACGGTGACGCATCCGCTCAAGGATACGGTTGTGCTGCGCCTGCGCGACGATGGATGTGGGCATGACGGTTCTGCTGGTGATGGGGTCTACGCCGCGCCATACACGCCCACCACCGAGGGCACCGACTCCGGCGGAAGCTTCGCCGAGACGAACCCCCCACCTCCGTTGTATGGATGCTACCGCATCGCGGCGGAGATCAGCGGCAAGGACAACTTCTCCAATGCGTTCACTCGTATCAAGCACGGCATGTTCCATGTGTACCGCGGTGAAAACGGGCATGCCGGTGATGCTGATATGGACGGCATGGTGGATCGATACGAGGACTTGCACAAGTGTCTCGACAAGAACGTCAACGATGCGGCTGATGACCCCGATGGTGACGGGGTCACGAACGGTGACGAGTACAAGCGTGGTACCAATCCCGGCAATATGGATACGGACGGGGGAGGGGAAACCGATGGGTCCGAGTTCTCTGCGGGTGCCAATCCCTTTGATTACCTGGACGATGCGGTGATGCAGCCGGTGCTCGCGGATGTTCTGTCAGGCTATACGGATGTCGAACCGCCGCCGGGGTTGCTGACCTCGAATCGCAACGTGGTGCAGTTCTCCAACGAGCGTGGCTATCATCGTATCCGGATCTACCGCGCGGTCGACCATCTGACCAACGGGTTCGTGATGGCGACCAACATGATCGTTACAACGAATAGCATCTTTCTGGACGACGGCCTCACCAACGGGGTGCCGTACTTCTACTATGTCGAGGCGGAAGATGCTGGGGGACGCGCCAGCGTTCCGAGCCGGGTGTTCAAGGGAATCCCCAAGGCGGATTACTCAGTGCCCCTGAGTGCCGTGATGCTCAGCGACGGGGCAGAAGAGACCTTCACCAACCGGGTGACGGTGACCCTCATTGCCCCGTCTGACGTGACGCACATGAAGCTGGGGTTGAGCGATGATCTGTCTGGCGTTCCGTGGGTGGGCTTTACCAACCGGGTGAATGGGTTCCCGCTGGGCTCGCCGGCCTTTGGCGATCGTGTCGCGGTCTATGCCATGGTGCGCGATGCCGCCGGCAACCGCGCGCGTGCCAATGATTCGATTACCTATGTGAGCACGGGGACCCATGCCGTCGTGCATGGGCGTATACGAGCGCCGCTTGACAGTAGCGATGCGGGGGTTAGTGTCGAACTGGCGGGCGCCGCGACGCGTGGCTTCCGCACAGGTGGCAGCGGGCTTTTCCGCATCATCGTTCCGCCGGACACGTACGCGTTCAGTGCAAGTCTGCGCGGCTATGAGTCGGCGGTGCAGTCGGGCCTGGTGGCTGTGGCCGGCGGGGCCCTGGATATGGGGCTGATTACGCTGGTGCCGATCGATACCGATGGCGACGGCATCTACGATGTACACGAGCTGCGCGATCACTTCACCGACCGCGACCTGGCCGATACTGACAGTGATGGTTTGGATGACGGCGACGAGATCAACGTGACGCTCACGAGTCCCACGAACGCGGCCTCCGTGCTGAGACTTGTGGAGGGAACACTGGTCTCCAACGGCGTGGCTCGAGTCGCGTGGGATAGCGTTGAGGGTGTCACGTACGACGTGGCTTGGAAGGCCTCGCTGACCGATGCGGTATGGACGGCTCTCTCGTCGCTGCCGGGTGCAACAGGCGATACACAGACCGTCGTGTTCGACAACACGGTCAGCAATGCGCCGATGCGCTTCTATCGTGTGAGCGTCGCTGCGCCCTAGGAGGAGGGCCGTTCGCCGGCCACAAACTCAAATCCTTCCGCCGGCACCTCGACGCCCTCCACTGTCTGCG
>CAZCDU010000239.1:0-5081 GCA_964497125.1 uncultured Victivallales bacterium | reverse complement strand
GTCCACCAGGTAGCGGGAGTCGCTGTATACGGTAACGGGAGCCCCGCCGTTTTCCTTGATGGCTCTGAGCCCCTCGAGCGCCGCCATGATCTCCATGCGGTTGTTCGTTGTGTTACGGAAACCACCGGACTGCTCTGTACGGGCGCCGCCCCTCATGATGATGACCCCATATCCGCCAGGACCGGGATTGGGGGAACAGGCACCGTCGGTATAGATCTCAATATTGTCACTGTCAGCCATGCCCGTAGTGCCTCATAGAACATGGCAATTGTACAGACCAAAAGCCGAAGTCTTCCTGGCACGGGAATCGCAGATAGAAAATCGGGCAAAAAACCTGCTTTACACGGGAATACGCCCCGTCTATATTCCCGCCGACAGATAGATAAAGAAGAAGCAAGAGTGGAAGAAGGGAATCAGAACGGCAATGAGCCAGATCGACAAAACAGCAATCCAGGAACAGTACCAGCGGCACGAGAAGGACACCGGATCCTCCGACGTCCAAATCGCAGTGCTAACAAAGCGCATTGAACTACTAACCGAGCATCTCAAGCAGAACCGCAAGGATCACAGTTCACGCCACGGCCTGATCAAAATGGTCAGCGCCCGCCGCAGACTTCTGGACTACCTCAAGGGCAAAGACAACGCGAAATACAAGAGCCTGATCAAGGAACTTGGAATCCGCCGCTAGTCTGACGCTCATCACAAGCTCCGTCTCCCGTGAGTAGTAACTGACAGGTGCAATCTCTATCGCGCCGACTCATAGGCGGATTCTCTTCAGCAAAAAAGAAAGAACCAGACCATGAACGACACAACCACTGTTTCCGTAACCATCGGAGACAAAGAACTGACCCTCGAAGCTGGTCTCCTAGCCCAGCAAGCCGCCGGATCCTGCACCGTTCGCCAAGCCGACACCGTGCTTTTCTCCGCCGTCACCTGCACCGACAAACCCCGCGAAGGCATTGACTACTTCCCTCTGCAAGTTGAATACCGCGAGAAGTTCTACGCCGCCGGACGTTTTCCCGGTGGATTCTTCAAGCGTGAAGCGCGCCCAAGCGAAAGCGAAATCCTGACATCCCGTTTTACGGATCGTCCGATTCGCCCGCTGTTCCCGGCCGACTATTTCAACGATGTGCAGATCAATAACATGCTACTCTCCGCTGATGGCGAGAATGCCTCTGATATTCTGAGCATTGTCGCGTCAAGCACATCGCTCACCATTTCGGAGATTCCGTTCCTCGGCCCCATCGCCGGCGTTCGCGTCGGTCGTGTCGATGGTGAGTTCGTCATCAACCCCACTCACGATCAGCGCGAAGAAAGCGATATTGACCTGGTCTATGCCTCGACCCGTGATCTGCCGCTGATGATCGAAGGTGGCGGCAAGGAAGTTTCAGAAGCAGACATCGTGGCCGCCATGAAATTCGCCCAGGAAGCCTGCGTTAAGATCTGTGATGCACAGCTTGAGCTCCGCGCCAAGCTTGGCCTCCCCGAAAAGGTTGTCACCGTCGCAGAAGCTGACACAACGCTTCTCGAGGCCGCCCGCGAGGCTGTTGGTGCAGAGTTCGCCGAAACCCTGACCATCGCCGGCAAGCTGGAACGCCAGGGCAAAGTCAACGAGCTCAAGGCCTCTCTGAAAGAGACGCTAGCCGCCAAATTCGAAGAGATGACTGACGAAGAATTCCGCGCGATGTTCGATGAGTTCGAAATCGAGACGCTCCGCACCAACGCGTTGGTGCACGGGAAGCGTGTTGACGGTCGTGCGTTCAACGAGCTTCGTGAACTCAAAGCTCAGGTCGGCATTCTTCCGCGCACGCACGGCTCTGCCGTCTTCAATCGCGGCGAGACGCAGTCACTCGGCACCGTTACGCTGGGTACGAAGTCCGATAAGCAGAACTTCGATGCCGTCACGGGAGGACCCAACTCAAAACAGTTCATGCTGCACTACAACTTCCCGCCCTACAGCGTTGGCGAGTGTGGTCGTCTTGGATTCACCGGCCGTCGCGAGATTGGACATGGTGCCCTGGCAGAGCGCTCGCTGCGCGAAGTTATTCCGGAAGATTACCCTTACACCGTCCGCCTCGTGTCGGACATCATGGGATCCAACGGATCATCCTCGATGGCCAGTATCTGCGTAGGCACACTGGCAATGATGGATGCCGGCGTCAAGATTACCGCTCCCGTAGCGGGCATCTCGATCGGTCTCTTCTCAGACGGGGAGAAGGCCGAGCTCGTAACCGATATTCTCGGAACGGAAGACCACTGTGGCGATATGGACTTCAAGGTAGCCGGAACCCGTAAGGGCATCACCGGTTTCCAGGTAGACCTCAAGATCACCGGGTTGAGCTGGGACCTCGTGGAAGGCGCGTTTGAGCAAGCCAAAGTAGCCCGTTGCCAGATCCTGGACTACATGGAGTCGGTCATTCCGGCCCCGCGTGATGAACTGTCCGAGCACGCACCGCGTATCGAACAGATTCAGATCGATCCGGACAAGATCGGTGAGCTTATCGGACCGGGCGGCAAGAACATCCGCCGCATCACCGAGGTCTCCGGTGCCCAGATCGATATCGATGAGGACGGCACTGTCAGCATCTATGCCAGCAACGGAGAGGCGATGGAAATCGCGACCCGTGAAGTGCAGATGATCTCGATGGACCCCGAAATTGATCAGCTCTATGAAGGTCGTGTGACCGGCATCAAGGAATTCGGCGCCTTTGTCGAAATTCTGCCAGGCAAGGACGGCCTCGTACATATCAGCGAAATGGCTGACTGCCGCATCAACAGTGTCGAAGACATCTGCAAGATCGGCGACACCATGTGGGTCAAGTGCATCGGCATCGATGACCGTGGCCGCGTGAAGCTGAGCCGCCGCGAAGCAATGCGTGACATGGACAACGCCGAAAACAACGGCTAAGCCTGTCCCACAAAGACAAACGAAAAGCCCCGTCAGCCGTTACGGCCGACGGGGCTTTTTTTGTGCCATTTGCGCCCCACATCACAGAAGAGCGTAGCCATATATCCCCCGACTGTAGGGCAGGAACGGTTGAGGCCACGAGACCTCCCCGCCGTCTCCCGATGCGACAGCGCCACCTAAAGACCGGCGGGAAGGACTCGGAGACTCGACCATTCCCGCCCTACAATTGCGCCATGACGGAGGCGTAGGGTCGAGTTCAAGAAAGACCCCGCGGATTCCGGAAGCCCCTTTTCTCACGCACCAGGACTCATCCCCCTCTTCCGCACGCGCTCGACGATAGGAACAGCGATACCGAACAGGACGAGGAAGACCCCGCCAGCGATCTTGGCGTAACAGTGGCGCTGTAGACGGGCGCTAATCGAGGCGGGACTCTCAAGCGGCGGTTCCTGCCCCTGCTTCTTCTGCAAATCAACATCTATTGCTCTGAATCCACGGGCCAAATGGGGAAGATGCTGGTCCAGCTGTTCGGGAGACGACAGCGACGGGACTGCGCTCAGGTTTTTGGCATCCTTTAACGGCAAGCTCCACCACCAGGCGTAGCCTCCCCCAACCAGGACGCAAACGACAGCAATAATGCCCATCTTCATACGTCTACCTCCTCGTCGCACTTGCTCAACTTGATGGCCGAGACGATAACGGTGCCAATTCCAATCGGACAAAGCACCCAGCCAATCACTGTCGTGAGTAAAGCAACACTAACGCCATTCGCCACGGTTTCCGCATCCGACTGGGTCGCCGCAAGCTGTGCGAACGTCAGCATCATTCCCACAACCGTCCCCACCGCACCCCAGATGGGGCCAAGACAGAGGATAATCCCGACAACAAGCCAAATGATTAACTTACTCTTGCGCGTCATCAGAAATTTCCTTTCCCCGTTCCCGCGTGGGTGTTCCAGTTCCCGCCTGGCAGTTGCTAGCTGTGTGCAATCTTGCCTACTCGCGCGTCATTACGCCATTAGAATCCCGGATCTAGTTTCTACTGAGTTCGGCCCGCAGCCTGACCGCCGACTCACGCCGAAAGCCGGCGCATGATGGGTAAGGCTTCTGGAATCTCGGTTTCTGGATCAGAGAACCCGCATTCAATGGAGACGCGCCCCGTGTAGTTCGCATCAGAAAGGGACTCGAAGAAGCGGGAGAAGTCACACGGCTCAGCGCCCGGAGCTCGGCGCCCGGCTTCTGTTGCGATGTGCACATGCGCGAGAAGCTCGCCATACTTGACAATGTCGTCATATGAATCCCCGTCACGCATCAGGTGATACGCGTCAACGAGAAGACGAACACCGGGGTGGTCGACTTCGTTAACGAGGGCAGCGCACCCGGCAACGGTGGTGAGAACATTGCACTCGGCTGTATTCAGAGGCTCGACGACAACCGTGACACCGTGGTCATGCGCCAGCGGTGCCACCATGGAAGAAAACGCAACAAGCTGATCATGCGCCTTGTGCGAATCGAACCCATCCGGAATTCGCCGGGCACCACCCGAGCCGAAGACGACAACTTCGATGCCAGCCTGTTCGGCACGCCCCATCGTCTTCGACACGAAGGCCCGCAGCGCTGACATGTCTGCCTCGGGTCCGGTTATCTTCAGATCACCCGGCACGAAACAGTTGGCAACCGGATAAGGCAATGCTGCCTGACGCAGATCCTCAAGAAATGCGGCAAATACCTCATCGGACTCGCGCGGTTTGAGCAACTCCGGGACGCTCCATTCCGCATAGTCGTATGACGCCCGAGCCGCTATCGCGGCAACATCCAGATTCCCACATACACCAAACTGCATTTCCGCTCTCCCTAGTTCTTGCCCTCAACAGTACGTGCCACTACCGGGCATCACATCGTGTCCTGTACTTAGCCGTCTTCGTGAACAACAGCATGCCAAGTATGCCGCCATTCAGATCCACAAAGAAATCGAAAATTTCGTCTGCGCCAAGACGGACTTGCTCAGCTCCCATCTGAATTGCCTCTTGCGACACGGCAACGATCGCCACGAAGGCGAGCACATAGACAGGCAGGCGGCGAGTGTGGCGCAGGGATTGCGGAAGAGAAGAGGCAAGGATGAATGCCAGCACGGTATAGAGGAAGGTATGACGGTTATGCCGAGCTCGGCATAAGCG
>CAZCDU010000238.1:0-5087 GCA_964497125.1 uncultured Victivallales bacterium | reverse complement strand
CCGAGGCCTGCCTCAAGGCCGCGGCATGAACCACAATTAATGGCCAAACTCCAGGCCATCCCTCCGGGATGGTGTATTTTGCGGTCTCGGTCCGGTGGTGACGCTCGTTCCCCAGCACCAGAGTCATGCTTCCGCATGACACGGTGCCGGGCAAGCTCGCGTAACCACCGGCTAATAGCTGGCAAGCCTCCGGCTTGTCCAGACGTCCAGAGGTTTTGTCGAAGACGTGTAGAACAACGAGGGCAACGCCCCAGGCTATGATTGTGTAGCCCCGTTGGGGCCGTGCAAGCCGCTTGTCTTGGGCCATGACGTGATTGAGCTCTGCAATGGATCGAGACACTCCGGAGCCATCGGTGAGACCGAGACGATGCGACACGGCACGCTGAGTCATGCCGCTGTAGTGAACCAACAGCTTCATCAACATGGCGCGCGCATCGCTCCTGGAATGTCTCCGCGCTCTCGCCCAGTTTCTCGAGGAAGCGCAAACGGTCCGTATTCTGCCGGAAGATCGCTCCCCGCTCATTTCCGCGAGCCATTACATGGTAGATAGCGCCTTCAAACTCCAATCGTAGTGGTCTGGCCATAACAGCATGACACGAACGTCATCACCTCTCCCTGTAAACACTAGTCAAGGCCTCCTCTCCACCTCCTCTCCGCCTCCTCTCCGCCTCCTCTCCGGGAACAGAGGGCCTTCCCAGGCCCGGCGACGCCGCCTTTCCCCAATGCGCAGACTCAACCCACAGCACGACGCAAAAGCGGTGTCGACGTCCTGCACTCGCAAGCTCGCTTCGGACTCTGCCACCGCACTCCAAGTCAACAGCACCCCCGAACGCCAAGCTTAACGGTTACCAATCGAACATCCAACAACCAACGCCCAAGGCGAAGAGGAGAGAATCTGCCATAGGCTATCAAAGAGCGGCTGGCGAAGTCTTCTGAGAATTCTCCAACTTGGATGTGGGGAGTTGGATGTTGGACGTTGGGCGTTCAAGAGGTCTTAACTCAACACGTATGCCCCCAAGGGGTGCATGACCAAGGGTCCTCTAGTCTCTAACACACTAACGCCTAGCAGCCTGCGATTTGCGTAACAACGCCAATTGCTAGGACCCGCCTTTGGTTGAAACCATGTGGGTTCTGCGGTAGTGTATCCGTGTCATGACGAAGAACGAGACAGAGGAGTGGACGGACGAAACGGTTCCGTATATCTGCTGGGACCGCCAGTGGACGGTAGCGGACATCCGGCATCGGCTGGCATCCACGCAGGGCGTTGAGCGGTGTCGTCTCATGGCGTGGCTGATGCGTGAGCTGAAGACTCCTGAAGTGTGGTTCTTCCTGAAACCGGCCGACGTTCAGCGCGACTTTGAGGGCATTAGCCGCTGGCTCGGCCCGGCTCGCCCATTGTGGACCTATTTGCTGGGGACTTGGCATGAGCTGGGAAAACTCTAAAGCCGTTACGCCGATGAAGCGGGACTTTCTCAAGGCATTTTTTGCCCATGAGAAGCGGTTCTTTCTGACCGGCGGAAGCGCATTGGGCCTATTCTATCTCAATCACAGGTTTTCGTACGACTTGGATCTGTTCTCGCAGGATCGACCAGATTGGCTGGAGTTGGACGGCGTGATGCGTCTGTGCGCTGAAGGCATCAACGCGACTCTGGAACTGAAGCGCGATGCCCCAACGTTCAGGCGCTATCAGCTTGTTCGGGGAGACGACCGTGAAATTGTCGACATCGTTCTTGATATCAGCCCGCAGATCGACCCCGAGAAGCCCTGGATTGACGACATCCGGGTCGACACGCTTCATGAGATCGTGGTTAACAAGATCACAACATTGATCAGTCGTTGCGAACTGAAGGACATCGTGGACCTGTGTTTCCTTGAGAAGGCTGGTTACTGCGTTGAGGACTATTTCGAAGAGGCTCGACAGAAGGATGGCGGGCTGGACCCGGCCATGGTTTCCCTGCTTCTCGATTCCCTGCGGATTTCCGAACTGCCCGACTACCTGATCAAGCCGCTGACACTTGCGGAGCTATGCACATTTGTCGACGACCTGAAGCGACGCATGGCATTGATGGCCTATCCCGATACTCCGAACGAGTAGGCGTTTGACCTGCCCCCCCTGAAACGAGTCCAGCGATTATGAAAGGTCTGCCCGCTACATCTTGATCTGTCGCTGGGCGCGGGCGGCGTCGTCGGGGTGATGGGTCACCATCAGGACGGCACCGCCATTGGCGGCGAACCCGGATAACGCTTTGAGCACGATCTCGGCATTCTCGGGATCAAGATTGCCGGTGGGTTCGTCGGCAAGGATGACCTTGGGCCGGTTGAGAAATGCGCGAGCCAGGGCGGTACGCTGCATCTCGCCAACGCTTAGCTCGCCCGGCAGATGGTTGGCGCGGCCGGCCATCCCCAGTGTTTCCATGAGCTCCTCGGCACGTTGACACACTTCCTCGCCAGGCGTCTTCAGCGCCACGCCCCCCGCAATGATGTTCTCGCGTACGGTGAGATAGGGCAGCAGGTGAAACCGCTGAAAGACGAAGCCGATGGTCTCGGCACGCTGGTGCGCCTTGTCGTCGCTGTTCATGGCCGTGAAATCGCGGCCGTCAATGACGACGGTGCCGGAATCCGGCTGCAGCAGGCTTCCAGCGATGAGCAGCAACGTACTCTTGCCGCAGCCACTAGGCCCTGTTACGGAGACAAACTCACCAGGCTCCACGTCGACGTTCATTCCCTTGAGTACCTCGACCGGGGTACCGCGGGCTGATCGATAGGATTTCGAGATATCGGATAACGTGATCACTGGTCTCCTCCAGGGATGGAAAGTTCGGGATTGGTGGGATCCGGGGCCTTCTTCGCGCCCCGTTTCGGAAGCAGCATTCTTACCGCTACCACGAGTAGGAATATCGCAAAAATGCGCCTTAGAACGGCGTTGGGAAGATGCGAGGCGAGGACTGACCCCAGGAACGCCCCCGCAACGGCACCAGCAGCCAGGAGACACACTCGCATGAGATTGACTTCGATATCCGGATTGGCGATGTAGCGCATGGCACCCACCAGCGCCATGGGTACCATGACGGCGAGCGCCGTGCCCTGGGCGGACTTCTGCGTGAGGCCGAAGGCAAGCGTTAGGGCAGGCACCAGCAGGATTCCGCTACCCACGCCCAACATCGCGCTCAAAATGCCCGCCGCCAGCCCCAACAGTAGCAGCATCGGACTCAGATCTCCAAATATGCTCATCATTACTCTCCCGTACTCGTATGCATAATCCAGGCACCATAGCCTCCGCGCAGGCTGACGGCGTTCTCAAAACCATTCTCCTTCAGAATCTCGGCCGCGTACAGGCTGCGCTTCCCAACCTGGCAGATGCAGATGATCTGCTTATTGCGCGATCCCTCAAGCTGCTCGAGTTCCTCGTCCAGGTTCCCGAGTGGAATGTGCTGACTGCCGGGGATCATTCCCGCGGCTACTTCTCGAGGTTCGCGTACGTCGAGGAGGCAGATTTCCTGGCCCGACCCGCGGAGTGCCTCCAGGTCCTCGACATCGATCTCGGGCATTTGCGGCAGGACGGGGGCGCACGAATAGGCGATCTCGCGGACCTCCTTGATGGAAGGCTCTGAACCACACAGCGGACACTCGGCGTGCTGCCGGATGGCAAGGGTACGGACTTGCATGGCGAGCGCATCATACATCAGTAGCCGCCCGATCAACGGTTCCCCGATACCAACCAGCAGCTTGATGGCCTCGGTCGCCTGCAGCGTTCCGACGACTCCGGGCAGGACCCCCAGGACCCCTGCCTCGGCACACGAGGGTACGACACCGGGCGCCGGCGGTGTGGGGAAGAGGCAGCGGTAGCAGGGACCTTGCCCGCGCGCAAACACGGTGCACTGACCCTCGAACAGGTGAATGGATCCATGCACGACCGGTTTACCTTCGAAGTAGGCGGCATCGTTGATGAGGTAGCGCGTGGGAAAGTTATCGGCACCATCGAGAACAAGGTCACAGCCGGCGACAAGCTCACGGGCATTCGCCGCCGTGAAACGGTCATTAACAGCGACGACCTCAACGTCGGGCGTGAGCGCTTCAAGGGTTTGCCTCGCAGAATCGGCCTTCGGCATTCCCTCACGCTCCGTGCCGTGCAGAATCTGCCGCTGCAGGTTGCTGAGATCGACCTTGTCATCATCGACGATCACCAGCCGCCCGACACCGGCTGCGGCAAGGTAGAGAGCGGCGGGTGAACCAAGACCGCCCGCACCGACGAGCAGGACCGTGCACTTCAAAAGGCGTTCCTGGGCCTCGGCGCCAAAGCCGGGCAGCGTGAGGTGGCGTGCATAGCGGCGTTGTTGATCAGCCCTCAGCATGCAATCCTCCGCATACCTCGCAGTCCGCACGCCGTTTGATGTCGAGCGTCATCGTGCGCATGTCGCGCATATCCATCGAGAGCACGCGTCCGGCGAGTGGCTCGCCGAGTCCGGAGAGCACCTTGATTGCCTCCATGACACCGAGGCACCCCACGGTGCCGGACACAGCACCGAAGACGGGAAAGCGGCGTTTCCAGGCCGGAGGCGGCGTGGGATGCAGACAGGCGACACAGGGCGTCTTGCCCGGAAGCACGGTTGTGATCTGCGCCTGGAGCTCGTACATGGCGCACTCGACCAGTGGCTTGCGATGGCGAATGGCCGCCGCATTCATCGCCAACCGCTCTTCAAAGAGCGGAGCACAGTCGACCACGAGGTCGGCATCACTGACCAGCCGGTCGGCGTTCTCCTCTGAGATATTCTCAGGAACCTTCACAATCTCCAGCCGCGGATTGAGATCGAGCAAGCGTCTCTCTGCTGACTCCACGCGTGCCGTCCCCAGTGCGGCGTGCGTCATCAGGAGCTGCCGGTTGAGGTCGGAGTGCTTGATGTTGCCCGCGTGGGCCAGAATCAGCCGTCCGATGCCGGCGGCCGCCAGCTCGTAGGCCACGACACTACCCAGTCCGCCCACACGCGAGACCAGCACCGTGGCGTCCTTCAGCTTCTGCTGTCCCGCCTCGCCGAACCCGGGGACATCGAGCTGCCACTCGTATGTTGCGAGCTCTTCCTCAGTCAGGG
>CAZCDU010000237.1:0-5181 GCA_964497125.1 uncultured Victivallales bacterium | reverse complement strand
CGTTGTCGATCGTGTAGGGTATAGACGTCCAGCCGGTCGGGGTAGGTCCCAACCCGGTGGTGACGTCCGGCGATTCAAAGCTGTGGTTGTCGATCGTGATTGGATCGGCCGATGCCGAAAGTACCGCAAAGACAGAGACAAAGAGCATCGCTCTCATGAATTTCCGATCACCCGGGGATTGCTCTTTTCGTGTCATAACAACCTGCCTGTACGTCCATTGAATCTAGATCAATCGGCATCTGAGGACCACTTAACACTATATAGCTAACCGCTCGGGCAGCTATATCGAATATTCTCGTAGGCTTTTCCGAACATATCGGCCACGGGAATCTAGAGGGGCAGCCGGTGATGAAAGAGGCCGCCTCTCTTTGTAGGCCCCTCTCACCGCAAGAGGAAGAGCGTGCCTTTCGGCTTGCGTGGTGTCGGGATGACGGCGCTGGCCGTCAGTCGTACGTTGTCGTAGAAGGGCTGGGGGTCGCCTGTCCCGGTTTCGCCGCCATTCAAGGTTCGAATCTCTACACGCAGGAACGCATCGGGAACCGTGTCGCCAGTGGTGAAGTTGGCGATCCAGGTCTGCCACCCCTCACCGAAGACGGGGATGACGGAGGTCACAACATCCTCGATCAGCCTGTTTTCGCCAAAGGTGCCCCCGGTCCCCAGCCAGATCTCCCCCGCGCCGAACGCCTTGCCGGCATGATCGCCGGCATCAACCGTAAGGGTGTAGATGGTGCTGGGCGCAACCTTCGTGGACAGCACCTGATAAAGGTCCGTTCCGTCGCGAAGCAGCACAACATTGTCACTGCCATCCGGCAGGGGCTTGTCGACATCATCGTGCAGGTTGGCGTGTGTATTCACATCGAACAACAGCGGCCCCGCGTCGGCGGGGTTGTCTTTGTGCGCGCTCCAGCCGGTTGGACTCCCCGAGATGAACCCCGTGGTCGCGTCCTGGGCCTCGAAACTGGGATTGGTAACAGGAATAACCGTGCCCGTATTCGTCGCAGTGGTAAAATGCCATTCGGTATTGCCGCTGATGCCGGCGAAGGGGAGGCCGGCGAGGTCCTCAAGCGCACCGGCGGCCATCTCTACGTAGTAGCCGGTTTCGTACTCAAAGTTGTCGGCGGGATTGATCGTCACCACCGCACCGCCAATCGTGACGCCGCCCGAGGCCACATCGATCGTCGCGACGATGGCACCGCCAACGAACTCCCTGACAAGGATGTTCCCGGTGCCCTTGCGGACACTCTCATCGAAGGTCGCGACCAGGCTGGCGACGACCGCCACACCGGTCGCGCCGTTCCCGGGACTGAGGGACGCAATGTCCGGGGGTGTAAGGTCAGGAGCGGTGGTGGTTGCCGAAGCAGGGACCGACCAACCGTTCGTGTTCTGCCCGACGCTTCTGTCACGAGCCTGAACGCGGTAGGTATACTCCGTCGACGCAACCAGACCAGTGTCGGTGTAGCCGACGGTGTCCTGCCAGCCGCTGTCGTGACCACCGGGAGTCATACTGTCGAAGAAATACTCCACCCCGTTGACATCGCTAGCGGGGGTGGCGGTCATCGTGATGGCACTGCTTCCCAGTGCGGTCGGCGCACTGGCAAAACTCATGACACCCGGTGATGGCGGGGTGGCGTCTGCCATCGGTGTGGCGCTCGCCGTTGGAGAAAAACCGGTTTCGAACCCGAGTGCGTCACGCGCCTTGACGCGATAGTTGTAGGATACCCCGGCGGTCAGTCCGGTGTTGACCCAGGTGGCGGCCGTGCCCCACTCCCGGGAGTCAGCGTTGTCGGTATTCTCGAAGTAGTATTCCACGGGCGCGCTGGCATCCGAAGCCGTGGTCGCGGTCATGGTCACGCGGGTCGCATCCAGGGCCGTCGGCATCACGGCGAAGCTCATCGGATCCGGGGTCGGAGGCGAGGCGTCGTTGAGGGCCGCCAGGATCGATGCTGTGACCTGAGGGCTGATCAGGGCGTAGGCGCTGCTATTCATGTGCACGTTGCCAGGCCCCACGAAGTACTCAGGCGGAAAGGTCGAGGTCAGCGTCCAGAGATCGTTTATGGCCACACCATTGCCCGTCATGATGGGCTCTGCGATGGCATTGTAGATCACCTCGTCGCCGACGAAACGAATCGGCTCGTCCGGGGGAACGATGGTGGTGGTGGCCCAGATCAGTTTGGCCCGGGTCTCGGTCTTGAAGCGGTTGACAATCTCCGTCAGGTTGGTGGCGTACTGCGCCGGCGAAGTAGCCGGGTCCGGGTTCGTCGCTTTATCGGGCCGATGGGCAATGTCGTGGAGCCCGCCGTTGAAATGGATAACGTCCCACCCCATTGGGCCCACGCCACCCAGGTTCAGGATCGAATCCAGGCTGGCCAGCAAGTTTCCAGTGGGGTTGGCGCCGCCGTTGTGGACATCTGCGATGCCGATCAGAGCCGTTCTGACGGGACCCACGTATCCGCCCGAGATCGAGTCGCCGAGGAGCAACACTTTGAAGCCCGTGGCTGATGTGAAATTCCAGGTCGTGTCGTCAGCGATACCGGCGAAACTGTTCGTCGACATGTCGTCAATTGCGGTCGCGTCGATCTGGATGGCGTAGTCCTTGGCCAGATCGAAATCGACCACGGGGTCGATTGCCAGAATCGCCCCCGCGACCGTTACCCCGGCGTCACTCACAGCGACGACCGTATTCGTGCCATCCGTCAGATTCCTGATCGTGATGTTGCCGCTGCCGAGTGCGATGGGTTCGCTGAAGGTTGCCGCCAGCGTAGCGTCCACGGCCACACCGGTAACACCATCAGCAGGACTGAGGCCAATGAGGGTCGGAGGCGTCGTGTCGAGCCCGGTCGTGGGCGCATCAAGACGCACGTTGTCAAAGAGCGCCTGACCGGAAGTCAACGCCGTTTGCAGCAACTCCACGCGCAAGCTCTCACCCGGGACACCCGAACCATTGGTAAAGGTGTAGACCCAAGTCTCCCAACCATCGGTAGTACTGTCGGCTACGTTGGTCGGCGTGACAGCGAGGGCTGCTGTCGCGGTCAGCAAGTTCGCGCCAAAGCTCGTGCCGGTCCCGAGACGCAGGTCGATCGAGGGAAACGGCTGGTTGCTCCGGTCCCCGATCTCTACCGTCAAGGTATAGACCGTGTCCGCCAGCATGGGCTCCCCGGTAACCTGGTAGGCACCGCCACTGTCACCACCGGTCATAAGAAACTGTTCGCCATCCGTCGGATCCGGCGTCGGATCGGTCGTGTTCTGAAGGGTGTTGCCCACACCCCGATCCGCCAGCCAGTCGGTGCCCGACAAGTTCACCCAGCCCGTTATCGGGCCATTCGCGGCAAGGTTGGCGGCAATGTCGGGTAACTCAAAGCTTGGGTTGATGATCGTGATTGGCACAGCCTGTGCAGGGAATAGCGCCATTAAGATGATGGATGCCGCCGCGACCGCGCCGTGCCACACTCCCTCTATCGACTTCACTTTGGACATAGCAGCTCCCGATTCTTCTCATGAGGCGGAATACGCAACCGAAGAATGGGAATCTATCTGCTATGGGTCGATTCGGCAGATCGAATATTCTGAGCCGAGATTGCGAACATATCGGCCAGACAGAACCAGGAGGGTGGCTCAGCGCTCGATGTTCACTGCGAGGGGGGGGCGGCTTTCGATGCAAGCCGGTAGCTACGTGGCGTGGTACCGAAGGCGCGTTTGAAGGTGCGGTGCAGGTAGTCGTCCGAGCGAAACCCGACCTCCGCCGCAATATCGGCGATGGAGCGGTCAGTCGTGCGCAGCAGCCGCTTCGCCTCTGCCAGCCGCTTGCGCCGCAACTCCTCGATGATACTGCGGCCGATCGACTGCCGGAAGCGGCGTGTGAGCGTGCGTTCCGGTAGACCGACTTTGCGCGCCACGTCGCCCACAGACAGGTCCATGTCGAATTGGTCCCACATGTAGCGCAGGGCCGCGGCCACATCACGGTCCGGCGTAGCCAGAACATCGGTGCTCTCACGGACGACGACGCCGACCGGGGGGATTTCAACCGTTGTCTCTGGTAGGGTCTCTCCGCGCATCAACTGCTGCAGCATGTGTGCCCCGACCTCTGCCTTCCGATCATAGTCGGGTGCAATCGATGATATCGTCGGTCGAGCCAGCTCGCCGGCAAGCGGAAAGTTCCCTATCCCGAGTATGGCCACCTCATCAGGAACGACAATCCCGGAGTCGGCGCACATGCGGCACAGTTGGCCGGCCTGACCATCCACAAAACCCAACAGCCCCATGGGTTGAGCAACCGAGCGTACCCAGCCGGCAACCTGGCGTTGCCGCCGACGGTAACGCTGCTCTTGAGAAACACCCGATTCGTTCAGGAAGCGCGTCAGGTGGCATTTACATCCCAATTCAGTCGCCCGGGCTTCCAAACCGTCGTAGATGACCTTGTTTGGCCCCCATGGATCGAACCCGACAAATCCGACATGGCGAAACCCGCGTTCAAAGAAATGATCCGCCGCGAGGCGGCCCATCGCCGCACGGTCGTGCATCACTACCGGCACGAGTCTGTCTTTAGGGTGCGGAGCGACGCCGAACCTGACCACCGGAGCCCCCATCCTCAGGATCCATCGGACCAGCTCATCGGTCGGAAGCTGCGTCACAATCGCGCCCCGGGGGACCACGCCGGGGGGAAGGACATCACCACTGTATCGAAGATCCAGTAGCCGCCACCCCAGTTCACGTGACAACGGAAGCAGTCTCTTCCACACCTGATTGGTGGGGGGAATACTTACCACAATCAGCGGCCGTTCCCGTCGGTGGCGTGGTATCTCTATTCCTGGTCGTCTTGGCATACGTGTAACGTATTATCCTTACCGATCCGTTGCCAGCTCTTCCTGCACCCCCTGTCCTCGCAGTCGGCACAGATGCGATAGAGGTCATGCCAGCACCTCCCAGAACCCGCCCTTGTCCGGCCCTACGCGTCTGATTATGTCTTCCTGCTTGAGCTTCCGCAGATGGTAGCGGATACCGTCGGATGTAACACCGATGGCATCGGCAAGTTGTTCCCTGGTGACGGCTGGGTTTTCCGCCATCAGGGACAGGATGCGGGCCCGGGTTTTCTGGGTAGTCAGTCTCGCCTTCTTCTGGGTAGTTTTCTGCTTTGATAACCCCGGCACCAGTCCGCCGGGGTTAATGATCTCGACGCGATCCTGA
>CAZCDU010000236.1:0-5297 GCA_964497125.1 uncultured Victivallales bacterium | reverse complement strand
GCCGTCGGCGGCACCGTCTCGGCCCGTGTCAATAGCCTTTGGGTCTCCGCCGGCAAGCTCTACCAGGGTCGGTACCACATCCACATAGCGCACCATAGCATCCGTAACCGTCCCAGCTTGAATCTGTCCGGGCCAGCGGGCAATCAATGCCGTGCGCAGTCCCATATCGTAACAAGTCCATTTTGCGCGAGGAAAAGCTGAGCCCTGCTCACTGGTAAATAGAACGAGCGTATCCTGATCCTTATTCGTCGTCTTAAGGGTATCAAGGAGCTTCTTAACCTGTTGGTCCAGGGCAGAGATCTCCTTGTAGTACGTGCTTAAAGCGGTACGGGTCTCCGGAGTGTCCAGGAGATAAGGCGGCACCGTAAAGCTGTCGGGGGCATAGGAAATCTTCTTCCCCTCTGTCCACGGCAAATGGGGATTGTGAGAACAGTAGATGTAGCAAAATGGTTTCTCTCCTTCACAAAGTTCCTTGAGAGAACTTTTCTTAAAAGGGAACGAGGTCTTTGGCCCGAAGTGTGTCTTTCCCTGCAGCGCTACGGTATAACCCAAGGCTTCCAGGTGATGCACCATGCTCTTGGTTCCCGGGAGGACTTTGGTATGGTTGGCAACCGCTCCGTTGCGTTTGGGGAAAATCCCCGTATACAGCTGCTGTCGGGTGGGCGCACACATGGCTGTGGCAGTGAAGCAGTGGGTAAAACGCAGCCCCTCCTGTGCCAAGGCATCAAGAATCGGTGTTTTGACATCCTTGTTCCCATAGCAGCCCGCATCAGCCCAGCTCATGTCATCTGCAACTATCAACACGATGTTTACCCGCCGAGGCGGGTTCGGCGTGGGGCTCCGTGCAGCCATAGCTGATGCCGCCAGGGCATTAACAGCGGCAATCAAAATGACTGCCGCACACGAGAGTATTTTGGCCAAATGTTTCATTCGAAGCTACTCCGAAGGGGCCAGGATCACGGTCTTCAGGTTCATGAGCGCCTTGCCCTTCTTTTCGCCAAATTCGATGCTGCAGGTAGTATTGCCAACTTTCTTGATCGTGAGGGAACCAAGTTCCATGATCGAGAATTTCTCCCAACCGCTCGTTGGTTGCACCTGTTGCGTCAGAGTCTGGCCGTCAATCGCGAATACCACATCACTCCCGCTGTAAGCTTTATCACAGGAATACTGCAGCGACACCTTGTAATTACCTGGCGCGGGAATATTGATATCCCACCCGGCCTTATCCTTCGAGTTAGTCCAGTATCCGATATGCGAATTTTTCTGCAACTTGAACGTGCCTGATGGCAGCTTGGCTTGTTTTGCCTGCAGGATGATTTCATCACCGTTTAATTCAAGCCCCCCCGTATCTACTGTGAATTGGATTCCGTCTTTGTAGTGAATACGGATGACACTGGCATTCTCATCCAATGGAGTTGAGGGAAGTTTGATGACAAGCTTACCTTGCACAATCGAGCTTTCTATCGGTTGGCCGGTATACGTCTCGCAGGAGGCCGAGCGAAACCGCACGCCCTGGATCTCGATCTGATTGTTATCGGGCCAGTCAAATACTGAGGCGAATAGCGTGCCCTTTTCCTTGGTAGAGGCATTTGCCTGTTTAATACGGCCCCAGTCCTGCATGTAGGCATCAAAGAATCGTGAACCGTACACCGCTTCTTCATGCGCATCATTCCACTTGCCCATATCATAGAGTCGCTGCGTGCAGCCTTCCGGCCATGTTCCGTCAGGTTTAGGTCCGACATTGAGTAGAAGGTTGCCACCCTTGGCGTTGATATCAATCTGCTTCTGGATCAATTGCTTGGTGGATTTCCATCGAGTGTCGCTGATTTTATAGCCCCAGGAATGATTGACGGTCCAGCAGGCTTCCCAGCGATGATCGAGCGCGGCGCCCGGCGTGGTGTTTTCCGGTGTGCCGAAATCCTTTTTGAAACGCTTCCGCTTGGCGACGCGGTTATTGATAATCATATCTGGCTTAAGCTCACGCAGATAGTTATACAGATCGATTCCGTCCTCCATGCTCCACCAGTGTGCCCAGTCTCCATCGAACCACATCATTTCTGTATCATATTTGATGATCAGTTCTTTCAACTGGGCTTTCATATAGGCTACATACTCAGCTTTGTGTTCCTCGCTTTTGATTTTCGTCTGCCCATTCGAGCGTTGTGCACGCTGGGAGGGATGGTGCCAATCGATGTGTGAATAGTAGGTACCAAACTTCAGGCCGTGCTTTTTACAGGCCGCACTCAGTTCGGCCAGGATATCACGATCAAAGGTCGTAGCCTCGCCGGTATCGTATTCAGTGAACTCGCTGTCCCACAGGCAGAAGCCGTCATGGTGCTTGGTGGTGATGACCACATACTTCATACCCGCCTTTTTTGCATCGAAAACCCATTGATCGGCATCAAAGTCATCAGGCTTGAAGTTGGCGGCAAGCGGGATATATTCTTCGGGTGTAATCTGTGCCTTCGATTGAATCCACTCCGCATAACCGTGCGCATTCTTACCTTTCCATTGGCCACCCAGCGTTGAATAGACGCCAAAGTGTATGAAAAGCCCGAACTTCGCATCGTCGAACCATTGCATCCGCTCTTGATAGGCCGCATCGGTTTCGGGAACCACATCGACGGCATGCGTCGTGCAGAGGCTAAGCCCTGCAAGAAGGGCAGCGACAGGGAATAATTTGTGTATTTTCTGTGTAATCATAGTATTTTTTCTTTTGTATTTTGTCATGTTCGCTATGGAAATCATTTCACCCCTGTGCAGCTAATCCTCTTGTCATCTGCCGTGACGGCAGCACCCGCAATCCGCAACACGGGTTTGAGGCCGGAAAGGGAGCGAATCGTCGCTGAAGTCAGCTTGCCCTCATCCCATGCCATATCCACTTCAAAATTGCCCTGAGCTTTCAAGCCCTTCACACTGCCTTTCGGCCATTTTGAAGGCAGAGCCGGGAGCATGTGCACCTCCCCCATGTGTGATTGGAGAAGCATCTCTGTCACGCCTGAGGTCGCACCGAAGTTTCCGTCAATTTGAAACGGCGGATGCGTATCAAACAAATTGGCCATCACACTATGCTTCATCAGTTCTGAGAGGAGCCTGTGTGACCTGTCGCCATCGGCCAAGCGGGCCCAGAAATTAATTTTCCAAGCTTTACTCCAGCCTGTTCCGCCATCTCCACGAGCGTTGAGAGATATTCTTGCTGCCTCTGCATATTTAGGTGTCAGCGCTGGAGAAATCTGTCTGCCAGGATGTAATGCGAATAAATGCGAAACATGTCTATGTTTATTACCTCGGTTATCCCAATCTTCTTTCCACTCCTGCAATTGCCCCCAATGGCCGATCCGCAGTCCGGGATCCAGTTTAGCCAGCTTCGCTTTCAGAGTATCCCGAAAGGCGGCATCAACCCCTAACACCTCGGTTGCTGCAATGGTGTTTTCAAACAGTTCTAATACAATTTGCTGGTCCATACTGGACCCGGCGCTGTGCCTACCGTGTTCAGGGGAGAACGACGGCGAGGAAACGAGCTTGCCATCCTGCGGATCGGTGACCAGAAAATCGACCCAGAACAGGCAGGCCTCTTTCATGATCGGGTAACCCAGCTCTTTCAGGAATTTCTTGTCTTGATTGAAGGTGTAATGCTGCCAGATATGCTGACAATTCCACGCCGCGCCTGCAGGTGCCCAGAAGGCATTAAAATAGTCACTCAGCCCGGTCTTACCCCAAACACTCTGTCCATGCCCCGCGATAAATCCTCTGGCACCAAACTGAGCCGCTGTTTTTCTGCCAGGTACCAGTTGAGCGTTCATGAAATCAAAAAGCGGCAGGTGACATTCACGTAAGTTCGTCATTTCAGCCGGCCAATAATTCATCTGAAGGTTGATGTTATACCAGTAGCCTGAAGTCCAAGGGGGGTTATTACTATTGTTCCAGATACCCTGAAGGTTTGCCGGCAGCGTCCCTTTGCGGGATGAGCTGATCAGCAGGTATCGACCGTATTGGAAGAACAACCTTTCAAGCGCGCGATTATCTCCCTTGTAGGATGCTCTCTGCTCATTTGTTGGTTTGGATTGGGGTTCTTGATCGAGATTCAGACGAACGCGATCAAACAATGCCTTGTAGTCTTTCCGGTGCGTTGCTTTGAGCAATTGGCGACCTTTTGCTGTGGCAGCGGCTAGAGTCTTTGTCACTCTATCATGTGGATGCTCCCCCTGATAATCTGGGTAGACATCAACGTAAGAGGTCCCTGCGGTCAGAATAATTGTTGCAGAATCAGCACCTGCCACCTCGATGCCTTCGCCATGTTCGGTCGTCGTTCCACCGCTAGCCAGCACTTTATACTGAGTCTCGTGCTGGAGCATGTTCTTTAAGGTGCCTGAAGATGTGACCACACCCTCGTTGACCGAAGAGCTTACCTTGTGAGCAAAGTCAAAACGGGTTTTAAAGGAAATAGAGCCAGGCTTATCCGCCTTCAAGTGGATCACGAAAACATTGTCAGGATAGCTGACAAAATACTCGCGGCTGTAGTTGATGCCACCCTGGGTATAGCGCACACCACCCGTTCCTTGTGCGAGATCAAGTTCTCTGCGGTAATTACTTACGCCACCTTTACCGCTATCAACCGATTTAAAGCCACCAATATCAGCCAACTGCATCTCAGTGCCATTGTTATTATCCAACAACATGGAGCCAGTCTCCCTTGGAGCATTTTCGGAACTGGTGGTCACTTGCGCAGTCCCTCTCCTCCCTCCAAAATCGAGGTAAAAGTTTCCCAGGGTCTGGTACGCACCCATATTTTGTTCGGTTCCTCGCAGTGCGCGCATACCATGCTTGGCACCATTCCAGTCTTTGGCGTTGATTTTTTTGCGCACCGCTTCAAGACTGGCAACATGCCCCCCGGGGCCCGCAGTATTGCCGTAATGATAATTTTCCATGGATCCCGGGCCACCCGACCAGAGACTCTTTTCATTGATGTTGAATTGTTCGCTTTCTACCCCTCCAAAAAACATGACACCAATACGACCATTGCCCAATGGCAAGGCCTCTTGTTCCCATTTCGTGGCAGGACTTGAATACCAAAGTTTAAGATCATCTGCTTTTTGAGACATTTTTTCAGACTCAGAGGCAAATACAGCTCCAGAACAAGCCAGGGCAGCTACTGCGAGCATGGTTG
The DNA here is from genome assembly GCA_964497125.1 of uncultured Victivallales bacterium. GTDB lineage: Bacteria > Verrucomicrobiota > Kiritimatiellia > UBA8416 > UBA8416 > CAYLXP01. The sequence continues at coordinate 130 of CAZCDU010000236.1, read as the reverse complement.
TTAATGTTTTTGTGATCATGTTATATCCTTTTATTAACTTTCTTCGATCGCTGCTGAAATCATTTCACGTTCAACTTTCACTACCATCCCATAGGACCTAATATCCGGCCACCAACACCCCATTTTGCTA
>CAZCDU010000235.1:0-5303 GCA_964497125.1 uncultured Victivallales bacterium | reverse complement strand
GGCCTGGGTCTGGGTATCCCCATTCCGTGGCCTGAAAGGTCACATCAACCTGTGCAGTCGCTGGCTCCCATGCCGTTATCGACGAAGTGTGGGGATACCGGCACGCTCGACAACGTCTTTCGTGATACATTTCTTCAGGATCCTGTCCCGGCAGAACTCCTTGAGTAGCGGCAGGGCGTCATCACCCATCCAGTCCATGACGTTTCCGATGTTTGAGTTCTCATAATCCTTCTCGAGAAGGTCGTAGAGTAGGTCCCCGCCGAGTTGCCTATTGCCAGCCCTGAAGATCGCCCATGCGGAGTACGGGGCGAGGTACGGGATCTCCTTTTCAAGCGCCCGGTCATACATCTTCTTGAGCTCATCGATTGCCGGAGCAGCATCCTTCTCGAGCAGCAACAGCCCGACGAGCGCCCAGTACTGCATGCCGAGGTCCGGATTCGTCAGGTTCTCGACGAACATCTTCAGGTTCTTCTTGTCACGGGCCAGCGAGATATCGGCCGTATCGAGATACTTCTCCAGCGGATAGATCTCCGGATTGCGCACCATCTCGTAGACGGTCATTCCGTGCTCTGCCGCGCGGCTGTTCCTGAGCTCTTCCGGCAGAAGACCGGAGTCGAAGCAGGCCAGTTGCTGGCGGCGCATCTCAGCCTTCAGCTTGGCCTCGATGTCACGGACCTTGCGCTGGCCGATCAGGTTGTCGATATTGTCGAAGTCTTTGGCGTTGTCGTAGAGCTCTTCGGAGACGCGCGGCTCGAAGAAACGACCGGTCACTTCGTCGGTCTTGCCCGCCTTGTGATACTTCTCCCAGGCCCCGGTGGCTTTCATTCGATGCATGTAGGCCAGGTACTGGCCTGCCGGTGCGAAGGGCGCGTAGTTTTTGTGGTAGGCGTAACGGCGGTCCCTGACCATGCGAACGCAGTCGAAACGGGCATCCGCTCTTCCGCGCCATGAGAAGTGGTATTCCTTCTCCGGTTCGGTGTCCGGACCGAGGAAGATCCTGCCCTGGTATACCCCTGGGATCTCCGCGCCAGCCAGACTGAGCCATGTTTTTGGCATATCGATGAAGCTGACGATATCGTCTACGGTATCGCCCGGCGTTTTGCCCTTGGGATAGAGGTTTTTCCACTTCTCGGGGATCCGTATGACGAGCGGGCAGTGAACACCGCTTGAATAGAGAAAACGTTTACTGCGGGGCAACACACCGCCGTGATCGGAGTTATAGATAATGATGGTGTCGTCATAGAGGCCGTCTTCCTTGAGCTTGGCGATGGTCTCGCCCACCCTCTCATCCATCCTCTGGACCGCGTTGGCGTAAACGGCATAGGTCTCACGCATCTCAGGAATATCCGGGTGGTATGCGTGCAGTTTTACGTCTTCCGGCTTCACAACGGCATCCGGCTTCAGGTTTCCGAAGGCACGCGACTCGTGGCTGTCACCTATATTCACCACGGCGAAGAAGGGCTGACCTTCTTTTCGTTGCGTCCAACGGTCGGTGTCCCAGTACGTGCGGGGGCTGTCGGAGCTGCTCAGGTTGTAATCGGTCTTTTTCCAATTGCTCGCGTGGTACCCGGCCTTCTTAAGCTGCTTGTTGTAGTAGACAACGTCTTGGGGTATTTCCGCCTTGCTGCGCATTTCCTGGGTGCCGCAGGAAATGGCGTGCATGCCGGTCAGCCAGGTGTAGCGGGTCGGTGCGCATACGGCAGCGTTGTCAAAGCAGGAGGTATACCTGAACCCTTCAGTTGCCAGCCTGTCGATGTTTGGGGTCTTCGCGTTCTCACTGCCATAACAGCTTACCCAGCTGATGCTGTTATCCTCGCTGGTGATCCAAAGGATGTTGGGGCGGACTTGTTCGTTCGCCATCACATTGCTGGTGCCGGCAATAAGCGTTAGTAACAGAAATATCTTTCTCATGCTTCGGTCCTTCCGGGATTTCCCGAGGTTCTTACGTTGGTCATACATACAACACCTGGCAGCGCCCCCACCAGCTTGTCCTGTCTTTTATACACAAAACCAGACACGCTCAGCCGAGGAAATCCTCGGCCTTGATAATCCGATAGAAGTACCCGGATGCTGCCAGGTCTCGCGTTGGGTTTGAACGGGTGATCAGCACCTTCTGGATGGTTTTGGCGCCACACGCGGCGCGAATCTGTTCTGTGCGCTCTTCAACCTCTGGAATCACAGAGACACCCACGGGCTGGACCCCGTATTTGGCCTCACAGAGCGTAACGACATTGTCGCTTCTGTCAAAAAGGAGGTCGACCTGGACGCCTGGCTTTTCGCCTTTCGAAGGGCGAAAGTATGGTCCACACCTATAGTCGATACCGGAGAAGCCAAGCATCTGCGCCATTACCTTGGCGTGATAGAGGCAGAAGTACTCAAATGAACGCCCCATCCAGGCTGCAGTTGCCGAATCCTGAAGTTTCCTGAGAAAGAGATCGTCGGCCGTCCGCGCAAGAATGGCGCTTTGGTTGGGCAGGATGAACGCGTGGTAGAAGCGCATGTAGGCATCCGAAAGGAAGTACTTGATGTAGCGTGACCCTGGGGATTTATCGATAGGCGTGGCAGATGTGATGAATCCCGCCTTCTCAAGGTTGTCCAGATACTCACTCAATGCTCCACCCGCCTGGACATCGGCGCTCTCAGCGATCTGTTTACGGAAGAGACCGTAAGGACGTGCTGCCAGGGAAGCGATAATGCGCTCGTACGCAGGCTGTTTTCCGAAGTGACTAACAAAGATCCGCTTGTACTCTCCGAAGAAGTACCCGTTCTCAGAGAAACCCAGCCGCGCCATCTCCATGATGACAGAGGGGCCTTCCCTGAGTAGATCGAGGTATTTGGGCACACCCCCGCTTAAGAGGTACGCATCCAGGACTTCACCGATGCCCCTCTCGGGTAGCATGTATCGCGCTTCGTTGATATGGAACGGACGCAAGTGAATCTCCGCGTCGATGCGCCCATAGAAGGCACCGGAGCGAATAACGCGTTTAACCATGAATGAAGCAATCGAGCCGCACAGAAAGAGAGTGAGTCCAGGGACCTTTGAGAGATACTGCTCCCAAGCAGGTTTAAGCTCGGAAACAATCTCGGACCGGTAGTTTGCCATCCACTGGAACTCATCGAACACAATGTGCCGCGGAGTTTCGCGAACGCATTCGTGCAGTAACACAAATGCGTCATACCAATTGCGGATCTCGTTGCTCGGTCGGTCCGTGCCGGTCTGATAGGCCAGCTGGGTAAGAAAATGATCAATCTGCCGTTGCTTGGGGCGTCCCTCGAGGCCCTCGAATGTCAAGCAGGGCTCCCCCTCCAGAGCCTTCTCTACCAGTGCACTCTTTCCGATGCGCCTGCGTCCGTAGACAACGCAAACCGAAGAACGGGGAGAACTGATCTTTCCGCGTAGTGCTTTGAGTTCCTCTTCTCGCCCCACAAACTCGGCCAGGTTCACAACAATTCCTCCTATGCTGACCGAATAGAACCACATAGGCGGAATATTGTAAAGCAATTCCGCCTATAACGAACAGGCTCAGCCTTAACATTTCGTCATGCTGATGACAATGGCATGGGTACTCCGCCCTATGCTGCCTTGCTCAATAGTGAACAATCCGCACGGTCTCGGGCGCGAAGGGTTCGATAAGAACCCGATTCTCACCGGTCTTGAGATGTTCGGTGATGTCCAAACGGAATGGCTTGCCGATGAATCCACCGGCAAACTGATTGTTAATCTTCACCGCAACGGAGGCATCATGCGGCGGCTCTGAGGTCTCCACGTACACGCGCTTCCCGTTTTCCAGCCAGTCTTTGGGCAGGTTGAACGTTCCGGTAAACGGGGCGGCCTGCTTGACGGGTGGCAGCGTGATGATAGCGCCCCGTCGATCGAAATTGCCCCGGGGGAGCTCGCCGTAACGCGCCTGTTCCTTGACTCCAAACCAGGCGCGATCGTCGAAGTCGGGCGACGACCAGTCCGGGGTTTCCGTATCCAAGGATTTCCACGATGCATCAATTGAGCCGGTCACTTCAGATCCGTCATCCAGGGTCACCTGGTACCACCCGATCAAACCCGCGATATTGGGCCAGCGGCCTGTATTGAGCGCCTCAACCGCCAGCAGGTTCTTGCCCGGCTTCAAGCCTTTCAGCTCAACGGTCTTTGCCCGCCGCCAGTCGTTCATCATGCCGGCCCCTTCCCCCACCTTGTTTCCGTTCACAAACAAGATGAAGTTGTTATCGGCGGTCAAGCGCATGATCGCTTGTTTGACGCCCTTCCCTTTCGGCAATTCCAGCGTGCCGCGGAAATAGCGCTTACCGAGCGGTGCTTCCTCCGGGTCAGCCGCATGCCAGACCCAGGTGGAATTTCTCAGCAGGGATGGCGGTTCGCTCTCTGTATGATTCGGCGGAACCGCCTTTTTGATGGGTTGCCGCACAACCTCGATCTGGCGGGTCGGTTTGGCCCCGGCGGCAAGACGCATCGGCAGCTCGCGCCCGGTCGGCCGGAAGACCACCAGCACGCTTTCCATCGGATCGAGCGTAAGGCTGAATTCCACCTGGCCCTGATCCACGCGTTCGGTTGAAAGCGAACGGATTTCGTTGCGTAGCGGGTCCCAGCATTCCGGCACCCCGTTGGCATGGGCGCGCAGGCGGAACGTCTTGGTCGGCCCGTCGTGATGCTGATTGGCGACAAAGAAAATATCGCGACCTTCTTTTAGCCGATGCAACACGTGCAGCCATCCGTCCGTTTCACCCTTGAGGACTTCAAGGGTCGGACGGATGCCGGCATCACCGGTCAACACCGCTTGCAGCTCTTCCGCCGTCGGTTTCGCCGGGAGGAAGTAGGAACGCCCGCCGGACGGGCTGGTCCTGCAGACCGAGCTGCCTGCCGCAGGAGCAGCGCCCCAGATCGCGGTCGTCAATCGGGCTATAGCCGCTGCGCTCTTCCCGGGTGTCGCCGATTTCGACGGCAACATTCCATAACCGAGCACAACGCCGCCCGCCTCGTAGAAGGCCTTAGCCTTTTCCAGGATGGCGTAGGGAATCACCTCAGCCGCCGGCACGACCAGCACCTTGTACTGCTCATGCTGGAGATGCAGTGCATTGCCGACGATCCGCGTATCGCCTTCGAACGCGTCATACGGCACCCAATCACAGTCAAACAGCGCATCCTGGAGCGCGGTGGTCAAATCCTCCGGTGTGATGGCCTCTCCCACATGATAGCTTTGCCCCATATACAGCAAGGCGACCGGACAGACATGCCGCCCGCCGGTCAGCATCAGGCTCAGGCGACTCGAATAGTCCGCCCAGACGCGATACAA
>CAZCDU010000234.1:0-5479 GCA_964497125.1 uncultured Victivallales bacterium | reverse complement strand
TATCCTGCAACTGGCGTCTGTTGATTAAAGTCCGACAGGCTGCTAGAGCGGTTTAGGTAAACCTGTAGCCAGCGGCGTAAGCGAGGGCTTGTGTCGCAGTATGTCCTGGATACAACGTGTTCCCCATTTCACGACCGGTGGGCGGGGCGCTTCACCTGCTGCCGGGCTGCCCGAGTGATAGCGGTAGAGCTCCTCGGAGATGAATTGAGATCGCAACCCGGCGAGTTCAAGCATGGGATACATAATCGCCTTGTCATAACACCTGCGAAAGCACCGGCCGGTGGCATCATGCAGGTTGCGGGTGTCAAGTTTCTGCCAATACCACCAGGAGCGAAGGCGGCCACTCATCAGTGCCAACCGACACACCGCACGCTGCTCTTCGGGCGTCGCTCGAAAGGCCTCCGCCGGAACATGTCGCCACAATCCGAATCGGAATGTCTTCAGATGGGAGGCACGCCAGGGGGACCGCCGAAAGCTCCCCCTCTCAAGGATCTGCTTGGGATAGGGACTACATTCGCGGCCCCTCTCCCCGCGCTCGTTGGCGTAACTGCCATAGGTGAGCCAGCAGTCTCGGGTGGCGTAGACTTCGGCAACGTGCGCCAGCACATCCTTGTGCATCAGCTGATCATCGCCGTCGACGGGAACAATGATCTCATCGTCATGCTCGCAAGCAGCCCCGATTGCCTCCACCGCGTTCCGCAGGGCGTACTTCTTCTCATCGTTGGTGACCAATTCGAAACGCGAGTCTCCGGCGATTGCCGCCTGGACGGCGGCAGGTGTTCCGTCGGTGGAGAGATCGTCAACTAGAACACACCGAAATCCCGGGTAAGATTGACGACGCAGCGCGGCGATGTTCTCACCGATTGCATCGGCAACATTGAACATCGGAATGATGACACAGAATTGCGGGCTCATGCGTGGGGCCCGGGATTACTCCGCATCGGGTGGCGGTGTCGGTTGCTCCGGAATGCAGAGCTTCGACTGCAGGATATGAGCCCAAGTCGCCAGGCGTGGCTCGCCACCGAGCGTCTCCGTGAACTTCACGCCAAGCCAGCTTGAGAGCACGCCCTCTTCCTCGAATTCCTGCTCCCACATAACCTGGCCAATGTGACGAAACTCCTCGGGAGGATCTGCAAAAACGACCTCAAGCTTCAGAAGCGCTCCCATGGGAACATGGGTGTGTACGCAGAACTTCAGGCCACCAACGGAGAGGTCGTGTGTCCAGCAGAAGAAGCTCTTTCTCTCGATCTCGGGTGCTTCAGGCGCCGAAATCACGGTGACCGTAACGCGGTTCCGTTCCTCAAGACGATTGTGCTCCCTTTTCTCCGTGCCGGTGGCTTCCTGTACCTCAGTAGTCATTCGCTGTGCCTTTCCGTATATCCCCAGCCTATTCAACCCATTGAGAAATCGAGGCGACACCTTCTCGGCCGGCCTGATCTCGCACAGTTATCGTATTCGGCCCAGCCCAGCCCGGGCGTGTAATATAGATAGCGGAGAGGCCGGCGGCGTCCTGAAAGTACCCGAGTCTCGGATCGCTCATATTCCATTCAAGCGGAAGGTTCAATAGCACCGCGCTGTTCGTGCCTCCGGCTGGACTTGCAACGAATGTAATCATCCAATTGTTCGTCACGGATATGCTACTTGGTGAGATAACGATGCCCGGATCCGTTGTCGACTCTTCACACCCAACCAAAAACAGCGTGGCAGCCATCGTCAAGGCAACAACAGTTAGTACACTTAAACGCACGGTTTTCATCTCTCGTCTCCCGTTATCTGTCTATTGGGTTAATTTGTCAAAAAATCACGGCATTGCCAACTCGTAACACTCACAAAAGAAAAGCGTTCGGGTCAGGATCCCGTCCATCATCAATATCTGTCGGTTCTTCCGGCAGCACCACATCAAAGGCCTTGTCAGAAAATGCAGTCTCTTCGACCGGTTCCTCTTCCTCTTCTTCATACTCCTCAAGCACAACGGCCGGTGGTTGGGGACGCGGCGGCGGAATGCGAATACCGCAGGCCCACAAGACAACATAAACCATGCAGATCGCAACTGCCGTCCATAACCAGAAATCTCTATGACTGAATCGGGGGGGCATGTCTAACTCTCCTGTCGCCAGCCGCTGTGTGTATAGGCGCTATAGGGGAACATCGCGGGGGGCGCCACCAACAGACGATCATCATAACGATAGTTCTTTGCGAACCCGCGCGGTGGCGTGCTTAACTGACCAACGATACCTCGCCGATACTGAGTCATGCCACCAAACAGATTGATGCGCGGCTCACCCAGGCGCTCGTAGCGTCCCTCGCACCCAAACCCACCATCCGTCACTAGAATGCTGGCGTGGATATTGATGTCACGGCGACTCGTGATCTCCACGCTGCTCCTGGCGATCAGCCCGAGAGCATCGGTGATCACGTCGTCATTAAACGCAGCATCCGAGTGGTCACCCGTCGTTGCGCTCGCATAGGTGATATCATCCTCGATAAAGATGTCGGAGCGTGCAGCCAGCGTCATAGATCCCTCTATTTCCCCGCGGATATAGGCATCACCACTGACATAGATGGCTCCGTTAATTGTGGAGAGATCGTTGGTGACCGGGGGATCCCAACCACCGCCGCGGCGTCTTCGGGTTACCACGGTACCATTATCATTGAACACCATCCGATGGGTCCCGTTGAGAATCAAGCCTCCGGCATTGGCCGCCGACTGCAACGCATCAAGGTAATCATCCGGGTCATAGTCAGGGTCGTCAAACTCGAGCGGCTGGGCTCCCAGGGTCAAGCCGGACTGAAACACGGTCATATCGATCCCCGTGCGGACGGGAGCGCGGTAGTTCACTGAATTTGCCGCACTGAATGCACGACTTAGAAGCTGAGGGTAACCGTAGATATTCAGCTCGTCATCGACATACACGGTACCGTCGAGGACATCGGATCCTCCAAAGTAGATCCGACTTCCTCCCAGCGTCCTCTCAAAATGCGAGGCATGCATATAGCTCGCGAACGTCTGTATTTCAGCCTGGAGTGCAACCTGTCGGGACACCCCCGAAGCGCTCGTTCCCACGGAGGTCATATCATACCGCTTAACTCGACTGGTCGAATTATCCCATCCTGCAGGCGCGGGATAGGTAACCACATATTGGCGGCCATTGATCGTCCCGGTGAGCTGGCCGCCGCTAAACTGGGGAATGTCGGCCAGCGGAACGCGGTTCTTTGCCGCTATCGCTTTGGCTCGCTCAAGGCCCGCTTCAGCGGTCCAGAAGGCTTCTTTCGCCGATACCGCCTTGGAGATATCCAGGGAGTGCGCCCCATTAAGAGCAATCATACCTGTTCCCAGCGTCGTCATCACGGCAACCATAATCAGGACTACGCCGAGAATGGCGCCTCGCTTATTTGAACTAGAGTCATATCTTTTCATCGTCTTCTCCCGTTCTAGTTCCTATATGCTACCACAGAATCCAGCCGAATGCGCTCTTCTCCTCGCTCGAGATCCAGTCTGATTCCGATTGCCGTTGCGGTCGGGGTCACGAGGAAACGGACCACATCAGGAGCTTCAATCAGCTCAACCGTATCGCCCCCGGTACCAATATCAGGATCGTATTGAAGTCGCCGACCTGCTCGCCAGAAGCGAACTGTTCGTCCTGCCGCAACATCCTGCACCACAAGATTGTTGTTGACCGCCGTGACAATGTTCGTGACCGCGGCATTTCGAATGGCGCGCGTCATCAGGTCCATCGCATTCTGACCATCACGGTGCAAATTGACGGCCGCGTGATTCTCATCCCACGCATCGTAGGCATGAAACAGCATCGTCCCTATCGTGAGCGCCAGAACGGTTGCTGCCAACATCCCCGCCATCAGCTCAACCAGGGAGTACCCTTCTCTCTGTCTAACGACCTGTTGCATCATGGTGCCCTATACGTGCTGATCTCGATTTCGTCCCTGGACCCCACCCTGTAGCGCATGGCGACAGTGAATTGCAGGGCGTCAAACGATGCCGTGCCGCCATCCACGTCAATGTACCGTACGGTCGTCGTCATTCGGTAGCGACGACGCCCAGCCCCCGCCGAGTTGATCGTGACCCACTCGCGTGTTGTGCTTGCGCGGGGCCCGACCCAAGTGCCATTCCCTCGCCTCCGCATGAAGTAGGTCCGGTAATCCTGTGCCGGTGGCTGCACCGTGGTGTACGGTTCTGCCCGCAGCAACTCGAGACGCCCGTTCACGAACTCCATCACCGAAAGCCGGTCCCGTTGCGCGTAAACACTCGCGCGGCCATGGTAGATGAATGCAGCCACCCCCAAAACCAGCACAGTCACAATGAGCAGCGCAATCATCACATCAACCAGTGATGATCCACCATTCGACCTATTCCTAGTAGTTGGCATCATTCCCAAGTATTGGCTTCTCTGGACTTGGTTTCGGCGTCTCTGGATTTGGTTTCGGCTGCCGCTTGTCAGATTTCCCCTGGTACAAGCCAATCTGCTTCTGGGTTCCCTCATCATCGGCCAGCGTAACGCTTTGCTTTGCGATTCCCGTCACGCGCCAACCGTCAATAGACTGCCCGATCGTGACGCCCTTCCCGTTGATGAATGCCATTGGGCGTCGGTTGCTCCACGCAATACCTGTAACGCGGAACTCAGTTTCCTGGGATATATCGTCTTCGACCACGGGATCTGCACCATTTTCAACGGATTCGGCCGCATCGGCTGACAGAACACGTTCCGTGTAGAGCTTGTCCAAATCACCCAGCGGCGTGAGGGCCGCCAATCGAGTACGCGTTCTGCTCGCTCCCGCCAAAATGCTTAGCATTGGGTCCTGGTACATATCATCGACCACACCAGGCGGTAACCTCCCCGCGTAGTCATGGGCGACAACCCCGCCAAGGCCGACCAGGGCAAGCACCATCAGCAGGGCGGCCAACAAGGCTTCATGGGTTGGTTTGATACTCAACATCATGGGGTTGCCTCCGTCTGCTGCATTGAGGGAGCATTAACCGGCCAATCGGCGACCGTTTTGCCGTTCCTTCAGCGTGTTTTTACTCAAAGAATGTCCTTCAAGTCGTAGCCGGCCTTTCGCATGCGTTTGATGAAGCGGTGGAGCTGCTTTGAACGGGTGGCGTTGATCTCATCACGGCGGTGGCTTTCGAGGCAGGTGATCATGGCCTCCATGAGCTTGAGAAGCTGGTTGGACTCATCCTGTGGCGCTAGGCCGGTAACTGGGAGAGGCAACGACGGCAGCGTACGGCTCTGAACGGAACGGATGACGCTGAGCTGGGTCATGGCTTGGTCGTAAGCTTCTCGCACGTCGTTCTGGGCGACCTGGACGTAGCGCATGGTCATCTTGGGAGTCTTGTGTCCCAGCAACTTCATCAACGCAGGCACCGGCATCCCGGCACGGGCCATCTCGGTCGCATACGTATGCCTCTTATGCCGAGCTCGGCATAAGCGCCATTATGCCGAGTTCCGGATTATGCCGAGTA
>CAZCDU010000233.1:0-5540 GCA_964497125.1 uncultured Victivallales bacterium | reverse complement strand
AGCGCCTTTGTCACAATAGATGGACACTCTCACTGTGTTGGCGCGTCCCGTTGCCCAACGCGTACTTGTGATGACTCCCGTGGCGCCATTGGCAAACTCGGCCGTGATGATAGCAGTATCGTTGGCATCGAGATAATACGGGCCGATACGGTTCCGTGGCGCCTTGCGCAGAGTCTTCAACACGCAGGTCACTTTCCTCAGTGGGCCAACGGGAAAACTGGCGAAGTCCACAATATGGACGCCAAGGTCACCGAGTGCTCCCATTGAACCATGGCGGGTACTCAAGCGCCACAACCAGCTCGGGGCAGTACGCCAGTCACCCCAATGCTTACCGGTAAGCCACCCTTGGAGGTAGTCGGCCTGCACATGACGGACCTCGCCGAGTTGACCCGAGTGAATGATGTCTGCTGCCTTCTGGATTGCCGGCGCGTCGCGATACGATAGATTGACCATATTGATGACACCCTTGCGTTTCGCGGCAGCCACCATTCGTCGTGCCTCAGCATAGGAAGTCGCCAACGGTTTTTCGCAGAGCACGTGTTTGCCTGCCCTGATTGCCGCGATGCTGACCGGGGCGTGTAATGCGTCCGGCATGGGGATTGATACGGCGTCAATTGTCGCGTCGGCCAACAGTTTTCGGTAGTCAGTGTAGACTTGTGGGATCCGAAACTGTTTGGCAAATGCAGCCGCCCTGTCGGCGTCAATGTCACAGCACGCGCTGATCTTGCAGCCGAGGATGCTCTGGAATGCACGGGCGTGAGCTTGACCCATGCCTCCTGTGCCTAGAATGGCAACACGAATCATTGTGATACTTCCTCAGTCTATGGTGTTCTTCTCATGGCTCTGCACAACTTGTTATTAACCCCCGCTCCTCATCGTGTTAACAGAATTAATGTAGATCAGAATCTGCTCCGTAACGGCTTGATAGTCAAGGGCTTATTTGCATATTTGCTGGTTCTGCCTTTCCGGCAAATGCGGATCTGGATCGTGTTATCACCGGAATTTCTGGATTTCTATTTGGTTTACCGCCTGTGCTTCAATCTCGGTATGCGCTCGTCGGAGGCGCGACACGCGCGATGGTCGTGGATTGAAGAGAGGCGAAATCGGAACGGTGCAGTTGTTCGGTATATGCATATCTGCCGGCAGGCAGATTGGAAGGGCCCAAAGAACACGGTAGATCATAGCGTCCCGTTAACCGAAGAGCTCTGGATTGATCTGCAGGAAGTCAGAAAGAAGCAGCAGGAGAAGATGGTAGGTTCCCAGTCTCGTCAGCCACCCACGGAAGAGGATCCTGATCCTCATATCTTGTTGCCGGGATCCACGGATCATGCTCGCTACTGTTTGGTGACGCGGGAGTTCTCCGCGTGGATGCGAAGTATCGGCTGGGATCGCAAAACTTACCCGAAGGCGGCTCACGAGCTAAGAAAGCTCGCGGGGTCTCTTTGGTACACTAAATCGGATCTCAAATGGGCAGCCGCGTGGCTCGGTGACTCAGCGCCCACCGTGTATCACTATTACGCAGACCTGACCGAAGACGGTCCAATGATTGACATAGGATAGGCTCCCTTTTCATACATCATAATATGACCACTCATCATCTCGATTCCTGCCACTTCTTACGCCAAATCACCTATTGTCGGGAATGCTCCAAACAGAACGCGAGGCTGATGCGCAGCTGGTCATTTAGCTTATCGAGACCTGAGCCGGCCTTCTCAATCGACGTCGGCGGAAGGCAACAGGTAGACACCGAAGTTGCTGCCCACTTGACGTAGACCGCTGCTGGGCTTGTTTAACAGTTCGACGGCATCTGTTTTTGCGTTCCACCGCACCATCGTTGACGAGCCTCCACCGTCCATGTTGATGCCCGTATGAGCGCCATAATAGCGCAGCCACTGGCCGACTTCTCGCACTGTGGCCCCCTGGCTTGCCTCCTGACGACCGTCAATAACCAGAAGAAAGAGAAAGCGCTTGTTTGCGCATAGGCCGTAACCAGTCCTGGGGTGAAGCGTCTTGTCTTGCACGAGCAATTCCCCATTCATCAAGCAAAACGAGAATCCGGTTACGGCAAGCTCTATGTTCGATAGATCCGTTTCGCTGTTGGTGCCCATCATATCCAAATGCCCGTCCTTGTAGACGATCAGAGACGGCCTGCCATTGGCGACTGAGACCATGACCCCACCGGATATCGTCAATCCAAGACGGTCGGCGTACGGGAAATCAACACCGGGTTTGAAAGGAGACCACGGTTGCGCGTTCACGGCCACGAGCATTTCTCGAGATGCTGCCCGCAATCGCCTGATGAAATCCACCGTGGTTTCACGTTTGGTGCGAATGACGTATTCAGCGTTCCTTTCGCCCTTGTGGTCAGGCATAGGATCAGCCCAACCTTCAGCGCGCCCTGTGGCCGCAAATCGTAACAAATGATCCTCTGCATCGATTCGCAGGACTGACAGGCGCAGCTTGCGGGGGTTCTCAGGAGAGAAACCATCGGAATACGGGCACTCCAGTCCCATGGCGTTGTCGAGGATGAGCTCCGCATGCGCAAACTCTATTCCCCTGCATAGCTCCTGCGCCTTATCCCATGCGTACGCCCCCTCCTGCGACCGAGCTGGCAGGGCAAGCATAAGCAGCAATAATAGGCCTACGCAGAATCGTCCTAATATTCTCATCGAACAAACCCGGCTATACGACATTCCTCTTTCTAGCCAACACTACTATTGATAATGCCAATCTCTCAAACGCAATGTCCAGCTCTTAACAGTTTCAAGTGTTCCTTGGAGCAAAGTAACCTGGTGAGAGCCCCACGTGTTATTCTGAGTAACATGTGGGGCTTGCCAAGAGTGCGAGGATTCGGCTTGCGTGAAACGTGTCGCGTCGGTAAGTTCTCAACAAATGGAAGGGATGCGCTGTAGTCGGGTCTGCTCCTTTACCGGCCAATAAGGCCGGATCGGTTTAGTCTCGTTATATAGATCTCGTTAAGGTTTCGTTCCAGGAAGGGATCTCAGATCCCGTTTCATCTCGTTCCCCCGCTACGGTGCAGTCGGCAGATCGGGGACGTCGAGGGTGTAGCCCACGGTGCGGTCACGCGGTGGGGCCGGTTGGGCGCTGACCGTCGTCCAGGTGTTGGCCTCGAACACCAGCGCCCAGGGCTGGGTGTGGTCGCGCGTTGCGGAGAACCCAGGGCTGCAGCACGAAGAACCCGCGCCACTGGCCCTCGACGGCCACGAAGAGCCGATGGGGTTCGAGCGAACGGCTCAGCTCATCCGGGAACCGGACGTACGCCATCTACTTCTCCAGCGGCGCCCGCGACACGTTGATACAGGGCTGCACCATCCGCGGCTCCATCAACCTGCAGCCCAGTAACCTTGGCGGGCATCGCATCCTCGGGAACTACTTCGGAACCGGCTCTTATCTGTTCGCCGTGTACGGCAACTCAACCGACGCACCCTCCGCGCTGGTCGGCAACACCTTTGAGAACACCCCTGCCGTCACCTTCCGCACGAGCGGCGACTACCCGAACGGATGGACCATTGCCCGCAATGTCTTCCTCGGCTCGACCGTGACAAGCGTTGGTCTTCTCAGTGGAGAGGGACATATCGTTCGTGACAACACCTTCGTCGACGCCAAGACGGACGGGCCCTGAACATCGGGCGCTCCCAGGAGTCACGCCGTTCCCGCCGGTGCAGGCCCCGCCGTTGGTGCCCTTCGTGCGCTTCAGCGTAACTGGTGGTGAGAATATTCGCTTTGCTCTCTGTGATTGATCTGCAGTAAGATAGGAGCGCGAACCATCCAGTCGACCTGACGGAGAAATCCCGGAGCTTCGCTTTGGGATTCCCGGCAGGTCACCGGCACGTTCGCCATGAGAAGGAAGAGAGATGGATCTGCCTAACGTCATCATCATGTTGATGGACAACCTGGGCTACGGAGACCTCGGATGCTACGGATCACAGCAACACCGTACGCCGCACGTCGACCGATTGGCCGATGAGGGCATGCGGTTCACCAGCTTCTACAGCTGCAGCGGCGTGTGCACGCCGTCCCGGGCGAGCCTGATGACAGGCTGCTACCCGAGGCGGGCGAACCTGCACGTCGGGGGCCACGGGCATGCCGTACTGATGCCGATCGATCCGAAGGGCTTGCATCCCGACGAGATCACTCTGGCGCGGCTGTTGAAGGCTCAGGGCTATGCGACCGCATGCGTCGGCAAGTGGCATCTGGGCGATCAGTACCCGTTCCTACCCACACAACACGGTTTCGATCACTTCTTTGGCTGTCCTTACAGTGAGGACATGGTCCCGACCGAGAACTCACCCGACAGACCCCCTTTGCCAATCATGCGCAACGAGGAGGTGGTCGAAGCACCGGGCGACCGCCAGACGTTGACGAAGCGCTACACCGAAGAGAGCATCCGCTTCATCCGCGACAACCGTGACAAGCCCTTCTTCCTCTACCTGCCTCACGCCATGCCCGGCAGCACCGACCGGCCTTTCGCCACTCCCGACTTTCAAGGTCGCTCCGCCAACGGCCCGTACGGCGACGCGGTCGAGGAACTGGACTGGTCTTGCGGCGAGATCATGAAGGTGCTGAAAGAGCAGACACTTGACGACCGGACCCTTGTGATCTGGACCTCCGACAACGGTGCTGTCGGTTGGAACCAGCCACAGGGCAGCAACGCGCCGCTACGCGGATGGGGATATGACACTTCCGAAGGCGCGCAACGTATGCCGTGCATCGCGCGCTGGCCGGGCAAGATCCCTGCCGGTGTCGTGCAAGATGCTCTGACTACCATGATGGATATTCTTCCCACGGCGGCACATCTCGCGGGCACGCATCCCCCGGATGACCGGATTATTGACGGATACGACAGCCGGGCGATCTTCTTGGACGCGTCGGAGAACATGTCTCCCTACGATGATGTTGGCTTCTTCTACTATCACATGCAGCAACTCCAGGCAGTGCGATCCGGTCCGTGGAAGCTCTACCTGCCGCTTGAGAAGAAACTCAGCAACCTGCGTGGGGTGTTGGAGGGCTGTGCCGGTGCCGATGCCGAACTGTACGACGTTCGAAACGACCTTGGTGAAACACAAGAAGTATCTGCAAGACACCCTGAGGTGGTTGAACAACTGATGGCCCTGGCGGAGGCCGCCAGAGAGGATTTGGGTGATTGGGATCGCGAGGGCGCCAACCAGCGGGCAGCCGGCTGGGTAGACGATCCCAAACCGCAGATGTTGTCGAACACTCGGCTGCACCAGGCGACGCTTCATGGCGCGCCTTAGTGCAAATGAGCCATAGCTGCAGGCATGGGTAGCGGTCGGTGCGTGGTTTTTCTGGCGGGACGGGATGGTGAGAAGGTGCTTCTTCCAGCCCGCTTCAGCGGGTCCCCTGTGACAGGGTCACTGGACACTACGGTGTTGATGAAAGCCGTTGCACCTCTCTGTGGCGGAGACGGTGGTGGAACCACGATGGTCGCTCAAGGGGGTGGCTGGCTGATAAGAATTTGCTTTCCCGAACTTCCGGCCAACACGTCTGCTGCGTCACGT
>CAZCDU010000232.1:0-5547 GCA_964497125.1 uncultured Victivallales bacterium | reverse complement strand
AGAAAGCCGCACTTGGCCGCAAGCGCGAAGAAGCAGTCAAATGCCTCTGGGAGATCATTGAGGCCGATCAGGAAAGCGCAGCAGGAAAGGCTGAGGGCTGAGACGAGAAACCTGAACCACTAATCGAAACTAATGGGCACTAATGGGTGCTAATGAGGGAGTAAACGGGAAATCGGGAAAGCTGAAAGCTGCGTAGCTCGAAGAGCCGCAGGCCTATGGCTGGCCGACAACCCTATTTCATCTTTCGGCCCAGGTTTCACTTCCCACATATCACATTCTAAGTCCCACGCACTCCATCCCATTAGTGCCAATTAGTGCAGATCAGTGGTTCTTGGCTTGCCTTTCGCGCCTTTTGCATGTTTCGTGGTTACTCCTTCTGAGGCAGACTGATCTTGAGAACTACAGGAGCGGTGGACTGTATCCGTAAGACAACCCCACGAGTGTTTTCATGACTAATCCGGAACTGACATTCATCATCTCAGAAGGCGAGGGTCTCTTTGTCGAGTTTAAGGAGCGGCCTGACAGATCGCTGGCGCGGGAGTTGGTGGCGTTTGCCAATGCCTCCGGGGGGAAATTGCTTCTAGGGGTCGCAGATGACGCACATATTGTGGGACTTCCCGTAGATAACCGCCTCAAGTCACAGATTCAGGATGTCGCGCGCAATTGTGATCCACCGATTCCTGTCGAGTTGCTTGCAGTCGGCAATGTGTTGATGGTCGTAGTGCCGGAAAGCAACAACAAGCCGCACGCCTGCTCAGATGGCTTCTTCATGCGAATCGGGGCCAATTGCCAGAAACTGAGTCGTGATGAAGTCTTCTCGATGGGAATATGCTCCGGCAGACTACGGTTTGACGAACAAATATGCGCGGAATTTGAGCTTTGTCGAGATCTCGACTCCCAGAAACTCGATGCCTACCTTGCTATGGCCGGACTGAGTACCTGCCTGCCTCAGAACGAAGTGCTGGCAAATCTCGAGGTGCTCCGCAAGCAAGAGAATGAGCCGGGAATGACCAATGCCGGAGTTCTGTTCTTTGCAAAACACCCGGAGCGGTTCTTGAAGAGTGCTCCAGTTGTTTGCGCGATCTACCAGGGACATGACAAAGCCACCATCTTAGACCGAAAGGTCTTCAGCGGAGGCGTTGCTGGCAACATCCGAGAATCGGTCAATTACATCTTGAAGCATATTGATGTCCGTTATGATATCACCACTCTCGAACGTACGGAAGTACCGCAGTATCCTGAGGCCGCTCTACGTGAGGCCGTAGTGAACGCGGTCATGCATCGTGACTATTTCGATGCATCCGGCGATGTTATGGTCGAGATATTCCAGAACCGGATTACGGTTTCCAATCCCGGAGGATTGGTCCCGTGGCTTCGCCCTGAGGACTTCGGGAAATACAGCCGTACGCGAAACCGAAGCATTGCTTCTCTGCTAATGCGTACCCCCTATGCAGAGAAAATGGGAACAGGCATTCTGCGAATTGCTCAGGCTCTCGCGGAGGCACATCTACCAAAGGCCGACTTCTCTTTCGATGAGTTCAACTTCTCCGTCACGCTATTTGCCAGACAGGGAGACAAAAGAACGTCGGAGAAAACGTCGGAGAAAACGTCGGAGAAAACGTCGGAGAAACTCCTGAGACTGCTCAATGAGGACCCGTATCTAACAATTGATGCTTTATCCGAGCTGAGTGGTGTGACGACTCGGTCTGTTGAGCGAAACCTGACGAAACTCAGGGAGAGCCATAGACTCAAACGCATAGGCCCAGACAAAGGGGGGCATTGGGAAGTGACAGGGCTGAACCACTAATCTTCACCAATCCGCCTTCGGAAAACTACCGCGTGACAAGTAGGCACTAATTGCTGATAGGCCCTGCTAACCACCCAAAGCCAAAACAACCGCATAATAAGCGAGATACGCGACAACAATGGCCTCCGGCCACCCGATTCCCCTCTCCCACATCCCACGCACTCCATCCCAATTAGTGTGAATCAGTGAAGATCAGTGGTTCTTGGCTTGCCTTTCGTGCCTTTTGTGTGTTTTGTGGGCGCGAATCTTTCTGAAATGACCGTGCACTTAACGGGACCTAACCAAGGAACATGAAGACAATGAAGCACCGTTACCGTTTTCCTATTCGTTTGCATATGGCAATGGCGCTATTTGCCGCATCAACGGCGTCAACCGAACCCGATTCCCGTGCGGTGCCGGCATCGCTAACGTTTAAAGGCGGACAGCGACGGCAATACGATCTCGCTGCTGGGGCCACACTCAAGATAAAGACAAGCGTTGGCACTCTCGCATTCGACTGCTCGGAGATTGTATCTATTGACCACTCAGATAGCGCGGAACTTGCCACCGTTACGCTGACATCAGGAGAGCGGTGGCGCTCCAACCTGGGGGATGGCATCCCGCGGGCGATTGGGCTAAAAGATGCAGACAAGGATGTCGAACGGTACGGCGAAGTGCGCAGAGCTGACTTCCCACACCCCATTACACATGCAGACCTCCCCGCACACTACCTGAAACTCCTGCTCGAGGATGGCAGCCAATCATTCATCGACCCTGCGGGTATCTCCATTGCCGTTGAGACAGCTCATTCCAAGCTGGACCTGCCAATTGGGGCTCTACGTGCACTTAGGTTCCTCTTCTCAACAGACGGTGATGATCCCGACCTGGTCCTTGTTCGATTTCCTACGGGACGCGTCGAACGCCTAGGGCTACGATCCCGATCCTCCTACCTCCGAGGACGTGACTGCCGAGGGAACCAATTCAAGGCGCGCCACCGAGACATCATGGGGATACTCAGTCCTGTCGACACGGCACAAACAGGAGCAAGCGAAGAGTCTGGTTTGCCGAAGAGAGACTACATAAGCACCCGAGACGGCAAGACGAAGAGCGTGTTCTTACCTCTTTCCGTCTGGAATCTGCGTACTGAAATTGGTGACGTGTCATTGCCATCCCCTCTTGTCCGAACCATCAAACGAATGCCCGATTCACCAAGAGAGGTAGAGCTCCGGACCATCTTTGGTGAGATCCTTAGAGGAAAACTGACAACACGGAAACTACTGGTCCTACCAGAACCCGACGACGAGCACTCAGCCATTGACGTTGATGAGGTAGACAAACTCAGGACGTCCTCACCTTCACTGCGTATACCTGACGAATGGATGGTCTTTTACCTTAAGTCAGGGCAAGCCCTCATCGGTCGACTTGCCGACACACCCACTGGGCTTGTCTCAGCGATGGATAAGCCTATCATCGGCAACACGGTATACTCGCTCACGCCAACGCCAGAAGACACATTTGTTGTCGCATCAAAACAGGGCCGTGTGGGCACGTGTCGGACCGAGACACGTGACGTCAACGTCGTGCTTTTGTCGAACGGCTCCAAAATCTCAATACCATGGAAAGACATTCATCTTGCCAAGACACAGAGAAGCGTGGAGGAATCATCGCTACGCAACGCTGTATTGGGGCAAGAGGTATCAGAGGCAGCAGCGGGAAGCAACGCAGGCATCTCTACTGCCGTCGCCAAGGACAAGACGCTTCGTCTCGACACTGCAATTGGAGCGCTGAGTCTACTCCCGGAAACCGTCGCGCGGGTCTCCGTCGATCGAAGTCTGTCGCAAGCCTGCATTACAACGGTCTACGGCGATATCTTGCTTACTTCCATCCCCTCTCGTAAGTGGTTTGGCCGACTGAACGACGATGAGAACTACGAACTCCCGCAAGAGGATACATTCACGGTAACGCTCCGTGGGGTGGAGAAGCCAGAACCGAGCGGTACCTCTATACGCTGTCGTCTGCGCTCCGGTGACATCTTCGTGGGTACGCTCCCAAAACAGGAGCTGACCATTCGACAAAAGGGATCCCCGAACAAGACAACCGCCATTGCAGATACCGACCTGAGCGGAATACGCCGAAACGAGGATGGTGATCTCGTTTTTCAGCTAAGTCGAGGTGCCAGTGTTACCGGAGCCCCAAAGGGGTCGAACATGGCAATCGAGCTTCTCTCAAGCGGCATTGAGGAGCAGCTTCCTTTCAGGGATATCGAAACACTCGTTGTGGGATCAACTGAGCTTCCGCCAACGACGGTCTTTGCGCCGGGGCTACCGGCGGACCTCACCGACGAAATTCTGGTTGATGGCGGATCGTTCAATCAGGGCAGCGGATCAGGAATGGATGATGAAGGCCCGGTCCACCGGGTATCTCTCAGCTCGTTTTTCATGGATGCCACTGAAGTCACAAAAGCCCAGTTCGCGGCATTCGTGCTGGACACAAAGCATGAAACTGCCGCGGAGCAATCGGGCAGTGCCACAACGTGGCGAACACCAGGCTTTGGTCAACGCGACGATGACCCGGCCGTCTGCATTTCATGGAATGATGCCATCGCTTACTGCAACTGGCGAAGCAAGCAGGCTCGTCTCGACCCGTGTTACAGTATCAACAAAGCGGACCCCGTCGCGACGGACTTGAATGCCGCTGGATACCGCCTGCCGACTGAAGCGGAATGGGAGTACGCGGCACGTAGTAAGGGAAATGACCACCCGTACCCCTGGGGTTCGGTTGCCGGCCCGGAAGCCGCACAATCCGCGAACTATCGTCAGCGCGACAATGAGGTAAACGATAGCTGGGCATGGACATGTCCGGTCAGAACATTCCCTAAGAACGATCTTGGAATCTACGGTCTTGGTGGCAACGTATGGGAGTGGTGTGAAGACTGGTACTTTGACCGCGCTTACTTCGCGCTCCAGAATAGGACGGCGCACAATCCCTGTATCACGCAGGATCGCTACCCCCCCCTTATCCGACGCGTCATGCGAGGCGGTTCCTTCCGCAATGGTATCGACCTACTACAATGTACAGCGCGCGGTAACGGTCTACCCTACGCATTCGCCAATCATGTCGGCTTTCGCTGTGTTCGTAATGCGGAATAGGATCAGTGTAACTCAGTGAAGATTAGTGGTTCTTTCTTCACGTCTCTTGCGTGCTTCGCGGTGTGCATCTCAATCGGCTGCGTCAGCCCTGCGCGAAACGCCACACTCCTCGACGTTCCGTTCATACCTCAGGAACAAAAGAACCATTGCGGTGTCGTCTCCCTGGCCATGGCCCTGACATACTATGGCGTGCCCTACAGCATGGACAGCCTTGTCGCTGAGGCATTCGTTCCTTACCTGGGGGGATCGTCACTTCAGCTTCTTGCAGCTACGGCAACCCGCTACGGACTCTCTGTTACACGCGAGGATGCCGACGCCACCTCGCTTGGGAATATGCTCGCGCGAGGCGACCTCCCAATCCTCTACCTAGCCCCCATAAGCAACACGGAACAGACGGGGCATTTTGCGCTCGTTACGGGAATCTCGGACAATTCCCGCCGCGTACGTATTCACGGCAGGACACGTGCGCATCGATGGATCACATTGAGACGGCTTCAACGCCATGCGACAGGTGGTGTATTCCCTTCTCTCTCTCTGGGTAGAGACAGTACTCCTCCCAAAACCAGAGATGTAGGAATTTCCGTACAAACAAAATCAGGGGCATCCCTATGA
>CAZCDU010000231.1:0-5608 GCA_964497125.1 uncultured Victivallales bacterium | reverse complement strand
GTACAGGCTCTGCGTTGCTACCTCGACTGCCGCAGCCCTTCGCAGGAAGCGTGTCCTTACGTCTTCCTCAACGCCAACGGCCAACCCTTCACGCGGTTCGGCATCCGATACCTCGTTCGCCGGTACGCGGCCAAGGCGGCTCAACGGTGCCCGTCCTTGAAGGGCAAGAACGTCGGCCCGCACACCCTCCGTCACACGACCGCCATGCACTTGTTGCAGTCCGGAAACGAGCTCAGCGTCATCAAGGACTGGCTGGGCCACGCCGACATGAACACCACGCACGAATACGCCGCCATCGACATGAAGATGAAGCAACGCGCCCTCGATTCGTGTCAGGCACCAGCCGTAAAGAAAGGCGGAAAAGGCCGTCCCCGTTGGCTCAAGCCCGGCATCCTGAAATGGCTCGACGATCTCTCAGAAGGCGCTGGAATTATGTGAAGTGATCGGCGACACAAAAGGCAGAAACTCCAGGAAAACGCGTGGTTGCGCGGCGCTACTTCACATAATCAAACGCTTCACATAACGCGATTTATGTGGAGCTCCACATAAATCGCGCTGATTGACGACGGCGAGGTGATCGAGAAGATTGCCACTCCGCTTCGCTCCGTTGCTGTCCGAATACGAACAGCCCGTCTCCCTCCGGTCGGCTCTCCGCCATCTGAAGCTGTGGCCGGAGCAGGCGGCGCTGGCCTGTCTGTCCCGCGCCCCGCCTGACACCCCGCCGCCCGACGGCGTCGAGCGGATCATCGAGCCGTTCTTCGATGATGCGTTTCCCGACTACGATACTGAACCTGTCATGGCCTACGCGAACGACCCGGATTTCGCGGCGTAACCGGTGTGCGCAAAACTGGTGCCGAATAGGCGTGAATTGCCCTCAACCTGCCATCGTAGCCCGCCCTGGCCATCACCACACCCCAGCTGGCCGAAATCTTGACCCCAGGGAGGGGTTTCTCGTATGGTTTGCTCAGAAATCGGGGGCGCCACACGGTGCGGCAGGTATGCTGCACGGGGGCCTCGAAAAGCAAAGTCCTATTGGCTGGGTCCCATGCTCAGAGATGCATTGGCCGGGTTACGGGAATAGAAGCGCGAAAAGTCGACGAGTCATCGCTGCCTTTTTTGCGTGTCGCCCGGGCGACAACGGGAATCGATTGTCGCGTTGCCCCGAGTTGGCGACCAGAAAAGATAACGCCGGCGATCGGGGTGACCCAATCGCCGGCGTTCTTTCACGGATCAACATGCATCGCGCCGGGGCACCAGGGCCTCCTGCGTCGGCACGGTGCCCGGCAAGCGATTCGGATCACTTCCCGTAGATCAGCGTCCCAGGGGCAGGGGGGTTGATGACGACGGTGGGGTCTGTGCCGGCTGCCAGGTCCTGAATCGCGGCCAGGTCGAGGACCTCGTTCCAGATGCCCACGTCGTCGACGTGAGTCTTAGCGGTGTATATGTTCAAGGCCCGACAGCCGATGCGGAGATTGCCCGCGTGGTCGTCCGGGACCACCGTGGAGGCGACCGTGTTGACCAGGGAACCGTCCTTATAGAACCGGATATTGCTGCCATCGTAGGTTACGGCCACATGCTCCCAGACCGCGTGATTCACCTCAATCCCCCTATAGTCTTGTTTGTTGCTCCCACCTCCATAGAGAGTCAATTCGAGGGCCGTGAGGGGACTCCGGCCGTGGGTACGGATTGTCCAGCCCGTACTTGAGATGTTCGACTTCGAAACAATGCCGGCCCAGGCAGTGACCCAACCTTTGATCCAGAAGGCCACGGTAAAGGAGGCGCCCATATCGAAGTCGTTTTCGCTCGCGCCGCCGCTGAACGTATCCACTTCGATATAGGTGCTCGCGGCTGTCAGGTCCGCCGACCTGGAGCCAGTCCCGGCCAATGCTGCAGGGACATCGGTCGAGAAAATCGCCGCGCTGGAGGCGGTGCCGTCGTGATTACCGCCTGTCGTGGCGAGGTCCTTAACCCCACCGGCGCCGAGCGCCGCGTTGCCGTCGTTGAAATTCCACCAGGCCACCAGGTCCGCCCGGGCCGAAGCCGGGGCGAGCGCAAGCACCACCATGGCCATAAACATAGTTCCGATTACCTTTGTGATATTCTTTTCTGTCTTCATCTTGTCGACTCCTGTTGAATTCTTTTTCGCTTTCCATCCCCAACGTGCGCGATCCGCGGCTCACGTGGGCCGCCCGACATACCTTCATTTACCCGCGCCGCTTGCCTCCTTTCTTCTCTTGCCCAGGGCCGAGACGCCGACCGTCACACCCGACGGTTGCCTCAGAGTGCGGCGGTTCGCCCGAAGCTCGCCCATCTTCCTCACACGTGTTCCGTGCCCTTTACTACGACTATAATACCTGTCCTCGATCAGCCGGAGGAGTGATAGTTCGGGCGTTAGTAGTGATGTTTTCGGCAGTCTTGGCTTGTCAGCATGCTCCGGATGCCGTATATTGCCGGACCATGAATGCCAAACGACCAGCCCCGTTGCGGGAAGAAGCGAAACAATCGTTTCCAGACACGCCGCGGGACGGCGACAGCCCGCTGCTGCTGATTACCTCGCACACCGTACTCGTCGACTCTGCCTTCCCTGAAATCATGGCCGCCGCGCGCGAACGGAACTGGCGTGTGCTGGACCTCGCCTTGATTGAGAATGAGCTTCCGCATGGCATCGTCCCCCGGCTTGCCATGATCGCAGCCGACGCTCTACACAATCGGCTCTGCAATCGCCTGAAACGCATGGGCTGTGGCGTCGTCCGCGTGGGCAACGCTGCTCACCGCGCAGCCTCCGGGGCTCCCGCGGTGGGGGACAACTTCGCGGAGGAAGGACGCCTCGCCGCCGAGCATTTTGCGGAGCGGAACTTCCGCTATGTCGCCTTTCCCGTATGGGGTGAGCCCACGCTCCGTTTCGAGGCCTTTCGCGCGCGTGCGACCGAGCTGGGTTGCACCTGCCATCCGCTTGCAATCAAGTCGTGGTCGACTCGCGAGGGCGAATCGTGGTCGCGGTTTCAGAAGCGGCGCTACTGGCTGTATTTCGACGCCTTCCGGAAATGGGCGCGCAGCGTGCCCCGGCCAATCGGTCTTGCCTGCCCGACCGACGTCCTGGGGGCCCGCTACATCCACATGGCCAGGCAACTTGGCTTCCGGGTCCCGCACGACATTGCGATCCTCGGCCGAGGCGACATGCCCCACATCTGCGAGTGCGCTCTCGTGCCGCTCTCGTCGATACGCGTCAACTTTAAGTCGCACGTGAACACGGCATTTCGACTCCTCGATCGTATGCTGGCGGGCGAGGCGGCGCCTCCGCAACCGTTCGAGGTGCCGCCGGGCGGCATCACGGTTCGGGCGAGTACGGACATGCAGGCCGCTGGGGACCCGCGCACGGCGGAAGCGCTGCGATTCATCTGGAGCCACTATGGCGACGTGGATCTGTCCGTTGACGACATCGCCCGCGCCGCGGGGGTGTCCCGGCGCCGGCTGCAAGACCTGGTCCGTTCCGATCTGGGTGAGACCATCGTCGCGGTGCTTGCCCGTCGCCGACTGGAGCGCTGCCGGTACCTGCTGGCCACGACCGACACGACCGTCACCGATCTCTGCCGCCATGTGGGCTTCCGCTCGAAGGAACATCTGCACCGCGTCTTCAAGCACCGGCATGGCATGACCCCGCTGCAATACCGTGCCGCACAACGCGCCGGTTCATCGGCGGAAGGGAGCCAGGCGCCATGACGAGGAGTTGGCTGAGATCATCCGCATCCCGATTACGGTGCGTAAGACAATGGCCAGCAGGGTCTGCGAGGAGCACGTAAAGTATGAAGATGGCGGAATGTACAGGCAGGTCCTTTTTGTCATGAGCAGTGATGTTTTTGCAGTGGTCCCGGAACAGCAATCGGCTGATGCCGCCCATGCGCTGGATACGTACAACGTTGTCTGGACAACGCCTGGCAGAGACCATAAAACATGCAACAGGGACAGACAACGAGGGCAGCGTGCGCCTCTGAACCAAACGTCTACTGCTGCGCCTTCTTCAACCACGCACACCCCTTATCGGTAAGACGGTATTTCTGAAGGCGACTGCTTGGCTTGTCGGGAATCGTCATCTCGATGAGGCCGGATGCCTGTGCTGGTGCGATGTAATGCTCGCGTAGGATCGCCCGGTCCTTGAGTTGCAGCTTTTCACGTATCTCTGCATTGCCCAGCGGGCCGTTCGCGTTGAGCAGTTGTATCAACGTGGCGACTGGTGGGGCGACTGGTGGGGCGACTGGTGGGGCGACTGGTGGGGTCTCGCCCTTGTCGCTGCCGAACATGGCCCTCATCAGGTCGGATGCCATGTCCACTTCCTTGTCTAAGCCGGGGACGAACAGCTCGAAGGCTTTCCGCGCTCGGTCATTCTTGTAGGTCGGGGACGGATGGCCGAGATTCTGCCACGCCTCGCGCATCATTCGTAGACCAGTGCCCGCTTGCTCGCACATGCCGATGCGCCGCATGGCCATCGCAATACGTGGATTGCGCACCTCCTTTTCGCCCGGTTCCCAGAGGTGGGCATCGTCACCGAACACGTCGCCGGGGTTCCAGAACTGGATGCCGTCCCGGAAGAACTTGATGACGGCCTTGCGGGAGTGATCGCCGTAGTCCTGGTGAATCAGCAGATTAATAGCCGCTTCACGGAAGACCCGGAAGCCGGGCGGATCGTCGCGCCGGCCAAGTGTCACGGGATCAATATCCCGGAACGGCTTGGGCATGAAAAACCGGTACTTGGTAACCAGTTGCTCCCATGCCTGGATGATGTTGTCTTCGCAGACAATGCGGTCGATCCAGCGTGTTTCAGGCATGGCGTCACCCGTACTGTAGCCGAGGAACTGGACATCCAGGGTCGGGCGGGGAGTAAGCTGATGAACGGCCAGGGATGAGCCGAAGAGCATGACGGCCGACCGCGTGGGAATGAACTGCTTGCCGTCCTTGAGCAAGAAACCCCAGTGATACAGAAAATCTCGGTCGGACTGCTTCCGATCGAGGCCGGTATTGGCCTGATGAAAGCGATCCCGATACCATTTGAGACTGCCGGAATGGAAGGCGTCCTCCAGTGGAACCCGCTCAAACGGTTCGCTGTCCCATCGGTCGGAGGTCGCGTCTCGCAGCATCCGCTCGATGTCCTGCATTCCTCCTGGCGATCTATTTCTACTTCGCCTGATGGCGGCTATCCATATGGCGTAGAGCAAGGAGGACGCAGGATAGCGCGTCCGGCCTAAAACCATAAATGGCCGACCCAAATTCGATACATGCTGGGCTGTTCAGACCGCGCAGCGTGTCGTACCGTATCTGCATGCTTGAGGAAATGTCTGACTTGCCGAAATGCATGGGCAAAACGCGGACGCTTATTGGGCCTGCGGCTCAGAATACACACAGATTGTCAATCGAAAGGAACGACTATATGGCAACGACACGAAAGAACGACCGGAGATTGGCTGCAAAGGGCATGGCGGCGGTTGCCGCCATGGCGACTTGTGCTATGATTGGAACTATGGCGAACGCAGCTGATGTAACGACCGAGATACTCTTGCGGGAGATGGTGGACCGCGACGCGGTGGCCAGGATTCCCAGCCCCTACTACGTGTGC
>CAZCDU010000230.1:0-5625 GCA_964497125.1 uncultured Victivallales bacterium | reverse complement strand
GCGCGCCCGGGAGTTTATTGGTACTTCATGGATGGCAACATGGACCGGGAGATGATGGAAGTGGATCTTCACTCCATGCATGAGGCAGGGCTGCGAAAGGCGCTGTTTCTTGAGGTGAACATCGGCGTGCCGCGGGGTCCCGTGAATTTCATGAGTGAGCAGTGGCAGGATAACTTTGCCAATGCGGCGAAGCTGGCCGACCAACTGGGTATCGAGATTATCCTTGGCACTGGACCGGGCTGGTCGGGCTCCGGCGGCCCCTGGGTGAAGCCAGAGCAATCCATGCAACATCTGTGCGCCAGTTCGGTTCAGATTAACACGCCAGGTCCAACCCAGGTTAAACTACCCATTCCCTCGCCAATGGCACCTTCCCCATTCGCCGGGCTGTCCGGCCACTTGGCTCAGAAACGCAACCAATGGGTTGCCGATGTGGCCGTCCTAGCCTTCCCGACACCTGCGAAGACCGCAGCTCCGGACTTACTCGCTGTGAAAGCTCTGCACCGGACCGATCCATACTCCATCTGGAAGCACGTCACCCGATACGTGCCGTCAAAAGCCGAGTATCCAGAGCCTGCTGCGGCTGCTGTAATAGGGCCGGAGAGCATCATCGACCTGACGGGCAAGATGCGGCCCGATGGCAGTCTAGATTGGGTGGTCCCTCCCGGCAACTGGACCGTCATGCGCTTTGCTGCCCGCAGCACGGGGCAGACGACTCGGCCCGCCCCAGTGCCGGGACATGGATTTGAAGTCGACAAGTTCGATGGCGAGGCGTTCGAATTCCACTTCCAGAACTTTCACAAGAAGCTGATGGACAGGATCGGCGAACGCCGCCCCGGACGCGGCTGGACCGCCTTGCACCTCGACAGCTGGGAGATGAGCAGCCAGAACTGGACCAAGGCGTTTCGTGAGGCATTCAAGAAGCAGTGTGGCTATGACCCGCAGCCGTTCTATCCTGCCTATCACGGGCTGATCGTCGGTTCACGTAAGAAGACCGAACGTTTTCTGTTCGACATGCGCCGGGTCGCACAGGAGCTATTGCTGGATCAGCATGCGCAGGCCGTCAAAGACACGGCGCACGAGAACGGCTTTTATTATACCAGCCAGGGCTATGACATGAACCCGGCCGGAGACCTGGATATTCTCTCTATCGCCGATATTCCATCCTGCGAGTTCTGGATCAATAATGTTAATGATACGGTCTATAGCTGTGTCGAAGCAGTCTCCGCAGCCCACACCATGGGGAAGCCCGTCGTTCGAGCAGAAGCCTTCACCTCCATGGGCGGCGTTTTCGGGGTTAGTCCCGGCGACATGAAAAACCAGAGCAACTGGGCCTTCGCCATGGGAATCAACGAGTTTATCTTTCACACCTTCCAGCATCAGCCGCTGGGCAAGGAGGGGCCACGGCCCGGTATGACCATGGGCCCCCATGGCATTCACTGGCATCGCAATCAGACGTTTTGGCCGATGGTTGGCGCCTACCACGACTATATTGCCCGCTGCGGTCAGATCCTGCGCCAGGGCGTGAGTGTATCGGACGTACTCTACCTCACTCCGGAAGGTGCGCCTCACATCTTCCTGGCCCCGGAAGGCGCTTTGGATGCCAGCCGGGATAAGCACTCTTACGGGTTTGACGCGGTCAGCCCGCGTATCCTCATGCAGCGTGCCAAGGTGAAAGACGGCAGAATCTCGTTTGACAATGGTTCGTCGTACGCTCTGATGGTCTTACCCAAAGTCGAGACCATGACCCCGGAGTTGCTTGAGAAGATCACTGAACTGGTCGAGACGGGTGCGATCATCCATGGCACGCCTCCCACGGCTTCCCCCAGTCTGGTTGGGTTCCCTGGCTGCGATGCCCGGGTTCAGAAACTGGTGGAGACGCTCTGGGGGAAGGAATCCGAGCCGGTTCGGCGGTTTGGCAAAGGGCGGGTGTTTTGCGACGACGTTGACGTGCCGAGAACGGTCAACAGACTCCAGTTGGCGACTGTTGCCAACTGGATCTGGCAGAACCAGGGGAATCCTGCTGCCGCGGCAGCAGTTGGTACGGTGCATTTCAGCAAGACGTTTGAACTCAAAGACCCCAAGTCTTTCAAGGCCGCCACTGTTCTGGCCACGGCTGACAATGCGTTCAAACTCAGCGTCAATGGCCGACACATCATGGCGGGAGACAATTTCAAACAGATCTACTCGCAGAGCATTCTTGCGGCACTTCGTCCCGGCGAGAACGTCGTTTCCGTTGTGGCAACAAACGGGGGGGACGCGCCAAATCCGGCTGGATTCATTGCTGCCATTCAACTGGTTCGTGCAGATGGTTCCTCCGTGCAGATCGTCTCAGACCAGACGTGGCAGGCAAGCCTCGACGGCCAACAATGGTCACTAGCCCGAGTGCTTGGCAACGGCGGTATGGGGCCGTGGGGGCTTGGCGTGCAAACGGAGTCCAAATCCCCCCTCTATCCGTCGTATGACGCCACCTCAGGCTTGCTTGAGCAGATCGGGCAGGAAGTGATCTTCTCGAGCGATGGCAGTCTACGCTTTCACCAACGGCGAACCGCTGATCGCGATATCTTCTTCGTCGCCTCCCGTGAAGCCAGCCCTTCCACCTGCACCGGTGTTTTCCGTACCGACGGTACCAATCCGGAACTGTGGGATCCGACCAATGGTAGCGTCAGGGCACTACCCTCATTCGGCCATATGAAGAACGGCACCGTGCGTGTCCCGCTGCAGTTTGCCGCGCACGAAGGATACTTCATCGTCTTTGACCGCAAGGCAAAGCCCCGCCACGCCCTCGGGACGAACTTTGCATCGCTCAAGCCAGTGCAGGCAATCGATGGAACCTGGCAGGTGACCTTTGACCCCACCTGGGGCGGTCCCAAAGAATCAGTTCCTTTCGCCAAACTAATCGATTGGACAACGGACGAGCGCTCTGGAATCAAATACTACAGCGGCATCGCCACGTATCGCACCGAGTTCGCCCTGCCGTCATCGGTGATCAGTGATCAGACAAGCGGTGCAACTGACCACGGACAACTGACAACTGACCACTCTTGGGCCCTGGACCTAGGTCGTGTCGAGGACATGGCCCGGATCACGCTCAACGGCAGAGATCTCGGAACCGTCTGGAGCCCGCCATATAGAGTTGCGATCCCGTCCGGTCTGCTCAGAAAGAAGGGCAATCTGCTGAAGGTGGAAGTTGTCAACACGTGGCACAATCGTCTTGTGGGGGATAAGCAGCCGGAATACGCGGGCAAACGGACAATGCAGTGGAAGAACGGCCTGCTTGGCGGCCGAGCCTACTCCGCCGGTCGCTATACCTTCACCAACAGATCGGATGCAAGGGGAGCGCTCCATCCCGCCGGCCTCCTCGGGCCGGTACGCATGATGACCTCTGGAGATAAATAGAAGCATGAACCCTCCCCAGCGGGTGAATATCATCATGATCTTCACGGACGACCAACGGGCCGATGCGGTGGGGTACTCCGGGAACGACGCGATCCGCACTCCGAATCTGGACAAGCTGGCCCGGGGCGGGCTGGTCTTCCGGAACTGCTTCGTCAATACCTGGCTGAATCGGTGGGCTCGAAGTAGAGGCAGGACCAGGTCGTGACTTCGGAACCAGAAAAGGCATACAGCAGCCATCTCACGTTTGCGCCTAAACTCCCCCTGATCAGTTCTGTTCGCATCGTATCCTGGCATAAATGCAAAGATATTGGCGCGGATGTCATATCGTCCCTGAAGCGTCGCGGGTGCTATAGTTGTTCTTAATTGGCAATAGGTGTCCATAGCTAGGTGTTATCATATCGGCAACAGAGGCAGCACCGAAGGGAACAGCACGATGAAGAGAAGCTACACATTGATGGCTATTGGCGTTCTTGTGAACAGCCTGCTCTGGTCGGTCTCCGCCCAGGCCGGCTGGAGCACGAGCGAGATGAACAACGACGCCGACTCGGGTATCAGCACGAGCAAGACCTATACCCACGCGGTTGACTTGGGCAACGACACGACCGCGCTGACAATCAACGACGTGACCTTCCATCAGGGAAACCGGTCCGGCACCGATGCGACTCACGGCGGTAGCTATGTCCTGGCGGACACACCAGGCTCGGTCACGAGTTACAACTCACCGGTAACGGGCGACATGCATGAGCTGTTAGAGGATTTCTACCACGCTGGGAATCCATCGACGCTGTATCTAAATGGATTGCAGGCCGGGTCACGCTACGTGACCCGCTTCTATGTGTCCGGCTGGGCCCCGGGAGATGTCGACTTGACGGCCAATGACTCGGTGACAAACGTCTTCCGAGTCCCTCGCAGCGGTGGCCACACGCCAGGCGCAATCATCTCCTACGAAGGGACGGCACAGGCCGGGGGGCTGTTGGCGTTCGAGGCCGCCCAGGTGAATGCAGCCGCCCATTTCTACGGGTTTACCGTGGAAGAGGCGGCAACGCAGAACGAGACCCAACTGATAACTAACCTCTTCAACACCGGTGTCGATGCACAGGGCCGGCTCCTGGCCATCGGCGCCGCCGATCCGCACTACGAGATCAGCGGCCCTCAGCTTCCGGTAACAGACCCGCAGGCCATGGTTACTGTGCCGAACGCTGCCTGGAACTCGGGCAACGAGCCCTTCTCGCGCTGGATCGGGCCCGCCAACGGGAGCACCCAAGTCTCGAACGGCGTTTACAGGT
The DNA here is from genome assembly GCA_964497125.1 of uncultured Victivallales bacterium. Lineage (GTDB taxonomy): Bacteria > Verrucomicrobiota > Kiritimatiellia > UBA8416 > UBA8416 > CAYLXP01. Next base: position 943 of record CAZCDU010000230.1, on the reverse strand, counting down.
ATACCACAACCTTCACTATCGACCCCGAGCAAGGCCCCAAGACAGCGCAGATTACGGGGCACATTTTCGCTGACAACAGTGCCGTGAGCATCTCGCTCAACGGCGTCCGCGCCCTGACCCAGAACTTCCCCTGGAACGTTGACGACACCGCGAACGACGGCCTACCGGATGTGGTGCAGGAGAATGCCAACTTCTTCACGATTGTGCACGGTCAGGACGCAGGAGACGGCCCGGTCCGTTTCCAGACCGGCCAGAACACGCTGGTGTTCTCTGTGCCTGAACCCGGCCCGATCACATTCCAGGGCTTCCGCACGTACGGCATGAAGGGAACGGTGGCTGATGCACCGCCCCCCGGAGCGGTTATGATTATTCGGTAGCGGCCCTCGACCGGTCGGAGCCAGATCTGGGTCGGAGCCAGATCGGGTCCAGTGTCCTCAACACGACCACCATTCCGTGGTCGAGCCTGTCTATCGGGGACCAACTCGCCCTGACAATCGCGCCGTATAGGGTGCCTATAGTGGCGCGATACCGAAAAGCCCGCCACTATGAGCGTTTTTAGTGGCGCGATTAGGCAAATCGCGCCATATTACCGATGTCATGGCCAGGCAGATACCAGAGCAAGAACTTGAGGCAATCATCGCAGCAGTTGCACGGTTCCCTTCCGGCGTATCCATTGAAGAGCTCAAGGGCGCCCTCAAGCAACCGCCGCCACATCGCACTCTACAACGCCGCGTTGCTATGCTTGTAGCACACGGGAGACTGCGTGCGGAGGGAGCTGGAAGGCGACGACGCTATCTTTCTGCGCACGCAAAAGCAAGAACAGCAATCCGTCTCCCGAAGAAGGCTGATCTTGTTCTGTCCCCCGAGGCAGAGGCGATACGGCAGCTCGTGAGCGCACCGATCCAGCAGCGAGAACCCGTGGGCTATGACCGGTCTTTCCTTG
>CAZCDU010000229.1:0-5643 GCA_964497125.1 uncultured Victivallales bacterium | reverse complement strand
GGACGCCTCGCCCTACCTTGGAGGCACCGAGAAAGCAGAGGAAGTTTCAGACTAGAGATCAGGGGGCTCCGAGCGGACTCGGACTAATCAGCGGTGAAACTTGGGCAAGGTAGGGCGAACCGTCTCGGTGAGCCGGAGCAAGTGGTGTGCGATAGATGTGGCAGGGCTGAGCGGGCGCTGTCTTGCCTCTCGTCTCGCTCGACTTCTTGCTCCGGCTCGGCAGGGACGCCTCGCCCTACCTTGGAGGCACCGAGAAAGCAGAGGAAGTTTCAGACTAGCTGGGCCGGCGGCCCAGTCATTGGGTCATTTGGCTCGCTTCGCGAGCGTCATTAGTCATTGGGAAAGAGGACCGCATTAATCATGCGGGAAACTTCCCAATGACGTGCCGAAGGCACAAATGACCAATGACGGCGGCGTAGCCGCCTAATGACGAAACGACGAGTGAAACGAGGAAGTTTCAGACTAGAGACTGGAAGAGAGTGCCGTGCTTGTAGCACGGCATCTGTCTTTTTGGGGAAGTAAGGAGAGATAAAGTGAAGATTCGAGCATTCAGGGCACTGAGGCCGGCTAGCGACAAGGTCGAGCAAGTGGCGTCGGTTCCCTATGACACGATTAACAGTGACGAGGCCCGAGAGTTAGCCGTAGGTCGGCCGTGGAGTTTCCTTCACGTCATCCGTCCAGAGATAGACTTGCCGCGAGAATGTGATGTTCACGATGATGCCGTCTATGACAAGGGCGCCGAGAATTTCCGTCGCTTCCAGGACGAGGGGGCCCTTGTTCGCGAAGAGGCCCCATGTCTCTATCTCTATCGCCAGAGGATGGGGGAGCATGTACAGCGTGGGATCGTTTCATGCTGTCATGTTGATGCCTATGACCAGAACCGGATATTGAAGCATGAGAAGACGCGCCAGGACAAAGAGGACGACAGGACTCGGCACGTCAAGTCCCTCATGGCCAATGCGGGGCCCATCTTTCTGACCTACCGTGATAGCGAGAGCGTCGACCAGTTGGTCGATGAGGTCGAGCGCCAAGAGCCTCTCTATCACATCGAGTCCCCTGATGGCGTTGTCCATACTGTATGGCGTATCGCACGCTCGGAAGCGATGATCACGGCCTTCGAGTCGGTCCCGTGCGCGTACATCGCGGATGGGCATCATCGGTCGGCGGCGGCAGCGCGTACAGCCCGCGAGCTGCGGGATGCCAACGCCAACCATACGGGAGACGAGGAGTACAACTGGTTCCTGACCGTTCTGTTTCCCGCGACGCAGCTACAGATCCTACCTTATAACCGTAGTGTCCACGACCTGAATGGCCTAACGGAAGCCGAGCTGCTTGTGGCGGTACGTGCTCGCTTCCGCGTTATCGAGATGGTGCCGGCTACGCCCCCGCAGCCACGCCAGGTTAGCATGTACCTGGGGGGCAAGTGGTATGGTTTGAGTTGGGATTCTCCCGATGTGGATGATCCGGTTGCTGCATTGGACGTAACATATCTTCAAGACCACCTTCTGGCGCCGGTTCTGGGAATCGACGATCCGAGGACGAGTGACCGTATCGACTTTGTCGGTGGCATCCGAGGTCCTGAGGAGCTGGAGAGACTGGTCGATTCAGGAAAGGGCGCAGTGGCCTTTTCGATGTTCCCGGTCATGGTCGACCAGATGATGGATATTGCGGACGCCGATCGCATCATGCCGCCCAAGAGTACCTGGTTTGAGCCGAAACTACGGTCTGGCCTGCTCGTGCACACACTGGACTGAAGAAAATGCTGAAACGCTGAAAAGCTGAGAAGCTGAAAGACTGAAATGGGGAGTGGACTGTGGACCTGCCTTTAGCAGCCAGGTCTCAAATGCCAACACATCGTAGACAGATTAAGTGCCAACACATCGTAGACAAATGAACCGGGTTCTTTTGAATATCCAACAGCCAACACTCAAATCCAATTTCCAAGGGGAGAGAGCGAGGAGCACGAATTTTGGGCCGCAGGTCCTGACATTCTCCAATTCTCGCGCACTTGGATGTTGGGAGTTCCTTGTTGGTTGTTGGATATTGAAGATAGCCCAGGGCCCAGTCAAAGCCGTTCTGTCCACGATGTATTGGCATCAAAAAGTGTCTACGATGTGTTGGCACTCAACAGCTAGGGCGGTTTGAGTATACCTGTAGCCACGTGCACAGGCTCCCCGGAATACCGGGGAAGCCTGTCCTACAAGGTCTGTTGTAGGGCGAGCTTCCCGAAGGGAGCTTGCTAAACGGCCATGACGCTGTTTAAGAGGCCCTAGCAGCCTGGTAACGCAGAGCTTTTGTCTCAATCACAATTTCAGCTTTCCCAATTTCAGCTTTCAGCTTTTCTCTCCGGTGGGGCAAGGTGGGGCTGAGGGGGAGACTTGGATAAGTCTCTCTCTCAGCCCCCTCTTTTTCTGGATAAATCCTGCCCTGGTCCGTTTTTCCTAATAAAAACGCCATTTGCTCCTCATTTTTCTCACACTTTTTTCTGGATTGCCCTTGACGCGGGGTGGGGGAAGGTGTCAGATTGTGTCAAGTTAAGTCAGGGTGTGGGGTAAATAGGTGGAACAGGACAGTCAGATACTCGCGGGTGCGGTAACCGGCATTGGTATGTTTGTCGGTGATTTTACGCATTCTCTGGATCCCAAGAAGCGGATCACGATTCCTGCTGTTTGGCGTGCCCAAGTGGGGCAGCCTGAGAGCCTGTTTGTTCTTCCTGATTTCCACGAGCAATGCCTCAACGTGTTCCCCGCAGCCGAGATGTCTCGCAAGCTGGAGCGGATTCGTAGGCATTCAATGGCAGACCGTAAGGCGATGGAGTTCGCCAGGACGTTGGGATCGTCTGCGGATCTGGTTTCCTGGGATTCCCAGGGGCGGATCCGGATCAAGGATAAGTTGTTAGATTTTGCAGGAATTACAGGGCAGGTCCAGATGATCGGCGCCCTGGACAAGTTTCAGTTATGGAACCCCGAGTTACGTGGTGATTCTGTTGACGTTGATCAGGCAAAACTGGTCGAGGCAGGGCTCTATGTGGACTTCTAGCATGAAGGGCATTCGAAATGCACCAGTCCGTGTTATTGGCGGAAGTCCTCAGCCTGCTCGACGTCCGTGAAGGCGGAGTTTACGTCGATGGAACAGCAGGTTCGGGGGGGCATGCTGAAGCGATCTTAGAGTGTATTGGAGAGAGTGGGATGTTGCTCGCCATTGATCGAGATCGAGAGGCACTGAAGAGGACCAGCCATCGTTTGAGCCGGTTTGGTTCTCGCTTTCGCTGTATTCACGGAAACTATGCGCAGATTGCAGACCATTGCGCGGGCGCTGGGGTCGACGCCGTTGACGGCATTCTGTTGGACCTAGGGGTCTCCTCGGATCAGATCGATACCGCCGAACGCGGATTCAGTTTCATGCAAGACGGGCCCTTGGATATGCGCATGGACCAGACCGCCACGAGAACGGCAGCAGATATCGTGAATACGTCATCAGAGCAAGAGCTTGTGATGATCTTGAAGACATATGGAGAAGAGCGGTCGGCGAGACGTATAGCGTCAGCAATCGTCAACCGAAGGAAGGTAAAACCGTTTCAGACGACGTTGGATTTGGCGGAGACGATTGCCGGGATTAAAGGTGGCCGCCGGGGGCGTACACATCCCGCCACACAGTCGTTCCAAGCCATTCGGATGGCGGTTAACGGAGAGCTTGAGGGGGTTGAGTCCGGACTGCGGGAAGGACTTGGCCTATTACGTGATGGCGGCCGGATGGCCGTGATCACATTTCACAGTTTAGAAGATCGAATGGTGAAGCGCTTCTTCGCCGGTCACGAAGGCCGATGGGAGTCGCTGGCCGCTGGCGGAGAGCGGTGGAATGGTGAATGCCCTCCCATGAGGCGCATCACACGGAAACCGGTAAAGCCAACCGAAGCAGAGTGTCGGGAGAATCCCCGGGCACGATCATCAAAGCTTCGTGTCGCGGAGCGTGTGAGTGAACCGTTCAAGAAAGGGCGGTAGCAATATGGCAGCGAGAAAGAGAAGACGGAATAGAAAGAGACGCGTCGATGGGTTCATCTTCCCAAAGCCCTTCGCCGGGATCCTTGTGTTTGCGTCCGTAGCTGCCCTCTCTTACCTGTGGTTGTGCTCGCGCTGTGAAGAGTTGGGTCGCGAAATCAAGGGCCTTGAGAAGCAGCAGGTTGAGCTGACGAAGAAGTTCCTGAATGAGGAATACAAATGGGTACGACTCAAGGCACCACAGAGCATTGAGGCATCCCTGGCACGTTGCGGACTCAAGATGACCTGGCCTCGCCGAGACCAGGTTGTGTGGTTGGCGGATGCCCAGATTCGCGAAGAGCAGATCCCGCAGGGATTAAGAGATATGACACCACGCCTGGCGGGTGTAAGGAGAATTCCGAGGCATGAATAACCGTCAGATGGCGCTGCGCTTTGTCATGAGCGCAGTCTTCTTTATGCTCGCGATGGTGGGGCTAGGCAGTCGCCTGGCCTTTCTGCATCTTGGGCCCCATGCCACATTCCGCGAAAACATCGAACAGGCGCGCCAGTTCGAGAAAGAGATCAGCGTCCGGCGAGGGAATATCTGTGACCGTGGTGGTCGCCACAACATCCTGGCATTGGACCTGGCCGTCAAGGATGTCTGTGCCGACCCTAGCGTTGTCATTGAGTCAAACGCGGTGCTTGAGGTCGCGTCACGGCTCTCGGAGCGGCTGGAGATCCCTGTTGACGAAGTTGCCGTGAAGCTGAATCGCCCCAAACGGCGCTACTCACGCATCAAACGGTTTGTTCCCGAAGAAATCGCCAGCGAGATCAGGTCCGAGAAGCTGCCGGGGGTCTTCTTTCGGGATGCCAACGTGCGCTACTATCCGCACCGCTCCTTTATGTGCCATGTGCTTGGATTCGTGAACTACGAGGGTGTCGGCAGCGCGGGAATTGAGCAGCGTATGAACAGCTACCTGAAGGGCTGCCCGGGCGTCCTTGAGGGGCAGGTTAACGCGAGACGCCAGGAGCTCTATCTACAGCGGGCCCGTCACGTGCCGGGCCTTGAAGGCAGCGACGTTCAGCTTACTCTCGACCAGAACGTCCAGCACATTGTTGAGAAGGCTCTGGGCGATGCGATGGTAGAGCACAACGCCAAAGGCGCATGGTGCATTGTTCAGGATGTCCGTACTGGTGCTATTCTAGCCATGGCATCACTGCCAGCCTATGACCTCAATGACTTCGGCACTTCCAGCTTGGATGTGCGTCTGAACCGGGCCGTCGGTTACGTGTATGAGCCCGGGTCCACCATGAAGGCAGCCTGCTTTGCCGCTGCTTTGAATGAAGGCATCGTGACACCTGACACGGTTTTCGATTGCGAGCACGGCAGGTGGTATTACAAGGGAAAGCCGCTGCGGGATTATCACGGTTACGGCGATCTGACCGTTGCTGACGGTCTCAAGAAGTCGAGCAATATTCTGACAGCCAAAGTTGCGCTGATGCTGGGGAATCAGCGGCTTCACCGTTACATGAGGGCATTCGGCATCGGGAGTCGGCTTGGCCTGGATCTGCCGGGTGAAGAGGGTGGGATCTTCGCTCATCCTTCGAAGTGGTCGGGCATCAGTCCTACCCGAATCCCGATTGGGCAGGGAGTGGCTGTGACCGC
>CAZCDU010000228.1:0-5650 GCA_964497125.1 uncultured Victivallales bacterium | reverse complement strand
CCCAAGGGCTCACTCACATCCCCTCCATAGGACTCTTGGATTGGTACCAGCCCTTGAATTAATACTTAACGAAAGCGGCAAGACTCGTCGGCTGCGGATGTCCTCCTGCCGTCGTTGGTCATGTGAGCAGAAGTAACTGAAAGGCAACTATGAGAATTGGAGTTCAGTATTATCCCGAGCATTGGCCTCGGGAGCGGTGGGATGTTGATGCAGCGATGATGCGGGATGCCGGGGTGAGTGTCGTGCGCATGGGGGAGTTTGCCTGGAGCGCCTATGAGCCGCGCGAGGGGGAACTCGATTTCTCGTGGATGGCGGAGGCCATCGACCTGCTTGGCAGGCACGGTATCCGGACGATTCTGTGCACGTGCTCACGTACACCCCCGCCTTGGATGTACGACAGGTATCCGGGCATCCTGAGCATGGACATGGCGGGTATGCCCCAACCCACAGATAATCGCTACCGTATCGGACTCGCACATGCTGAGTTCATTGAACAATCGCAGCGCATCGATGAGGCGGTTATTGCGCACTTCGCGGGCTGTGAGAATGTTGTTGCCTGGCAGATTGATAACGAGGTCGGTTCTCAGAATGACTGTTTCTGTCCGAAATGCCGGACTGCGTTTCAGACTTACCTGGAAGCGAAGTATGGTTCCCCTGATGCCTTGAACGAGGCGTGGGGCAGCCATTTCTGGTCTTTTACATTCGATGACTTCAGTGAAGTGCCGGCACCCCACTCGCAACCCCAGCTGGTTCTCGAGTATCGCCGCTTTCTGTCTCAGCTCAACGTGGAATTCAACCGTTGGCGCGCTGACCTGATCCGCAGCCTGGATCCCGGCAAGCCCGTGACCAGCAACTTCCAGAGCCTGGGCAGTTCGCACACGGACTATCATACGCTCAAGAGCGTCTTGGATGTGAATGCGATGAATCACTATCCGGCTCGGAGCCCGGAGCTGGCACTTGACTACTACCGGGCTGACCGTGGTGAACTATGGGTTCTCGAACAACACACGCGATTGCAGCAGGTGGATACAGCAGACGGCATGATGCGGCTTTGGGCCTGGATGGCCGTGGCGCATGGTGCAAGCACCGTGTGCTACTTCCGGTGGCGGCAGTGCCGCTGGGGAGCTGAGCAGTTCGCCGACGGCATCCTGCCGCACTCAGGCGACGCGAATCGGTTCTATCGGGAACTTGCGCGGATAGGGCAGGATGCCAAGCAGGTCGGTGAGCTGGTCTCGAAGACGCGTCCACACGCGCAGGCTGCAATCCTCTTTAGCTACGAATCCCGCTGGGCTTTCAAGGCCTCTCGCTTCGGTAACGGTGTGCTTCCCGTACCCGAAGCCATGACTTATCACAAGACGCTGGCCAGGCGCGTGACGGCAATTGATGCGTTGGACCCCCGGTCGGACCTGTCAGCGTACTCTCTTGTGATCGCACCCCGTCTATGGGTCGTGGATCAGGCGATTGCCACGAACTTGCGGACATACGTTGAGAATGGTGGCACGCTCTGTCTTACCGTCGGCAGCGGCGTCGCAGACGAACATGGTAAGAGCTTCGATACACCGCGACCCGGGCCACTCCGCGAGCTGGCAGGCATAACGGTAAGTGATCTCGCCCATGATCCGGAGTTGCAGCTTGCTCTGCAAAGCGACGCTGTCCCTGCACTGGATGGCACAGCGGGCCGCTTGCTGGCCGATGAGATCCACCTGGCGGGAGCCGAGGCAATTGCCGTGCATGGTGCGGGTTGGCGCCAAGGGCAGCCTGCGATCACATCGTACAGCGTTGGCAACGGGCGCGTCATCTACGTGGGTACCATCTTGGACCAAGCTGCCACCGATGCGCTGGTTGATTGGCTATGCCGTGTGAGTGAGCTTGAACAGGCGCTGGCGCATCCCACCGATGTGAGCGTCTATGAACGTAGCTGTGACGACTATCGGCTTATGTTCCTGTTGAATTGGAGTGAAGAAGCGAGATCCGTCGAAATGGGGGAGGGATGGCAGGATGCCTTCTCTGATGAGCCATCTGAACGTGTCGAGATCCCTGCCAGGGATCTGAGGATCATGCGCTCTGCGATGGGCTCAAGCTGACAGTCCAAGCCATGGTCTTCTGTCAGGCCTGGCGGCTGGCTTCTTTCAGCACGGCTTCAATGTCCGCCAGTTTGCCGTTCATGGGATGGGTTTCAGCCAGGGCTCGAGCAGCCGCCTTCATGTCAGCCAGGCGAGCGTCGTCCGTGAGGGCACGGAGATGCTCCGCCATGGTCTCGACCTGGTCGGGGTGGCTGACTGTCCATCCCTCCTGTCCGTCGGTGATTACCTCCGAAGCCCCATTGCGTTCAGTCGTGATGACCGGTATGCCGCTCGCCAGGGCCTCGAAGGTAACATTGGCGCAGGGATCGTAGAATGAGGGGTACAGCATCACATCACACGCCGTGTAGTAGCGACCCGGTTCGGATGTGTTGCCCACGAAGCGTACGGCATCGTCGAGACCGAGCTGTTGGACCTGTCGGCGCGCATACCCTTGCTTGCCGCCACCCAGCACGATGAGCTGCCAGCCGCTGGCGCTGTTGCGTCCCGCGAGCGCCAAAGCGTTCAGCGCTTGCGGTAACCCCTTGAGGCGGAAGTTGTGGCCGGAGAATACGGCCGTACGCCTTGCCGGATCCAGCCCGAGCTCGTTGTGAGTGGCGGCGCGCGTGTCCTCGCCGTCTGGCGGTGAGAAGCGCTCCAGGTCGGCTCCGTTGTGGATCACTTCAACCTTATCAGCGATGGCTGGATAACGGCGAACGATACCACTCCTCACGAGTTCGGAGTTTGCGATCACATACCGCAAAGCCGGATCACTGTATCCGCGTGATTCAGCATCAAGATCGAAACGGCGTTTCACGCTGGCCGTCCTCGCAAAGGCCCGCAGGGGAGACCACGCGTAGCGATCCGCAAGCCGGACGGACCAATACTCTGCTTCGACGCCTCCGCCGGGCCGCAGCACGTTGCACCCCCACATCTTCTGGCCTCCGAACGAGACATCATATTCTCCCTGCGCACCAGCAGCGGCGACGGCGCGGGCAGCAGCCCAATCCCAAGCACTACGACCTACCCCGCGTGGCACGTTGACAGCGGTGTGGGTGGCGCCTGGAATAGGGTCCGCCGCCGAGGCCAAGACTTCGACGTCATGTCCCTTTGTGATAAGGAACGCACCAAGGCGCCGGAGGAATCCCTCCTGGCCTCCTCTACCCACAACATGTTTCGCGCAGAAGCGTATTCTCATTTCAGCCATCCCTGCTTCCGCCAGCGACGCTTTGTCCACGCCAGAATCTCCGCTCGCAATTGCCGCTTCTCGTCGCGGCTGCCGGGAGCGGTGCGGCAATAGGATCGCCACAGCAGCACGCGATCCCGCAGCGGCACCACATCGGGAGAGATCATGTTCAGTTGGACCAGGTTGCGTGCCCGTTCGTGGCGCGACATTGTTGAGCGGGTGCGTTCGTTGTCAACGAACACGAATGCCCAGTGGTCGCCATCATGCCGGCAAAGGATGTTCCCGTGCCGCATGTCCCCGTGAACGACGCCTGCTGCGTGCCAGCGGGCGACTTCTTCTCCAAGTTGCGTGATGAGTGTGCTGCGTTCGGCGCTCGGGACCCCATCGCCCTCTTTCGTCAGCAGATCCCGTAGCGTGGTGGCATTCGCAACTTCCTCGGTTATGAGTACGCTTGCTTTGGTCAGACCGTATTCGCGGACCTCCATGAGACAAACAACCGCAGGGACACCCAGGCCGTGCTTGGCTGCCAGCGCATTCCCTCGCAACGTCCGCTCTGCACGCGAGCACCGGACGAGGTGCTTGAAGGTGTCGGCCTTGCTGCGCATGAGAAAGCGCTTGAAATAGTAGCGTTTGTCGCTGCCATCGACGTCGCCGACATCCACCCGGGCCTCGGGGGATGCGGGAACCCGCTCGAGGTGGGTCAACGCCTCCTGCCAGTAGCGCAGTGCCCTGTTCTCCCATTCCGGTGCTGTTTCCGGGAACACGGCAGACAGGATACGCTTGCCTAGACCCGACACCCGGATGGCGCGCTCTACGCGAACCCAGCCCGGCATGGCGGATTCCCGTGATCGCTTGATGCCCGGGAGATGAGAGGCCTTCAGATTAATCGGGTTGCGGGAGTGATAAGCAGCCAGGAGGCGTCCCCGGGTTGTTTCCGAGTCCCAACCATTGAGGGCCAGCGAGAAAAGGACCGGCCAGAAGTCACGCGTAATGCGACGCTGCCCTCCCATCGGCATGGTCCGGATTCCATCCAGGTCGACAATACAGAGGGAGAGTTCGTCGCCCGGCCCTGACACGAGGACGTTGCCGCCCTTCAGGTCGCGGTTCGACAGACCGTTGTGGTGAAGCTCACCCAGTAGTTCCCCAAGCTGAGTGACGATCGGGTTCAACGTGTCGGGAGCGAGGTCGGGATTCTGCAGTAGATCGGCCAGTCGCTGCGAATTTGGAATTTCGCGCGTGAGGATATACTCACTCTGGATCGATCCGCTCTTTCGGACGATGGCGGAGGCCAATACGTCTGGGACAGGTAGACCTGCATCCTTGAGTCGTCGCCCCATCTGCTGCGCTCGCCTGACTCGCGACCGCAACAGTCCCGACAGCCACCCTCGAAGGCCTCGCTCGCTCCTGTATGCCTTGAGAACAAGACCGCCGCAGATTGCCACGCTGGCCGTTGCGTCCTGCTTCACCAGGTGCTGTGGCGTCTCCAGAACCGATGGCCAGAACTGGTCAAGCCAGGCTTTGACTTCGGCCTCGTTACCGCCACGCACCTGCCATCCCATCATGGGGCCTTCTGAGGGTCCCGCTTCGCTGGGAGGGGGGGCTTGTATCTCGACTATGGGGTGCTGCTGATTGATTGCTTAATTCCTTCGGGTTCGGCTTCCACGGCTTGCTGATGAGGGATACCAAAGCGGGGCCTTGTAAGCAATCGTAGTCTGACGTCGGCTTGGTTCTCGGAGTCGTTTCTTGGCCGGGCCATGCAAGGTAAAACTCGGGCAAGGTAGGGCGAACCGCTTGCCTCGGCGTAGCGCAGCGAAGACGGGTCTCGGTGAGCCGCGCGCAAGTGGAGAGTGAAACATGCGGCAGAATTGTGTGAGACTCAATACTGCCTCGTGTTTCACACAGCATTTGCTCCGGCTCGGCAGGGACGCCTCGCCCTACCTCCGGATACTGCAGCCACAATTCAAGTCTCAGGCGAGCTGGGCCCCCTGTATCGTGCCTCCGCCGGATTATTCCGGGTGGAAACTGGAGAGATGAGTTACCTTACTCGTCAACCTACTCGCAAACCTACTCGGTCGAGTAAGTTTGGGAGTAAGTTTGCGATGAAGTTTCAGGGCAGAAATTGCTTGTGAAAGCGTGGCTTGTCCTGTGCAATGGGCACGATGACACAGAAAGAAAAGACAGGTCAGGTATCGATATCCCCGACTGAAGCAGAGCCCTCCTCTCTTGAGCGATGGGCGTTCCGGCTGCTGTGCGGCAGTGCGTTTGGCGTGGCATTCTCGCTGCCGCTGGGGCGCATCATGATCGGACTCAGCTTCTTGTTTCTGGCTGTGGACTGCGTGAAGCGTCGGCGTATGCCTGCGTTCCCTCCTGTTGCCTGGGGCTGGTTGGCCTTCCTGGCGGTAGC
>CAZCDU010000227.1:0-5651 GCA_964497125.1 uncultured Victivallales bacterium | reverse complement strand
CGTGGCCCAGCAGACGTGTTGGCCGGGGGCTTGGAAAAGCAAACTCCTATTGGCAAAGCGTTCGCGGATGATGACATTGCCCTGAGCTACCGCATTCTACAAGAGGCCAACCCGCTGCCCGAGATGTGCTCGCATCTCAATCCCCCATGGCTGTTCACCGAGGGGGCCCGCGCCGAGCGAGCCATAGGGCACACCCCCACCGCGATCATGGACATTCAATACACCGTGGCGTGGCTGGCGCGTGACGCCGGCCTGTTGGGCGTTAGCCTTCCGGACAGGGAGACCGGCCGGCACATTGCCATCGTGGGTGGCGGGCCGACCGGCATTGCGTGCGCAGTCAGGCTGCTTGAGCAGGGACACCGGGTGACCATGATCGAACGCGAGGGCGCCCTCGGAGGAACACCGCAGTTCCTGATTCCATCACGCCGCTTGCCGCATATTCAGCCGGAGATTGACGCCGTGCTCGCACCCGCCTTATCGACCGGCCGCCTGGAACTGCGCCTCGGCGAAGCCGTGGGGCGGGATCTTGAGATGGAATCGATGAGAGGCCACCACGACGCCGTCCTCGTGGCCATCGGGCTCTGGCAGGAGGCGTCGCTGGGCACAGCCGGCCAGCCCGGAGAAGCTCAAAGAGCGAAGTCGGGAGGCGTCGTAAGCGCAATCGACTTCCTGCGCGAAACCAAGGCAGGCTCCCGCTCTTCGGTGCCCAACGAAGTCGTGGTTCTGGCCGGCGACGACTGCGCCATGGACGCCGCCGTAGCCGCGCAGCTGCTGGGGGCCAGGAACGTCTATATCGTGTACGAAGGCCCGCGTTCCGACATGCACTGGCACCGAAGCGAGGACTGGTTCAAGAGCGAAGGGGTCCACTGCCTGCCGCTCACACGGCCGCTGGGGTACGAGACCGACGCGCGCGGACAGTTGACCGGCCTGCGCGTCGAACACGTCCTGCCCCCATCCGCTGAACAGACCACAACCGGCGGCATGGGCATACTTCCGGTATCCCTGGCCATCGAAGCGATGAGCCTCGAGGTGGCCGACGACCGCCCCCACTCAGCCGCTGACAACGTATTCGAGGCAGGCGGCATGCTCAATGGCGGCGCCTCGGTGGTTCAGTGCATCGCCGAAGGCATGCAAGCCGCCAACGCCATCGACGCATTCCTCCGCCAATAGGCTTCCGCCTACGCGCTCCGCGACTACGGCGTGACAAGCCGCTGCTCGTCGTCCGCGGGAATGACAGAATCATTTGTGACAGAATCATGAAAGACATGGGAGCTGATAGGCTCTGTGGCTCGTCGTCTGCAGGAATGGCAGAATCATTTGCAGCAGCGCAGGCCGGAGGCCAATTGGCGGACCGGAGGGAAGCAGCGAAGCCCATCAGCAGCAGAGCCCACCAGCCCTTTGTTTCCTTTGCTTCCTTCTGTTCAAACCAGCAGTCGACGAGCAGCAGAGCCCACCAGTAGCAGAGCCTATCAGCAGCCCACATTCACCGGAGCCCAACAGCAGCAGTCGACGAGCAATCATTCTGTCGCCAAATGATTCTGTCATCCCCAGCAGTCGACGAGCTCCCCATCCTGTTAATCCTGTTGATCCCGTCCACTTTCCCCAGCAGTCGACAAGCAGACGATTCTGTTGTACATGATTCTGTCAAACCGAACGGACGACAGAAGAATGAAACTGCAAAGCTGCAAGAAGCTCGAATGCGGGCGATGCGAGAAGCCGGAGAACACGATCGCGCGTCTCGAAGCCACGATCGGCGCCAGGCACGACTACTGGATCCACCAGGAACAGGTGGCGGAGCATCTCCACTGGTCGGCCATGTTCATCGAAGGCATGGATTTTCGGTCCATGGGCAAGGGAATCTCCCCGCTCTACAGCAGAGCCGGCGCCCTTGCGGAAGGCGCCGAATGGCTGACCGCTCGCCCCGTGGAGGAACTGCCGGGATACCAATGTGCCCACCAGGACGAACTGGACGATGCGCTCCCAATTGAAGACCTGCTGGCACACGTGGACAGCGTTACCCCTGCCGCTCTTGCCAGGATCAAAGACCTCCCTTGTGCTCAGCACTGGGTCGATGGCTACTCCCTCATGCAGGACCGCCCCCTGAAGGTTCCGATCGAATACGTGGACTTCATCAGCGGCCCCAACGGAAAAGCTGCCGGAAACAGGATCGAAGAAGCCATCGTTCACGCGACGAATGAAGTGTTCGAGCGCCGCGCCCACATCACCGTGCTGAAGAACCGCATGGTCGTGCCCACGATCGATATCGACACGATCACCAATCCCATCGTCCAGGAACACGTTGAATTCCTGCGCGGCAAGGGCATCGAGATCACCGTCAAGGATCTCTCGTTCGGCGGGCACCTGCCCTGCATTGCCGCCTACTTTGAAGACACGACGATCCCGGAAGAGTACCAGTTCCATCACTTCTTCAAGGTCGGCGCCTCATTTGACCGGGAAGACGCCCTGATCCGGACCTTCACCGAGTATGCCCAGGGCCGAAAGCTCGACGAGTTCATCGATGGCAGCAAGGCCGAGCAGGACCGTATTCTGCACCACGATTTCCGCAGTCTCAAATCGCAGCCGGACACGTGCGACAACTTCATGTCGACGTTCATGTTCGGGTTCGTTCCCTATCGAAACGCCGACTTCCTCAAGGAGGGCGACCTGGTGCCCTTCGATAAAGGCGAGTGCTTCGACGATTGCCTCGATGATATCGCACGGGCAAAGGAGATCTGCGAGATGCTCGACCGGGACTACATCGTGATCGACTTCACCGACCCCGATATCGGCTTCCCTGTTGTGCAGGTCATTATCCCGGGGTACTCCGACGTCCTCCCCTTCCATCCCCACGACAGCGAGGGACTCTTCAAACGCTGGACCCGCAGCGACGTCCTCGCGTCCTACGCCTAGTCCGAAATCGCACTCAGCCAAGCACGCCCCCCCGCCCCCCCACCCCTGCCCCTCCCAAGAGGGGATCTCGTATAGAGCGATTCGATGCAACAAGTTCCCCTCCAGGAGGGGGCAGGGGTGGGTTCTTCTCCGATGCTTACCCCAGGAATCAGGAGTCAGGGGTCAGGAGTCAGCGCTGCTTCCTGTCCCCTGACCCCTGACTCCTGACTCCTGACTCCTTCGTTGCCCAACCCACAGCTCAGATCTTCGCTCTCAACTTCTCATATCCTTCATAGAACTCCTGACAGAAGCCCGTGGCGGCAGTTCGCCGCGCAGCGGTCGCTCGCGAAGTCGCTCCATCGCCATTCGGTTGATCGCGCGATTGAGCGCCCGGCGCTCGGCTTCCTCGGTGGGCAGGTTGTTGTCGAACGTCTGGGCCGGGAGGAACAGGCGACGCAGTGCCCCGATAATGCCGGGGCGGGATTTGCGGATCTTCTCCAATTCCCGACGCAGCCGCACCAGCGCCAACGGCGGACGGCGCAGCTCCCCGATCTTGATGGCCACCCGCATCTCTCGCTCCGCGTCCGGCCACTTTCCGTTGGCAACACAGCACTTCGCCAGGAAATAGTGGGCAAGGATATTCACGGGCGACATCGCCAGGTACTGACGGAACAGAAGCTCCGCCGACCCGGTCGCGCCGTTGTATAGACAGGTCTTGGCTTCCCGGAAGAGGCAGAACTGCTCCGTCTGTTCGAGATCCAGCATGAGGGTCGCCAGCGACGTGCCGTGCGGCAGCACGTTACCCACGATCAGCTCCTCGAGAATGTCATCGGCCAGCGTGTCGAGGATCGCGCCTTCATCCTCGGGATAGACCCCCATCTCGAAAGCCGGTGACGTCGGGCGCCCCGCCTTGACCTTGGCACCGAGCGCGATGTCATGACTCCGTCGACTGAGCGGATCCGAGAGCACGTTGAAGGCCTCGACAACGACCTTGAACTCCTCGGCCTTCTCCGAGTCGCCGCCAAACCGATCCGGGTGACACGCCATCGCCCGCGACCGATAGGCCCTGCGAATCCGGTCAAAGTCCGCGTCCTCTTGGACGCCGAGTACCTCGTAGTAATTCACGTCACTCAAGCGCTTCTCCCGTCACCCTCACCTCCCTCTCGAGCACACAGCCGCAAAGCTCACCCGGCCCACTTCGCGTCGTTTGGCGACATGTGGGACGGGAAATCTTCCCGTCCTCCCCATTCCTTCCTCGCCACCCCCGCGACGCTCGGACCTCTCCTTCGCCCCTCGACCCTTCTCCCTTCCCCTCAGACCTAGCCCCCCTGCCGCCTGCCTAAAACGTACCCAAGTGGCAAAAAGATAGACAGGAAGTAATGCAAACTACCGCACGACGGTTCCGCAGACAGAGCTGATCCAATACCGGTAATCACAGGTCCGTTGTCGCATGCCTCGTAGCCTCGGCCGCCAGGCCGTGGATGATCCTGCAGAGCCGACCACATTGAGTGCCCGCCTTGGCGTAGGGGCGTGCTCAGGACCACGCGTTTCGAGTTTCGGTTTTCCGATCTCGTCTGTCCCCTAACGTCCCACCTCTGCTCCCTCTGCTTCCACCTGTTCAGATCCCCGCATTTCGATTTCCCTTTCTCGGCCTTCGGCGCAGAACCCTAGTTCACTTTCGACTTGCCAACCAAAGAGCACAAAACTATAGTTCACCTCGACACAAGAGACGCCACCGCCGCAAACATTAAAGGACACGTGGCCCCGCATCTGGAGTCCGGCGGGCCTCCGCCAGCCAGAGCGACAGATATCCGCGGCAACGAAGGAGAGATGCGATGAGCAACACACAGACCAGACCAAAGCTCCTCGACCAGCTCCGTGCGGAGGTCCGCCTGCGGCACTACTCCATCCGTACCGAACGCTCCTACTGCGACTGGGTGAAGCGGTACTGCCGCTATCACAAGTTCCGACACCCCCAGGAAATGGGTGCGCACGAGATCAACCAGTTCCTCAGCCACCTGGCAAGCGACTGCGACGTCGCCGCCAGCACTCAGAACCAAGCCTGCTGTGCCATCGTTTTTCTCTATAAGAATGTCCTGAAGAAGGAGATCAAAGAATTCGGTGATGTCGTGCGGGCCAAGAAACCCAAGAAGCTTCCCGTCGTGCTCAGTCTCGACGAAACCGCCCGCCTCTTGGCCAACCTTGACGGCGTCCAGCGCATTATGGGGGAACTCATGTATGCTACCGGCATCCGCATCATTGAGCTCGTACGCCTCCGTGTGAAAGATATCGACTTCGACAGGCAGCAGCTTGCCGTGCGCGAAGGCAAAGGGAAAGTTGACCGGATGGCGCCGTTGCCTCCCGAGTTGGTCAATGACCTGAAACGCCAGCTCCGACGTGTCAAGACGAGGCATGAACAAGATCTGGAAGAAGGTTACGGTGAAGTCTATCTGCCCAACGCCTTGGCAAAGAAATACCCGAATGCGGCAAAGGAATGGTGCTGGCAGTACGTATTCCCCTCCTGCAAGCGATCCGTAGACCCCCGTTCGGGCGTCACACGTCGCCACCATGTGTACGAGAGTGTCATGCAGAAGGCCCTCAAGAAGGCAACGCACGAAGCCGGCATCAACAAGATGGTACATGCTCATTCGCTTCGCCATTCCTTCGCGACGCATCTTCTGGAGCAGGGACGGGATATCCGCACCGTGCAAGAGCTTCTTGGGCATAAGAACGTTGTAACAACAATGCTTTATACGCATGTT
>CAZCDU010000226.1:0-5658 GCA_964497125.1 uncultured Victivallales bacterium | reverse complement strand
CGTTCGACGAAAGAGAAGAATGCAAGCTCTGTGGAAATGCGCAAGAAAAGCAATCCCGGTGTTCTTGGCTGTGAGCCTGATGAACTGCTACGCACATCCGGCATTTGCTGAAGAGAACAACCTAAAGGATGATATTCGAAATGTCCTGTTAGGAGGCGCTCACCCCGGTGACCCCAGTAAGGCTGAGCAGCTTCGCTCTTACGCCCAGCGTACGGGTAACTCCATGGATGATATTGAGAATACATTGCTCCAGTTTCTATCCCTAGGACTGAAAGATATTTCGATAAAGGAAGACAGGTTGGGTTATCTGCTTTGCAAAAGGTCAATATGGGTGTTCAGAGAGTTGCGGTGTACAAAAGCCATTCCTTCCTTAATGAAACTCCTTAAAGCTACAACCGATGACAATATGCGGCATGCAGCTCTCATGGCAAGAGTCACAATTGGCGGCAAAGAGCTACTGCCGTATGCACGTGATGTCTTCTGCAATCGAAAGAACTATTGCTCTCATGGACGCTTTCTTCTCTACGAGCAACTCTCTCCGTATGTGGGGGTGAATGCAGTGCGCCCGGCCCCTCTAGAAGAAGATGCTCTGCCACCAGAGCATGAGACCCTTCGCCCCCTCGTGCTGGAGTTCATGAGAAACGCCGTATATGACGACATCACAACAGCAGGAAACACAAAGAGACTCGACGGCATTCTGTGTATAGCAGACAAAGACTACAAGATAAGTCATGAAAGAGAGGATGTATTGAAGCGCCTGGAGGACGCCTGGTCGAAGATAGAAAGCGGTCAAGGATCTCCCTCTGCTCGAGCATATTCTACGGAGCAATTGAAAGTCCTACGGGCAATTCCCATGTATGAACGAACTCATATAGAAATCAATACAATAGAGACAAAGGAAGTCGTCGAACAAAGCACTGGAGAATAGCGTCTAAAGCCGCATTCTCAGTGCAGACGTTGGGGCCATAAGAAAATGAAGAGATGCCAGACAGCAATCCTGATCGTCCTGCTTGCTGGGTGCACACATGCAGAGCCGGCCAAGCAGACTGAAGCGGATTATGGAGCCATCACCAAACGTATCCGCACTCGGATCATCGCCCTTCAGAAGCAGCATCCGGTTCTGAAGGGACTCGATACTGCGCCTCGCCCTCACAAGGGCGATCTCCATCTTGAGCACAACGTCACGTGGAAGCTTGACGACCCAACCAAGCGGCACAGCAAACTCAACGCGAGGCGCCCAGTTTACGGAACAGACGATGCCGTCTGGTTTCATGTTCATTTCTATCGTGGTCCCTGGAAAGGTGCTGCGTTTCACCGGCCATACAGACTCGGAGATCTCCGAGTCTGGTTGCGTTACGGATACAACAAGGATTCGTCAGTAATAGTCTCGATCACAGAGGTGATCGAGCAAGAGAAGAAGAAGTTCGATAAGAAACATCCCGGCTTGTCAGAAAAGGAAGACAACTGGCCGGGCCCCAACAAGTGAATCGACACATATTTTTCAAATCCCGCGCGATTTGAACAGATGGTCATTCAGGACGTTATGGAGAAGGAAGAATGAGATATTGTGGGACATTTCTGATCTTCATACTGGTTCTATTTGGCGGGTGCATCAATATGCACCCCGAATATCGTCAAGGGCATGCCCAGGGCGTTGCAGAAGCAAGAGCTGAAGTAGCCAAGAATTCACTCACAATCTACACCTATGGTGAGCCACCTTATCCTGTACCGAAAGATTTGAAAGATGTCGGCACAGGGTTACCTTTACGGTGGATTGCGGCTTGCGTTGTGAGTCCATTTGACATAGGACGGCGCGACGGGCACAACACCATAGTTCGGGAGCATCTGAACGCGGAGAGAGATGCTCCATAACAGGACGCTTGGACACGTACTTTGAAAAGCCGCGCTTTGCACGTCTTTCCAAAGACGGTCAAGCGCAACGTTCTCCGTATGAAGATGATGAAACTAACAGCAGTCCTGACATTGTTGGTAGCTATCGGTTGCTCGCAGCGTGGCGGCCCGGTCGAGCCGCATCCAGAACTCCGTCTGCACTGCTGTTCAACCAACTCGCCTAATAGTGCAACCAATTGGCTCCCCATCGCGACGGGGAGGGAGATCCTCGCCTGTCCATACACGCTCGGTACAAACGGACACGCAACCATCTGGTTCCGGTTCCCTGGTGCCGTCTGGAAACGAACCTTGCGCACGTTGCTAGACGACCCCAGCCTGACACGCTTCCGCGTGATGCGAGAACAGAGCACCGTCGCAGAGTTTGATTTCGACCTGAGAGAGCAAGTTGGGTCTGGTGTCACGGTATGCGTCCGTACCACCCCTGAAGAGGCAAAGCGCATCATCACAAGAATCAGAAGGTAGGGGACGGAGAACAAGCCCACTGGAGGCTATTTCAGCCTCGCGCCTGAAAAGCCTCAGCGGCGACGTTCAGCATGAGAAACATGAAACTACAAGTGATCATCATTCTGGCTGGGGTTTTTCTGAATTGCCTGCCCATATGCGCAGACGAACCAAGCCGCGCTAACGACATCAAAGCCCTGCTTCAGCGCAGAGGCGTTGATGTCGTTAAGGTGAGAGTCGAAAAGGATGCGAGCCTGATGCTTGTGCTCGGTGACGTGTTCGAGCAGTCGAACTTCTCAGACCTTGGAGTGATTTCCGACCTGCCGATCTCCAGTCTCTACCTGAGGAACACAGCTGTTACCAACTTGTCTCCGCTGGTGCAGCTTCCGCTTCGCAGGCTCTTCCTCAGCTCGACCCGCGTGACAGACTTCGCACCACTGCGTACGCTTCCACTGGAGATGCTCTCTCTGAAAGATTCGTCATTCTCCCGCGCTGAGTTGTTGAAGGATATGCCCCTCAAGATGCTGCTACTCGACAACACTCCGGTGAAGAGTCTCACCCCGCTGCAGGGGATGCCGCTTGTAGAGCTTCAGATCTCAGGCACGGCGGTCGCAGATCTGTCTCCGCTCCAAGGGATGAAACAGCTCGTCATGCTCAATGTCCGCGACACCCATGTAACAGATCTCACGCCTCTTCGTGGGCTCTCGCTCACTCACCTGACGCTGACCGGTACCAAGGTCCGTGACTTGCATCCTCTCCGAGGCCTGCCGCTTCAGGAACTCAAGATCGACCGCACAATGGTCGTTGACCTGTCTCCCCTCGAAGCCATGCCGCTCCGCCGTCTCTATGTTTGCGAAAGAACGCCCCCCCCAGCAGCACGCACGCTTCCGGCTCTGCCAAAACTTGAAAAAGTGGTGATCACCCGTAAGGATGCAGTACCCCTGACGACCTTGTCGCCAGACGAGTTCCGGAAACGGTGGGCGAAGGAATATCCGATGAGAACGAAACGCTGAACAAGCAGGTTCGATTCGATTACTGACATGCTTCTCAAAACGCGTTTCCTCACGACGACCACTACCTGGGGAAAGGACTATGCGGAAGTGATTGAAAAACCGCGCTTGTTGGCACTCGGATAATCTGCCCCCCTGTGCGCTACCCATGAGCGTTCCGTCACCGCTTCTTGCCAAACAATCAAGCAAGGTCGTTACCCTCCTGATATGTGAACTCGAATAGTAGTGTAGATTGTGCGAGATCTTGCCGGGCTTGTATCCATGTGCTCATTGAGACAGGCGAGTGCTTGCCCTTCATAGCTTCCCAGCGACATAGGGAGGCTGGAATAGACACAAGCCTCGTTGGATTGAGTCATTGACATCACGAGTGGCATCACATACGATACCACCATGAAGAGGCGGTACCAGATTGTGCTGGATACGAATGTGCTCATTTCTGCCCTGAGGTCAAGGCGCGGACCATCATTCAGAGTGCTGAGTTTGATCGGCAAGGAGAAATTTGGAATCCATCTTTCCGTTCCCCTTGTACTGGAGTACGAGGCTGTCGCCAAACGTTCACGCTGGCGCGGAAAGCCGTCTTGGGAGCATGTGTCTAACATTCTGGACTATCTCTGTGCCGTCGGACAACAAGACCAGATTCACTTCTTGTGGCGCCCCAGGGCCCGAGACCCAAGAGACGACATGGTCCTCGAGGTCGCCGTCGCCGGACAGTGCGACGGGATTGTGACTTACAACAAAAGGGACTTTGCAGAAGCCAAGTCCTTTGGAATGGAACTCTTCACCCCCAAGGAGTTCCTCAAAAAGATTGGAGAACTGAAATGAGTGCTATTAGCCTAAGACTCCCGAATTCAATTCATGATCGTGTGAGAATTCTTTCAAAACGAGATCACGTTTCCATCAACCAGTTTGTAGCAACGGCGGTGGCAGAGAAGATCTCTGCCCTTGAGACGGAGGACTATCTTTCTAAACGTGCCAAGCGTGCCAGCAGGAAAAAGTTCGAAGCGGCCTTGGCCCAGGTTCCAGACGGGGAGCCTGATGAGCATGACAGATTCTAAGAACGAACAACAAGCTGTCGACGCTCTATTCGTGCCCCTGAGGGATTTGTGGCCCTTGACCGTACTGGCCTGTTGTCGTATTCTTCGCCCCGATGATTTGGTCATCGTTTGGGCCATCTTTCCGCCTCGAATGGAGGCGGTTTTGGCACAAACTCTAACACTGCCGCCATCCGGGGCAAGGCCACCACCATCGTTTCCCCAGTGATGTAATCCTCCTGCCACCGTCGTCTGATAACGGCGTTGAACCGCTGGGTCAGTCTATACCGTATTCGTGCGGTAAATGGAGTGCCGCTTGCGCCAATCGGTGGGTGAAAGCCCCTCGACCTTTGCGAAGCATCTGCGAAAATAGGCACTACTAGTGTACCCACATTCACGGGCGATCTCGTTGATGTTTGCATCGGAATCCAGCAGGAACTCCCGGGCCTTCTTGATCCGTTCGCGTTGAATGCCCTCAGTCAGCGTTATCCCAAAGGCCTGTTTGTAGAGCCGCCCAAGGTAGTCTACATTCAGGTGAAAGTGAGCCGCAATCATGGCCGGCTGAATGGGTTCATGGAAATGGGTTTTGATATATTGCTCCACGTGGCTAGCATGCTGGTTCAGCTCACGCTCGGATCTGCTCAACGCCTCTTTCTCTGGCACCATGTTCGCCAGCATCAGCCGCACGTATGCCGGCGCCGTCAAGGGTCCCAGCCGGCCCGTCTCCTGATCGTGGAGAAACTGGCGAAAAAGCTCCTCCATGCGAGAGGGGGTTTCCAGCTTCAGATGCTGGCAGACCTGAAGAGAGTTGGTAGCGTCACTCTCCCCTCCCGGGTCGGGGATTTGAAAGTGCAGCCAGTAAAACTGCAGGCCTTCGGGGAAGCGGCCAATGCCCCTGTGGGCCCGCCCGGGGAAAAGCAAAAGGGCTTCTCCCGGTTGGAGAACGAAACGCTGGTCCTCCTCCTTCAGCTTCAGCTGCCCACGCCGCACCAGGATCAGTTCGTAGCTTTCCAGCACCCGCTGAGGATGCCGTCCACGCCCGCGGGACGAGAAAAGACCGCCGTTCTCAACCACAATATCGGAAGGATACGAAACTCTTAATTCTTTGCTCATCATCTTCTCCTGCAGTCGCCAAGATCGGCTTCTACGGCGACGAGTGTCGAGAACGACCGTGCGGATGTCAATGTCGAAGGTACCAAGGGACAGGCCAGAATGGCACTTTATGTTGCGCGCAATGGGGGTATATCCTTGACTCCAGTAGCCGC
>CAZCDU010000225.1:0-5708 GCA_964497125.1 uncultured Victivallales bacterium | reverse complement strand
GGTTTGTGTAGGTCTTGGGTTCTCTGCCAGGCATGGGACGCTCCAATCTGCGGGGTGGCCACTGATAGTAGCGTAGCTGCGCCGCTCCAGCCAGTGACATTTTGACCGGGCCGCGACGGAGGGCGGGGATTCTAGAGGGCTCAGGACTTCGTGACGCCCGGGCGACGCGATGACGCTGTGACTGGGGAGAGCTGCCAGCACGATGAAGGGCCTCGCTCGCGGCGCGAGCGGGCTACTCTAGAGTACCGAGACCTTGTCCCAAGGTGAGCGGAACGGGCGTCTCGACCGCAAGCCCTTTTGGGGTGCCTCTTTGCGTTCTGGGTATTTGCCACGCTGGGACAACGATGCTAGTGTCCTCGCATGAAGTTTTTTAACACGGCAGGGCCAGTCAATCGAGACAATCACTACAAGATCGCCCCCTTGACGCGGTGGGATCTAGAGGAGGTGCTCTTCTTGATTCAACAGGAGAAGTACTTCATCCTGCATGCGCCGCGCCAAACGGGCAAGACCTCCTCCCTGCTCGCCCTGCGTGATTACCTGAATGCCGGCGACGAGCTTCTGTGTATCTACGCGAATTTCGAAGCGGGGCAGGCTGCTCGCCACAACATTGCCTCAGGCATCGCCGCCGTGCTTTCCCATCTGCACGATAGAGCCTGCAGCGTGCTGGGAGCAGACTTTCTGGACTTCGACGAGCGTGACGTACTCGACTCAACCGATCCCAACGAAGCGCTGGGCGCCTATCTGGCACGGCTATGCGAGGCCGCTGACAAGCCTATCGTCCTGCTCATCGACGAGATCGACTCCCTGGTCGGAGACACCCTCATTTCCGTCCTGCGTCAGCTTCGCTCCCGCTATGACTCACGCCCCGCCAGCTTCCCGCAGTCGGTCCTCCTCTGTGGTGTGCGCGACATCAAGGACTATCGGATCCACCGCAGCGACGACGATATCATTACAGGCGGAAGCTGCTTCAACATCAAGGCTGAGTCACTGACGATGGATGTATTCACAGAGTCGCAGGTACGCGCCCTCTATGGCGAGCACACCACCGAAACCGGTCAGGTCTTCGAGGAGGCATGCTATCCACCTATCATGAGCTACACGGGCGGGCAACCGTGGCTCGTCAATGCACTCGGGCACGAACTCACCTTCAAGATGCAGGCCAATCGCGACCGCACCGTCGCGATCACCCCGGCCATGGTAGATGAAGCCAAAGAGCGGCTCATTCTCTCGCGCGCCACCCATCTCGATCAGTTGGCCGACAAGCTCAAAGAGGAGCGCGTCCGCCGCGTGATTGAACCCATGCTCACCGGACAGCTTTCCGAGTCGGAAGATGATGACACGAGCTACTGTACGGATCTGGGACTTGTCAAGATAGGGGCACGCGGTTTCGAAATCGCCAATGGCATCTACCGTGAAGTCATACCGCGGGAGCTGACGACACACTCTCAGGATCGCCTGCTTTCCGCCTTCGACCCGGAATGGCTCAACCCCGACCAGACCATCGACACAGACACACTCTTCTCTATGTTTCAGTCCTTCTGGCGTGAGAACAGTGAGATATGGAAAATCGACATGGCAGGCTACAAGGAAGCGGCCCCCCATCTTACCTTTCAAGCCTTCTTGCAACGAGTCGCCAACGGCAACGGAACCATTCTGCGCGAATACGCCTACGGGACCCGCCGGGCCGACCTGGCCCTAAAATGGAGGCATCCAGCCGGCGAACAACGCATTGTCATTGAGCTGAAGATGCTCACCGAACGCGACACCTATGAGGCGCTCAAACTGAAGGCCCTGGAGCAAACCTCCGCCTACGCCCAGCGCTGCGATGCCACCGAATCGCACATCATTGTGTTCGACCGCACCGGCAAAACCGACTGGAAAGAGCAAGTGTTCACCGACTCCGGCACCTACAACGACATCCCCATCAAGATCTGGGGTATGTAGCTGGGGAGTCAGGGCATCTTCAGCACCTCCATCCAAATGGCGAGATGGTTGCCGATCGCCCGCAACCTAGTCTGAAACTTCACCGTTTTCTTAGGATGTTCTTGCCTTTGGCAGGGGGAGATTAAGTAGCACGAGTTTAGGTAGCACGATTAAGGAAAACGATCCCTACTTTGTCTTGCTACTTGATCGAGCACGTTTGTCTTCCCGTCTCTTCTTCGAGTCTCAACTTGGAGTGCGGTGGCAGAGGGCCTTCCCAGGCCCGGCGACACCGCTTTTCCCCGGAGCGCATACTTAGCCTCGGCATGACGCAAAAGCGGTGTCGCCGTCCTGCACTCGCAAGCTCGCTTCGGACTCTGCCACCGCACTCCAAGTTTCACCCCCTGAATGATCCAGCGGAGGGACGACGCCGGGGGCTCCGCTGACCTGACACTATTAAATAGCTGCAAATTGACCCATTCTATAAGTCCCGCATACGCCTATCACGGCCAACGGGGTTTCGGATCCAGGGTGATGACATTGCCGTGGACAGTTACCATGGCGAGAATCGTGGCAACCGACACCACCATTGCTACGCGCTTGAGAATAGTCATCAACATTCCTCCTCTGTCTTTCAGTTATCTCTTTCTGGTATTCGGGAAGTTCGCCGCGGGAATGTCTGAGCCTGTCGGTCTGGTGACCTTGGTGTGGATCGTCACGGTGGGCATCATCAGGTTGCCGTCGCGCCCCAGAGGCTTCAGGATGGCACTGAGCGACTCAAAGTTGGTCCCCTCCTCGCGGGCATTTAGTCCATCGCGCACGGCAGCCCAGTACCGGAACCCGGAGTCATACCCCGCGAATTGGGATGGAATCCCGAAGCCCTTATCGTTCATCAGGGCCATGTACGCGGTATCGGTCGCGCTGGCCGAGAAGCCGATCTCCTCCTCCTCGCTCCACTGTGCTGCAGAGGCGTAGCCGATCAGCTTCTCTTTGTAGAAGTACGATACGTCGATTGTGAGCCCGGCCGGCTTGCCGACAAAGTCAGACATGGGCTTCCTTATCAGGTAATGCGCATCGATCCGAACCGAGTAGTCGTCCTTCACAACGATGGTCTTACTGCCCTTCCAGCCGGGGATTTGCCTGCGGAATCCTCCGCCATGGTCCTGTCGCTTGAGTACGAGTTCATGCTTCTTCAATCCGCAGGAATGCTGGTCGATAGACCATGACTTCTGGATGGGCGTGAAGCCGTAGGAGTCGAGCGAGCACGTGACCGTGAGCGTCTGAGGGAGCTTGGGATTGCTCTCGGCGGCCAACAACGTTGTATTTCCAGCGATAACTAAAGCGGTGAGAAGAACGGCGGATTTCAGGTGTTTTCGATTCATGGTCTCTCCTTTCTTGATTGTGTCAGATATGGGGTCCTACCAAGCGACATACAGGTAGTATTTTCAATTAGACGCGTCTGCAGCCCACTTTGTTCCAGAAATCTTGTTCCTTCTTTGCACGGTTGCCCTGGGCCGCAATCATCGTCTTCGTTGTTGCCATCAAGACTATCGCAGCCATGGCACCTCGACTAGATGGCGTCTTGCGACATCACCCGTGACACTCTGCGACAGGAGTGGGAGTGTTCAGGACTTGATGGCTGGTTGACGGATCGGGAACCCGTTAAGCTTGGC
The DNA here is from genome assembly GCA_964497125.1 of uncultured Victivallales bacterium. Lineage (GTDB taxonomy): Bacteria > Verrucomicrobiota > Kiritimatiellia > UBA8416 > UBA8416 > CAYLXP01. The sequence continues at coordinate 2,115 of CAZCDU010000225.1, read as the reverse complement.
GTTCGGGGGGGTTGTTGACTTGGAGTGCGGTGGCAGAGTCCGAAGCGAGCTTGCGAGTGCAGGACGTCGACACCGCTTTTTGGGTCGTGCTGGGGGTTGAGTCTGCGCACTGGGAAAGGCGGTGTCGCCGGACCTGGGAAGGCCCTCTGCCACCGCACTCCAAGTTCTTCTGTCCACGAAGGTTAAGCTTAACGCTTACGGGAACCCAGCCTGGTCACGGGGTCAGCGCCTCCATGACCACCACTTCCCACGGCTGTAGGGCCAGCTCGATCGGCTGATCAACCGCCACGGGGCCCTGCGGCAGGCGACAGGCGGGGGCATAGACGCCGCTCAGACTCATCGGGGCGTCACTCCCCTCGGGCAGTTCAAAGGCGTCGCGTAGCGTCAGCGTGAACGTTGCCGGTTCATCGGACGGGTTGCGCAGGGTCACGATCCCCTTGCCAGGCTGCCAGGCCGCCCAGCCGTAGGGCTCGGCATGCTCGGGGTTGCCGCCGATCCAATGGGTGTCGATGAGCGTGTCGGCATGCTCCCGCCCCCAGTTGGCCGCCTCGGCAATGGTGTCGAGCATCCCCTCGGTCGCGACATGGGGCGAGACGTAGAGCTCCTGCAGACAGGTACCGGAACCGAAGAAGGTCCACGCCTCATCGGCCAGGGACTTCTCGTCGAAGGCCATGCCCGCGGGTGCCCGATTGGGACGATCCCCAATCAGAATCCCGTGCAGCATCAGCGAGTTGATCGGGTAGAGTGGCCCAGCTTTCACAACACGGTTGTGGGTGAACATATCCCGGTAGGTGATCCACTGCTGACGACTATCCCCTGCCCCGTGGTGCCCGCTGTCACCGCCCTGACGCCAAATCGAGTCGGCATAGAGTAGCCAGTACGGGCTGGCCCAGGTGCCGCATGTCGCACTGATATAGACGTCTTCCATCTCTTCGCGCAGTTCCCGCGAAAGCGCCAGCACCCCGTTGATATCATCAGAGAGCTTTACGTCGTTACCAGTTGCCTGACCGCCGTCACCCATGCCATCGAACTTGAAGAAGATCGCGCCATTGTCGCGCATCATCCTGATACAGGCGTCACGAAACGCCTTTGCATAGCGGGGCCCGCCCGTAGCAAAGCCGGTTTCATTGGTCTCATATCCCTGCGACTCGCCGTAGGCAACACGCGCCTCCTTGGCGTAGGCATACCCCCCGTTGGGAGAGAGCCAGACCCCCTGGGCAATGCCATACTTCTCGGCAGCCTTCATCAGGTTGCGGAAGCCGTCAGGAAATCCGGAATGAAACTCCCAGAGCGAGTTCCTGAAATCATCCCAGCCATCGTCCCACACCACCGCATCCAGCTTCACCTTGCGCTTCTGCACCAGCTCCTTGCCAAAGTAGTGAATAGCATCGAGGCACGCCTCTTCGGTCATACGTTCCTCTAGCGGACGTCCCAACCAAACGTCGTACCAGTTGTTGTACTGCAGGTGGGGCCGATAGGGATGGGCCCGGCGCCGGTCGATATAGTAGGCAAAGCCGCGCCGCAACTGATCGACGGGTGTCACCCCGATGCTGAAGCTGTGCTCCCAGGCGCCCCCCGCCTTCAGTACATTGCTCTGGGGAAGCGAACATTGCACCAAACTGTTCTCATCCACCACATTCTGCGCCAGGGGATTCTCGACGCCCATGAAGATGTGCTCACAGACCACCACCGATCCCTGCACCTCCCCGACCCGCTCTGCTCCCGGCACAGCTGCGTTGAAGAAGTGCAGGTTGCTGATGGCGGTGTCCTGTGAGGCCGTGATCTTCAAAGTCTCAACAACCGCATTCAGCTCATCCTCAAGGCGTGCGGAGAAGGAGATCTTCAACCCGGAGTCGGCATCTTCGCAACTTGCCACAAAGCGGTTCTGCTCAGCCCGGATCGAAAGCGCCGCCTCAGTCAGATCGATGACGCGCCCACTCCCCAGCACCACTTGGGGCAGGAAGCCGTTGTCGACCTCGGCCACCTGCGAGGTATGCAGGTTCTCGATGCGCAGAGCGGTCAGCGCGCCGTCGCGCCGTTGCCAGGAGCAGCGTATGACCCTGTTCTGCAAGGTCACGCAGTCGTCGGTCAAGGAGGCGGCTGCCGCCCCCGGGG
>CAZCDU010000224.1:0-5739 GCA_964497125.1 uncultured Victivallales bacterium | reverse complement strand
TCTGTCCACGATGTATTGGCATCAAAAAGTGTCTACGATGTGTTGGCACTCAACATTTAGGCGTTAGTAAAGAGAGGAACTAGGCGTTAGGCAATAGGCAGTAGGATCGGGGTCGCTAGCACCTAACGACTAGTGACTAATCCCTTCTCCGCTAGCGCCTAATTCCTGGGGAGAACAACCAATGCGCTGCAAGTCGTTGACAGAACGCTACTTGCCCCACAACTGGGGCAGATTTACTGACAGAAGACAGCAAAGAATAAGCGAGGCAGCATGAAACAACGCGTGGGTGTCATAGGACTGGGGCCGATCGGGAACCGGCATGCTGACTGCTACCGCGAGATAGACGGTGCCGAACTGGTAGCGGTATGCGACATTGACCGCAACCGTGCCGATGCCGCCGCGGCCCGCCTGGGGGTCCCGGCGTTCACGTCCGTGCCGGACATGCTCGCGGGGGCCGACTTGACCATGGCCAGCGTAGCCACCGGCGGCGTGGAATACGGCAGCGACCACTACGAACCGACGATGCAGGCGTTTGAAGCCGGGCTTCACGTCCTGGGTGAGAAGCCGATCTGTAACGAGATTGGTCCAGCGGAGGAGATGGTCGCGAAGGCAGAAGAAAAGGGGCTGTGCTACGGCATCGACCTCAATCACCGCTTCACGCCCGCTGCGAACCTGGCCAAACGTTGGGTCGACGAGGGGCGCATCGGCGACCAGCTCTTCATGAACATGAGTATGTGGATCAAGAACCCGCGCGAATCGTCACCGTGGTTTCAGATTAAGGCGCTGCACCCCCACACCGTTGATATCATGCGCTACTACTGTGGCGACATCGAAGCGGTGCAGTGCTTTGCGATGAAAGCGCCGGGACGCACCATCTGGTCCACCGCGCAGTTCAACATGCGGTTTAAGAGCGGCGCCGTTGGTCATCTCTCCGGCAGTTACGACATTGAGCGCGGCCACCCCATGGAACGTTGCGAAGTGGCGGGGCTCAAGGGGCGCTTCGTGATCGACGACATGTTCCGCGAAGTCACACTCTATCCCGCCGGGAACCTGGAGAAGACGGTCTACACCAACCCGGTGTTCGGCGGCATGCGGGACTTCACCGACACGTTCCGGAACCGTCTTGGTGCCTTTGTCGAACAGCTCAACGCCGGCGTGTCTCCGGGAGAGATCGACGGTTCGGGTGCCGACGGCCTGGCGGCCCAGAAGGTGCTGGCCGCCGCCATCGAATCGATCCAGACCAATCGGATTGTCGAGGTAACGCAATGATGGTAACGGTGATTGGTCGCGGCCACTCGGGAACGCGGGCCATGTCGCACACGCTGAGCGAGAGCGGCGTCTACATGGGGGCGGAGCTAAACGCCTCCGGTGACCTCGTGCCGGCGGGGGCCCTGTATGACGCGTGCCGTGTGATGGCGCGACACGTGCGCCACAAAGGCGGGACGGAGTGGGACTTCAGTGCTCTGCAGCAGTGCCCGATCGATCCCGAGTGGACCCGTCTCGTGGAGGAATACCTCGGTTCCGTACTCGCGTGCGATGCGGAGCACAAGGGCTGGAAGCTGCCGGAGACAACGCTGGTCTACCCCTGGATCGTGCGGGCGTTCCCGGACATCAAGTACATCTACTGGGTGCGCGATCCGCGAGACAGCATCATTGGGAAGCACCTTACCGATGACCTTGCCGATTTCGGCATCCCGTACGACCCTACAGACGATGAACGGAAGCGACGCGCCATCAGCTGGAAATACCAGGTTGAAATCGTTAACGCCACGCCGCCTCCGGCAAACCTGATCGAAGTGCGATTCGAAGATTTCGTGCTCGACCAGGAGCGGACGCTGGCGAGACTTGAAGCCTTCCTCGGCATCCCTCTCGCCCGAATCCCGGTGCGCACGGATTCCGTCGGGCGATGGCGCAGCGATGAAGGCCCACACGACTTCCCATGCTTGCAGGACGATCTAGAACGACACGGATACGACCTGAAGTAGCCGTGAGCCTGGCTCGTTGTTCTACACATCTTCCGGCCCCACCGGGGTTGCCCTGTCTTCTATACACAATCGAAAATGGAGGGTCCCGGCCGTCTCTGGCAGCACGGGGCAGGCCGTGAACCAGAGTCTCCTTCCCCGGCTTGGTACACGGGCAGGCCCAACGGGCCGTTTTCATCGTAGCCCAGGCCGCAGGCCTGGTTATACTCACATCGTTAAGGGCAGCGAAGAAGGGGTGGATGTTGACTTGGAGTGCGGTGGCAGAGTCCGAAGCGAGCTTGCGAGCGTAGGACGGCGACACCGCTTTTGCGTCGTACTGAGGGCAATTATGCGCGCCGGGGAAAAGCGGTGTCGCCGGCTCGTGCTCCAGCACCAGCTCGTCCCTCGCACGGTGCCGGACCGCACTCGCCTCTGCCACCGAACTCCAAGTTGGGACCCCACAAAAATGTGAGGTATAACGAGGCCGTTGGCCTGGGCTACGATGACAGAGCCCCGTTGGGGCCAATTCTCTGTATAAAAGACAGGGCTTGCCCCGGTGGAGCCATGGATGCTCCAGTCTTGAACCGAAGCCGGTTACCGCACCGGCTTCAGCGTGAACGACTTCACGGCCACACCAGACTGCGGCGGGTTGTCGCGCCAGAACCGCAAGGTGTTCTCGCCGGCTTTGAGGGCGAGTGTGACGGGTTCGCTGTCCTGCCACTCACCTACCGTAAAGGGCATCGTCATGACGGTCGGGGCCGCGGAGTCATTCGCGACGACATTCAGTCGCTGACTGTGCTTGGGAGTCACCACCCGCGCCACCAACGAGTAGTTACCCGACTTCGGGACGGTGACCTGATACTCAACTTGCGACTTCATGCCCTGGCTCGGACCGGTCGGGTCCACCTTGGAACTCTTCGCATAGTAGTCCGCGGCATACCTGTCCGACACCCGCTCACAAACGTTGCCCACGATATCGTAAAGTCCCCACGGATTCGGCTTCTTCTTGCCCACGGGGTGAGAGCTCCCACCATCGTTCTTGTCATACCAGGCATACTCACCGAGCTTCGATGGATCGTCACCAAAAAAGTATTTCGTGGTGCTGCCCGCGCGGCAGGCATATTCCCACTCCGCCTCGGTGGGAAGACGCGTCATCTTCCCGGTCTTCCCGGCCAGCTTGTCGCAGAATGATACGGCATCCCCTTCGGAGATCGTGTCAGCCGGGCAGTTGGGATCCTTGCTGGCCTTGCTGGGGTTTGATCCCATGATCTTCTGGAATTGGGCCTGCGTGACTTCGTATTTGCCCATGTAGAAGCCCTTGGTGAGCGTGACCTCATGCTTGGGTACCTCAACGCCGTGCCACTTGCTATGCTTCGCGTTCGAGCCCCCCATGGTGAACGTACCGGGCTTGATATAAACGAACTCCATGGTCACGCCGTCGCCGAGGTCGAGCTTCATCTCTTTCGGGAGCATGCCTTGCGGCACCGTCATCGCCACCCTGAATCCCCAGTTGTTATATCTGCCGTAGCCGCTGCTGGGCATGCGCCATCCGGACCGGCAGCTGTCGGCGCCGCCACGCCACGCGCCGCCACGCATGACCGACACCCCCTTGACCGCAAAACGAGGCAGAAACACCTGCAACCCCCCGGCGAAACTCTTCATCGCAGTGACGTCCCGGGTGTTGCCGGACGGCTTGCTGTAGGCCGCGGCCGGAATCTCAATCACGCCGCCTTGGAGATAGCTGATCTTGCGATCGGCTGGCGTGACCGGAGACGCCATGACCTTCTGTGCTTCTGTCGGCTGATCATTCGATTCGCCGATATTTGCACCCAGTGCATCCAGCGTCACAGCCTTTGACGCTTTGATGATGTCACGCTGCGTGCGCAGTGCCACACCGCTCCAGAAGGCGGGCTTGCCGGCGCTCTCGCCATAGGTCCGTTTCTCCCCCAGCACATCGCCGATCCAATAGGCCCGCTTGACCTTCACGAATCCCTTCTTGTCGTTGCGAGCCTGCGTGCTTGCGAGAAAATCCTTATCCTTGTTGTAGAGAGTCTTGGTCCAGCCGCAGCCCCAGCCACCGCCAAGATTGACGACCCACCCCTTGGGGGTCCAGTGTGCGAGAGCCGCATGGCCACGACTCGGACGGGCGGTGGTCGGGATTCCGAAGGCGCGCAGAATGAAGCGTCCAAAGAATGCGCGCCTACCGCACACGCCGCCATTCATGAGGATGTTCTGAAAAAACTGCAGCTCGGGCAGGTCATACTTCACATCGCCCGACCCGTACTTGACGTCGGAACCGACGATACCCACATACTTCCAACCGTAGCTGTCCTTGAAGATATGGTCCGGCCGGTAATTGCGCAGCATCTTGCGCCCCCATGCGAGCGTCCAGTCGGGCTCATTCCCGTCGACGACAAAACGGAGGTCCCAAGTGGTCAGGCGGTCAAACGCCGGGTCCAGTTCGCCAGCCTGGTATGCTTTTTCGTAATGCAGGTAGCGCTTCACCGGATCAACACTGGCAGGGCCGTCGGTCTGGCCCGTAGGGTTCCTCTGCCCAATCGGCACCGCATGCTCAAGCGCGATCGCAAGTGCCAGGCGCTGCAGCACACCGGAGCGGGCCTTCCTGCTCGCCTTCTGGATATCGGCGTAGATCGCCATCGCCGGACCTACCTGTGCAGCTCCCCCTCGTGGAGCTTTGGCACCATCGGCTACCAGCATCTGCTTCATGAGGGCCGGGTTTGCTAGCATCCACTTGATCAACGCTGATTGCGTTCGTCCCTGGCCGGCGAACTCAGCCAGGCCTTGAGGAGTCGCCTGACTCAGAACAACATATTTCACGAGCTTTGCGTCCAGCGCGTCACTGGCCACAAGCTTATCCGCCGCAGCGTCGCCCTGAGGGATCTTGGCCGTGAGCTCAGCACGCAGTTGATCGAGCATGCGCGTGTAGTCCGCCAGCGAATCTCCATGGACCTCGCCCACAAGACAGAAAGCTGCCGATACCAGAACTGAAACCAATAGCTGTATTCTCTTCATTCCCCACTCTCCATTCATTACGAATTCCCCTCTTTTGCGATCGACGGCGACTGCGGTAGTGAAGTGTCAAGCTTAACGGACCTGCGCTGTCTTCATGAAGCCAACGCGCATCCGCATCCAGTTGGAGACAACAGGATGTCCTTCTAGAGGAGAGCCTGTTGTCGCCAACTGGCTCCTCTCGCCCCCTAAGCCCAACGGTCACCCGCTGTACGATCGAAACAGCTTATGTTGACCGGTTGAATTTCGCAAGGTCCCGATCACCTTAGCAGATCTGCGCAGTCCTCGTGCATTCAACGCGCACTCGCCGACATCACGCCAAGACCCCACTTGCCCTCGAGCCCTACCACTCGGAGAGTGGGGGCTACTCTAGTACGCGCCACTCTCCGAGTGGCAAGCGCCCTCTCCCTCAATGTCCAACAGCCAACAAGGAATGTCCAACTCTCAAGTGGGCGAGAGCAGAGAATAAGCAGTCCTTCGACATTTCATTCACCTCACTCGTACTCTGGCCTTGTTCGGTTGGATACTCCTTGTTCGATATTGGATATTCCTCTAAGGAAGGGCCCAGCTTAGTTACATTCAGAAATTGCAGAGCTTTGCGTACGCAACCAGTTTCACTTCTGCATGATCCGAGTGCACTCGGTGGCTTCGCTAGCCCCTACACAGGCGCGATTGCGTCTCAGGCCACCACCGACACGAGGTCGGTGGGGTCTTTCTCTGCTGGCGACTCGCTTATTTCAGGGCTAGC
>CAZCDU010000223.1:0-5744 GCA_964497125.1 uncultured Victivallales bacterium | reverse complement strand
CCAAAGATGACCTGCTGGCTCGCCAGCGTTTCCGTAACATGCGCTGGGAAGGTGGCGAGTATGTCCTGCGAACAAAACCCTATGAAGCCGAGGCGTATGTAAGGCCAAAGGTTGCTGAGTAACGAATACTCGCAACACAAAGCCCAAGATGGATGCACACAAGATGAATACTGAATGGTTGGAATTGAAGGCCAAACTCGATGGGTATCAAGCCGTCTATGATGAATCAATACCTTCGCTGACGGAGGTGAATACTATTCCGGACGCACCGATCTGTGGTGGCGGCAAGGTCACTGTGGCCGTGGATGGAACGCACCGGGAAGTTGACTATCACCTGAGCAAGTCCGATTTCTGGCATGTTATGCTGCATTCTGAACGGCTGTTCGACGGGTTCAGCATCTCTCCCGCGCCCTTGTGCCGACTGGCTCTGACCGTGAACAATGCTGACGGCAAGTCCGAGCATGGACGTCACGTGCAGGACATGGCAAAAGCAGAAATCCGCAGCGAACTACCTTTGGAAGGGGGGATGCTGGAGGTCAGTTGTATAGCTTTGGCCCAGCGCGGTCTGGTCATCTGCGAGTTGAAAGCCCACGGTGCGACAGCGTCGCTGAGTGCCGCGATCGAAGCCGACTGCGAACACAACAATTTCTTCGTCTGCAAGGGCCGGCAAGATGAGCAGACGGTTTGGCTGCGCAAGGAACATGAACAGCTGTTCGCCGTCAATGCTGCCGTTGCAATGCGCCCGCTCGGTGCCTCCAATGTGCAATCATTGTTCCACCAGCATGGCGCTGCTGCACTGTCATTCGACGTCCCGGCCGGTCAGACGGTTCGCCTGTTGCTGAGCGTAGCCGGCGGCAAGGAGGAGTATCATCATCTGGAAGACGCGCTGGCGGCTCTGGAAATGGACGGGCAAGATGCCCGTCCTACAGGAGAGAGCGAGTCAATCGACAGGATGCTGGAGAAGCACGCCGCATGGTGGCAGGACTTCTGGCTGAAGTCATGGCTCGACCTTGGCGATCCGCTTCTTGAGCGCTACTACTACGGCGCCCAGTATGTACACGGCTGCTCGATCGATCTCGAGGGACGCGTCGTGCCCGGACTCGCCGGTGGCTGGATCACGCACCCGACTCCCATCTGGGGCGGGAATTACACCATGAATTACAACGGCGAGGCGCCGTTCTGGGGCCTGCCGTCATCCAATCGAGGTGAGTTCACGGTTCCCTACGCCAGGGTCTGCATCGACTACATCGAGAGTGGGCGCAAGCTGGCAAAGCGCTTGGATACCAGGGGCATTGTCATGCCGGTCATGATCGGTCCCTGGGGGGTCCCGAATCACGATGATGCACTGGGTCAGAAGAGCAATGCCTCCCTGGCAGCGCTGTCGCTGATCTGGCATTACGAAGGGACACATGACCGCGAATTCCTCGAAGACATCGTGTACCCGTACGTCCGCGAATTGATGGACTTCTGGGAAGACAATCTGACCCTTGATGAGTCGGGCCACTACGCGATCGTCAATTCCGCCCAGCGTGAGCGGACACCGGGCGATCTGAACCCCGGTTCGGAGCTGGCTGCGGTCCGGCGAATTACCGGGGCCGCTCTGGAATTCAGCGAAATACTTGGAGTAGACGCTGAACGCCGCGAGCTGTGGCAGGATTACCTGAATCGGCTCAGTGACTACCCGGTCATGGAGGTCGATGGCGCTCTCTGTTATGTCGAGGCGGAAAACCGCATGGATGTGTCGCTGATGGATGTCGGCGACAACCCGGTGGTCCTGGACCATGTATATCCGCATGGCGCCATTGATGACGACCCAACAGGCAAAGGATGCATTATTGCCCGTAACACGCTGCGCTATCTGAATTCTTGGAACCAGGACAATGGCTTCCCTCGTATCTTCGGTCAGGCCGTACGGGCCGAATGGCCGGGCGGCGATCTGCTGGACATCTTCAAAGCACGCCTCACCTCCGAGGCGGGCCCTCACGAAATTTTTCGCCGTAACAACACCTTCCTGCCCAGGGACCACTCCTATGAAGGCAGCGGCACCACGGAGTTCCTGAACAGCATGCTGGCCCAGGCGCACGGCGGCGTGCTGAAGGTCTTCCATGTCTGGCCGAAGGATCGTGACGCTGCGTTCAAGCGTATCCGGGTCAAAGGGGCATTCCTGGTTTCGGGCCAGGTCAAGGACGGTGAAGTGGTTCACGTGGATATTCATTCCGAGCAGGGCGGGCCCTGCCGGATGCTGAGCTGCTGGTCCGACTGGGCTGTGGCAGTTGCGAATGCCGCAGATGATACGGCACCGATCGATGTCCATGAAGATGGAGACGTCTACACCTGGGAAACCACTGCCGGTGCGACCTATCGCGTAACGGCCGGAGCAGCGGTCAGCCGGGAACATCCCAATCATCCCGTTATGCTGGTGCCGGTCATAGATCCTGCGGCCCATGCCCGTCGCGATCAGACTCAGGCAATGCTCGATATCCTCCTTACACCTGAGGTGCAAACGCCCCGCATTGAGTTTGATGTGATCTATGCCGATGAGAGCCGTCAGCGTTGTACCCCTGCCTGCAGTTTTCAGAGTGGTGACGAGCAGATTGTTCAAGTCAGCAATGATGGCGAAATCTCAGCCGTTGGCCCGGGTCGAACGGATATCGACGTGGAAGCCGATGTCGATGGTCGTCTGCTGAAGACTCGGGTATCGGTGCAGGTTCTGGAAGAGCGTATTCTGCCCATGGTCGGCGGTCTCTGCGGCGGCGTCCCTGAAGACCGGGACGGGACGTTTGCCAACCATATCCAGTGCATCCTCCGCGGCGATGGTACGGATGGACCCGGGATCGGCGCTCGACACCGGATCTGTCCCTATCCGTTCTTTGTTTATGCCGCTCTGCCTGATGAGAAGCGCTTTCCGCTCACCATCGATTTCGGCTCCGTCCAGCCGGTGGATGAAATGTATGTCTGGAACTACAATGCTCCCAATGATTTTCGCGTGCTGGGCTTTAGCGGTGGAACCAGGGCCGGGTTGCGTGATGTGACCATTGAATACTCAGAGGACGGCGAGAACTGGCAGGAACTGAAGACCGAAGGCCATCCGTTTCGCCTGGCCCAGGCGACCGGAGAGCAGTGGATGCCGGCGACCAACCTGGATGACGGCAGCAACAGCCCTATCCGTTTTCACGGTGCCCACGCCCGGTTTGTGCGGATAGCCCCGCATGCAGACGTTGGCATTGGAAACTGGGGCGCCGAACGTTTCGGCCTGAGCCAGGTCCGCTTTACCGGCAAATAGAAGGCAAAGGAATATGACATCATGGAATTGGCTCTTTTCAAAAGACTAGGGTGTAGCGTGTTCTTGTTTGGTGCATGTAGTTTTAGCTTGGCCGCTGATTCGTTGCCGCCGCTCAGGGATGGCGAGGTAGCGCAGAGCGTGGATGAACTATGGGCTGGTTATGACCCGCGTGCCGAACCGCTGGATGTGAAGATCATTCACGAGTGGGACGAGACCTATCAGGGCAAGGCTCTGAAGATACAGATGCTGACCTTCACCGTCGGGACCTTTAAGGGCAAGACCAGCAGAATCTCCGCCTACTATGCTTATCCGAAGGGGGCAGGAAATAGCGACCCCACCTCTGCCAGGACATCCCCCAATCTTCAATCTTCAATCTTAAATATTCAATCGACGGTCCCCGGGTTGGTGCAGGTGCATGGCGGAGGCCAGCGGGCCGATAAGCACAGTGTGAAAGTTGATGCTGCCAATGGCTATGCCAGCATTTCACTCAACTGGGGCGGTCGTGAACTGGAAGATCAGAAGCCCGGTGAGCCCGGAACGGACTGGGGCGCCATTGATCCCACCCAGAAGCATGTCGGCCACTATTTCCGGCTGACCCCGGACGACAAGACGGCGGAAACCGTCTACAGCCCGCGCAACAACAACTGGTTTATCCTGGCCCTGGCCACCCGCCGTGGGTTGACCTTTCTCGAACAGCAGGCGGTGGTCGATGCCGACCGACTGGGGGTTTACGGTCACTCGATGGGCGGAACCATCACCGGACAGGTGGCGGGTCTCGATCCCCGGATCAAGGCGGCCGTACCATCCTGCGGCGGCGCCGGCATAACGCAGGCCAAGAACATTGCCCGTCCCGGTTCTTCTGCTGACCGGAGAGTCGGAGATAAGCGGTATTCCACAACGATCGACTCCACCGCGTCGCTTCGCAATCTCAAGCGTCCGATTCTCGGACAGAGCCCGCAAAACGATTTCAACTGCATCCTGGATGATCTATACCATAACTGGCAGGTCATTCCTGATCACTCATTGGTGCATTTCAGCATCTCTCCGCATCTTAACCATCGTCACATCCCGGAATCTGAATTTACACGGACTCGTTTCTTCAATGCCTTTCTCAAGGGCGAGGGGGCTTTCCCCGCAAGGCCTGAGTTAGCCGTTGAACTGAAGACCTCCAATGGCATACCCGTTGCCACGGTTAACCCTGATGCCGTGGACCAGGTGCAGCGTGTTCAGATCTACTACAGCATCAATCCGAATTCGCTGACGCGCTACTGGCGTCGTGCGGCGACGGCTCGCTTTGGTGACGTTTGGAAAGCGCATCTGCCGATCATGAGCACCGACATGCCCTTGTTTGTGATGGCCAATGTTGAATACCCGCAGCCGCGCCCCCTGATCGGCCCGCCGTATCTGTCAAAGTCGCCATCGACCTTTCTGGTCAGCAGTTGGGGAAAGAGTTTTGATCCGCCTGCCTTGAAGGCTGCCGGAGTCAAAGAAGTAGACCGTCCGGCGCGCATGATACAGCAAACGTTTGATGACTGGGGAGACTGGTACCGGATTGGTTGGCCCAACACCCAGCACGCCTTGTCTGGCACCCGCAAACTCACTGACCCCAAATGGCGCGGACCCGACGAAGCCAACCTGACCATCGATGTAAAAGACCCCCAGGGCGGCAATTTCCTGATGGCTTTTGACGTCAATAACTGGGGCGCATATGCCGGCCTGAAAAAGAGTAGCTATTACTGCGTGAAGCCGCTGGTCAAGACCGAGGAGTGGCAGACCGTCACCATCGCCCTTGCCGACCTCAAACCGCGCAACGCCGACATTCCTGCGCTTCCTGCAAGCTGGCAGGGGATTACCGATCTGCAGATTGTAGCCGGCCTGCACAGACTGCCGGGGGACCCCAAAAGCATCCTGAGCGGGGGGGCGTGGCCGGGCACACGGCAGCTGCGCAACCTGCGCTGGACAGGCGGGGCCTACACTGCACCGCTGCTGTATCCCGGGGGCAAGTTGTCGGTCGAAGCGTTTCAGAAGATCTTTCAGGAAGATATCGACAAGTCGATTGAACTGGAAAAGAAGGATGCGCAGCAGGGGTAGGGATATGAACACCTATGAAAAGAGGAGACGGTTGACGATTACGGGCGACGATTACGGATTACGATGGGAATTCGCCTAATCATCCATCGTAATCGTCGCCCGTAATCGTGATCCGAGAAGGACGGCAAAAAGAGACAGCAACGAGCATAGAAAAGGGGAACAGAAGCATGCATCAACGAAACGTTGGAAAACAGATTGGGATGGTGGGGCTATTGGTGATGGCGTGTGTCTTCACGTCATGTAAGAAGCCCGCAGAGAAGCTGATACCTTTGGACGGTGAGGTGACGTTTGGCAACGAGCAACTTACCCTTACCGTGACAGGTGATGGTACTTTGGCAGCAATCAACAACGAGAAGGGAAAGTTGGAGCT
>CAZCDU010000222.1:0-5861 GCA_964497125.1 uncultured Victivallales bacterium | reverse complement strand
CTTTGCTTGTCATCGTGTCCTCCAGGGCCTTTGTAGTTTTTTGAACCCGGTGATTCAGGATCCCAATCATCCGAGTCAGGCGTTGCGTCAAACGGGCAATGGGTAAGAATCATTGGATAGTATGCGAAAAACGGTTTGGCCTCCTGCCCTGAGCCTGCCTGTCCTGAGTCTGCCGAAGTGGCCGAACGGGTATTCGTTTCAATAAAATCGCAGATAAAGTCGGCGCAGACATCCGGACCATACTCGCCGTTGTTGTAATCAACCGGCTTCCCGTTGATCTCCAGCTGTGGATTAGGATAACGGGTGTCCGTCTTCGTTCCTTTCCGCTTCCCCCTACTGAGATGCTTCCAAAGACAGGCCTGATCGAAACCGAAGTGCTGCGGTGCATCCGGCTCTTCACCCAGCTGCCATTTACCGGCAACGGCCGTGGCATAACCGACCTCTTTCAATTGATTCGCAAAGGTTCGCTGTGAACGATCAAGTCTCCCGAACCCCACGTAATTGCGTATATTATACTGTCCAGTCATAATCTTTACGCGCGACGGCGTACAGAGCGGGTTGGCAAAACACTGTTCAAAGCGAACCCCTTCCGCGGCCAGCTGATCGATCACCGGCGTTCTATACTCCTCGCACCCGTTTGCGCCGATACACTCGTAGCCCAAATCATCCGCCATAATCAGGATAATGTTCGGTTTGCTTGCGGCTTGTGCCCCGATACAACTGCCAATCAATAGTAAGAGTAATCGCTTCCTCATTTCTTCTTACCTTTTTTCTTCCCGCCCTTCTTCTTACCTTTACTCGTAACGGTCCAATCTCTTCTCTTTGCGGCTTGTCTCTCTTTTTCGGACACCTCTTCAACAGGAAGATTACGCAGGTTACGGTACGGCTTGGCTTTGATTGCTGCAGCCATTTTCGGATCGTAGAGCGGATTCGGTTTGCGCTGATATTTATTTGGAACGACTTCGTTAATCATCCCATCAAGCGCTCTAAACAGCTCCTGCGTCTTCTCAGGCATCTTTTCGGAAAGGTCATTCTTCTCTTCCAAATCGTTAGCCAGATTGTACAGCTCCAGGTAACCCTGATCATGGTACATCAATTTATAATCACCTTTTCGGATTGATGATCCTGGAGCTGGACTTATCTTCCCTGTTTTAGAGCTGTAGCCTCCGCCGGCTTTGTACCAGAAGAAGGTATCGCGTGTGTACTGCTTCGCCTTGTTTTCCGGGTCAGCCAACAAAGGTAGGATCGACTGTCCATCGTGCTTCAGTGTCTCCAAATCCTTTTCCTGCCCTACGAGACTCAAGATGGTCGGGAAAATATCTTCGACTCCGATCGGCTGATCACAGAACGTATTCGGCTTAATTTTCCCGGGCCAATAGGCGATAAACGGGACGCGTATTCCACCTTCATACAGCGCTGCCTTTCCTTCACGAAGCGGAAGGTTTGATGTTGCAGTGTCTCGATTAATTCCACCGTTATCCGACATAAACATCAACAACGTGTTTTCCGCAATACCCAGTTTATTGAGTTCTTCCACAACCCGCCCAACCGAATTATCGAGTCCACGCAACACACCCGCATATTCGGGCATCGAATGCCCGTTCCAGCCGCGAGTCGGTTTCTTTTCGAAATAGTCTAAATCCTCCTGTTTCGCCTGCCGTTTGGCGTGCACCGCCAATTCCGGAAAATAGAGAAAGAACGGCTCTCTATTCTGGTCGCACTCTCGAATAAAACGAACCGCCCGTTCGGTCAAATCATCGGTTAAATAGTCAAACCCAAGATCCTCTCCGGGCCGTGTAAAACCTTCGCGCCAATCAAAATAGGGGGATCCGCCCGCATCGGTGTATGCCAGTTCTTCAAATCCCTGATCTTTCGGCTGGTAACCCTCAATTCCGTGTGCACCCAGATGCCATTTGCCGACCATCGCACTGCGATAGCCTTTGAGCACTTCGGGAATCGTAATCGCATCGTATTCATCCTGCGGCTGACCGCTCTGCAAAAGATAGGTAAACCCACTACCAATATATCCCTGTGCCGGATGCGTCTTAGATAATGGCGATATTTTTCTATCGTAGATATGGCACCCTTCTGGTGGCGTCATGCTAGCTGACTGATAACTGCCGCTCGTGCCCCCCGATGCCGTAAGGAATCCGAACCGACCCGGGTACTGCCCCGTCAATAAGGCAGCGCGAGCCGGCGAACAAAGTGCGGCAGAGTAGGCTTGAGTAAACGTCATCCCCTGGGCAGCGAGCTGATCAATATGCGGAGTTTCGTAATAACACGCTTCAGGCTTAACGTTCTTTACACGTGCCGCATTGCTTGCAACATCCATCCAGCCCAAATCGTCAGCCAGAATAACAATTACGTTCGGGCGGTCAGCCCCCTGCACTGTATTCATCAGAAAAAGAGAGATCACAACAGCTCCCCGCGACAACCACTTTAACTTACTTCCCACAACTTTCTCCTATTTGAATCTTTATTTGTATAAATAGTACTTAATCAACTCGGCGGCGTTCGGGCCAGAGTTCGAGCGCGTCATTGATCATTCCAACGGCATCACCAAAACCGGGGTGGGTCTGGCTTGCAGCACTCAGCCCGGGTGCGGGGTTCCCTTTGGCCTTTGCCTGAATGGCTTTATTGCGACGCGGTTTTCCGCCTTCTGCAATTTGCTTGAACCGTTCCCAATCCGCCTTGGTGAGGTTCACGTCGGTGTGGCTATACTGAAATGCGTTAAGAGCAAAAAGCAGCACATAGGCGTTCATCTCTTCGGGATCGATTTCGTTCATAATCGCTTTGAATGCGATGTCGGAATCACCACACCAAGCCAGCGCCTGAGCCGCCATAATGCGGTTGGTCGCAAGTTCATCTTTTTTGATCATCGCTTTCAGCGCCGCTTCGACTTTCGGCTGGTTGAGCCGGTGATAAAAGAGCGCGTACGCGCCCCAGAAACGGATCGCCGGTTCGTCGCTATTGAGATAGCTCAGATAGGTCGCAACCTTGCCGGGCCCGCCGGCACTTGCCAGTTTGGCGGCTGCGAGAATTTGTTCGACCGGATAATCGTCGCTCTGTCCGTACTCGTACAGCGTGGCGTGCTTTCTGCCATCACCCGTCATTTCGAACAGCATCGATTCCGGCACCACGCCGAGATCACGGTTTTTGATCATCCACGCATCGAGCTCGGCGGACAGCTTTTCAAACTTCCCTTTCAACACACGATCGCCGACAAGATTTTTGACCTGATCCGGATCTTTTTCCATATCGAAGAGTTCGACGACCGGCTTGGGCTTATAAAACTGCGAGTAAATCGGGCCGGCAGCTTCTGGATTTCCATCGTACCATTGCTCCCACGCCGCCCAGTTGGCCTGGTTGTTCGGGCCGTAGCGACCATCACGGCCGCGCGGTCGGTGCGGATAAAAGTTGCGGATTAGATAGTGATCTCCGTCGGTAATCGCGCGGGAACAGTCAAATTTATCGGACTGACGGTCGCGGTAACAGGTGATCGTTTTTGGGGCAGGTTCTTTGTCAGGCCCCATAAAGATGCGCCCTTGCATCACCTCCGGCACCTCAAGACCGCAGATGTTGAGCATCGTCTTAGGCAGGTCGACAAACTGGACGAACTCATCATTGGTCGTTCCCGGCTTGCCCGGCGCGAGATGTTTCCATTTTTCCGGAACGCGGACAATCAGCGGAACCTGTGTGCCGCCGTTGTAAATGTAGCGTTTGGAGCGCGAGAGCACGCCACCGTGGTCAGAATAAAACACCACGATGGTGTCGTCCCAGAGTCCGGCATCAATCACTTCCTGGATAATTTCCCCCTGCGCTTTATCCATCGCCGTGATCAGCTCGTGGAAACGCGCCCAGTCGTGACGAACTTCCGGCAGATCAGGATGGTAGGCAGGAATCTTTACTTCATCAAGCGGGATGCGCGGTTCTGGCGGAAGCTCGCCCTTCTCAATCTTTTTATCCAGTACGCGCATATGGCTCTCGTGGGTTGCCCCATAATTGAAAACCGCGAAAAACGGTTTGTCTTTCGTCCGGTTTTTCCAGTGAGCGGTATCAATCGTCGATCTTTTCTTGCCACATTGATCCCAGAGCACGTCTGCAAGCCCGCTATAAGGGGTGCAGTTATAATCCGTCTTCATGTGGTTCGTGCAGAAATAGCCCGCCTTTTTGAAAATAGCCGGATACGCCTTAATGACATCGGGTACCGTTGTTCGTACGCGCATGCCATGTGTACCGATTACCGGGGAGAACATACCGGTAAGGATTGAAGAACGGGCTACGGCGCAAACTGTGGTCGCCGCATAGGCGCGGGTATAGCGCACGCCGTTTTCCGCCAGTTTATCGAGATTGGGCGTCAGCGCCTGTTCAACGCCGTAACAGCCGAGATACGGGCTAATGTCCTCGCAGGTAATCCAGAGAATGTTTGGGCGATCCTGCTTCGGGGCCGGGTTCGCCACCGCACGTTCTTCCCAAACTGGATAGGGTTCCCACACTTCATACTCAGCTTTTTGAGGCGCGGCAAAACAGACCCCCAGCAAACTGATGCCGAGGGCTAACGATAAGTGTCTTCTTCTCATTCTACTTCCTCTTTCCTGAAACTTCCTCATGTTCGCCTGCGTCCACTGCTCTCAAGTAGCGCGACCCCGTCCCGGGGTCAGCGCCGATCCAGACAGAGGGTTCTGTGATCGGCAATCGTTGCCGAAACAAGAAGTGCCCTGTCGTGCAATCTGCCCTCGGGCCGAGACGGCCCGGGGCTACTTACCTCATCCCTAAGTTCCATCCCTGTATGGCTTGTGCGCCGAAGCTCGAAGAGCGAAGGAGCATCCGGCGGAGGTACGACGCGGGGGTGGAGCTAACCTGTCAAAACCCAGTTTACGGTTGAGAGCGTAATGAGCTGAACGCGCCCGTTTTTGTCGACCAGATAGTGGGTCGGTACAATGCCGTAGCCCGTCTGCACGTAGCTATCGACCGTGGCCGTTCCGCCTTTTACCGGAATCTCGACTTCGCCTTCATACGAAAGCGTTTGATTGGGACGGATCGCCGAATCGTCGAGCATATCGAACACGAGCGGCTTTTTCTTGAGCTGCCCCGACGCCAAAATAGGCAACAGCCCCCAACGATGAATTAGCGGGTTTTGCGTGGCGTATTCGCGCGAAAAGGTTTTGGCAGTTACCACCATTCTTTTGCCGTCCCAAACGCCGGTTTCGGTGAAGCGCGTGTCTTCGCGATCTTTAGAGATCGACTCCTGCGTCCACTTTTTGGCCGTGTGGCCTTTGCCGAATTCAACCTTGGTTTTCGCGGTGCTTGCCAGAGTTTTGTTGTCCTTTTCGTTACGGATTTCCGTCAGCTCAAATCCAGCTGGAGTAAAGGCGAGCTCAGCGGAACCCATCAATTTATTAACTGATTTTTCTGCTGCATGCTGCCATGTGGGCAAGTCGTACTTTGCGGTAAACGCGCCGGTCATAGCGACGCCAGCCACCGGAGAAAATTCAGGTAGGATTCCCGTAATCGGTTCGATGGCGCAGGGCTCGACGTAGGGATTCAGCGAATTGCCCCACCCCGCTTTTTTTACGGTTTCCTTTTCCGGTTTCGCCTTCTTCTTCTTCTTTTTATCGGCGGCTAGCAGCGGAAGAGATCCTTGCGCGGCAAGCGCGATTGCTGTGGTTTGAATAAAGGTTCTTCGTTTCATGATTATGCCTCCTCGCGCAGTTTTTTATAGAAATCCAAATAAAGGGTATGGCTCTTCTTCTTGGCATTTCCGGGCGGATCGTACACCTCAACCGTATCGAGATAATCGATCAACAGCGCTTTATGTTTCTGCAACACCGATTGACCCAACTCGGGCGAATCCATCAGGT
>CAZCDU010000221.1:2892-5900 GCA_964497125.1 uncultured Victivallales bacterium | reverse complement strand
CCGTATGACACCTGGGCGAACGCGGCGCACACGATTGCCGATGCGATCAGCGGAGCGCCAGCGGGCGCGACTGTGGCAATCACAAATGGGACATACAACATCACCGCCGAGCTGGCTGTGGACAAGGCGATTACGCTGACCAGTTTCGGCAACGGCACCTATGGCGGATGGGCTAACGCGTCGAACACCGTGATCGACGGCCCCGCGAACCTGGGCAACAGCGGGCCGCGCGTCTTTTCGGTCACCCATTCCGGTGCCGTGCTGGATAGCCTGACGATTACCGATGGTGACGGGCGCATACAGGGCCTCGGCATTAACATGTCCGATGGCCTCGTGCGCAACTGCATCATCAAGGACAACGGCGATATGGACAGCAATACCGACCATGCCGACGGTGGTGGGGTTTACATGACCGGCGGCACGGTCTCCAACTGCATAGTCCAGGCCAACAAGATTCGTGCCGGCAGCACCTACGGAGCCGGCATCTATGCCACTGCCGGAGTGATTACCCATTGCCGAGTATTCGACAATGAGACCCAGGGCAAGTCAGGCGGCGGCATCTATGCGAATTCTGCCGCGGTGATCATCCGTAACTGCCTGATCACGGGCAACTCGACGACGGCCTCGACCGGGGGTGGTGTCCAGGGCGGTACGGTCGAGAGTTGCACGATCGTGAGCAACACGGCCAGCAGCACCGGTGACGGCGTTCATAGTAGTACAGTGAAGAACTCGATTGTGTTGGACAACGGAGACAGCAACTACTCCGGCGGCTCGTTCACCTACTCCTGCTCCGCGCCCACACCCTCGGGCGATGGCAACATCGACACGGCGTCGTTCGTGGATGCGGCGGCGGGGAACTACCAGCTCACGGCCTGCCCGGCGGTGAATTCCGGCACGAACCAGGCCTGGATGGTTGGCGCGACCGACCTGGCGGGCACCAACCGTATTCTGTCCGGCAACGTCGACATGGGTGCGTATGAACGACCGGCTTCCTCGTCCCTCGAGTGCTTGTTCTCGGCTGACGTCACGACGGTTGTTACGCCGTCCAACGTGGTATTCACCGCAACTGTGAGCGGCGGCAACACCAACATCACCGACTATGTCTGGGATTTCGGCGATGGCCAGACGACGAACAGTTCGACGCGTGCGGTGGTGACCAACACCTACAGTGCTGCAGGCCTCTACACGGTCACGCTGACGGTGACCAACGACGCGGCCGAGGTGGCTTCGCTGACCAACACCGAGTATATCGCGGTCTGGGGGGCGAATGCCTATGTCGCGACGAACAGTCCTTCGCCGGCGGAGCCCTATCACACCTGGGCGAATGCGGCACACACGATTGCCGACGCCGTCGACGGTGTGCCGGTCGGGGCGACCGTTGTGATTTCGAACGGCACATACGAGATCCCTGCGCAGCTTGTCGTCGACAAGGCGATCACCGTGACCAGCTTCGGCAACGGCGTCTACGGTGGACTGGCCAATGCCTCGAATACAGTGATTGATGCAATCTACGGCGGCAGTGTGTATACCGGTCCCCGCGTGTTTCATGTTACCGATGCCGGGGCCGTGCTGGACGGCCTGACGATTACCGGAGGTACCGGGCGCGGCGATGGCACCCCCGGGTCGGCCGGCAATGAGGACGGCAACGGGATCTTCATGACGGGCGGGCTGGTGCGCAACTGCATCATCAAGGAGAATGGTCTGGGGTCGCCCAATGGCTATGATCATTGCCAGGGCGGCGGCATTTACATGGAAGGCGGCACGGTTTCAAACTCTACGATTCAGGGGAACTGGACGGGGGCAGGAACCGTACATGGTGGCGGCATCCACGCGACCGGCGGGCAGATTCTGAACTCCCGCATCCTGGACAACAGCATTCGCTCGTCCGGTAGCGGCGGCGGCATCTATGCGACCTCCGCTGCAGTCTTGATTCGCAATTGCCTGGTAGCCGACAACACGGCCCAGGGGAACGGTGGTGGCATCTATGGCGGCACCGTCGAGAGTTGCACGATCGTCACCAACACAGCCGGCGCTGACGGCAGTGGCACAGGCGGCGGTGTCTATAGCAGCACGGTGGAAAATTCGATTGTGCTGAACAATGATGCGGGGTCGGGATTTGACCACGATTACGCATCCAGCACGTTTGCCTACTCCTGCTCCACACCGACACCGTCGGGTGATGGCAATATCGACACGGCGTCATTTGCCGATGCAGCGGCAGGCAACTACCAGCTTGAGGCCTGTCCAGCCGTAAACTCCGGAACGAACCAAGCCTGGATGGTCGGCGCGACCGACCTGGCGGGCACCAACCGTATCCTGTCTGGCAACGTCGACATGGGAGCGTACGAGCGGCCACCCTCCTCGGCGCTCGAGTGCTTGTTCCTAGCCGATGTCACGAGTGTGGTGGCGCCGTCGAACGTGGTATTCACGGCCACGGTGAGTGGTGGCAATACGAACATTACCGACTACGTGTGGGACTTTGGCGATGGCCAGACTACGAATAGTTCAACGCGTGCTGTGGTGACCAACACCTACAATACGGCGGGTCTCTATACGGTCACGCTAACGGTGACCAATGACGGGGCCGAGGTGGCCTCTGCGACAAACACCGACTACGTCGCCGTGTGGGGAACGTACGCCTACGTAGCGGCGGGCAGCGCATCGCCGGCTGAGCCGTATCACACCTGGGCGAACGCAGCGGATTCCATCGCCGATGCGGTCAACGGTGCGCCGGCAGGCGCGACCGTTGTCGTCTCGAACGGCACGTACAATATCGTTCAACAGATCGAGGTCGATGAAGCGATCACGGTTGTCAGCTACGGGAGCGGCGTCTACGGGGGATTGGCCAATGCATCGAACACGGTGGTGCAGCGCAGTTCCGGTACGCTCCGTATCTTTGATGTCACCGATGGCGGTGCAGTGCTGGACGGTCTGACGATTCGCAATGGCATCGGGCGCGGGGACGGCGGATGGAACGGCAACGGTGTCTACATGGACAACGGGTGCAC
>CAZCDU010000221.1:0-2792 GCA_964497125.1 uncultured Victivallales bacterium | reverse complement strand
GTGACCAACTCGATCGTGGTGGACAACGACACGGGCTCGGGTTCGGCGACCATCGCCAACTACGACGGTTCCAGCACGTTTGCCTACTCGTGCTCCACGCCCGAACCTTCGGGGGGCGGGAATATTGATACGGTGTCCTTCGTGGATGCGGGGGCCGGTAACTATCAGTTGGAGCCGGGACCGGCGGTGAACGGGGGCACGGACCTGCCGTGGATGATCGGGGCGACCGATCTTGCCGGCACCAACCGCATTCTCGCGGGGAGCGTCGATATGGGGGCCTACGAGCGCGTGCCCTCCACAACCTTGGAGTGCTCGTTCCTGGCTGATGTCGTCAGTGTGCTTGCCGGGGCAGACGTGGTGTTCACTGCCACGGTCAGTGGTGGCAATACCAACATCACCGACTACGTCTGGGACTTCGGTGACGGTCAGACTGCCAGCGGGGCGTCACTGGCAGTCGTGACTAACACCTACAATGTTGTGGGGTCTCATACGGTGACGCTGACGGTAACGAATGACGCGGCGCAGGCCGCCTCGGCGACCAACAGCGACTACATCGCGGTCTGGGGCAATGAAGTCTACGTCTCGGCAGGCAGTGCTTCGCCTGCCGCTCCATACCACACCTGGGCGAATGCGGCGGACGCGATTGCTGATGCTGTCAGCGGTGCCCCGGCGGGTGCGACGATTGTTGTCTCAAACGGCACCTACAACATCACGGCCGAGATCGTAGTCGACAAGGCACTCACCGTGATCAGTTACGGAAACGGCGTCTACGGTGGACTGGACAACGCTGCACTCACCATTGTGGATGGGCCGCAGAATGCGGGCTACTCCGGTCCTCGGATCTTCTCGGTCACCCATGCCGATGCGGTGCTGGATGGGTTGACGATTACGGACGGCTACGGCCGCCTGCAGATTCCTGCAGGTGGGCTTGGTGTCTTCATGAGCGACGGGCTCGTACGAAACTGCATCATCAAGGAGAACGGTGCACTTGATGGGAACACCGACCATGCCGACGGTGGCGGCGTTTATATGACCGGCGGCACGGTTTCGAACTGTACAATCGAGGCAAACCAGATTCGTGGCGGCACGACCACGGGTGCTGGTATCTATGCGAGCGGCGGTATGATCACCCACTGCCGGGTGCTGGACAACGAGACGCAGGGCTCCGGTGGCGGCGGCGGGATCTACGCGGTTGATGCCTCGGTTGTCATCCGCAACTGTCTCGTTGCCCGCAATACGGCGACGGCCGCATCGGGTGGCGGCGTGTACCTGAACAACGGTAGCGTGGAAAGCTGTACGATCGCCACGAACGCGGCGGCGAGCGGCGCAGGCGGCGTATATCGCAGCAACGGTACGGTTAAGAACAGCATCGTGTACTTCAATACGGTCAGCGGTTCGCCAGACGATCTCAATACGACGGTTGGCGTGACCTATACCTGCGCCAGTGACGGCAACACGTCCAACGGCAACATTACCGGCGACCCGCTGTTCAGGGATCCGGCCGGTGGCGACTACCGGGTATCATGGGCGTCGCCCTGCAAGGACGCAGGCGACAGCAGCGCCGCCACATGGCCCACGGATCTGAACGGCACAACGCGTATTCTATATGGTGCCGTTGACATCGGTGCCTATGAGGCTACGCCGTCGGGATCTATGTTCCTTTTTAAGTAGGTTGCGTCGAGGATTGGGAGCGGGACGACCGACTGGAGCCGGATCACGCGGGGGTGAACCTTGGCAACGTGAAAGGTGGACGCCGGCCTCCGGACGGCGTCGTGCAAGTGATGTGCCTCCCCAGAGACAGGGGCGCACGATGTTCGATACTGTTCACAAGAGGCGCTTGCTTTGCTCGACCGCGTCCGGAGGCCACGGTCCACCTTTGCGGAATTAGGAACTGTGGGTAAAATCACAGGTAAGTAGGAGATATTTGAGCGAATGAGAGATCGATGGAATAGAGTGGCGGCTGCCGCCGTGTCTGCATTGGTTATGTTGACGGGCACAGCCTGGGCGACGGAATACTTCGTCGCTCCCGGGGGATCGGATGGCAACGGCGGCACGGGGTGGGGCGATGCTTTTGCCACGATCAGCAATGCCGTGGCGCAGACGGATGCGACCATCGTGACGGTCGCGAACGGCACCTATGACATTACGGCCCAGATCGCGATTACCAACGCCATTACCGTGCGCAGCTTCGGCGGCGCGGTGTATGGCGGGCTGGCCAATGCGTCTAACACAGTGGTAAATGCGCTGTACGGCGGCGATCTATATTCCGGGCCTCGCGTCTTCCACCTCACGCACACCAACATCGTGCTCGATGGCCTGACGATTACTGGCGGTACCGGGCGCGGCGACAACGCTCCCGGGTCGCCCGGCAACGAGGATGGTAACGGGATCTTCATGACCGGTGGGCTCGTGCGTAACTGCATCATCAGGGAGAATGGTCTGCCGAGCGGCTACGACCACTGCCAGGGCGGTGGCATCTATATGAGCGGCGGCACGGTATCCAACTGCACGATCCAGGGGAACTGGACGGGAGGCGGCACCACGATGGGCGCCGGTGTCTATGTCGGCGGGGGGCAGATACTCGACTGTCGCGTGCTTGACAATCGTATGCGCAGTCAGTCTGGCGCCGGGATCTACGCGAGTTCACCTTCAGTCCTGATCCGCAACTGCCTGATCGCAGGTAACGTGACCCCGGTGAGTGGCGGCGGTGTCTACGGTGGTACGGTTGAAAGCTGCACGATCGTTGACAACATGGCTTCAAGCAGCAGTCCTGCGACCAGCTCGGGCGGCGG
>CAZCDU010000220.1:0-5907 GCA_964497125.1 uncultured Victivallales bacterium | reverse complement strand
CGCCGCCTCCTTCAGGGCGGTAAGGTTGGGGGAATGCGCAATCCCGGGGCCCCGGCCCCGGGCTTCTTCACACGATCCCTCCGGGATCATTTGGCGGTGGCATTAGCCATGAGGCATTGAGTGGTTGCTTTGTCCATATTTCCCCTCCCGGAGGGAGGCTTGAGGATAGCCCCGGGCCATCGGCCCGGGGGATGCCATCTCCCACAATTTCGCGCCCTGGAAGGGCGGCGTGAGATGGTGGATTCTCTTAACCTCTATCCCATTAGGAGGAGGGGGGGCAAAGGCAGCACCAGCCTACTTTACCCGGAGCTTAACCGAGGCAGAGACTTTATCGCCTTTTTTCAGCGGCTTGTCATCCATCTTGGAGATACGGCGCAAGAAGCGCTCGTTGCCGCCGTTGGAGTAGTGGGCCACCAGCAGGCGCAGGTGCGTCTTGCTGTGGATCCAGGCGCGGACGTGACGGTCGGCATCGGCGGTGATCGCCAGGCCATTTCCAGCCTTGTCGAGCAGGGATGCCGAGGTGACGTTGTGCTTGGTGGAGGCAAAGTCGTGGTTGCCGACCTCGATGCGGTCGTGGCGCCACTCATGATCCGGTTTGGTGCGATGGCCGACCGGGGTGGAGACAAAGCCGTAGTTGGCATTGGCCGTACCTTCGAGGCGGGCGATATGCCACTCGGGGTAGGTGCTCCAGTAGCCTTTGCGCTTCCAGCTCAGGTTCTCGAAGCTGTTGGGCAGCTCAAAGACGATACCCAGCTGACGCGGATTGACCTTGTCGGCGGTGGTGAAGGCGTAATCGACGGTGAAGGTGCCGTCGTTGTTGAAGCGGTAGGTGAATGCACCGGCCGCTTCTTTGTAGGCGCCTTTGACGGTGATCACCGGCAGACCGTTTGCGGCGGTGTGGGTAACCGACTCGGGCTTCCACTCGCTGCAGGTGTGGGTGTAGGGCTCGTAGAACTTGGTCGGGCCGTGCATCTGGGTGCCGCCCTTGCCGTTGAGCGGCAGGATCATCAGATAGGGGCCGGTGAAGCTCGGGCTTTCAAAGAGACCGGTCTTTCGGTTGATGGTGTAGCTGGTCTCTTTGCCCTTGACGACAATGGCGTCGGCCGTGTCGTTGACGGTGTAGCTCTCGTTGCCTGTGGCCTTGGGAGCTACCGGTTGTGTGCCGAGCGGGAGCTTGAAGGTGTCGACGGTGAATCCACGCGGATCATTGAAGGTCAACTCCAGTTCACCGGCGCTCGCGGCATTGGCTTTGATCCGCAGCTCGCCCTTGCTGCGCGGCTTGATGTCTGCAGCAACGGTTCCGGATGCAGCACCCAGTTTCCAGCTGATCTGTAGACGGTTCAGGTTGGAGAAGTCCTGACGGTTCTCGACGGGAATGATGATCTCGCCAGCCGCTACCTTGATTGCATCCTTGGCGATGCGAACGGGCGAATAGCTCTTCTTCATCCCCCAGTATTCGGGTTTGGGCCGGCGCCAGCCGTCGATCGGGCCCCAGGTGCCGTAGCCCACGGTGCGTTCCTCGATGGTGCCGTCTTCGTTTTTGAAGTCCCAGTAGAAGGTGTCGTCGATACCGGCCCAGGTGGAGCCACCGGCACAAGTCGGGTCGGCGTACATGGATTCCCACATGCGGTGCAGGTAGATGCCCCACTTATCGCGGAGCGCCTGGTCGGTGGCCATCTCGTGGCGGTTGTAGGAGTTGAGGTGACAGTACTCGCCCAGTTGTTTGGGGTAGGCGCCCTTGCCGTAGGTTTCCTTCAGGCCGGGGTAGTGTTTGGTACCGACCTTGCATAGCTCATTGCCATCATGGTTCCAAGTGTCGAAGCAGAGGGGGCGGGTCGGATCGAGCTTGGCCAGGCTTTTGGCGGACTGTTCAAAGGCGGCGTTCCAGCGGGATTCGTTGCCGAGGGACCAGTAGAGGATAGAGGGGTGGTTGCGGAGGAACTGAACCATCTCCAGGTTCTGGCGCACGGTCGCTTCGATAACATCACGCTCAGGGTAGCCTTTGGCTGTATGCGCCCAGCAGTAGGGGCCTTCGCACTCGATGAACATACCCAGTTCGTCGGCGGCTTCCATCAGCGCCCGGTCCGGCTGATAGTGGCAGGTGCGGATCAGGTTGACGTTGCCGGCGCGGAAGAGCTCCACATCCTTGCGATAAAGATGCTTGGGCACGCTGCGGCCGGTAAGCGGATAGACCTCGTGGCGGTTGGTGCCGCGCAGGGCGATCGGCATGCCGTTGACCAGAATGTCGGCACCCTTGACCTCGATCTCACGGAAACCGAAGCGTTGGTTGACGGTCTGCAGAACCTTACCGCCCTGAGTGAGCGTGCAGGTCAGCACATAGAGATTGGGGGTTTCGCAGGTCCACTTGGCCGGATTGGTCACCGGCACTTCAAACTTCAGGTTGGCGGTCTGACCCGCGGCGATGGCCGCGGCAGAAACGGAATTGCTCGACAGTTTGATCGCCTGGTCGGATTTCCAGGGCTTCAGCTCGATGTTGACGTTCAGGTCGCCGGCATCAGCGGCAGCTTCATTGCTCAGGTCAATCAACGCGGTCAGGGTGGCATTCTTGTACTGGTCATCGAGGTCGGTCTGGACGGCCAGGCCGCTCATGTGAACCTGGGGCAGGGCGAGCAGGGAGACCGAGCGCGGTATCCCGCCGAGGGGGTGGCAGGCATACTTGCTGCCGCTGGCCAGCGAGTCGGCCAGGGATTCGTTTTTCACGGACAGACTCAGGGTGTTGTCGGCGCCGAACGTTACCAGGTCGGTGACATCCAGCTCAAAGGCGGTGAAGCCGCCGAGGTGGGCACCGGCTTTCTTGCCGTTGACGTAGACGACGGAGTCACTGTAGACCGCGTCGAAACGCAGTTTGATCAGCTGCCCCTGCCAGTCGGCCGGGAGGGTAAAGGTGCGGAAGAAGGCCGCGGCCTGGTTCTTTTCGACGTGGAAGCCCTGCATGGACCACTCGCCGGGCACCTTGATATCGGCCCAGTCGGCGGCAGCACGCAGTTCTTCCATCTTTGCCGGGGCGGTGGTGGTGAACTTCCAGACGCCATCCAGGCTCTTTTGGAACTGCTTTACCGCGGCTACACGGGTCGGGATCGGGGAGAAGCGGGGCACCGGCACCTTTACCTGCTCAACTTCCAGTTTCTCGCCCTTCTTCAGCTTGGCGACCTTCTGCTTTTCTGAGGAGAGCAGTTCACTGGATGACAGAACCGCATTGACCCCGGCCTGCTTACGAATTTCAACCTTGAGTGTACCTTTATTAGCGACCGGCTGCGGAATGTCCAGCATGACTTGCGTGACTTTGCCCTTCTTGAGCTTGAACGGTTTCTTGAGGGTTTCGCCGTTGACGACGACGCTCTGTTTGCGGTTACCGGCATCGCAGACAAAGCGCAGCTTCAGGCGGTACTGTGCGGTCGGGTCGATATCCTTGTAGACCAGTTGCACCGGATTGCCGTAGGCGATGGTCGCATCGGCGTCGGCCAGCCCTTTGGCATTGATGCGGTAGTTGCCGTCGCTCTTGGTCAGGTACGGTTGCTTGCCCGGTTTGCCCAGGTCATCTTTGGCAATGGTATGCCAGGTTTCGGCCGCCGCGGCGCTCATTGTGGCGCCCAGCGCAAATGATAGAAACAGTTTTTTGAAATGGGTGTAGGTCATGATGACTCCTTATTTGGTAAACATAGTAGGGGTAATGGTGAGCGGCGTGCCGGGCGTAAGGCCAAGCGACTGGCTGTGTTCGCCGTAACGGACAACCACGGTGCGCGCCTTCGCCGAGGTCAGGGTGGCAGTGGTCAGTTTTCCGCCCTGCCAGGCCATGTCCACAGTCACCGCACCACGGGCCTTGAGCCCCTTGACCTCACCGGTGGCCCAGGCCTTGGGCAGTGCCGGCAGCAGGTCAATCTCACCGGCGTGGCTCTGCAGCAGCATCTCACAGATACCGGCGGTAATGCCGAAGTTGCCGTCCATCTGGAAGGGCGGGTGAGTGGCGAAGAGGTTGGAGAGGGTGTTGTAGATGAGCAGGCCGCGAACCATGCGATGCGCCTTCTCGGCATTCTTGAAACGCGCCCACAGAGCACTGCGCCAGGCCCAGGTCCAGGAGCGTCGGCTGTCACCGCTTTCACCACGGGCGTTCAATGAGATTTCCGCGGCCTTGGCCAGTTTCGGCGTCTTCTCCTTGGAGATCTGGTAGCCTGGGAAGACAGCGAAAAGATGTGAGGTGTGGCGGTGGCGGTCCTTGGGGTTGTCACGATCAACCATCCACTCCATCAATTGGCCCCATTTACCGATCTTCGGGCCCACCAGCTTGTCGCGCATCGTCGCCACCTTGTCACGGAACGCGCGATCCGCCTGCAGGACGTCTGCGGCTTTTATGTAGTTGGAAAAGAGATCCCAGATAATCTGCTGGTCATGAGCGACACCGTCCTCGACCGGGCCGTGCTCCGGCGACCAGCCGTCGGGGGCGACAAGGCGGCCGTCGGGCAGCTCCTTGAGGTGGTCCTCCCAGAACTCGCAGACCTCTTTGAGGATCGGGTAGGCGGTCTTTTGCAGAAACTCCTTGTCCAAGGTGAACTCATAGTGCGACCAGAAGTGCTGGGCGTACCAGGCGCTGCCGGGGATGTTCCACTTCCAGCCATGGCCGCCAAAGGGATTATGGGCGGTGCGGGTGGTCCAGCCGCGGGTGTGTTTGCCGAAGGACGCCTGGGTGGCCTTGATGCTGGGCTCGCGCATGGCCTCGACCAGATTGAGGAAGGGCATGTGGCATTCGGAGAGGTTGGCCGGCTCGGCCATCCAGTAATTCATCTCGACGTTGATGTTGGTGTGATAGTCGCTGCACCAGGCCGGGCGGTTGCGGTCATTCCAGACGCCCTGCAGGTTGGCCGGCAGTGTTCCCGGGCGGGAACAGCTGATCATCAGGTAGCGGCCGAAGTGGAACAACAGATTCTCAAGGCCGTTATCGCCGCCCTGATTCTTCTTATACGTTTTGATGCGGCGGTCAATCGGCAGCTGGCGGCGGTCTTCCGGAGCGTCGCCCAGGTGGAGCGACACACGGTTGTAGAGGCTCTGGTAGTCGGCGATATGGCGGCTCTTCAGCTGCTCATAAGGAGCGCCGGCCGCGGCGGCAAGGGTCTTGCCCAGACGCTCATGCGGGTGCGGGCCGCGCCATTTGCGGGAATAGTCCATCACATAATCCGTATCGGCGACGATCATGACGGTGAGCGCGTCGCAGCCGTTGAAGGCCAGGGTGTCGCCTTTCGCCGTGACCGTACCGCCGGTAGTGATCGCCTTGATCTGGGACTCGTACTGCTGACCGTTGTTTAACGCTCCCGCGCATACAATGGTATTGCCGGTAGCTGTGGGCTTTGCCTCGTGGCCGTCCTTGAGGCTGATCACCCCGGAGAGGGCGCCTGGCCGGCTGGCCGTATAGCGGAAGACCATCACCTTGTCCGGATTGCTGCAGAAGGCCTCGCGCTGGTAGCTTGTACCACCCGCCTGATAGCTGACATGGTGCAGAGCCCGGGTCAGGTCGAGGCGGCGGCTGTAGCCCTGAACCTTGCCGGGAGCCTTGAAGTCGATGGTGACATCCCCGAAATTCTGGAAGGCGCCCATCTTTTTATACTCACCCGAGGGGTTCTCGTCGCCCGTCCACAAACTGTCCACATTGAACTGGATCCGGGCCTTCTGCGGGTCGCCGAAGATCATGCAGCCCATGCGGCCGTTGCCCAGCGGGAGCGCCTCCTGGGACCATTTCTTTGCCGGCCGGTCAAATCTGATGGCCAGGTCTGCGGCCTTCTCAGCCGCCACACTTGCACCCATGGTCGCTGCGACCGCCAGGCCAAGTGACCATTTCCGTATATCTCTAATGAGCGTTGTCTTCATGGTATGTATCCTTTTTTATAACTATTAATT
>CAZCDU010000219.1:0-6005 GCA_964497125.1 uncultured Victivallales bacterium | reverse complement strand
GGCTGGCCCTCACTGGGGTCGCCGCTTCGCGGCTCCGCGGAATGGTCTTTCAATCAACCTGATTAACTAAACAAAACCCCAATACCCAGAACACGTCACTGCGACGCAGCCCAACCGCTCACGGACGGGCCGCTGGTCATGGCTGCCTGCGGCAAGCCACGGACGCAGCTAGAGCGTGCCTCCCCGGCACGCGAGCTGCTCCGTTTCGCGTTCCCACGCTCACCGGCTCGCGGCTTCTGCCTTGCCTGCCATGGCGTCCCATATGCTCGCTGGCGGGGCAAGCGTCTCCGCTCCTTCCCGAAAAGCCACCGTCAACCCCGACCACCACCCCAAGGAAAGGCCAAGTCGTCCGGTTCTGGGGCAATCCGGCATTGTTTCTTACGGTCACTTGAGATATAACCCGATGAACTGGAAGGCCGACGCTGAATGTGAAGGAACAGTGCCGATGAATACGGATGCTACGGGAAGTGCCCCTGGACACTCCCAAAATGATGACGACCGTTGGTTGTCCGTAGATGAGATCGCAGCTCACCTCGGAATCAAGCGTGAGACAGTCTATCCGTGGATAACCAACAAGAATATGCCAGCCCACAAGGTTGGCAGGCTTTGGAAGTTCAAGAAGGCCGAGGTGGACAACTGGGTTCGCACGGGTCAGGCCGGCACCAGGCCGGAGGAGTAGGAGCAAGTTGTGACAGACGCAAAACAGATCTCAGGAATCTGGGACAATCACAACAGGGGTGCGATCGGCAGTTTCCTGCGCGACAAGATCCGCACCAATGCGGACCTGTCCTTCGTATCCGCCTACTTTACGATCTACGCCTATGAGGCTCTGAGGACGGAACTCAACGATATCAACCATCTCCGCTTCCTTTTCGGAGAGCCGCGCTTCATCCAATCCCTCGACCCGGACAAGACAGAGGCAAAGGCGTTCCGGGTCGAAAACGATGCTCTCGAACTGGCCAATACACTCGAACAGAAGCGCGTTGCCCGTGATTGCGCCGCCTGGCTGGAAGCCAAGGTCGATGTTCGCTCGATCATCAAGCCGGGGTTCCTGCACGGCAAGATGTACCATATGAACAACAACGGTGTGTCGGAGGCAATCATAGGAAGCTCCAATTTCACAGTCAGGGGGCTGGGGCTGGGCGCGTCCGGGAACAACATCGAGCTGAATCTTGAAGTCAACGACAACCGAGACAGAGACGACCTCAAGCGCTGGTTTGACGAGGTATGGAACGACGAAGCACTGGTCGAAGATGTTAAGCCCAAGGTGTTGAGCTATCTTGCTCAACTCTACCAGGACCACTCTCCCGAGTTCATTTACTTCAAGACTCTGTTTCACATCTTCGAAGATTACCTGTCCGAGGCGGAGCGCGGCGGCCTTCTCGACGAAAAGACCGGCTTCTTTGAGTCTGACGTGTGGGACATGCTCTATGATTTCCAGAAAGATGGGGTCAAAGGCGCGATCAACAAGATACTAAAGCATCACGGCTGCATCATTGCTGACAGCGTCGGCTTGGGTAAGACCTTTGAAGCGCTGGCTGTCATCAAGTACTTCGAGCTACTGAATGGCCGTGTTCTTGTGCTGTGCCCCAAGAAGCTGGAAGACAACTGGAGGGTCTACCGCGAGAACGATACGCGCAATCCTCTTCTGGCAGACCGCTTCGCGTATACCGTGCTTGCGCATACCGATCTGGGCAGAGACGCCTACGAAACCCACAACTGGGGCAACTACGATCTCGTGGTCATTGATGAGTCACACAATTTCCGCAACAACGCCCGAGGAAAGGCCAGAGAGGACGGCTCTCGAAGAACCACACGCTACGAGTTCCTGATGGATCAGGTTCTCAAGAGGGGCGTGGATACCAAGGTGCTGCTACTCTCGGCAACACCAGTCAACAACAGCCTGAAAGACCTCCGCAACCAGTTCCTGCTGATTACTCAAAACGAGGACGCGGCGTTTCACGAATCGCTGGACATCTTCAGCATTTCCCAGGCGATGAAGAACGCACAGACACACTTCACGCAATGGGCAGATCCGAAAAGAAACCCGGAACGCAAGGTTAGCCGCCTGCTGGACGCATTGGATTCAACGTTCTTCAAGCTGCTCGACGAGCTCACTATCGCACGGTCGCGCCGACACATCATCAGTTACTACGGCACAAAGAAGATTGGAAAATTCCCCGACAGACTCAAACCCGTCGCGCTGCACCCGGAAACGGATCTCAAAGGATACTTCCCGTCCTACGACGACCTCCATGCAGCCATCTCGGAATACAAGCTGACCATCTTCAACCCGACCGCCTATCTTGAAGATACCCATGTAAACACCTACCTCAAGGAAGGTGAGCAGATGGTGCTCTTCAACGATCAGCGGAAACGTGAGTTCTATCTGATCGGCATGATGAGAACGAACTACCTGAAACGGCTCGAAAGCTCAGTGCACAGTTTTGAGGTATCCATAGAACGCACGATTGAGAAGATTGACGATCTGCTGGAGAAGATCGACCATTTCGAAGGCAATTTCGATGAGTACACGAGTCCCGATTTGTTTGCAGATCAGGGCGAGGAAGAAGAGGCGGAGCTTCTGGAAAGACTGATGGTAGGCAAGAAGCTACCCATCCGGTTAGAGCATCTGAAACGCAAGGAATGGAAGCGGGATCTCAAGAAGGATCGCACGCAATTGATTGCCATCCACGAGAAGGCTGCCGCCGTTACGCCAGATCGAGACGCCAAGCTCCAGGAGTTGAAACGACTCATCCAGGAGAAGACAAGCCAGCCGATCAATGACGACAACCGGAAAGTGCTCGTCTTCACCGCCTTTTCCGACACCGCCCAGTACATCTATGAGAACCTGAAGAATTGGGTCTCAGGGGAATTGGGCCTGCATTGCGCTCTGGTTACCGGTACGGGAGACAACCGCACGACCTTCAACCCGTCTGGCTATGCCCGCCAGACCGAGTTCTTGTCCATCCTGACCAACTTCTCTCCGCTATCCAAGCTCCGTGAGAGAATGCCGAACATGCCGCAGGAGGGCGGAATCGACATCCTGATTGCGACCGACTGCATTTCAGAAGGTCAGAACCTGCAAGACTGTGACTACCTTATCAATTACGACATCCACTGGAATCCTGTCCGGATCATCCAGCGTTTCGGTCGGATAGACCGACTGGGTAGTACCAACAAGCAGATCCAGCTCGTCAATTTCT
Source organism: uncultured Victivallales bacterium (assembly GCA_964497125.1). Lineage (GTDB taxonomy): Bacteria > Verrucomicrobiota > Kiritimatiellia > UBA8416 > UBA8416 > CAYLXP01. The sequence continues at coordinate 2,799 of CAZCDU010000219.1, read as the reverse complement.
GGCCAACGGACGACCTGAACAAGTACATCAATCTCAAGGATCGTGTCGAAGCACGTATGGCAATGGTTGATCTCGCTGCCAGCGGCGCTGACAACCTGCTTGATCCCGATCAACTAGAGGCGTTGGTCGCGGAGGAACTGACCTATCGCGAGAAGCAGCTCATCCGGCTCAAAGATGAAGTGATTGATCTTGAGGAAATGGACGACAACGTATCCCTGAGTGAATTCACACTCGACGACTTCCGCGTTGAACTCATGAACTTCCTGGCCAGCAACCGCCAACTGCTGGAAGAGGCCCCCCTTGGTCTATACGCCGTGAGCCCGACGCTTGACGGCATGAAGGGCGCGGAGCTGTTCGACAAGAACTGGCATGACGTCGTGAAGCCGGGTGTCATCTTCTGCCTGCGCCACAAGAATCCGCCCAAGGAGAAGAAATCCTCCAATGTGAACCCGTTGGGGCGATACTACCTGCTCTATATCCGCGATGACGGAACCGTCCGCTTCACCTTCACCCAGGCAAAGAACGCGCTCTCCATGTTGCAGAAACTGAGTGTTGGGAAGGATCGGCCATATCAGGCCCTTTGCGATCTGTTTGACAAAGAGACCGCAGGTGGCTCGAAGATGGGCAAGTACAGCGACCTGATGGGCAAGGCCGTCAACGCCGTTGTCCGCACATTCCAGAAGCGGACAGCCGCCGGGCTGCAATCGGGGCGCAATTTCGTGATCCCCGACAAGTCGGAGCAGGCCACCGAATCATCGGATTTCGAGCTCATCACATGGCTCGTGGTGAAGGACGGGGGGAAGGCATGACGATTAATTCGCGGAACGGCATATTGACAGATCCCGGCGCTCTGCTATTGTCCCTCCAGCAGACCTGCCAAGCCTCTGTTCTCCGGAACATGCTCAATTCTGGCGGGCTTTGCTTTCTGGGTCGGGCGATTTACTTGTTGACAGCTTTGAGCCCAGGCGCAATTCTTGCACCAACAATACCCGCCAAGCCTCTGGCCTTTGGTCATGCTCAAATCGGCGGGTTACTCATTTCTGGGGGAGGCCATGAGTTATAACAAGCCCCCCCGGACCTATCAGGAACAGCTCTCCATCCTGCAATCACGCGGTCTGGTAGTGGACAATGAGGCGTTTGCGCTTCATTGCCTCGAACACTACAATTACTACCGCATTTCCGCATATCGCTTTACGCTCACCCTCCCCGGCGATCTTGATTCGTTTTTGCCCGGCACGACGTTCGCCGACCTGTGGGGCCTGTACTGCTTTGATCGACAACTTCGCCTGCTTGTGATGGAGGCAGTCAAACGGCTGGAGATATCTGTCCGGGCACATTGGGCTTATCACCTTGGTCACGCCTACGGCGCTTTGGCATACGAAGATCCATCTGTGTTCCGCAATCCACGCCGTCACACAAGCGCACTCGGCAAACTGGACGATGAACTCGGCCGCAGCAGGGAAGCGTTTGTTACGCATTTCCGTGGGCAATACAACATGAGTAGGCCGCCAATCTGGGCTGCCTGCGAGATTATGTCCTTTGGTCTGCTGAGCCGATTCTATGAGAACCTCAAGAGTAACAGGGATCGGAAGGCTATTGCTCACGCTTTCAGCCTCTCACCCGGAATCCTCGAATCGCTGCTCAAACACGCTTCGTATGTGCGTAATCTATGTGCCCACCACTCCCGCCTCTGGAACCGGCGGTTCACGCTGACGGTGCAGTTGCCGCAGCATAACCCGCATCCCGTGGTCGATAGCCTCAACCCAAATGCGGATCGCCGCGTCTACAACACACTTGTCCTGCTAGCACATATTGTCGACATCGTGGAGCCGGAGAACCACTGGGCACATCGACTCATGGCGCTGATCAAGGCACAGCGTAGCCCTGTGACGGAGCATATGGGCTTCCCTGATGACTGGCAGGAACGCCCAATCTGGGCAAATCGTGCGCATGGCAACAGAAGAGATCTGACATGAGCGACATACGGCAACAGATCGAGGAAAGCCTTGCCGCTTTCGGTAAGGACGACCTGAAGACCGCCTCAATTGGTCTGCTCAGTGCCCTCGGCTATCAGAGCGAGAAGACCCTGGATCTCGACAACACCCCTGACGCGTTCATCTCCGAGTTCGACAACCGTGACCGCAAGCTGCGCCAGGACAAAGCCCTGTTCACCCGCTGGAAATCCGTCGAGCTCCTGTTTCAGATTACCGATGACGAAATACGCAACGCTGGATCACAAGCCACGCTCGATTTCGGCTCCGGGTACGCCCCCGGGAACTTCCAGTCCTATCTCTTCTTCGCCCTCGACCTGGAGAAGGACCATTACACACGCACCCAGCTTGCCGACATCACCCGTGAGATCAACCTCCTTTTCGATATGCCCGCCATGCTTCTCATGCGGCATGACGGTGCACTGACGTTCGCGGTCATCGACCGACGCCTGAGCAAGAAGGATCAAGGTCGCGACGTGCTGGAAAAGGTCAAGCTGATCAAGGATATCCGCTGCCACGACCCACACCGCGCCCACATCGAGATCCTGCACGACCTCGCCCTGCCGTCGCTCATGGCGAAACACGAATGCAGCGATTTCAAACAGCTTCATGAGGCGTGGCGCAAGACCCTCGACACGAACGAACTCAACAGGAAGTTCTACCGCGAATTGGCCGACTGGTATTTCTGGGCGCTCGACCATGTAGAGTTCCCGGCCGATGTCGAAAAGGACGCATCCACACGAAACGCCACCAACGTCATACGGCTTCTCACCCGGCTGATTTTCTGCTGGTTCCTGAAAGAGAAAGG
>CAZCDU010000218.1:0-6138 GCA_964497125.1 uncultured Victivallales bacterium | reverse complement strand
TTGTCCCGATCATCGTCGATTTCTCTCATCCTGGCATCAACGACCTCTCGATTCATCAATAGAAACTCCCCCGCTAATCCCGGAAGCGCCTTATTTATTATTTCTTGAAATAGTTCCTCCAGTTGTTTTTCAGGCGATCGGTAATTTCGGGAAAGTTAGATGATATATCTCTCGTCTCTGCAGGGTCTTTATCCATATCAAATAACTCCCAAGCATTTGTACTTTTAGTAGCCGTCGTCACCAGTTTCCACTTCCCATCGCGTATTGCAGCACCATTTCTAAACTGCCAATAAAGTGGTTTCTTCCGTTCTGGCATCGTCTTTCCTTGCAAGGCTGGAAGAAAACTTTCCCCTTGCATAGGAGGTATCTTCTTGCCGTTCACAGTGGAGGGGTATTTCGCGCCGGTTAACTCCTGTAAAGTGGCCATGACATCAATAAAGTGCAGAGGGTATTTGTTAATAACTCCTTTTTGCTCTATCAGAACCGGGCCGTATGCGATAAAGGGCGTGCAGATCCCACCTTGATGGCTGCTATTTTTCCAAAGACGGAAAGGTGTATTGGACACATTTGCCCAATCTTTCTGGACTGAGGCCCAGCGGGTCAGCGAACCGATCTCGCCATTACCTGTGCTGACATCCTCTGCAGAGCAACCGTTATCCGAGGCAAACAGAATCAGGGTATTTTCTTCCTGTCCAAGCTCTTTAACTTTGGCCAGCAGTTTGCCGATATTTTGATCCACACGATCAATCATAGCAGCATAAACCTGCATTCTTCGGGCTTGATCCTTCTTTTGTGCTGCACTCAATGAATTCCACGGCCTATGTGTCGATTTGGAAAGCTGAACATCCGGGCCCATAATTCCCAAGTCCTTCATCCTTTTAAAGCGCTGTTCCCGTATTGCTTCATACCCCACCTCATAGACACCGTCATACTTGGCAATATCTTCCGGCCAGGCATGGAGCGGATCGTGAGGCGCTGTGTAGGAAAGATAGAGAAAATATGGCTGGTCCTCGTTTCTATATTGCTCAAGAAAGTCAATCGCCCACTTGGTGAAATAATCTGTCGTATACCAGTCTTTTTCCTTCGGAGTGTAATAAGGAACCATCTTCTTATCATCAAAACAATAGATACGGACTTCTCCATTTTTACGGGCCGGAACGCCTTCACCCGGACGTTGCTCTCCCGGGTTGAAATGATTTGCACAGCTTTTCCCGCCTTCGCCATAATAGAACCCGCTAAAATGATCAAAACCAGGATCATACAAGCTCTTTGACGAATGGTGTTTTCCTACCGCCAGGGTACGGTATCCTTGAGTTTTCAAAAGATCCGCCACTGTTATAGCATTCTTAATCCCCCCTTTTGAGTGATTGGCCATACCGCATTGCTGGGCATAAAGCCCCGTTAATAAACAAGCCCGTGAAGGGAAACATTTTGATGTATTATGCATTTGCGTGAACCGTATGCCGTTTGCTGCCATACGATCAAGGTGAGGCGTCTGCACTTCTCCCCCGTAGCAGCCGATATCGGAATAGCCCATATCATCAACCAGAATAAAAACAATATTGGGTTTCTCAGCTGCATACGTGTGAACGGTGCTCAAGCCAGACGCAGTCAGAAAGACCGCCAACATCATTACGTAACTTATCCTATTCATACTCACCAATACCTTCGGCATCCCGGTCGCCTGCATCGCTTTGCGAAGCAATGCGGGCAGGTTGGATAGAGCAGCGGATTTCTAACCCTGCCGTTGTTTCGTGCAGTTGGATTCGGGTCATTGCAATAGCTCCTACTGGGCAGGCGCTTTGAGCAGAATGCCGCCAAATGCTGACAGTTTAAGAGTGTGCCCGGAAACGGGCACCTCAAATTGTCCATCCTTCCATACATAGCTGCAGTTTATCGTACCTTTCTTGCCCAGCATGCCTGGAGTTAATCTGACAGACGCATCGCTTCCACTTGTGTTTCCGATAAAGAGCCAACCGCCGGAGCTAACCTCCTTTGAAATCACGAACACATTGTCCTTATCATAAACAACTTTTCCGGGAAGCCCAGTCTGGTTGCATGCAATAAAGTCATCATTGAGAAGCATCTCTCGGGATTCTTTATCCATCGAGATAAGGGAACCACCGATCATGATCGGACTGCTGCCAATGGCACGAATGCCGAGAAAGTGCATCTTCTGAGAGGTGTTGAATTTACACCAATGGTGCATGTGTCCTCCAAAACGAGCACTGTTTTCACTGCTCTGGTTCTCTTTCCTATTTACCTCACGCTTCAGCAGACACAGTTCGCCCAGGACGGTCATATCCAGGTCGGCCCACATGCCGGGACGACTGAATTTCATAAAGTCCTTGTAGCGTTCAAAGTGGCCTTTAAACTTCTTGGTTTCATCCCATACATCTGCGCTAATCCGGAACATATTGGCTTTGGTGTAGGTTTTCTCAACATTGGATTCTTTTGCCGCTTTCCCGGGACTTAGGCTCAGCACCATCGGTCGGCCGCAATTGTCTATGGCTTTGCGATAGGCCTCAATTTCCATGGGCTTATGAATAACGTCATCCACTTTGATAAAATCGACGCCCCAGTCGGCAAACTGTTTGATGACACTGTTATAGTATTCCTGTGCTCCGGGTTTACTCATATCCACGCCATGCATATAGGAACACCACCCGCAATTGTCCTTGGTGTTGGCGATATCTCTGGCGCGGTATTTCGTGCCCTTTATCCGGGTATTCTGAGTCACTGCTTTTCGAGGAATACCGCGCATCAGGTGAACGCCAAACTTCAGGCCATTCTTATGGAGCTTCTCCGCCAAGGGTTCAAAGCCGTTCGGGAAGCCTTCCATAGAAGGTTGCACGATTCCGTATTCATCAATACGCACTTCTTTCGGGTCGGCATGTTGCTGCAGGGGCAAGCGATACCCCTCTGCCTCAATGCGTTTATGCTCAGCGAACCAGCCGTTGTCGATGACAAAGTAGGTGTATCCCCTGGGGGCATAGGTTTCTATAAAGACATCAAGTTCCTTAAGGGCCACATCTTCGTAAATATGGCATGAATAGGCGTTAAAGCTGTTCCAGCCCATTGGTGGAGTCTGCGCGAGCGCAGTTGCATCTTGTGCATTACAGATGTTTAGCGCTATTCCAAGTACGCTTGATAATAGTATCTTTTTCATAAATATTCCTCTCCTGTGACCACTTCAATCCTGTGTTACCCACATTTCTCCAAGGACGGCATTGACGCCCTGCTCGGGCCTGACCGCAACCACAACCTGGCCCTTCTTCGTGAGCCCGGCAGGCAGCTTGAGACTCACGGTCTCCGGCTTCTGCGTCCCTTTCGTCCAGTTCGGCAGCAGTGTCGGCGCGTGCAACTTGCTCATCCTAGCGCCGAACGCCGGCGCGACCCAGACACTCTGTCTCCGTCCTGCGGCGTTGAAGTCCCACCACGAGAGATTCAGGGCGTAGGTCCTGTCCGACTGAAGACCACTGATCTCAAACACGACATTCTGAGGATCAAAGGTTATGTCTTTGTGGCCGCCGGCTACTCCGGCAACGGATTCGGATCCCTTGAAAGTCCACCCCTTGCCCCGTAGCTGCCTGATCTTGACTCCGCCGTCTTCCGAGGCAACCTGCAGGCCGCAGTCGATGTAGGCCAGCAGCCCATCTGCCAGTTCCTGCTTGCGTGCCGCGATACGCGCCTTGTCCTTCTCCGACTGCGTGCGTAGCGGTTGAATGGGGCCAGATGGCTTGGGTCCGTCGAAAACCGGCGCAGGCTTCCCAGTGGGCTTGATGCAGATGCGCTTCCAGTCTCCAATGTAGGGCGCATTGCAGTCGATCCATGCCGCGAATGTCCGCCATTCATCCGTCGTCAGTTCCAGGTTCTTGTGGTCTTCGTTCCTAAGGATCTTCATTAAGTCGCTGGCGCCCGAACCGGTCGCATAGGCCGCCAGTGGCGTGGCCGGGCCTCCGTTGCCGGATACCTGGACGTAGCTGACGTGCTGGATGAGATTGAGAAACGAATCCGAAACACAGTGTTGAGGGCCCTGGTCCCTGGCTCCGTTGGGCGTTGGCGCCGTAACCATCAGCTTGCCCGTCAGGTCAAAGGGTATCTTGTCCCCAACCTGCTTCTCGCCCGTGTGACATTCGACGCATTTTCTGTCCAGGACCGGCTGCACGATCTCGGCAAACCCGAATCCACCCGTCCCCCAGGGCGGCGGCTCGATCTTCGACGCGCTGCGCTTCAGCGCCATAATCTTGCCGCTGGAGGTCATCGGGGCCGTGCCGTACGGCTCGTGGCATCCCACGCACGACACCTTCTCGCCCGGCATGACGTTCATGAAGTTGCGCATCCGCCGGACCTCGAGATAGTCCTCGTCCAGCGCTTCGTAGAAAACCTGCTTGTAGGGGGGCAGCTCAAAACAGACCGAGCCATCTTCCTCGACAGGCACCGTCCCCAGTACCCCGCGCACATCCCAGCCGCTGCTCGCACCCACATCCACGCGCTGCGATGTCGTGTGAATGATCTTGGAATGCGTTTCCAGGATACGCAGGTGCTTGACGGTTCCTCGCTTCACGCCGTCGAGTCCCTGATAGATGTCGGTGACGACCAGTGTGCCTGGCGTCGCGGGGTCCACACCTTTAACCATGTCAGGGATCACACGGGGCTTCTGTCGGGGTTTCAGGGGGTAAGGCGAGTAGCAGGAGGCGCCCTTGAAGCGGTAGACCAGTTCCCTGTTGCCGTGCACATCCGCCAGGTAGATGCCATAGCCATGTTGTGCGTTATCCCCCTTTTCGAACGAGTACGAGACAAGATAGTGCTTGTCGCTCAAAGGATAGGGAGAGCTGTACCAGCCGACCTCGGACTGGCGGCGATGGCCGCCTGCTTCGGGGTATTGACTGAACTCGGGTGTCACGTTCCGCATTCCTTCCGGCCCGCCGCGGTTCTGGTTTAGATCCACAATCATGATCGGGCCTGCGCAGGTATTGTGATGTGCTCCGCCGGTAGCGATGACCTTGCTCGTGCCCGGAATCTGCCGCGCCTCGAAGAAGGCAATCGGGCCTCGCGAGAAATCGTAATGATCGCCGTAGACCAGCGCTGCGCCGCGGCCATCGGGATTGACCGCCCAGAGCTGCTGGATGACATTGAACGCCTTCATAACGTAGTCCCAGCGCGTATACAGGATGCGGCCGTCTTCCAGCATGCTGGGATAGAACTCGCCCTCTTTCGGCTCGGTTACCCGCCTGACTTCGGAACCGTCCCGGTTCATCGCATAGATCCCGCAGGCCAGCGCCCAGTCGCCGCACTGCACTAGCCGCCCGGCACGCGACGAGGTAAAGGCGATCCGGCCATCGGGTAGGTAGCACGGCTCCGTATCTTCCGATTCGGACCGGTTAGTCAGATTGGTCATGCCGGAACCGTTCAGACCGATCTCATAGACATCGTACATATGGCAGGCTCCGCCACGATGGCCGGGGCTATTGGACCTGTAGCTTGTGGGCGGGTTACGCGGCTTCGCATAGGGAAACACAATGCGCTTCGCATCGTAGGAGAGATCGAACCGCCCCACGCCTCCCTTGGCGGTTTCAGCATCCAGTAAAGTCCGGAGCTCGCCGTCGGGTGCCAATCCTTTTAGCACACAGATATTGGCTCCCGGCGTCTGTGCCTCTCCGACACGGTGTCCGCACTGATGCCCCATGCGCGGCCATTGCCGCTTCACAAAGACCAGTTCATCGAAATCGATCTTCGGGTTGGCAAATGCCAGTTCTCGAATAGCCCAGCGTACCTGGTTGTAGTCCGTGGCGTCGGCAAGCACACGCTCCGTCTTCTCGGCGGCTTCGGTAGCACCCATCGCCTTCATGTCGGCAATCATCAGCCGCCCACGTGCAATCGCGCCTTGAAGCGCCTTTGGGTCGGTCACCGCCAGCTTGCGCGTCACCTGCTCCTGTCGCGCCCAGTCGGCCTCGATCCGCGCCTTGGTTTCAGGGGACAACGCAACCGCCGCCCGATCGTTCATTTCCTTAATGAGCGACTCGAAGGTTACATCGTATGCTTCCGCGCCCGCAAACGCTGGACATGCCAGGAGGAGAACGGCCGCCACTGAACTTATCAAAAATCTCATCACTGCTTTTCTCTACTTCTTACGTC
>CAZCDU010000217.1:0-6244 GCA_964497125.1 uncultured Victivallales bacterium | reverse complement strand
AAGAAGCCTGCTGCCAAGAAGAAGGTCGCTAAAAAGGCTGCACCCAAGAAGATTGCGAAGAAGCCTGTCGCGAAGAAGCCCGTCGCGAAGAGCCCTGCCAAGAAGGCGCCGGCCACAAAGCCTGCTGCCAAGCCTGTAGAGAAGCCCGCCGCAAAAAAGCGTGCACCTAAGAAAGCAGCCAAGAAGAAGCCCGTATCCAAGTCTTCTCTGTCCAAGTCGGGTGCTTCTCCAGCTGCTGTTGCCAAGGGAATCGCAGCCCGGAAAGCAGCAGCAAAAGCCAAGAGCATGGCTCGCAAAGCACCGTTGCCCAGTAAGAAGAAGGGCAACTCCAAGAAGCTTACGAAGGCCCAGGCTCGCAAGTATGAAGCCATGTTGCTTCGTATCCGCGATGAGCTCAGCCGCCAAATCGCCTTTCTGCGTGGCACCTCGCTGACACGTGCGGACGAGGTGAATCCGGAAGAGGACGGCACGGATGCTTTCGAGAGACAGCTGGCGCTTAAGTTGGCAGCGAACGAGGGAGATGCCATCTTCGAGATCGATGAGGCTCTGATGCGTATCAAAGAGGGCACCTATGCGGTCTGCGAGGAGTGTGGTTGTATCATCAGCCCGCCTCGCCTGAAGGCCCTGCCGTTTGCCCGGCACTGCGTTGAGTGCAAGTCGCGTTCCGAGAAGAACGGTGGCTACTCGCAGCGTCGGTTCTTCTAGCGCAGAATCATGCTGCCGCTATGCATAGCGTTCGTCATCGTACTCTCTGACCAGTTCACCAAGTTTCTGGTCCGCGGTGAGTTTGCCTTGCATGAGTCTTCGGCGGTTATCCCCGGCTTCTTTGACTTGCGCTACATCCAGAACACGGGAGCCGCCTGGGGGATGTTCGCCGGCGGGCACCTCTGGCTGGCCCTCCTCTCAGTCGTCATGCTGGGTGTGATTATCGTCTTCCGGCGCTCTTTTCTTACGGATTCGCTTCTGGATCGAATCTGCCTGGGACTAATCATCGGCGGCATCGTCGGGAACCTGATTGACCGGGTCCGCCTCCAGTATGTCGTCGACTTCCTCGATTTCTACTGGCGGACGCACCACTTCCCGGCCTTCAATATCGCTGACTCCGCCATCTGCGTTGGGGTTGGCCTCTACATCATCTCGCAAGTCCTGGCTGCCCGGCAGCAGACGGCCGCACCGACTGGAGACGTGGCGTGAACGTGCCGGCGTGGCCCACCACCTACTTCCTTGTGGGACCAACAGCTGTCGGCAAGAGCGCGATTGCCCAATACCTGGCTGAGACGCGATCGGCATCTATCCTCTCCGCGGATTCGATGCTGATCTACCGGGGTATGGATATTGGCACGGCTACACCAACACGCGAAGAGCGTGGAGACGTTCCCTATTACGGCGTTGATCTCGTTGATCCCGAGGACGATTTCAGCGCCTGGGATTACCGGGTTCGTGCCCTGGATGCGCTGACGTCTATCGGAGCCCATGCCGAGGTTATTGTGACTGGTGGCACCGGCCTATACGTAAAGAGCCTGACACACGGGCTATCCGGACACCCCGGGGCAGACCTGGCACTCCGTAAGGAATGGGAACGCCGTTTGCCCGAGGAGGGAATCGCCGCACTTCAGGATGCCGTACGCGCGGCGAATCCGGCAGGATTCAAGGCCCTCGCGGACAAAGAGAATCCACGCCGTTTGATCCGAGCACTTGAAACGGCCGGCACATCGGTTCCCCGGCAGGAATGGCAAGGCGAAACGGGCCCGATGCTGGTTGGGCTTTCAATGGATCCGGAGTTGCTCAATGCACGGATTGCACAACGCGTTGATGAGATGTATGCTCAGGGCCTTGTTGATGAGGTAACGCAGCTGCTGGCTCGTGAGCGGCCACTCTCCAGGACTGCACGCCAGGCGATCGGCTATGCAGAGGCAATTGACCTGGTTGAAGGTCGCATGACGCAGGCAGAGGCGGTGGAGCGCACGGTCATCAGGACCCGCCGACTTGCGAAACGCCAGCGGACCTGGTTTCGGCATCAGGCCCGCGTGGATTGGGTTGACGTCACCCCCCGATCGAGTGTCGCTTCGTTGGCCGGGGAAGTTGTTGAACGATGGGAAAGACATGGACCAACAGAAATCAGAACCGGCGATGGTAGCTGAGAGCGCCTTGGCGGATACAACCTATCAGATCCCGGAGAGTGCATGCCGGCTTCACGACATGCCGGAACGCATTCGGCCGCGGGAGGAAGCGCAGCGCGTCGGCATCGAGAACGTGGCAGACGATGTGCTTCTGGCGCTGTTGCTCCGGATGGGTATCAAGGGACTCAATGTCGTCGACATGGCTCGCGGCCTGATGCGGCGCTACAAGACGCTTTCGAACTTGGCTGCCGCTTCGGTTGAGGAGCTGGCTGCCATCAGGGGGATCGGCGAGACCAAGGCCCAAATCCTCAAGGCCGCACTCGAGCTCGGACGTCGCTTGAACGAGGAGGCGCGGCCGGTGTCTCTCAAGGTCCGCACACCTGACGATGTGTTGAAACTACTGGGTGACAGGAGCCGCATCCTCGAGCACGAGATCTTCTGGGCTCTGCTTCTGGATGCCAAGAACGCCCTCAAATGCCGCCCGGTGGATGTCAGTGCAGGGCTGTTGGATGCAAGCCTGGTGCATCCCCGTGAGGTCTTTGCCGAAGCCATTCGATCGAAGGCCGCCGCCGTCGTGCTCGTGCACAATCATCCGTCCGGCGATCCGACTCCCTCGGCGGAGGACATGAGGATTACGAAACAGCTTGTGAGCGCGGGCAACATCATTGATATTAAGGTTTTGGATCATGTCATCATTGGCAAGCGCGGCGGTGCCGGCAACGGTGGTTATGTCAGCATGCGCGAGTCGGGGTTGATCGATTTTTAACAGTGAGGATTACCATGGCAGAGAAGACCGTACCGTTTAGCAAAGCGACTATTGAGGCGATCATCGCCGATACACCGACGCCGTTTCATATCTACGACGAGAAGGCCATTCTGGAGAATGCGCGCGCCTTGACAGCCGCCTTCGCCTGGAACGAAGGCTTCAAGGAGTACTTTGCAGTTAAGGCGACGCCCAACCCCTACATCATGAAGCTGCTCGCGGCTGAGGGGTTTGGTATGGACTGCAGCTCGGGGCCGGAGTTGGCCCTGTCTGAAAAGATTGGGGTCACGGGCGAGAATATCATGTTCACCTCCAACGATACGCCGCTGGAGGAGTATCAGCACGCCACCGAACTTGGGGCCATCCTCAACCTGGATGATGTCCTTCACGTGGATTACGTGGACCGAAAAGTGGGGCTTCCCGAGCTGATCTGCTTCCGCTATAACCCGGGCGCCTTGAAGGAAGGCAACGCCATCATCGGGCATCCCGAGGAAGCGAAGTACGGTTTCATGCGGGACCAGCTCGTTGAGGGTTATCGCATCGCACGTGACCGTGGGGTGAAGCGCTTTGGTATCCATACGATGGTCGCCTCGAATGAGCTGCAGGGCGAGTACTTCGTTGAAACAGCCGAGATACTCTTTGACCTGATCGTCGATATCTCGAAAGAACTTGGGATTCAGTTCGAGTTTGCGAACATCGGCGGTGGTATTGGCATCCCGTATCGTCCAGAGGAGTCGCCCGTCGATCTCCAGGCCGTGAGTGATGGCATCAAGGCACGTTACGAGGCCATCATTGAGGCCAATGGCATGGCTCCGCTCAAGATCTACATGGAGTGTGGTCGGATGATTACCGGGCCGTACGGCTATCTTGTTTCAACCGTACGTCACCTGAAGCACACCTACAAAGAGTACGTCGGGTTGGATGCCTGCATGACAAACCTGATGCGCCCGGGGATGTACGGTGCCTACCACCACATCACCGTCTTGGGCAAAGAGGATGCGCCGTGTGAGCACACTTATGATGTGACCGGCTCACTCTGTGAGAACAACGACAAGTTCGCCATTGATCGTCCCCTGCCGGGGATCGAGATCGATGACATTGTCGCGATTCACGATGCCGGTGCACACGGACACGCGATGGGCTTCAACTACAACGGCAAGCTGCGCTCCGCAGAGCTGTTACTCCGCGAAGATGGCAGCGTTGCGCAGATCCGTCGCGCCGAGACCGAAGCCGATCTTTTCGCCACGCTCGATCTCGATGGGCTGAAGAACTTCTAGCCCGGACATCTCAGTGCGAGTGGCGAAACGCCGGGAAATACCCAAGTACCCAAACACCCAAATACCCAAGGAAGCCCGAAATACCCAAACCCGAAAGGGGGAGAAAGACGCTTTGGCCGGGCTATTCGTCATTCGTCATTCGGGTTTCGGATTTCTTTGGGTATTTGGGTATTTGGGTGCTTCGTCATTTATGGCGCGCATTCATCCCGTGCTGTTTGTCCCAAACACGCTTAACTAAGCGCCATTCCAGGCTAGCCCTTCTTCCCTGACAGCACGCTTTTCTTGATGCGGCGGATGTGGCCGCGGCCCATACCTTTGACCTCGCACCCCAGCTCGATGTAGCGTTGAATCTGTTCGTCGGCCAGGATGCAGAAGCAGTCGATGATGGCGCATGGGCGACCGACGGCTTTCACAACGGCATCCGGTTCAATGTCGAGATACTCGGCATGCCGGACAGCCAGGATGATAGCCTTGGCGCCCTTCATGGCCGCTTTCAGATCCGGCTCCATGGTCAGATCCTTAAGGTCCCGCTGACGATTGAAGAACCCCGCTTTGCTGTGCGGCGCAAAATCGCCGTCATGTTCCGCATTCACTTCCTGGTTCTTGAACTCGAACCAGTGTGCCACGTAGGGATCATGAACGCGCATGTCCGCGCCCATCTCCGTGAGCCGCCGCACGATCAGTTCTGAGCCACTATAGCGCGTGTCTCCCACATCTTCCCGATAGGATGCCCCCATGAGCAGGATGTCGGCGGCTGCAATGGGTTGCCCCATGTTGCGCAGTGCGTCACGGACAAGCTGAGCCACGTGCAGGGCGCGCTTGTCGTTGATATCGATCGCCATGGGCGTGATCTTGAAGATGTCATCCTCCCAGCCGTGGATGTGCTTGTAGGCCCATACACCCAGTCCGCCGTCCTTGGGCAGACAGTAGCCGCCGATACCCGGTCCGGGGAAGATCATGTTGCTGTGCGTGGGACGCACCTTGACTGCTTCAATGACCTTCTTCAGATCGACCCCGTTTCGCTCTGCGAAGAGAGACCATTCATCCAGGAAGGCCAGGATCGTAGCCCGATAGCTGTTCTCCACGATCTTGGCGGTTTCTGATTCAATGGGTTTATCGAGAACCGTGAGCGGATACTCTTCTGTGTTCAGGACATCCGAGAGGAACTTCACGACCTTCTTTCGGGCTTTCACGTTTACGCCGCTACAGACACGCCAGAAATCACGAATTGAGGCAACGTAGTCCCGTCCCGGCATCACACGCTCATAACTGTGGGCGAGCACGGGGTTCGAGCGAATCCCACGCTTCTCGAAGATCTTCTTCATGATGGGGTAGGCGATCTGCTCAGTCGTTCCCGGTGCCACCGTGGTCTCGATGAGGACGAGTGCGTCTTTCGGTACGTGTTCGGCAATGACAGCCATTGAGGCCTCGAGGGCGGCCATATCGGCGGATCCCGTGCGACAGTCACTCAGCTCGGTCTTCAGGTAATCGCATTGCACATCAACCACAACCACATCGGCCAGCTTCAGGGCGTCATACGTGAATGTGGCCGTCAGGTTCTGTTTCTCTTTCACGCATCGCTCGATCAGGATATCGACATCCGGATCCTCCGAGCTAACGGGCGCCAGGCCACGATTGAGGAGCGGAATCTTCCAGTAGCTGCGCACACTGGGGCGCTGCATCCCGATTACGAACTTGGATGGCTTGCCCTTCTTGTCGGTGGCATCTGCGACGACGGCCGCCATGACGGCCCCCACGAAACCAACACCCACGACTACCACAACTTCGCGACCCAGTTTGCGCTGCGCCTTGACAAGTTCCTGGAGACGCTCAAATTCCAGCTCATAATCCTTGGGACCGGGAATCTTGAACTTCTCACCTGAGGGACTGATTGAGTACTGCGCCTTCGCCATCGGACACCTCCTCATCTAGCTGGTGCCCACCATGCAGGACGTTGCGTCCCGTCATACCGCGCGGACACGTCTTCTCACGTTTACCATAGAAGTAAACAAGGCCGCAATAGCGGAACTCAGCAATTCTCATTATGGCCGATCTCGGCCAACTTCAGCGGTGATAGTAGCGAA
>CAZCDU010000216.1:0-6276 GCA_964497125.1 uncultured Victivallales bacterium | reverse complement strand
AATCATTTGTAGCAGAATCATTGCTCGTCGACTGCTGGAGAGTTTGAACAAGGAGGAAGCAGAGATAAGAGTTTGAACAGAAGGTAACGAAGGTAACGAAGGGAACGAAGGGGAGAGTTCCAGGGATCTGGTTTGGATGGGAATCCAAATCAGATCCCTGGAACGGTTGCCTTGGGAGAGAATGCGGAGATCGGAGGTCGGAGGACGGAGGTCGGCGGGCCTCAAGACGTTCGATATCCTCTGCCATACTATCACCCACGGCGCCCTCTTGATGCGATTTCTTCACTTGCATGCAAGGAGTGAATCGCGATACTCTTTCTCCGAGCGGTAAGTCCACTTCAAGGGGTCTGGGGTGCTGCCTGCCTTGTGCGGGAAATGAGCCTCAGCGAACGACGCTTGGAGGGCACGCTCTTTTTTCTGCCTGCTATAGGTAGCGCTTCTCATAGATGACCTTGTCTTGAAGCAGCGACAGGCATGCATCATCGCTTTTCTCGTATTTGCGATGGATTGCCCATGCGCACATATCTACGAACTGCAGGCCCGCTGACCGGGCTGAGTTCTCATGGGCGATGTCCAGCTTCACTTTGGGATCCAAACGGCCTTCGAGCTGCGCTGCTATGTATGTGTTGAACTCTCCCCGCTGGGCAGATCCCTTGGACTTGTCAACGGTAAGCAAGACGTTCCCATTTGCGGTTTCAAACGGGATTCTGTCGATCACAAGCCTGGCCACGTAGTTGTAGAAGCGGGGCTTGTTGTCTGCCAAGTACTGAAAGACTCTCCGCTTGTTCAGAGTAATGGCATAGATGCCATAGCGAGACTCAGCCAGAAGACTGCAAGCATACTCCTTTGCTGCCATCGTTGTTGCATGGGCATGGAATTCGTTCACGGGATGCTTGCGGCCATGATTGACCTTCCGCTTGAGTGTTTTCTTGATGGCGTATCGGAGTCTACGGTTCGTGTCTGCCCTGCTTGTTGCGAGGATGCAAATGGTGAAGAACTCGGACGGCTTCTTGTTTACGAAGTCGAACCCAAGGTCGCCGCTTTCATCTAGGTATAGCCACCACATGCTGCATCACTCCGCTGGGAAATCCGTTGCAATCTTTTGTCTATGAGGAGAGTAGGCGCGTTTCAAGCCTATCACAAGAAATGTGTGAAGTTTGAAATCCCGTCAAGCGTGATTATTAAATATTTTGGGACTTTCTATTTCGTACGGGCGTCGGCAATATATTGCTGATTATGGCTAAGCCGCAAGATTATAGAGACGATGTCGGTGCCAGGGCTGCGATGGCCCGTAAGGCGGTGGGTCTTTCGCAGCGGGAGGTGGCCGAGGAACTTGGTATTCCGCCGCGGACGTACTCGTATTATGAGAGCCCGAAAGGAGATCTGCCTTCATCCCTTCTCGTTCCGCTGGCTGAGATTCTGGGGGTTGATGTCCGGGAGCTGCTGGGGGCCTGCCCGCCTGCTTGCGACAGCTTGCGGCGGGTCGGATCACGCAGCAGGTTGGTCCAAAAGGCTGAGGCCATCCGGGAGCTGCCGCAGGGGGAGCAGAAGTTTGTGCTGAAGTTCCTGGATCAGGTGCTTGAGGATTATGCGAGGAAAAGCTGAAGTTTGGAAAGCTGAAAGCTGCGCAGCGAGTCTTCGAGCAATTGCCGTTCGCTTCGCTCTCTGCCGTTGGGGACAACGGCCTGTTGCTCGGAGACTCGCTGCGGGCCGATTCCCATCGGCAACGAAGTGGCAAATTGGGATGTGGAACCACTGATCCGGCTTCGTGGAGAACTACGCCGGGACGAGTTTGCGCTAATGGCTGATGGGCTTTGCTGGTCTGACGGGGTCGGACCGTGCTTTCCGTGCCCCCATCCCCCCGTGGTTACCTGGCGATTGGCGCTTGTGGCAGCACAAAGATGCTCGAGGCGCGGTTCTTGACGGCATCGCCGGTGCTGAAGACCACCTGCTTGTCACGGGTAATCTCAAGGATCGCACCGCCCGTGGAGCCGCCATGCCCGCCCCAGTTGGCAAATAGGATGTTGCCTCCGTCGAGTTGCCAGACGGCGGCAATGAAACCTAGTTTGACGTCGGGCAGGTCGCCTTGTTTGAGCTCCCAGACGATCTGGTTGTTGGGATCCACCTCGATCAGGCGATGTTCGTCTCCGCAGCCCAGCAGCGTATTGCCGTTCTCGAGACGGAGCGCGGAGAAATGGCCCGAGGGGAAGGTGCGCAGCAACTTGCCCTCGACGCTGTACTCGCGCGCTTTGCCGCCCTTGCGCTGCTGCGAGGTGAGGTAGGTGCCGGCGGCGGTCTTGCGGACCTGACGGAAGGAGCTGTGTTTGCCCGTCTGCCCTTCGATCTCGATGGTCTTATATTCCTTGCCCTTCGAGTCGACCTCGGCGAGGTAGGAGCGCGTCTTCGATGAATACCCGACAAGGTAGCGGTCCTTGCCGATCGGCTGGCAGGCGTGGCACTCGCTGCCACCGGGCGCTGTCACTTCCCAGATCAGGTCGGCCCCTTTACCAGACGTGTAGTTGGGCTTGATCTCCTGAAAGCCATGTTTGGTGGAGTGGAGGATGTTGCTGTTTGCCAGCATCCAGACATCCGATGCCTCGCGTGGATCATCATGCTCCCAGGCCACTGTGTTGTCTGGGTTGAGCAGGATAATCTTCCCAAGCCCGCATCCTCCGATGAGCATGCGATGACCAGTTTCCGCTGCCTCCACCGACATGGCTAGCAGCAGGCAGCAGGTGAGTGTGTAAAGAGCAGTCCTCATAATAGTTAGTCCTCAATGATGATTCGGAAGCCGGCATAGTCCATATGACTCAATACAGATCATAAGATGTTTCTGGAATGCACTAGGGGCCTCATGTTCCAAGGAAATCTATTATGTCGCTCAATAGCTGTGCGGTCAAGGGAGCATAGACAGCGGCAGCGGCGAAGAATCGCCGCAGGCGTTAGGCGTTAGGCGATAGGAGTCAGGGGGCAGGGCGCTGCCCCACCGCCCCACAATTGTAGGGCGGGAATGGTGCCGTATTCGGTTCCTTCCCGCCGGGAGGAGCGTGGGGGATTGACGGGAGACGGAGGGAAGGGTCCGACCTCGCTAGAAAACGATTCATGCCGAACGCGCCGCTGTTTCCCCTTGTCCCCAGGCGATGGCGAGGGGTAGAATCCTCCCCTGTATTCGCGAATGTCTAACTGATCTCATGTGGCCGTGTTTGGGCTGATCAGTACTCAAAATGGGGGAGCTCAGAAGGTGAAAAAAGATTTGTGTAGTTTGGGGTTATGCCTGCTCGTTGTTGTGATGATGGCAGGTACTGTATCGGCTGCGGAATATGCGGTGCTGATCGATCCATCTGGCGTCCGGGCTTCTGAGGACGGCAACTACAGTGGCGACACGACCAAGATGACAGATGGATCCGGGATGAATGGGAACTATCCGAATAATGACGGCGGTCTGCTTCGCTGGCCCTATGATTATGCGCCGGGTCATCCCTCGACCTGGACCAATGACAATCAGAGTTGGCATGCCGACTACCAGTCTACGTCAATACTTTCGGGAGCTGAGAATGGTAAAATCGGATGGATAACGTTTGATCTAGGCGCATCATATGAGCTCGCTGAGCTGTATTTCTGGAATACCGAGAACAACCCATCGGCCGGCATCAGCAATTTCAATCTGTATGTCGCGACCAGTGCGGTGGGAATTCCCTCTTCATGGAATCAAGATTACGAATTCACGGGCACGAATGGTTGGACCCAGTTCGGGGATAATGATGCAGACCGCTCAACGCCAAGGTATATCGCGCCCATGGCCACTCCTCTGCCTGCGCTGTATACGACCAACATCAGTGTTTCAGGGACCACGGCTAGATACATCGGTCTGGAAGTGTTCGGGAGTTGGGGTAATGCCAGTCGCTTCGGCTTGGCAGAATTTGCCGTCATCGTCGTAGACAACACCGCCCCAACTTTAGATCCAGCAGATATAGCTGACGACACCGGCGGCTCGGTTGGCGTATACAATCCCGTCACCTATACACTGACGTTCAGTGAAGAGATCGACACGACCACTGTGACTACGGGCAATCTGTCAAATGCGTCTAGTAGCGCCATTGTGATTGATTCGATCACCCAGACATCCGCAAATGTGTTCGAAGTCATCGTCACACCTACGACGACGGGGTCGCTGCAGCTGCGCGTCGCCAGCAGTGTGTCTGATTGGGCGGGGCTGAGTTTGGCGGCAGACGTTGACGATGGGAATACAATTACTGTCGGCTCCGATTCCGTGGCGCCAACAGCCACCGTCGCGAACAGCCTCGTTAGTCCCCTGACGGGGGTTGGCTCTACCGTCGGATATACGTTTACGTTTAGTGAGTATATGAATACGAATACATTTGCTGCTGGAGATTTTTCGAATCTCTCTAATTCATCGTTTACCGTCCACTCAATTACTGCTGGTGATAATACAAGCGTTATCAACGTAGAGGTAACGGTGAATGAGGCCGGCTACTTGGACCTGCAACTGGATAGCGGGAGCGTCCAGGATATGTCAGGTAATCCCACCACTCAGGCTTGGGGCGATGGCGTGCCCATCTCAGTCGTTCGTCCTGGTCTCGTCATTGACGAGCCATTCGCAGACAGTGATCCGACGCTAGCGGGTAATGCATCCGGAATGGGGCTTAGTGGTAATTGGGGCGGCGACGGTAGGCCAGACATCACGAATGGCCTGTCGTATGGCGAGCTGATTACCAGTGGCAACGCTGTCTACGCCGATACCTCCTGGTTGGCTAATACCGTCAGCGTCGATACGGCCGATCCCGCGTACACGGCTCTGCTTGCTAACGGTGGGGAGATGTGGTTCAGCATGATTTATCGAATTGATACAGGGGCAGGTCGGTTCTATGTGACTATTGGAGATAGCACATTGGTTAATAACGGCAACTTGGCGGCGGGGCAGGCTATAGGCTTCGGCAGCACGGGCACGAGGGTCTTTGCGGGACTGTGGGAGTCAACCGGTTGGGGAACCTCCAATCTAGGAGGGCCGGCATATACTTCGGTGGATGTAACGGGCGATATGACCGTCAATAATGATGACGGAGGAACACTAGCATCGGGTGGTACATATCTCATTGTCGGACACGTGCAATGGGGCGTTGGCTCTGCTGATGACGATTCGGTTACCTTGTACCTGCCTGACTCCAGTGATCTCGCGCTGGGCACAGCCGTAGCCAAATCTGTTGGTCAAGTGAGCCAAGACTCATTTGATACGCTTAACAGCAATCACGGCAATGGCCTTACCAGCACATGGGACGAAATTCGCGTCGGCGCGACCTATGCGGATGTAATACCGATCCCACCACCTACTGGGATGGTCATCTCTGTTAAGTAGTGTTGTTCGGGGTCGGACCACAGGTTCTTTTTGGTGCACCAAGGAGTTACGAAAGAGAATCACGGGATGTGGCCCGTATGGCGCAATTCTTGTGGCCAGAATCAGCCCCAAATGTCTCGGAACCATAGGGAACCATAGAGGAACCATAGGGGACAGGTCTGAATGGCACTGCTGGGGAGTTTGAACAAGGAGGAAGCAGAGATAAGAGTTTGAACAGAAGGTAACGAAGGTAACGAAGGGGAGAGTTCTAGGGATCTGGTTTGGATGGGAATCCAAATCAGATTCCTAGAACGGTTGCCTTGGGAGAGAGTGGATGGGGGAGGCAGTCTGAAGGTTGGTCAATTTAGTGGGCGACGCATCATGCACAGGGGCATCTTTGGTAATGGGATTTCTTTCTCCACCTCGAAGCCTTCGCTTTGGTAGAAACCGAAGGCCGGAGTCTCTTTTGGGGCTTCGAGCACGACAGATGCGTAGTCCCTTTCGCGGGCAAAGTCGAAGAGGTGACGCAGCATGGTGCGGCCCAAGCCCTGGCCCTGGTAGCCGCCGCGCGTACCCAGTAGCATCAGTTCCAGGCGCCGTTCATCGCCGCCGCGCTTCTCCGACATCAGGCGCCCCATCATAAGACACATCCGTAAGCCGACGACTCTGATCATGCGCCACAGGAACAATGCCATGGCCAGGCTGCCAGGTTCGTAGCCGTCCGCAAACACAAATGCCACACACGCCAATTCACCATCGCGTGAGATACCAAGAAGCGTCGCATCAGGTGCGTCCGCGAACGCGTCGAGGATGGTGACGGCCATCAAGTGAGACCGTCGATCAGAGGAGCCGGGCGGGAGCATTGCATGTCCACGAAACGCGATCCCAAGAACGTTGATAGCCTCATCGCGCTGCGCTTCGTC
>CAZCDU010000215.1:0-6291 GCA_964497125.1 uncultured Victivallales bacterium | reverse complement strand
AATCACGGCAGCTGCTGAAGACGACTTTTGGTCACAGCGGATTCCGGCAGAACCAGGAAGGGATTGTCGATGCGATTCTTGAGGGGCGCGATGCTCTAGCCGTGCTGCCGACCGGGGCAGGAAAGTCGCTCTGCTATCAACTGCCGGCCGTCTGTCTTGGCGGGACCTGTATTGTGGTGAGCCCCCTGATCTCTCTCATGAAGGACCAGGTGGACAAGTTGTGTAGGATTGGCGTTCGTGCAGCCTACCTGAATAGCGTGCTCGCGCCACGACAACAGGTCACCGTGATGGATCGCATGCAACAGGGCTCCTACGACATCATCTACGTGGCTCCGGAACGCTTTGCGGTCGAGGTGTTCAGGGAGGCCCTGGACAGGACCTCCATTTCGCTGTTCGCCGTAGACGAAGCCCATTGCATCTCGGAATGGGGGCATGATTTCCGGCCAGACTACCTGTCGCTGTCCGAACTCACGAAGCGGTATCCGGGCGTTCCCGTGGCCGCATTCACGGCGACAGCAACGAGTCGGGATCAGGAACAGATTGCTGAGCGCCTGGGACTGCGGGCCCCGCATATGGTGCGGGCCTCGTTTGACCGCGCTAACCTGTTCTACGAAGTGGCCTCCAAAGGGGACGAGGTGAACCAGATCCTGGCGTTCGTCAAAAAGCGCCCCGGCCAGGCCGGTATTATCTACCGTGGCACACGCCGGGCTGTTGAGGAAACAGCGGAGTACCTTCGCATGCGGGGCATCGAGGCTTTACCCTATCACGCCGGCCTCGGCAACGAGGTGCGCCGCGATCATCAGGATGCATTTGACAGCGGCCGCTGTCCGGTGATCGTGGCGACGATTGCGTTCGGGATGGGCATTGATAAGCCGGACGTGCGTTTTGTCGTCCACGGAGAACTGCCCAAAAGCATGGATGGCTACTACCAGGAAACGGGACGTGCCGGTCGCGATGGCCGACCGGCCCACTGTTTGCTGCTCTTCAGCATGGCGGACGTGCCACGGGCACGATACTTCATCAACAAGATCAGCAGCAGTCGGGAGAGACGCAACGCTTCCATCAGGCTCGATACCATGGTGCGCTATGCAGCAGGTCACAGCTGCCGCCGCCAGGCCGTGCTTCACTACTTTGGCGAACGATATGGCCGGCATTCCTGTGGCGCATGTGACGTGTGCTGCCCCAAGAAGACCTTCAGTGCTATGGATAGAACGTCGCGCGACGGTCGACACGTGACGACGCTGATGCCGACGTTGAAGCTCCTGCGAGAGGGGCTCTCCTACGGCCAGATCGCGGCTCGCCGCCGACTGAAGCCGACGACGATTGCCGGGCATATCGTCGACCTGGCCTCAGATGGCGAGGCCTTCGACGTCGATGTGCATGTTGCCCCGGGGAAGCGGGAGATGATTGAGTCGTTGTTCTCAGAACACGGGATGGCACGCCTAAAGCCTGCCGTCGAGGCATCCCACGGCCGCATCAACTACGATGAGGCCCGCCTCGTCCGCGCCGCTATGAAGGAGTAGGGGAGTAAGCTGAAATGGGGAGCTGGGGAAAGAACCGCTGATGGGCACGGATGCTCATCGACTGTTGGGGATGATTCTACCCTCTTCTTCTCGTTTTCGTTGACATGGCCACTTGGAATGGCTATTATACAGGCAAATGGACAACACGAGAGGTGTGCTATGACGACGCTTGCAATTTCCTACTTCAAGAATCACGCTCTTAGGCTTCTTGATACGGTTGCTACCAGGGGAGAGGAACTTGTGATTACGCGTCGTGGTAAACCACTTGTCCGTGTTGAACCCGTGGAGAAGCGTGGGGCGATTGAGCTTGGCAGACTCAGAGGATCTATGGAGATTTTGGAAGATATCGTTGCTCCGTTGGGTTCGGATGATTGGAATGCGTGCCAATGAGGTATCTTCTGGATACACACACTTGGATCTGGATGCACGCATTTCCTGAGAAGTTGTCCAAAGAGGCGGCCCGAGTACTCGAGGGGGCTGGGGATGCTGAGTTCCTCCTTTCGGCCATTTCTATCTGGGAGATCTGCAAGCTTGTTGAGAAGAATCGTATTAGGCTGTTTGAGGATCTCGAGGAGTGGACGGCATCGGCCCTGGACGTGCCGCGTTTGAACGTCATTCCTCTGGACTTCAAGGTCTTCTCTCGTTCTACAACGCTTCCTCAGCCTTTTCATTCCGATCCGTCGGATCAGATGATTGTGGCGACGGCACGGTTGCACGATGCTACAATTATTACAGAAGACAGGCTGCTGAGGAGCTATCCTCATGTAAAGACACTATGGTAAGGGGATTAGCGATGGCATTGACGGTTGGCGCGGAGATTGAGGTCGAGATTCATGATGTGGCGTTTGGTGGGCGCGGGGTTGGCCGGTATGAAGGCTGTGCCGTGTTTGTGCCGGGAACGCTGATTGGCGAACGGGTGCGCGTAGGTCTGACCAAGTGCCGTAAGCGTTTTGCCGAGGGGAAACTTCTTGAAGTGCTGGCCCCCTCTGAGCACCGTGTTGATCCGGCGTGTTCGCTTTGCGACCGCTGTCCGGGATGCACCTATCAGCATGTTGCCTATGACGAGGAAGTCCGCCTGAAGCAGGCGCAGTTTGCCGGACTCCTCAAGCGTATTGGCGGCCTCGAAAACGTGACGTTCGGTGATCCGATTGCGTCACCACGTGAGCAGGGCTACCGTAACAAGCTGCTCTTGCACGCACAGCGTGAGCGCAAGCTTGGCTATTTTGGCGAGGACAACCGAACGGTGCTTGATGTGCCCGCCTGTCCGCTCGCCGTGCAGCCGATCAATGATGAGCTGCACAAAGTGCGGGCCAATATGAAGTTCATGAAACAGTTGCGACCCAATGCACGCGTCACCTTTCGCTGGACCGAGACCGATGGTGTCCTGCACTGGGTCGACCGTGAGTCCGGTCAAGACCGGTTGACGGAAAAGTCCCCACTGGGTGAGGTCGAGGTTCCTCGACGAGCCTTCTACCAGGTGAACCCGGCTGCGGGTGAGCTCTTGATTGACCGGGTCAGCAGTGTCATTGAGTCCGTCAAGCCAACCTACCTGTTGGACTTCTTCTGTGGGGTGGGGTTGTTCGCCCTGGCGGGAGCAAAGCTCGGTGTGCCTCACGTTCTTGGCGTTGAGCGTGCACCGACGGCCATTCGTGCTGCGAAACAGAATGCCAAACGACTGGAGCTAGCCGTCGAGTTCATACCTGAAGAGGTCGAAGCCGTCGCTGGGGATGCGCTGTCCAAGGTCGATGCGACCGAGACGATGGTGATTATTGATCCGCCACGAGAGGGACTGGCAAAAGAGCTGGTCGCGACGCTGGTCGAATCAGCACCCAAGACCATTGTCTACGTGTCATGTGCTGCCGATACGCTCGCACGCGATCTCAAGGTTCTTGTGGCCGGCGGGTACGAGGTGTCCGAGAGCCAGCTGATCGATATGTTCCCGAGGACGTCGCACTTCGAGAGTGTGACGGTTTTGAGTAAAGCTGAAATTGGGAAAGCCGAAAGCTGAAATAGGGAGGAAGCACCGGAGGAGATTCCACAGTCTGCTTTCTTCTCTTCTAGTTTCAGCTTTCAGCCTTCAGCTTTCAGCTTTTCTCCTCCAGCTACTCTTTCCGCATCATGTCTTCTGCCGACACGCGCTCCTGGCGAGTGATGTCGACATCACAGATTCGCCACTTGCCGCCACGCGGTGAGACGACGAATTTCGCTTGGTATTCGTTGACGCGCCGGTGAAGGTGCTCCCAGTGTTCAACGATGCCGTGCACCCGCCAGCGGCAATTCACCATGAGCGTGTTCTCTTCTTCCTTCTTCCCTTCTGCCTTGTTGACGAGCGTGGCCTCGAGGATCTCGACCTTGGCAACGTTGCAGACGGCCCCGCCGGTAAAGCGCAGTATCAGGCTGCGGTAGATCTGACTGTAGAGCTCGTCGAGAAGCGTGCCGTCAACGCTCTGGGCGAGCACGTCGTATATCTCGTCTTCACGTGCATAGTCGAACGCGCGGTAGACGTTGGCATGCAGTGTCTCGAAGATGGCAATTGCTTCGCTGTCCGACGGCATGCTGAGTCGGCGGAAGGGGTGTGGGACGTCGAGGGCAATGATACTTCCCATGAGATAAGCCAGCTCCAGAAGGCCAGCAGTTACGATAACCAGTAACCACAGGGGGCGCCGCTTCTTCACCATGACGACGAGTGTGATTGCCGCGGCGATACACAGCAGGACTGACAACACAGGCACTCGCAGAGTCGTTGCGACTGTTGGTGTGAGCGGTGGTGCGGTGGCCCGGGTCGCCCGCAAATCATGCCACATGAACTCAGGCTCATCGGGGTGGAAGTAGACGAAATGGCCCGTTCCCCGGACATCGAAGGTCTGGATGATTTGGCAGGGGTCCTGATCGTCATCAACAAGATCCTGCCATCCTTCCGGCGGTTCCGGAGGATAGAGCTGCCAGACAAAGCTGAGCTGCCTTGGCCGCATGTTGACAGCATAAACAGCCGTGAAGGTAACGTGTGTGTAATTGGCCCTCGATCCCAAGTATGGGGCATCCTTGACCGCTTTGAGCGCCAGATCCTGAATGCTGGGAGGGACGCGGATTCCATCAATCGTGACGGGATGATGCGTGGCTATATACTCCGAGATAGCGGATACAAGCGCATTGCTGTCGACCTGGTCCGGTTGTGTCGCCAGCCCCTGAGCCGGAGGGAGAAGGAAGTGTGCAGCGCTGGTCTGATACCGTAGTTCGGTTTCAGTTAGAGTTAGAGCTCCCTCAATTGTCGTATTGAGTGGCCTATGCGCAAAGGACTCGGTCGCCAAGGACGCGAGGGCGACGACGAAACACACCAAAGGCACGAAACGGGAGGAATGCCTCTGCTTCTGCATGACTACTCAAACCGGGAGAGGAGTTCATCAAATATAGCGAGATAGACCGGGTCATCGGTTAAGACCAGCTTCTTTCTGAACCGGATACTGGCAAGAATGGCTAGCCTTGCGTCCGCTGCATCGGCGTCACGCTTGCGAACGTTGTCAAAGACTCCTGCATCGACCAGGCGCTGGTAGATTGCAACAGTTTCCTCCTGTGTTAGCACGAGATGATCCTTGCGCAGGTCCTGCCAGTTGGGTTCCCCGGATTCTTGCCAGAACCCATCACGAACACGCTCACTGCGCCCCGAGAGATACTCCAGGTAGCCGCTGCCTGCGAGCTCCAGTTTGAGAATTGCGGGTGCCCCCCCTCCCGGTGATGGACGCGTCGAGCGAAACTGCACGTAGTCGAGAGACGATGGCTCTACCGTGAACCTGTCCTGGGTCAAGGACGCGCAGCCGGCGAGGGCGGCGGATGCAAGGAGCATGCATGTGAGCTTTTTCATGGGGGCACCGTAGCAGATCGGAGGAGGGTGGTGCGAGTGTCCAGTTGGCAGTAGTCAGTGCCCAAAGGGAACAGGCTCCCTCCCTTTGGTCGGGAAGCCTGTCCTACACGGGTATGGATGTATTTCGGGTTCGGGGCAAAAAAAGCCCCGCGGCGCGAACCGCGGGGCTTTCCGTGTGTTTGTGCTGCTCCGTTACTCGGTGGAGCAGGGATCCATGGCGGCCAGCTTGGTCAACAGGTCATACTTCGCTGCGAAGTGCTTGTCTGCGCCTTCGAGGAGACGCTTGGCATTCTCGGGCTTGCTCTTGGTGAGAATCCGGAAACGGTTCTCCTTGAGCGCATGCTCGCTGAACTTCATGGTCGGCGCCTTGCTATCGACCTTGAGCGGGTTCTTGCCCTGTGCCGAAAGCTCAGGATTGTAGCGGTAGAGCGGGAAGTGACCCGATTCTACGGCTTCCTTCTGATTGTCCAGACCGGTCGTCATGTTGATGCCCTGCGCAATACAGTGCGAGTAGGCAATGATGAGAGACGGGCCGTCGTAGGCTTCGGCTTCCATAAATGCCTTCACAACCTGGTTCGGGTTAGATCCCATTGCGACCTGCGCAACGTAGATGTTGCCGTAGGTCATCGAGATCATGCCGAGGTCCTTCTTGTTGGCCGGCTTGCCGGAAGCGGCGAACTTGGCCACAGCACCCATTGGCGTAGCCTTGGAGGCCTGGCCACCGGTGTTGGAGTAGACTTCGGTATCAACGACGAGCACGTTGATGTTGCGGCCGGAGGCCAGCACGTGGTCGAGGCCGCCGTAACCGATATCGTAGGCCCAGCCATCACCACCGAGGACCCAGACCGACTTCTGGACGAGGTAGTCTGCCACGGAGGCAAGCTGGTCGCACTCGGCGCACTTGCAGGC
>CAZCDU010000214.1:0-6349 GCA_964497125.1 uncultured Victivallales bacterium | reverse complement strand
AGTTTCACCCCTGCATGATCAGGGAAGCGCAGCTTGCCCGGGGGCTCAGTACTTCAATCCCCCGCTACGCAAACTCCAATGCGCGCTTCCGGTAGTGGAGGTAGTTCTCGTAGGGCACCTCTTCGGGTACACCGTGATCGCACGTCGGGATGTAGCCGCCTCGGGCCTGCATGACAGGGAAGATGCGATCCACCATCTCGTCAATGGCAGCCTTGCTCTCCGCAAGAATCCGCTTGTCTACCCCACCCGTCATCACGAGGTCCGGGTGCTGTTTGCCGATCTCGACAACATCACACCCCGAAGCCACCTCGAACGGACTCATGACATCCAACCCCAACTCCTGGTAAACCGGAATCGTAGGATTCGCGAAGCCATCGGTATCCACCTGGAAGTAAAGATGACGACGCTTGTCGATCTGCCCAGCCTTTACGGCGCTGATCAGCTCCTTGTAGTACGGGAAAAGAAACTCGCGCATCATGTCCGGCGAGATGAGCGGGCCGTGGTTATAACAGATGTCTTCGGCGAGGAAGAACTCGTCAAGCGTGACATACTCCTGGTGCTTGGCGATCACAACCTTGGCCAAGGCCAGCCAAGTCTGCATGCAGTCATGAATCAGTTCGGGTTCGTCATAGAACTTATAGAGCAGGTCGCCGGGGCCTATCAGGCTTCGTAGGTACATGTAGCCACCTACGAGCCCTTGTGTTACCAGCTTGCCCTCAGCCGCAGCAGCCACCTTCGGTGCCATCCGCTCCTCGATGTCGGCAAATCGTTCCGGACTGGTAGGATCGAGCCGCCACTTGCAGTTCTCCTCCCAGCTCTTCATATCCTTGACGGGGTGATCGACATACTCCGGCATAAAGCCACTACGGCGACCCTTGAAACAGAGCACGTGACGACCCGCGAAATCCTGCACGAGCTCATGCTCGCCACGGTCCTCAAGCACCTTGGTCTCGAAGCATGGCTCGAATGCGGCCTCACACCAGCCCAGGGCCCCAAGCCCGACCCCGCCACCCGGCGAGTAGCCAAACAACTCCGCACGGTCAACATCTTCCGGCATGCCCTGCTCCGCCCACCGCTCAAGGCAGTAGAAGCCGAACTCCCGTTGGACAAACGGTGCTCCAGGCGTAATGGCATACGTGTCGCGAAGTAGCTTCGCACCCTCACTCATCTTCTCGCGAGGCACCAGCCCGTGTACGCCATCCTGCTCGTTTACTGGTTCAGACATTGCTCTCTCCCATACGTGTTCCGACATACGACAACCAAACTACGTTGACAGCTATACACATATCAGGCAACTATCCCATACGTATTCCAACCCGGAGCATACAGATTCCAACACCACCCCCATGCAATAGACCCTCTCGCGCTGCCGGTCCTGCCCTGCCCTTCCACGCAGAGCTGCATGCCATGTGGGATGTGGTGGCTGATGCTACATACGACAACGTTCGGCCGAACGGGCTCCCACACCAAATTGCGATATTGACGCTGGCGGGCCCGGGACGGGTCCATCTGAAGCAGAATCGTTGTCTGCTACTGCAAGCCAATACGCTGGTCCTTCTCGAAGGGGCGGCTATTCGTCGTTACTGCTGCGACGAAGATGCATGGCGTTTCTGGTGGTTCGAGTTCACGCCCCTCTCCCCCCTCCCGTACGCGCTTGGCCAGGTCTATACCCACAACGCCGGCAACAGCGACCACCGGGACTTCGCCCAGTGCTTTACGAAGCTGCAGCACGCCGACTATAGCGTACGGGCCGTCGCGTCAGCCACCTTCTGCATGATGCTCCAGCGCTGGTTGGCTGATGCGCGACTCCAACGGGAACGGACCCCGCATCGCCAGATCATCGAGTCGATCATCGCTCGTATTCACCACGATGTTGCCGGCGACTGGTCCGGGCCGCGCCTGGCACGCGAGGCCGGCCTCTGCGAATCGACCTTCCGCGCTGCCTTCAAACAGGCGACGGGCGAGTCGCCTGCCCGATTTGTCCGTAGGGCTCGTCTTCAGGCCGCATACCAGATGTGTCAGCAGCACATCTACACCCTTGCGAGCATTGCCGAACAGCTCAACTTCTCCAGCCCCTTCCATCTCAGTGCCCTATTCAAGAAGGAGTTTGGAGTCAACCCGTCTGACGTTTAGATCGCATGCCGGGTTCTCTGAGGCAACCGTGTCTGCACAATACCGGCGGGACGCGAAGCGAGGCTGAATACTTGGAGGCCAACGACTCGGAGACTCGACCATTCCCGCCCTACAATTAGATGCGCAAGCATCAAGAAGACGGTTCAAGTTTCAGACCAGCGGCCCCCCCCCTGCGTCGTGCCTCCGCGACTCGACTGAGCTCGCCGAAGTCCGGATCACACATGGTGGCAACTTGGAGTGCGGTGGCAGAGTCCGAAGCGAGCTTGCGAGCGCAGGACGTCGACACCGCTTTTGCGTCGTACTGGGAGGTCGTGGCGGTTAGGGCTCTCGGGTTCTGCTGAAAGCGGCGTCGCCGGGCCTGGGAAGGCCCTCTGCCGCCGCACTCCAAGTTTAGACCGGGGAGCGGTTCGGCGAACGGGCCGAGTGGAGTTTCAGGCTAGCGAAGCCCCCGAGTGGACTCGGACTAATCAGGGGTGAAACTCTCTTATGTAGGCCGGTCCCGCAGCCGCGGGATTCCCGGCAGTGGAGAAGGGACAACAGGCGGGAAGATTTCCCGCCCTACGGAAGAGCCGAAAACGCAAGGAAACACGCCAAGTCCCAGACCAGTCGCGCCGCGACAAAGGCGCCACCCCCCCTAGATATCAAGATCAATATCGTCAAACGTGGGAATGGCGGCTTCCTTGGGCTTGTGGAACTTGAGCAGGGCCTGACCGGCGCGAGCCTGGAGGCCTTTCCATTCCATGTAGCCCATGGACTCCCGCCAGTCCTCAATCTGCTCCGTCATGCCCCCGCGCAGGTGTGTCACCTCGATATACTCGATCACGTTGGCCAACACTTCGGTCGCGATCTGCGAATCGAGCTTGGTCGGGTTCCTGATCCCCTCCGCACTCATGATGATGCTCTTGGCCGAGGTCTCCGGCTTCATCTTCATCACGTCGTAGAGCAGCTGCATCGCCTGCGCCGTATGGACGCGGCTCAGGAAACCGACGATCCGGTCGTTGTAGGTCAGATTCAGGATTCCGCGGGCCAGCCTGACCCGCTCCTTGTCGGTCACGTCCCCCATCCCGTTACGGCCCACCATGCGGTGAATCGCAAGCGGCGCCACCACATCGCGCACCCGCTTACCAAGCTTGACCAATGCGAGTAGGTTCTCGCTGGCGGCACGGTCCGGTGAGTAGGCCAGTGCCAGTACCATTTCCTTCAGGTCGGCGTCGTCTTCGGTCGTCTCGGCAGCCTGCTGGATCGCGGCCAGGTTGGCCTCGCCCCCGAATTGTCCCAGGATCCACGCCAGGGAGCGGCGTAAGGGTGGTTCGCTTCGCGGCAAGAGCGTGATCGCGGCCTTGCTGACGCGCTGCACATGTACCGGATCGTCTTGCTTCGAAAGCAACGCGCGCTCCGAGCCATCAAAATCTTCAAGCGCCGAGGCCTGTCGAAGAAACGCAAACACGGTCTTCAATTCCGCGTCGCCGCCAATCTCGAATACGGCCTGCACGGCTGCCCTGCGGACGATGGGGTCATCGTGCTTCAGCGCAGCCTTCGCTGCCCCCAAGGCCGGCTTGTGCTCTGCAGCCGCAAGCGCAGTCAGAATCCCGGCCGCATTCCAATTCCCCAGCAACCCGCTCTCGCGCGCCTGGGCTTCATTGAACAGCTCCACCAAACGCTCACCGCCGCCCTGCTTGACCAGGTCCAGCGCCACCCGCTCCGCATGCTCCCGTATGCGCCAGTGCTCGTGCCCGAGGAACGGGCTTACATCCTCGAGCGCCTTCGTCCCCAGTGTCTTGGCCAGGTGACTCATCGCGTGCATCTTGCGCCAGTAGTTCTTGCGCTCGAGATTGTCCAGTTCCTTGCGACACAGTGCGAGTTGCGCGGCGGCATCGCCGGCCGCCGCGAGCTCTGATTTGAACATCCGTTCAACATCCTGCCCGATGGTCGGCAACACCTCGTTGTCGGTGTCCTTCTCAATGATCTCGATGAGCAGGTTCAGCGGCGTCAGGATGGGGGGCATCCCCTTCCCCGTTTTCTCGCTGAGAACCAGCGTCGGGTTGTCCAACTGCCAGAGGCGCAGGTCGTCAAGCATATCGCGATAGCGGCCGGGCACCTGCTTTACCAGTGTGGGCGTGATGAAAGGATCCTTGTACCCCACCCCGCGTCGCTTACTTCGCTCAAGCAAGCTCCTCTGCATGACGTTGAAGGCATCGCCTTCGGTGGCTTCACGATAGCCGTGCTTGCGCAACAAGGCCTGGGCCTGAGATTTACGTGCGCCGCCGAACATCGCGTCGTTGACCTGCCGTTCTGCCGCAGAGAAGGTCACCGGGCCGGCCAGCTTCAGCAGCGCCTCCTTGTCCCAGCCGCCCGGCACCGTGCCCTGCGGGTCCATGGTCACGATCTTCTCAAACGCATTGCGCACCAGCTCTTCATCGTAGCCCGCCTGGAACGGATCAACCCCAAGCCTGCCCGCGCCCTTGAATGTGCTCTTGTCTCGACGGTGCTTGAAAAGCATCCCCTTGACCGTGTTTCTGACGTTGCCGTTGTCCATCGTCATGCCGTCATAGTCATCGACCGCAGCCTGCATCATCAGGATCTCTCGCTGCTTGTGTCCGGGCTCGGTGGCCTTGGCCAGTGTCGCGATTGCGTCCATCCGGACGAACTCGGCATCGTCCGTCAGCATCGTTACGACCTTCGACATATTTGCCAGCACCTCGTCCTTGCCGCATGCCGAGAGCGTCAGGCAGGCGCCCGCGCGCATACGGGCTTCGTCGCTGCCAAGGAGTGGAACGATCTTCTTCAGGATATCCTTCTCGCCAGCCGCATAACGCTTGCCGAGTTCGGCGGCCAATGCACGGCGCATGTTCGGATAAAAGTGGTCCAGCATCTCGATCAGCTCATCTGTCCCGCGCTCAGGCCACGGTTTGCCGACCTTCTCAAGTAACTGTGGATCCGTGATCTGACCGCGCTTGCCATTGCCGCGTGCACTGACCAGCAGCTCGTTCAGTTCCTCATCGGTCATGTAGAAGTTCGGGTCCGCATCCTTGCCGGTGATCATGAGCTGTTCCAGTGGGCGGGACAGATGCATCGTCACGTAGGCGGTTGCATTGCGCATGCCCTTGCCGCCGATCCCCGGGGCTTGCTCGCCGAGGAAGATGAACGAGCCGTCATGCCGCCGCGAGAGCGTGTAGAAGTAGCGCATATTGCGCATATAGGTCTGTACCGCCTTCGGCCCCGCCATGTGCGCGCTCAGCGGCGTATAATACCAGAGCGTGGGGCTGCCATGCCCGCCGCGCCGCGTGAATGAGGCGTGCGCGGAGTGCATGGAGAAGTACTTCGCTTCGTATTTCCGCCCGAGGGCATAGAACGCATAGGCGGGGCCGTAGTTCTTGCCGTTGCTGTCATCCGAACCGTATGGCGAGTGATAGCCATACGGAATACAGCCCTTGTCCACGAAGGTCCGGAAGAAGCGGTCGGCTCGCCAGATCGCCGCGTTAATCTCAGGATGCTCGATG
Source organism: uncultured Victivallales bacterium (assembly GCA_964497125.1). Classification (GTDB taxonomy): domain Bacteria; phylum Verrucomicrobiota; class Kiritimatiellia; order UBA8416; family UBA8416; genus CAYLXP01. Next base: position 716 of record CAZCDU010000214.1, on the reverse strand, counting down.
CCGGCCTTCTTGGCGAGCGTCAACAGGAAGAAGCAGCGTCCACCGGCGTTGTTCATCGCCCCGTAGCCGGGGTTGCACTTATGCAGCATGCCGCCGTTGAAATCCGGGAATGCGAAGGTGTGTCCCCAGGATCCACCGCCATTCTGGCCGAGCGCGGCCACGATGGCACGCCTGCGTACCTCCGGCAGGACATAGTCGTCACCGGTTGCGTCATGGTAGATCGCCATCTCCAGGTGGCCGAAACCGTGATGCCAGGACTGCATGCCCTTGTAGGTGACATCTTCGATCGTCGGCTCGTATTCCATGTCCATGCAGAGCCCGCCTTTGCCCCCTTTGGGCAGACGGCGCACCCATGCCTTGGACAAAGCCAGGTACTCCGGGTTACCAGACGCGACCAATGCGAGAATGTCAGGCCAGCTGCTGCCACGTTTAGAGCGCCCGCGAACATCGGGTTTGATACGTTCAGCGATGACCTTCAGCGCATTGTCACGCACCCTCTTGATAACCGGGCAATCCCATGGCGACGTCTCGCTGTACGTGCCCATGACCTCAAGTTTGAGGGCGATGTTGGTATAGACACCATCGATTGGGAACTCATCAAAGGCCATCTGTTTGACAGACTCGGTGCGCTCTTTCTCGTTCTCCCACGCGTAGATGTCGGCAGTGCCCTCAGCTTCTTTGAACATCTTGTCAAGGTCGACGTTGAACATGTCCTT
>CAZCDU010000213.1:0-6357 GCA_964497125.1 uncultured Victivallales bacterium | reverse complement strand
GGATCAGCAAGATAACGGATACCACGGCGAGAGGAATGGCAAGCCGCCGCCAATGTCGGTAATCGAACTTGGCGACCAGCGTACCCACGATGACGGCAAGACACAGCCAGAGCAGTTGCCGCCGCAGGTAAAAATGCGGAATCTCACTCCGAGCACTACTTGTGCTATAGAGCATCACGATGCCGAGCGCGATCAGCACCAGGACGATCGCGATCATCAACGTGGCTGCACGACGCATGACAGGCCACCAACTGTAGGTCCAGGAAACTAGTCGCGGGTCGGAATGACCAGCTTCTGCCCCGGCACAAGCAGATCAGAAGTCAGGCGGTTGACGCGGCGAAGGTCTGCGATACTTACATTGTGCTCGGATGCCACGGTCAGAATGTCATCTCCCGCACGCACTGTGTACGGTGTAGCGGACTCGGTCGGCGTGGAGGGAAGCTCTGGGGCCAGGTCCTCTACCGGCAGAACGTCCTCAACGGCCGCAGGCAGTTCAGGTGCCGACATATCTACAGGCGCTTCCGGCACTTCCGGCGCAGACGGTATGATCGGGTCAGGAACGGCCTCAACCGGGGCGGCCGCGATTGGTTTGCCGCCCGGGATGGCCAGTGTCTGCCCGACGAAGATTGTGTCACCTGAGAGGCTGTTGGCTTCACGGAGCGCCTTGGTCGATACGCCAGCCTTGGACGCTATCACGGAAAGACAGTCGCCAGGCTGGACAACATAGGCATTGCTGCCTGCAGGAAGCGTCTTGTTCGGCTTCGGTGCGGTCGGGGCAGCTGCTGGCTTCACCGGTTTGTCGAGATCGACTTCTCCGGGAAGGACGAGCTTCTGCCCAATCCGGATCGTGTTTGGGTTGCCGATGCCATTCAAGGTCATGATCTCGGCAACGGTAACACCGTAGCGGCTGGCAATGTGAGAAAGGGTATCGCCTTTTGCGACGACATACGTCGTGGTTGCCTCGACAGGCCACGATTTCGCTTCCGGAGCAACGGGCGATTCCGGTTTCACGGGGACGATGGGGTCAGAAGCCACTTCCGGCTCTTCGCCGATAGCGGGAGGCATCGGAGTCTCAGTCGGCAGCGTAATCGGGCCTCGCGTTGTACCACATCCCTGGATCAGAAATGCGCTACCTACAGCAACACAATGCGCCGCAACAACAGCGCTAATTAGAAGTGACGTCTTCATCTGCTCTCTCCTCATTGATATCCTCCACAATTCGTCCAAATGCCTCACCTCTATCTCGGTAAGACGTAAACTGGTCAAAGCTCGCACAGCCTGGTGAAAGCAACACCGTATCGCCAACCTGCGCATCCTCATAGGCCCGGCTAGTCGCCCTTTCGAGGGTCTCACAGCACACACAGGGCACCGTCTCGTGCCACGCCATTTGCATTGCATCTGCCGCGTCGCCTATAAGATAGACAGACGCCACGTGGGTTGCCAATACTTCTTTGGCAAACTCGAGATCTTTTTCCTTCAATTGCCCTCCCGCAATCAACCTGGTGGGCTCTGAGACCATCTGGACCCCGGCGACCAGTGATGCGAGGTTGGTGGCCTTTGAATCGTTAATGAACGTGATTCCATTCACTTCCGTGACAGGCTCCATCCGATGAGGCAGCGGAACGAAGGCACGTAACGCCCTGGCGACGGCCTCAGGCGATACGCCACAGGCCTCCGCAGCCGCCACGGCCGCGGCGGTGGCCTGTCCCAGGATGGGGTTGTCAAATCGCGTACCACGGACATCCAGAACCTTGCCGCGATCAGTATCGTTGCCACCCATCACATAGCCAGAGGCGTCATAGCGAAGATCGACGGAGGAGGAGGTCCCAAAAGTAATCCACTGCGCTCTATCACTGACAAGAGACCTGATTGGCGCTAACTCATCTTCTTGCACGATGGCGGCATCATCGGGATCCATGTGGCGGAACAATCTCGCTTTCAGCCCGCGATACGTCGCCATATCACCATGCCGATTGAGATGGTCAGGCTGCAGATTCAGCAGGATGCCAACACGTGGCCGAAACGTCGATACACGCTCCAGCTGGAATGAGCTCACCTCCACGACCAACCAGTCCAGCAATTTGCTGGCCTCAACCCTATCGCAAAGCGGTATACCGTAGTTGCCCGCCACCATGCTTCGGAGACCCGCTGACTCGAGGATCTCGTTGATTAGCTTCACCAGTGTGCTTTTCCCGTTTGTTCCCGTAACTGCGACAATGGGACACTGGCAGTACCTGAAGCCTAGTTCCAATTCGGATATGACTTCGACCCCTCGATCATCGAGCTCACGGACCCATGCGGAAGATTCGGCAATTCCCGGGCTTACGACGCAGAGATCAAACTCCGTATCCGGCAGCATCGTCACGTCAACCAACACGCGAACGCGAAGTTCCTGCAGGGCCTCGGCCCGCACGGCACACGTCTCTGCATCTGCCGCATCAGCGACCGTGACCGCATAACCCTGGCTCACCAAGAGCCGTGCGGCGGCCTCGCCGCTAGCACCCAGCCCCAACACCAACGCTCTCTGTTTATCCGCTGACATTTGACTTCCGACCTCTGTCCTCTGACTTCTGTCCTCTGACTTCTGACTTCCGGCCCCTGTCCTATCGGATCTTCAGCGTGAGCAATCCCAGCAACGCGAAGATGATCGATAGAATCCAGAATCGTATTGTCACTTGGGTCTCGCTCCACTGCCGCATTTCAAAATGGTGATGAATCGGTGCCATCGCGAATATCCGCTTGCCACGCAACTTGAAGGAGGCTACCTGCAGAATCACGCTCACGGCCTCCATAACGAAAACTCCCCCGACAACGACGAGAAGGATCTCTTGTTTGATCAGGATGGCGACAATGGCGATAGCCCCGCCGATTGCAAGGCTTCCCGTGTCTCCCATGAAGACCTGGGCCGGATGACAGTTGTACCAGAGAAAACCAAGGCTGGCGCCGGCAAGGCATCCACAGAAGACGGCCAACTCGCCGGCACCACTTACATAGGGGATGTAGAGATACTCAGCGAAACGGACGTGGCCGGCAGCATATGCCATAACAAGGTACGAAAGCGCAACCGAACTCGTGCAGCCGATGGCAAGGCCATCCAGGCCGTCCGTAAGGTTCACGGCATTGGTCGCACCAACGATGACCGTCACGACAAACACGAAGGCAAGGATGACCCCCATGTCACGGATCAGGGGAGCCTTGAGAAAGGGAACCATGAGACTTCTGACATTCGACGATGTCTCCGGATGCCAGAGAAGAAGGACCAGCACAATGGCCGCCCAAGTCGACTGCAACAGGAGCTTGCCTCTGCCACTCATCCCTTTGGCGTTCTTCTGTTTGAGTTTTGCGTAATCATCCAGAAAGCCTACGCCACCCATCCAACACATCGTGGTGACCGCCACCTGCACGAAGAAATTCGTGGGCTTGGCCCACAGAAGGCAGGAAATGACGACGGCCGCAATGATGAGGATGCCTCCCATTGTCGGCGTGCCCTGTTTTGATTCATGCAGAGCATAGAGGGGCGGTGCTTCTTCAGTCCGAACGTATTGGCCGACGTTCAGACGCTGAAGCAATCTGATGACATAGGGGCCAAGAACGATACAGATAAGAAAGGCCGTCCCTGCACCGGCAACGGTACGAACCGTGATGTATTGAAACACACGGAGTGGTGAGAAGACCTCTTCAAGCAATGACAGAAAAAACAACATACTCTTATTCCACAACTACACGACACCCGCAAAGGTGCCTCGAAACGTCAGCGGTCCAGCCTGCCAACAGGCAAGACCACATACGCAATTCCCCAGGGCAGGAATCCTACTCGTCCTCACCCCACAACGTTACGGAGGGAGGATCGCCATTGGGCCGCGCTGTGCGTGACAGTCGGGACGGCTCCTGCCCTCCCCTTGTCGCTGCACGCGACCGCCCCGCTCCACCAGCAGTCTTTCGGTGCAAGGCATCAATCAAGCGCCGTGTAGACATACGACTCGGAACTACAGCTGCATGTACCATATCGCCTCCTTCAACACCTCTCCAACCCACTCACCACCTCTTCAAGCGCCACGCCACGTGACGCCTTGAGAAACACGGCATCTCCGGGCTGTACCTCCCGGCACACCACCGAAGCTGCATCAACACTGTTTTTGCAGCACCAGATTCGATCATCAGCGTAACCGCCCTGCCGGGCACCATCTGCAATCAGCTCCCCTAAGGCACCAACGGCAATCAATCCTCGCCACTGACCCGACGCCACAAAGCGGCCAAGTTCAACGTGCTCACGCTCTGAATGGTTCCCAAGCTCCAGCATGTCCCCCAACACCAGCCACTTGTCGCCTGATACAGACGCCTCTTCAAACGTACCCAACGCCGCACGCATACTGAGGGGGTTGGCGTTGTAGGCGTCATTGATGACTCGGACACCGGCCACATCCTTCACGTCCCATCGCATAGGGAGTGGCTCATAAGCCCCCAAGCCCTGCGTTACGGCGTCCCAGGGCAAGCCCATGCCACGCGCAACTGCAACGGCGTACCCCGCATTGAGTGCATTGTGCTTTCCTGGCCATGACCACGTTACGGAGCATGATTGCCCGGTAGCGCTCTCATTGAACGTAATCGAATCGGACCCGGAGTCGAAATCAACGGTGTAGTCTGCCTCGCCACCAACAGAAACTGTATGGACGGCACACTCGGCCTCCCGGCGGAGCAGATCGAAGTACGGATCATCGCTGCATAGCACAGCATTGCCGTCGGCCGGCAACGAGCAAAGCAGCTGCGCTTTCTCCCGCGCAATGGCCTCAACGGAATCGAAGAACTCGATATGGACGGGGCCAATCGTCGTGACAATGCCCCAATCGGGCTGCAGGATCCGGCACAGCGGCTCGATTTCACCCGGATGGTTCATGCCGACTTCGAACACCCCGGCGCGTGACTCCGCCCCCATGGCAAGCAGGCTGAGCGGCAGGCCAATATCGTTATTCCAGTTGCCTCGCGTTCTGGCTGTGGGCATGGACTGGGAAAGAATGGATGCCGACATCTCTTTGACCGTTGACTTACCAACACTCCCGGTAATTCCTACGACCGCGGGGTCAACGCTTTCGCGATATGCCTTGGCTATGCTCCCAAGCGCGTCTACAGGGCCTTCAACGCGCAGGACAGGACGATCGGGAGTGCCTTCGACAGGAGCATCACTGGCCACCATAGCCCCGGCAGCACCTCTATCAAAAGCATCTGATATGAAGGCATGGCCGTCGAAATTCTCCCCCCGAATCGCAACGTAAAGAGCACCGGCTGATAGCGTTCGCGTGTCGTTTGATATGCCCGCAATCATGGCCGGGGCATGGGGTTCCCATTTGCCATCACACTGCTTTGCCAATAGCTCTGGGTTGAATACGGGCATTAGGCTGCATCCTTCGGGCTGTGAAGGGACAGGCCCCGGTTTGCGTTGAGAGCGGCGAACGCGACCTCGTGGTCATCAAATGGAATCGTGCGGGAACTACACTCCTGGTAGGTCTCGTGCCCCTTGCCGGCGATGAGGACAGTGTCCCCCGCTTCTGCCAAGGCCAAAGCCTTCTCAATAGCCAACGCGCGGTCCTCGACCGTTTCGATCTGCGCTGCGGAAGCATCGACGCCTGAGAGTATATCGTCGATGATGGCTGATGGGGTTTCACTTCTTGGGTTGTCAGATGTAACCACAACCACATCCGCAAGGCGTGTCGCCACCTCGCCCATAACTGGCCGTTTCGTGCGGTCACGGTCCCCGCCACAGCCGAAAACGACAATCACGCGCCCCGCCGTCAACTCACGCACCGTCATCAGGGCATGACTGAGGGCGTCATCCGTGTGGGCATAGTCAACGAATACAGAGAAGGGCTGACCGGCGCGGATTGGCTCCAGCCGACCACAGACTGAGGTCAGGCGCTCCAACGCACGGGCCATATCGGGCAGGTCCACTCCCAGCACCCCACACGCGGCAATGCAGGCCAGGGCATTGCTCACGTTGTGGCGTCCCAACAGTTGTAGTTGGACCTCCTGGGTGCCCCACGGGGTTTTGACCGTAAACGTGCATCCCTCGATGTCGACGACGACCCCTTCCGCCGTGACGTCCGCGTCGCCATCCATGCTATAGGTTAGGACGCGGCACGGTAATGCATCCCGGCACAGCCGCTGCCCCCACTCTCCCTCAGCATTGATAACGGCAGTCGCCGCAGGCGCCAGCCCTCGGAAGAGCAAAGCCTTGGCCTCGTAGTAGGCCTCCATGGTCTTGTGGTAGTCGAGATGATCACGCGTCAGGTTGGTGAAGACAGCAACATCGAACTCAACACCAGAAACGCGGCGCTGTACGAGTGCATGGGAAGAGACTTCCAT
>CAZCDU010000212.1:0-6379 GCA_964497125.1 uncultured Victivallales bacterium | reverse complement strand
TTGCGGGTCGTCGGTTTTCAAGACCGATGCATTCGTCCGCTCTGCCATCCCTCCGATGGAATTTCGTGCGGGACATGAACAGTAGCTAACGACTGCCGCAAACTCAACTCAAATCCATGCGTCGGTTCGCCAGTCCATACGCCTGGCAAATCCGCGTTCCACTATCCTGTTATCCTCCCGGATCATGGCGGGGTATGGGGTGGCTTTGGCTACGCGCCAATTATGATTCTACCGTCTCATTCTGCGAGGTGGTCTCGTATGCGAGAGGCCAATTCGCGATCGGTGAGCTGCGCACCTTTGAGCGAGAGGAGATGCCAACGCTCGGTTGTTGAGACGGTCTCTCGAGGGGCAAGATTCGCAAGTGGGGTAACGTGTTCGAGCTCGATGTAACCGGCGTTGGAGTAGACTTCGTGGCTTCCCTGCTGATCCGGATAGAGGGCAGTGGTGTCGGCTGGAAATTCGAGAATCAGCACTTCGCCGCCTTTCTCGTAGGCAATCCAACCCTCAGAACTGATCGCGGAGATCTTGCCGTTCTGGTCTGAGTGATGAAGGACAAGGAGATCCTTTTCTCGTGTCCAGTGGCGCAGGTAATCACAGCCGGCCTTATCCCATACCCGGAAACCCTCCGGTGCGGGGATGAGCACGCGTCCACCGGGTTTCACCTGGATGACCTGCCAGATCCCCCATGCGACGTTCGACGTTGTCGTGTTCTGCATGTTGTACTCGAGATTGAGGGTGGCTGTACCGGAGTCCAACGCCAGCTGTCGATCCAGCCGTACGCCCGCGACGGGACACGCCATGCCGCGAAGCTGTAGCGCACCATCAGTAGCAATGGTGGTCTCGAGTGCGCCGCGATCCAATGCAGCATGGACTGGGGGCCAGTCCCTGCCCCACCCAGTCTGCGGTGCCACCCAGAGCTTGGATCCACCGAAGTTCTGAAACTGATCGGCAGACATGTTTGCGGTTTTGCCAAACAGAGATGCGTCCTGCCAGAAGAGGTCGGGGCCATCGGTTCGTTGCAACGACATTACGCGCGCAATATCGGGCACCATGACGGCCCGCAGAAGACCGTTATCGAGCTCCACGGCCTGCCACCCCTCATAGTTCATCTGCCGTACCCGTATGTCCGGGTTGCAACCGGCAACAAGGGCAGAGCCCAGAACACAGGCAATCATGAGCAAGGGCCCAAAGACATGTTCTACTTTCGACATCCGCAATCCCCCCTCGATTTCCACGACTCTAACGCACGCCGGCCGCCCCGTCTATACCGTGGTCCCCCCCGGCCTCTCACGTTCATTCCGCGCTCCGCATTCGGAGGCCCGAGTTCGGCAGGAACCTTGATCGGCGGCAGCAGGTGTGCGACCATCCCACGTCATGACAAAGAAGCCCCACATCATCATATTCAACCCCGACCAATGGCGTAGCGATGTCATGGGATGTCATGGAAATCCGGCTGCGGTGACACCGAACCTGGACCGCTTTGCTGAGACCGAGGGAGTGTCTTTCTCACAGGCTTTCTGCCAGAACACGGTCTGCACACCGAGCCGCTGTAGCTTCATGACCGGATGGTACCCGCATGTACGGGGGCATCGCACCATGTTTCACATGCTCCACCCGGAGCACGATGAGCCGAACCTGCTCAAGATTCTCAAGGACAACGGCTACTACGTCTGGTGGGGCGGCAAGAACGATCTCACGCCGGGCCAGGAGCCGGTTGATCAGTACTGTCACGAGCGTTTTCATGCATCGGCGGAGGACCATGCCCGCTGGGGATTGACTCCGCGCAAAGGGACACATGGCGGTGATCTTTCCTGGCGTGGCGAACCGGGTGGCGACAACTTCTTCAGCTTTATGAAGGGCAAACTGGACAAAGGCAACGAAGCGGCCTACTGCGATGGAGACTGGTCCATGGTCCTCGGCGCCATCGATAAGATTCGGAGCTACAAGGGCGACATGCCGCTCTGCATCTACCTGCCCATCAGCTACCCCCACCCGCCCTACTGTGTTGAGGAGCCCTGGTATAGCGTGACAGAACGCAGCAAGATTCCGAGGCGTGCACAACACCCTGAGAACTGGGAGGGGAAGCCATCGCTGCTGAAAGGTATCTGCAAGAACCAGGGGTTGGAGGGCTGGACGGAGGATCGGTGGACCGAATTGCGAGCCACTTACTACGGCATGTGCGCACGACTGGACCATCAGTTCGGGCTGCTTTCCGATGCCTTGCGCGAAGCGGGCATGTACGATGATAGCGCCGTATTCCTGTTTTCAGACCATGGAGACTTCACCGGCGACTACGGTCTCGTCGAGAAAACACAGAACACCTTTGAGGACTGCCTGAGTCGCGTGCCCTTTATGGTCAAGCCACCGGCCAACGTGCCAGTGAAGCCCGGCGTTCGCGATGCCCTGGTGGAGCTGGTCGACTTCTCTGCCACGGTCTACGCGCTGACCGGAATTGATCCGGGCTATGACCACTTCGGCAAGAGCCTGCTCCCGCTGCTCGCCGGAGAGACCGATGAACATCGGGATGCCGTCTTCTGTGAGGGCGGGAGGCGAATTGGCGAACCCCAGGCCATGGAGCTACCGAGCGCCCGCGGGGCTGCCGGTAAAGGCGGACTTGGTCTCTACTCGCCACGGATTCGCCTGCAGATCTCTGACGACGGAGTCCACCACACCAAGGCCGCGATGTGTCGCACCAAAACGCATAAGTACACACAACGTCTCTATGAGCAGGATGAACTCTATGACTTGGTGAAGGACCCGCTGGAAGAGAACAACGTCATTGACGACCCCGCCTATGCCGACGTCCTGACTGCCCTGCGTGACCGCATGCTGTATTGGTACATGGAAACATGCGATGTCGTGCCGCAGGTCGAAGACAAGCGGTAACCTTCATTCGTTCCTCTTGCGAACGACCATTGAAGCGCAGCGTACCCGGGGAGCCATAGCGGTTTAGGTGAACCTGTGGCCAGAGGCACAGGCTCCCTCGGGGACTCGGGAAGCCCGTCCTACAACTCCAGATGTCGTGAAGACCGTGTAGGACAGGCTTCCCCTATTCTCATCGGGGAGCCTGTGCCCGGGCGTAACGGAAGGGAGCTTGCCGGAAGGCTGTGGCATTACTTAAACCGCTCTAGCCGGTCCTACAGCTCAGCTTTGGGATGCCGCGCTTTGATCTTCTCAATCAAATGCCCGCGGCCGGTGTCGCGCAAACGCTGACCATAGGCTTTGAGTGGAACATAGCCAATGCGGGCATGCTGAGGGCCATCCTCAGCCAACACGGTCTCCATCGGATCCGTCGTGTAACCGAACGGCATGGACTGCATCATCTCGTCATGCCACGTCGCCAAACGCTTCTGGCCTTCGGCCAGCATATCCGGCCGGGCTTCGGCAAGATCGGTCGTCTCGTGCGGGTCGGCAGCAATATCAAACAGCATCTCTTCGCCGAAGTGCGGATGGAAACCGTCGTGGTAGGTGCGCATGTAGAGCCAGTTGTCCCAACGGGCCGAACGCTGGCAGACGTGACACCCCTGGCTGAGGATGAGGCCATCACGGCCGGTGTCCTCACCTGAGGTCAGCGATGCCGCATAGCTCCTGCCATCCCACTTGTCCCACGCCGGTGTTCCAAGCAATTCAGCCATCGTTGGAGCCAAGTCGATGTTATAGTGGAAACCACTGTCCACATGCCCCCGCTTGCCTGCCGGCCACTTGATAATCATCGGAATACGACAGGTGATGTCGTCGGCCGTGCCGTGCTCGGAATAGACACCCAGCTCGCCGAAGTTCTCACCGTGATCCGACGTCACGATGATGGCCGTGTCATTCAGCACGCCCTGGGAGTCAAGTTTGGTGAGAATCATGCCGATATGCTCATCCATGAAACGAATACCGCAATCGTAACCGTCGATGCAGCGACGAAGCTGCTGCATGTCCTTTACGTCGTTGGGCTGCCGCGGATAGTCCGGGTTGTCCTTCCCGGTATACATCCCGTTATCACGTGCCGTATGTGGCCCCGCAAGCTGGACATGCTCGGTAAGCCGGTCTTCGGTCAGCCATTCGGGCAATGGATCGTTCTCAAAAGGATTGCCGAAACTCTCAGGAGCGCGATAAGGCGTGTGAGGGTCCCAGTAATTCACATGCAGGAGCCAATTGTCCTCATCCGCATGGTCGTCCAACCACTTCAGGACCGTGGGCGTAACCTCCTCAGCCGACTCGTCGCCGCCTTTGCCAACGTGGTTGTGCATCTCATTGAATCCGGCCAGGAACCAGTAGGAGGAGTGGCGCTCGGCAAAGGGCGAGATTGAGCAAGTCTGCATGCCGGCCTTGCGAAAGGTCGTCCAGAGCGAGTTGTTTGCAAACTCCGTTCGGAAGTTGCGCGACTCGCCCTGCAGCCGCATATCGGCGGCCGTGCCACCGTGACCAATCGCGCCATTGTGGATGCCAAACTGGCCGGAAACCAATGCGGCGCGAGCAGGCAGGCAAGGCGCATCGGGTGTGTAGTAGTTCTCGAATCGCACACCATTCGCCGCAATGCGGTCGATGTTCGGGCTCGTATCACGGTGATAGCCATAGCACCCCAGGTGGTCAGGGCGCAGCGTATCCAAGTCCAGAAACAGAACGCGCATTTAGAAGTCCTTCCTTTGTAATCACGATATAGCGTTGGCCGTACCGACGCACGGCGACGGCAGTCCCCGGGGAGGCCGGGACCCGAAGATCAACGGCTAAAAGACCACTTCGCAATTCGGAAGTGCTTCGCGAATGCGGGTGCGCTCTTCCTCCGGAATGTTGTTTCCTTCTAGAAGCAGCCATTCGAGCTTCGAAAGCTTGGTAAGATCGCCGGGAAGGGCCGTCAGCTTGTTGTGCCGGGCATAGAGCCGCTCAAGATTTGCAAGCCAGCCAACTTCATCCGGCAGCACCGTGAGCTGATTGCGGTTCAGACGAAGCCATTTCAGATTCGCCAGGTGCCCGATCTCACGCGGAAGTTCTGAGAGTTGATTGCGGTCAAGGTTCAGGTAGTTGAGATTCTCCAGCTCGCCGATGCCTCCTGGGAGGGTCTTGAGTTTGTTGTCGCTGAGATAGAGCGTCGTCAGCGTCTTCATTCGGCCAATATCAGCCGGCAGTGCCGAGACGCCTGCATTTCCCATATCCAACCAGGGAAGATCACTCAGGTCACCCAGGCCGACAGGCAGACTCCCGAGACTACTGCCCCGGAGCGTCAACTTCGCCATGCCGCGAAGCGAGGTAAGGTCGGCAGGAATCGCTTTCAGGCCGGCACCAGACAAATCAAGGTGATAGGATTCTTCGGCCGAAGCGGCTGCCGTCACGGTCTTATGAACGGGAAGCCGTTCTGGTGCTTGCGTCGGAAAACAGCCCGCGACAGGCAGGCAACAGATCAGGAGTAGGGATACTGGGCGCAACATATGCTTCGTCCTCTCACTTACGGGAACGTCAATGCCTCTTCATTTTTCGGCCCTGAATATAAGCTTGAATACGGCCAATCGCAAACCTTAGTATGAACCCCATGAAAAAACTTACTTCCACTCTGTTCATCGTAGGCGCTCTTCTAGCAACAGTACTATCCACCTATGCTGTGCCAATCGGCAGCAGTAACGAAGCCTTTGACTATGCCGTCAGGGGACGAGATCTATCTCGGCTGAGCATGGGCTTGTACAGCACGGAAACAGAGCGGGAAATCAGGTGGAAGGGCACCGGAGCGGTTGAAACTCTGAAATCTCAGAAGGTCCAGGGATATTTCGGCGTGGACATTGTACGCTGGCTAACCCTCTATGCCGTGGGCGGACAGAGCGACGTGAAATTCGGAAACAACCCATCCTCTGACGGAGAGAGCGAATTCGGCTTTGGTTTTCGCGCCAACCTTCTGAACCACTTCATCCGCGAACCGGCCCCAATGGAAGACACCCTTCGCCTCAATCTGGGCGGACAGTTCACTCGCAACAAAGCGGACAACGGTGCGGGAGAGATGGAGTGGGACGAGATGTCAGTGGCCCTTACGATGGCGCTGGTCAACCACACAACGAGCTACAAACTGTTTGCCCCGGAGAGTATTGCCCTCTACTTCGGCCCCCTCTTCTCCCAGTACGTCAGTGATGACTTCGAGGCCGAAGACGATATGGGTGCCGTGATAGGAATGGAAATTTTCTTCATGGACACCATCGTTCTGGACCTGGAAGTGCAGCACTTCGAGGAAACCAGCGCCGGCGTGGGCATCAACTTCCACTTCTAAGGCGTTTCTCGTGACCACGCTCCCCGTCGAGTTCTATCGTCGGGAAGATGTTTGCGCCATCAGCCGTGAACTGCTCGGCAAGCGTCTCTGCACACGCCTGAACGGGTCTCCGCTTACGGCCGGCACGATCGTTGAAACCGA
>CAZCDU010000211.1:0-6525 GCA_964497125.1 uncultured Victivallales bacterium | reverse complement strand
CAGGCCACTTACCTCGCTGGACATCTTCTCCCAGTTAGCCCATCCTCCAGTAGGTTCCACACGACAGGATCCGAGCAGTTTGCCGCTTGTGCTGCCCAGCCTGAGCTCAATGGTGCCGCCATTGTTATTGCCGCATGCTACCCAAGCCGTAAACGTTTTGATTCCCTCAGGGAACTCCATGCCCTCGAACATAATCCAGTGACCGTTTTCGATATATCCGATATGGGCACTTTGATCGTTGCTTTCAATACGCATTCCCTTGGATTTCTTACTAAATGATTCCGCCTCAATTCGGCCGGCAACAGCTTTCGGGGTGGAGTTGAATCTCTCAAGCATCTCTTTTTGTATCGCAGCAGCGGAGGCATGAGGACTTTTGACTCCCGAATAGATCACCAGGTCGTCGCTTTTATCAATGCCATTGCTGGAGACTGTTGCAGTAACGACAGCCCGACCTGTGCCCTTCAGAGTCACCAATCCTTTACTGTCAACTGACGCTATGGCAGGGGCGCTACTAGTGTAGGTGAGTTTGGCAGATGAAAGATCGGCCTCATACCATTTTTTCGTCTTGCCGCTTATACTTGTCTGCAGCGTGTTACCGGGCTTGGCTTCCAGGTATGTATCATGACCTTTGCTCTTAAGGAACACACGGTGCAGTTTGCCATTCTTTGGTGAAAAGGAGAAACTTTTGAGCAGGCCGACTTTACTGGTATCAATGGATCTCATCCCCATCGCCAAAGCAGGAGAGTTCTCTTTTAGACGGTAATCACGTTCTTTGGCGTTGATAAAATGCGGGTCCGTAATCTTACTGTTTTGGTCGGCATTTTTTTTCTTTGTCGCATCCTGCCAGGCGCTTAGTGAACTTCCCCCTTTTGGAAAGTTAAATTTCCCCTGCTTGTTAAAGTAGATGTTGTAGTCCATCTCGCCAAGGGAGCTGATATTTCCAAAACGGAAGGCCAGGCGGTCTGCTCCGTTACCATGCACACCTCCATCGCCATGGACTTTTTGTGCATGATCGCTGTAGATGATATTGTTATAGAAGAACAGCTTTCTCGCCGGTTCAATATAGGGGTCAAGGTTAGCTACTCCGTGTTCAGACAAACTTGCATCAAATACATTGTTATAAATCAGATTATCGACACCTTTTGACATGAGCTGAGCATTGACTGCTGGTGTCTTCGTGTCATAGACAATATTATCCCTGATTGTCCAGTAATCAGAACCATCGTCCAGGAAGATACTATGTCCGCGCCATCCGCCCTTGGGGCCTCCCGTGTAAGCGTTTATGATGATGTTGTTGTCAACGATATTGCCACGGCCTCCTCCCCAACACTCGATACCCCCGCCATCGGCAGAATCGGCACCAAGGTCATACATGTAGTTGTAGCGAAATATATTTTTGTTGGAGTGTATATATTTATCCCAGTCAGAAAACTTCACGTGTCCCAAGCCCACAGAACCCCGTACGCCATAACGGGCTCCTTTCAGCGAGATCCCATAACGTCGTGACTGATGAATGAGGTTGTGTTCGATAATATTCTCAGCGCTCTGATAAATCTGCACACCTGTTGCGTGATTCACGGTTGCCATGATATTAGAGATTTCATTATTGCTGATGATGTTGGCTTTATTGATCACTTCGCTGTTGTCTTTATGAAGCAGCAGGCCGGCTAGGTAGACTCCGCTGTAGCCGAGGTTTGTCATTTTACAGCCGGATACCGTGTTGTTCTGTGCCCAACCGTACAGGGAGACTGCGTGGAGGGGTGCATCATGGAGATCGCAGTCAAGAACCTGAATATTCTTGGCGTTTTCCATCAGAATAAGCGACGTACGAAGCGTTTCCGGGTAGTCGGCATTTTGACGTTCATACCCATCAATTGTTGTTCCACTGTAACAGGGCATGCTGGCATTAAAGTCAGTTAAGAGTATTTCCAGTCCCTGGATTTTTATGTTGCTGACTGGCTGCTTGCCACTTTCACCCTTGAAAGTAAAGACGCTCTTGGCCGTTGGGCGGATAACAGCATCCAGTTCTTTTTTGTTTTTAGGATAGTAGTAGAGATATCCGGCATCAGAATTTACCGCCCATTCTCCAGGTTCATTGATAAACTCAACATCGCCACGGTAGTGACGTAATCCTCCGCTGAATTGGCTTTTGGGATAATCGCTGACAGGCTGGTTCTTGTCATTCAACTTGATTTTAAGGTATTCAGACATCCATGCGCCTTGATAGTAGGCCTGAACGTTACGGATCGACTTTGGCTGCTTCCATTTGTTTTCCTTAGCGATTGAGGCAAGCTTCCCATCGACAAGTAAAGACCAAAACTCAATGTCTTTACCAATGTTGGCTTTCATGATGCCGTCTTTATACGGCTCCCAGTTTGTTACGGGCACCCCACCAATGATGACAGGTTTTTCATCCTTGTAGTTCCGGTACGTGATATACTGGCCGTCTGGGCCGCTGTCACGGTGATCAAAACGGATGCTCTCTTTGATGTGGTACACGCCACCTCGTATATTCACGACTACGGATTCTTTTGAATCTTTATTGACCTTCCTCACCGCATCCCGGGCCTGGGTTATGGTGGCAAAGGGGCTCTTTAGGGTTCCCGGGTTTGTGTCTTTTCCGTTGGGGGCGACGTAGAACGTTTCCGCCGCTGATAATTGACCGGCAATGGCCAGTGCAGTTATCGTGAAGGTGGTTTTTATCTTGTGGATTATCATGCTATTCTGCTTTATTATTTTTAGGGATTATATTTAAAGAATCTGATTTCAGTTGTAGACGTGCTCCCTTGGGAATGGATACTACTTGCCAACTTTGGTTGGCATTAAGCGTTAGGGCGTCTTTCGCATTGCGGGCCGATTCAACCAGGACCTTTACCTCAGCATCAAAGGATGTGGGATTGTAAAGATTCAGGGTGACTGCTGCTCCCTCGTGCTCAAGCGACTCGAGTTCGATATTGTCAAAAACGGTGACGTGGCCGGTATCAGGCTGAATGTAGATTCCCGGGATTTCCAAAGTCGTCAGCATAAACGCCGTCTCTGGCCAACTGCTGGATCCAAAGAGTGAGCCACCGACGCCATCAGGACCTTCCCAGTCACTGAGATTTACCCGCTCACACATCCAGCCCGGCTGCATGTGTGAGCTTAATGGACGATCGGCACGGGACAGGTACTGAGGGATTCCATGAGCAATATCTTTTATGAGATCGAGAGCCACTTGATCGCCCGTCAATCTCCAAAGCCTGAACAGAGAATCCCCAGAAAATGTACAGATACCCGGTGCGCCATGTTTATTCTGAATGTTGGCCCATACCGCGCCGGTACTGCGGGCATCATCCTGCCCAAGTGACGAATCGGCAGGGAAGGTATAATCGTATGAAACTACCCAGGTAGCAGCCTGCCGAACCATCGCTTTGGCGGCTTTAGCCCATTCAGTCGATCCGGTTTTCTCCAAAAGAGCCACAAAAGACTCCACCAGAGCAAAAGCGGCTTCAGAATCCGGAGCAGATAAAATTTCTCCCGGACCACCTGTGGTGATCCCTTTGAGGACAAAGTCCTGGTAATATTTTCTTGCAGAAGCTTCGGCTACCTGCAGATACCTGTTATCGTTAAAAAACTCAGAAGCAAGTACCAGTGCACCTGGAATAATACCACCGGATGCTGAACCGCCAATGAGCAGTTCTCCGGACTCAATATCGACCCATTGACCAAACTGGCCGGATTGTTCCCATAAACGGACAAATGCATCGGCGAGTTTCTTGAGAGCGTTGTTCCAGGACTCGGGGACTTCCACACCCTGCTTCATGAGCAGATCGAGTTGTTTGATACCAAAATAGAGCCAGTCACCGCTTTTGCGCACCATGTGCAGGTTGTGCTTGTAAGGGGTGTCTACCCCGTCGCTGTAAAATTTTTGGCCGTCGCCCAGCCCCATAAAGAATCCGGATGGAGCTTGTGTCTTCTCAAAGATCATCTCAAGGTTACGCATCGCTCGGGCACGGGTCTCGGCACTCCCCTGTGCCAGCATCGGCAGCGTCATGATGCCGCCGCCTACCCAGCCAATCTGCCAGAGAAAGCAGAGTGGTTTATTTGCGGTCTCAAAGGTGGTATGGAAGTTGGGAGCCAGTTTGTAGAAACCATCCTCTTCCACCCAGTTGTCGCGGTTGTATTTCTCTTCGATGATTTTCCAGCCTGCACTGTAAGGAAGTTCGCAGCGGGGTTCAGAGGTATAGAGAGAGCACTTGCGAAGATCGCAAAAGCGGTCGAACAGCACCTGCAGTTGTGGCGCTTCAAAAGCTGCTATCACAAGCTTGAGGATGATTTCGTCACCTTCTGACCAGGCGACACCACGATCGTCGCTGGGGGTCGGCTTTTTGCAGTGATTATGGTGAAACTCCCGCACCGAGGGAGCATTCACCAGAAATCGGCATGAACCCTCTCCGCAACGCTCTACCGTAAGGCCATGGTTGCCGAAGCGGGAACCCTGCTCGGCAAAGAGTAGAAAGCCTTGCTTCTGTGAAGGGGAGTAGAATCCCATACAGGGAACGGATGTATCGCCGGTGGTCTGCTCAATGCGAGCCGAATCCTTGCTCAATTGGGGGACAGGGGTCGTGGTCGACGGCATATCAGGTCGGAATTGTGATGTATCCTTCCACATGGGCGGGTACGAGGTGTCATAGGTATCGAAATCGTTTCCGTTGTAGACCGCACAGGGTAGCATTGTGTAGTTATCATCCTGCCAGCCGGCAAACTCAAAGGCCACGCCAACCCCGGCAGAATCAATACTCCCGGATACTACTTTAAAGGTCACCTCCAGTTCCAAATATCCGGTATCGCCCACTTTGTTTTCTGAGACGTTCACAGCCGACTGCCATTGGGCTCCGCCAAAGGAGACCTGCTGATCAGCTTCAGCTATGGTTTCTTCTTTCAGGCAGTTCCGATCGTACCGTCGCAGAACCGGAGTCAACCTGCCGTCGAGTGACGCAAGCATTTTCTGTAGATGATCCATTACACAGCTCCTTCATTATCAGATGGTGCCGTTGACTTGGCGTCGATTTCGTTACGGATTTCCTGACATCGCTTCTTGGTCAAGGGGTAGAACCAGATGGCCGTCATAGCAATCAGGAAGCCTACCGGTTGAGAGATGACCAGTGCCAGTAACCAGAACTTGATGGTGGCCGGATCCTGGATATCCAGTTTGCTGTCAAACCCGGATGCCGCCAGCAGGAATCCCTGCAAGCCCATGGCAACCCCAAGTGCCAGTTTATCGGCGGTACTGAATACTGCGCTGAAGAATGCTTCGCGGCGATGGCCGGAGTTGAGCTCATCCAGATCGCATACATCAGCAAGCATGGAGTTGTTGATCATGGGCATGGTGTTGGTGAATATACCAATCAGGATGCCGGTAATCAGGCAGGGCCATTGCATGGAGACCTCGCCCATAAAGGGAAGCGTTGTGGTCATATAGGCGCCGGCACTGTCGGTGAAGGTGAGGTAAAGACTCAAATATGCGATGGAACTCATGACCAACAGCGTCAGCAGGCACCGTCTCTTTCCCAGATAACCCGCAAGCTTGGCGATAAAGGGCATTGCCAGAAGGCAGGTGATGTTGATGGAGTTAAAAAAGATGGCCATATAGGCCGCCCCTACCTTCTGGTCGCCTTTGCTGATGTAGTAGAGAAAGACATACATGAAGAATATACCGGTCACGGCCATGCAGAACTTGGATATGAAATTGCTTACTACAATCAGCCAGAAAGGCTTGTTGTGCAGCGTGAACTTTATCGCATCGAGAAAGCGGACTTTTTCTTCTTTTGGCGTATGGACAGTGGTCCCCTCCTTACAAAAAAGGACCGAGGGTAGTCCCGATAGAAGGATAAATACTGCAACACCGCCACTGACAAGAAGGACACCTTCAGACCCTTTCAGGGCCTGGGCCTTATCGCCTTCCACCAGCATGCATAGCGGCAGCAGCCAGGGAGTCAGAAATCCGGCACCTGAATAGATAAGCTGTCGCCATTTGAAGAGGTGGGTACGCTCATCGTAGTCTGTGGTCATCTCGTACCCCATGGCAATATGAGGAACGTTGAACATGGTATAACCCACCGCATAAAGAAGGCTGATCATAACGGCCAGATAGATGAATATAGACCAGATCCATTCGTCACCATTCGGGCCGGCAGACGCCGGAGGGTGCCAGATCGTCATGGTTAAAACAGCCGATACAATCAAGCCGGCCAGCATCCAGGGACGCCGCCGTCCCCAACGAGATCGTGTATTGTCGGACAGATAACCGATAACCGGATCAGATATGGCATCGAATATTCGAGGCAGCGCCACCGCGAGGCCGACCATTGCAGCACTGAAATGAAGTCCATTGACGTAAATGACGCTTACCAGGCTTACCGTTCCGTATATGATGATATGATCGGTAAATCCACCCATCCCCCACATGACCCTCTTACCGGTGGATACATTCTGGTGAGATTCACGTTCTTTTTTTGCGTCATCTTTTATCATATATTTACCTTA
>CAZCDU010000210.1:0-6549 GCA_964497125.1 uncultured Victivallales bacterium | reverse complement strand
TTGAGAGCAAGAGTTTCACCCCTGTATAATCCGGCGGAGGAACGACGCCGGTGGCTCCGCTGACCTGAAACTTCACGCCGTTACCCCGCTTGCCCTCGAGCCCTACCACTCGGAGAGTGGGGGCTACTCCAGTACGCGCCACTCTCCGAGTGGCAAGCGCCCTCTCGCCCAGTTTCACCCCTGTATGATCCGAGTCCACTCGGGGCTGCGTTGCCCCTAACACCTCACTCGCCTCTTTTCCTGGCGCGAGACGCCTACATCAGGTAGTTGCGGACGTAGTCCTTCACCGCATCTTCGATGGACGTGAAGGGGGCTGAATAGCCTGCCGCGCGCAGTTTCTGCGTGTTGGCCTGCGTATGGTACTGGTACTTGTCTCGCAGGTGATCCGGCATATCCACGAAGACGATGTTGGGATCTCGCTCCATGGCGGCGAAGATCGCGTGGGCGAGATCCAGCCATGTGCGCGTTGACCCGGTACCGCAGTTGAACAAGCCCGATACCTCGGGGTGGTCGTGGAAGAAGAGCGTGACGGCAACCGCGTCCTTCACGTAGACGAAGTCACGCTCCTGCTTCCCGTCCTCGTAGTCAGGCCGGTGTGACCGGAACAGCTTCAGTTCCCCGGTGTCCAAAATCTGCTGGTAGGCCTTGTTGACAACCGACCGCATTTCGCCTTTGTGATTCTCGTAAGGCCCGAAGACATTGAAGTACTTGAGACCCACAATCCTGGACAACAGCCCCCGTTCCAGGGCCCAGACATCGAAGTCCTGTTTGGACTGACCATAGAGATTCAGCGGTTTCAGCTGCGTGATGAGCGCATCGTCATCATCGTATCCCAGGGCGCCGTCACCATAGGTGGCCGCGCTGGAGGCATAGATGAAGCGTGCGCCGTTCGCCAGGCTCCACTCACAAAGCTGCTGGGTATAGAGCAGATTGTTGTCGTTGAGATAATCGGCGTCCGTCTCCGTTGTCGAACTGCAAGCGCCCAGGTGAAAGACCGTGGTGACGGCTTCCTGCTGGTTTGTGAGGAAATGGGTCCTGAAATCCGCTTTGTCCATGAAGTCAGCATACTTGACGGCGGCAAGATTGGTTGCTTTGTCCGGATGATTGAGCCGGTCCACAACCAGGATATCGGTAACCCCGCGCGAATTGAGTGCTGCGATGAGATTGCAGCCTATGAGTCCGGCGCCGCCTGTGACAATAACCGAGGGGGAAGAAGTCGCTGTGCTCATCGTTCAAGCTCCTGTCGACAGAATACGATCAATGACATTTGTTGTGGAACGGCCCTCAACAAGTTTGGCCAGGACAACCTTGCCCCCGTTAGCCTCGACCGTTTCGCGGCCGCTGACGTAGTGAGCCCAATCCTCGCCCTTCACGAGAATATCGGGGATGATGTCGGCTATCAGTGGTGCGGGTTCGTCCTCATCGAAGATCACGACATAATCGACGGCCTCCAGGGCGGCCAATACGTAGGCCCGATCATCCTGGTTGTTGATGGGGCGGCTGTCGCCTTTGCTACGCTTCACGGATGCATCTGAGTTGAGCCCGACGATGAGGGCATCGCCCTGACGTCGCGAAAACCCGATGTAGTCGATATGCCCGGCATGCAGGATGTCGAAACAGCCGTTTGTGAAGACGAGCGTCTTGCCCGCGTCACGCATTTCGCTGCGGACGGTCTGCATGGCTTCTCGCGAGAGAATCTTGTCGGTTGGTTCGCGCATGATGGAAGACAGCGTACGCAGGCCACCTGACTTTGTAAAGTGCGTAGGGGAGTTGTTAAAGTGCTTGCCCAGAGCAAAGGCTTTCGATTCAATGTGCGCTTCGATTGCAGCGAGAACTGCGGCTTTTTTGTGCCGATTGGAAAGGATGTGACAGTGAGACCGGTAGTTTTGATTATTCGGGATGGTTGGGGGCTTAATGTAGGCGAGGAAGGCAACGCCGTTCTGGCCGCGAAGACACCCAATATTGATTCCTATAAAGCCAACTATCCGTGGACCGAACTGGATTGTTCCGGGGAGCCTGTTGGACTGCCCGACGGTTACCAGGGGTCTAGCGAGGTCGGGCACCTGAATATGGGTGCCGGCCGCATCGTGGTTCAAGAGCTGAAGCGCATTGACGACGGCCTACGCACGGGTGAGTTGTTTGAAGTCGACCGCTGGCGTGACCTCGTCGCCAACTGGAAAAGCAATGGCAGCCGCCTGCATCTCCTCGGATTGCTGCAGGATGAGGGGGTGCACGCACACCAGGAGCATCTGTTCAAGATCATGCACCGTGCACGCGAGGAGTACCCGGAGGGTGAAATTGTCATTCATCCGTTCCTGGATGGGCGGGACACGCCTCCCCGCAGTACGATGGAGTACGTTGCCAAACTCAACCGCGTCATGGACGAGGTCGGTAATTGTCGCATCGGCACCGTGATGGGGCGTTACTACGCCATGGACCGCTCGCAGAACTGGGATTTGACGGATACGGCCTATCACTGTCTGGTGGTTGGCGAAGGTCGTGCTGCGGCTTCCGCCGAGGAGGCCGTTGAAACGTCATACGCGAACGACAAAACGCCGGATGGTACGGAGATGGTGGACGAGTACATCGTGCCGCACTGTATCGCGGGCTTTGAGGGCATCGGCGACGGCGATTGCGTTCTGCACACAAACTACCGCCAGGATCGCGCGATTCAGCTGACTCTTGCTTTCGTCGATCCTTCCTACGCCGGCAGCTTGAAGGCGAAGCGCGATGTCACGTATCTCGGCCTAACGCGGTACTACGACGAATTCACGCAGTACATGATGGGGGCAATGGGGGCCGGTGGCGCGATGGATAACTTGCTGGGCGAGGTCATCGCTGATGCGGGTCTGCGCCAGCTGCGCATTGCCGAGACGCAGAAGTTCAGGCACGTGACGAGCTTCTTCAACGGAAAATCCACGACGCCCTACGACGGCGAGGAACAGGTTGATGTGCCGTCCCGTTTCGATCCGGCACTGTTTGGTAGCCATCCCGAGATGGAAGCCTACAACGTGACGGATGCCTTGCTGGAGAAACTCGCGGATAATCCTTACAGCTTCGTGGCCGTCAACTACGCCAATGGCGACATGGTGGGGCACACCGGCATATTCGAGTCTGCCCGCCAGGCGATCGAGATCGTGGATGAGTGTGTTGGCAAGATTGTCGAACGCTGTCTGGAGCTGGATGCGCATGTTCTGATCACCGCAGACCACGGGAATGCCGAACAGATGGTTGATCCGGAAACAGGTCTAACCAAGACCAGTCATACGCTGAGCCCTGTCGAGTTGATTTACGTGGCCAAAGACGCGGGAAGCCGGAAGTTGCTTGGGCGTGGGAAACTTTCCGACATCGCCCCGACCGTGCTGCATCTTCTTGGGCTGGAGATTCCGGCCGAGATGACCGCCGACAACCTGGTTGCAGACGCATAGCCGATACCCAGAGGAGATCCGTCACGAAGACGTTAGGAGTCATAGGACTTTTGCTAATGAGCTGGGCATGGAGTGCGCAGGCCGCACTCCAGATCTCGGACCATTACAGTCCGTTCAACCGGGTGCGTCCTATCCGGAAGCGAACGGACTACATCCTGCTTCACACAACGGAAGGCCCCACGAAAGGCTCGTTGAACAAGGTGCATCGCTACGGTGAAACGCACTACCTCGTGGGATCAGACGGGCACGTCTATCGTATTGTAAACAAACGCCGCATTGCGCTACATGCCGGTCGCAGCATGTGGCATGGCAAGACGGACTTGGACCGATGCTCGGTTGCCATTGAGGTTGTTGGTTACCATAACCGTGATATCACCTCGGCCCAGTATGCGGCGTTGCGCGAGTTGATTGGGGACCTGCAGAAGATCTACTCAATCCCGGACGAGCGCGTATTGACGCACTCCATGGTTGCCTATGGCGCACCAAACCGTTGGCACAAACGGTCGCACCGCGGGCGAAAGCGCTGCGGGATGCTGTTTGCGAAACGTACCGTGCGTAGCCGGCTCGGATTACAGAAGCAGCCCCTGTTCGATCCCGACGTGAAGGCCAAGCGCCTGGTCAATGCAGATCCGTACTTGGCGAAGGTCCTATACGGCAGTGCTAATGAACAGATCCAGGCTGCTGCACGGTTCGTGGGAGATGATGCGTTGGTGATCTCGGCGAAACGGTCGGCCTGGGATATTGCGCGGGACAAATACCGAAGCGCCGAGACGCGCTACATCTTTCCTGATGGCAAAGAACGTCGAGGCAATGAGATTTCCAACTGGAAGGTGATGCCGGCGGGAACACGGGTGGTTCTTTCTGAAACACAGAGCGCCAATGAGGCGGAGGGAATGCTGACGATTGGCCGGGATGGGAGTACGGCTGCTGACATTGCCGGGGATGAGATGCAGGACCAAACCACAATCTATTTCCTGCCGGACGGTCGTGTGAAGCAGGGCCACGAGCTAAGTGCGGCCGAGGCGAAGAAGGTGCCACCCAAGACGCGGATGCTTGTCGGCTATGTTCATGGCGGGTATGTGACGGCAAAGCGTAGCGCATTCGATATCTGTGGCGAGAAGTGGGATTCGGAGTCCACGTTCTATCGTTTTCGCGACGGTCGCATCGTCCCCGGAGATCAGCTTCGGGAGGAGGCCATACCTCCCGTCACTATGGTTTTCTTTCAGCAGTAGACGGCACCGGGCGCAGCCCTTTTCCCTTGCGTAGAGTAGGGTTATCCCCGAAGATGCTTGTTCCGGTAGAGAAATAACACTGAATACAAAGGTTCCACATGATGGCTTCGACTGGAAGCGCCCACACGTTCCATATTCCTGTAATGGGAACGGGCTTCACCATAGACTCTCCGCTACATGTTGCGCGCTATGGCATTTCCTCGGTGATTTCGCTTGTTGATGATATCCTGATTGAACAGATGCGCCGTTTCTATAGTGAGAAACTGGAGCGTCCGTACGAGGCTGTTGACAAGCGCGATGAGGACGCGCGGGCCAAGCGCATTACGTCCTATCTCAACCTTGTGCATGAAGAGGTATCCAGGCAGTCGGTGGAACTACGGGCCAGCCCCTTTGAGGCGGGTAGCGAAATAACGCGCTACTACGAGTTGCTGCCTGAGTCACCGTTGAAAGCAATCTATCGCGACATGCTCGAGTGCGATGACGAGGAGCGACAAGCTGAACTCCAGAGTACGCTCCGCGCGGCAGCGGTTCCCGGCGGCATCGATGTCAATGTCATGACGAAACTCGACCGCGTTCCGTACCGCGACGGCCGGCTTGTTGAACAGGAGTTCAGCGATGCCATGGCGGCCCTCCGGGGGTTCGCTCGCAGTGATGTTTCTTCGGCCATTGTGTTCTCAGCCGGTTTGAACACGCATCTCTATGGCTACCTGACGGAGTTTCCTGATTTTCTACCGGATGAGCAGGGGGTATCCCGCAAGACGGTGACGCTTAAAGTCAGCGATTACCGGTCTGCCCTGGTCCAGGGGCGCTTTCTTGCGAAGCGTGGCATCTGGGTGTCGGAGTTCCGTATCGAATCCGGGCTGAACTGTGGTGGACACGCGTTTGCCTCGAAAGGCACGCTGATGGGCCCCATTCTTGAGGAGTTCAAGGCCAAGCGAGATGAGCTGGTCGAACGCCTACATCGTGAGTACGCCAAAGGGCTCGTGGCACGAGGGGAATCTGCGCTGGGCGAGCCACGCGAGATGCTCGTCACGGCACAGGGCGGCATTGGCTCATCGGCCGAGAATCAAGCCATGTTGCGGTGCTATCGCATGGACCGCACAGGCTGGGCCACACCGTTCCTGCTGGTGCCGGAAGCGACCTCGGTCGACGACGCTCATTTGGAGAAACTGTGTTCCGCCACGGAGGACGATGTTGCGCTTGGCAATGGTTCTCCGATGGGTATCCCGTTTTGGACACTCAAGACATCTGCAAGCGAGGAGAGCCGTCGTGAACGGATTGCCGACGGCAAGCCAGGCAGCCCATGTCCCAAAGGATTTCTGGCGCTCTTTCCGGAGTTCTCCGATGAACCCCTGTGTCATGCGTCGCGGAGTTACCAGGCTCTGAAGCTGGCTGCGATTGAAAAGAGTGACGCTGGGGAAGATGCCAAGACCGTGATGCGAGAGGATCTTCTCGCCAAGGCGTGCATCTGTCATGACCTTGGGGGAGGGGCAACGCAGAAGCATGGTGTTACCTCGCGTGCAAGCACATCAATTTGTCCGAACATCAACATTGCATACTTCTCGCGGCTGGCGTCGCTGGAGGAGATGATCGGACACATCTATGGTCGCCTCTCGCTTCTGACCGAGGGGGAGCGCCCGCATATGTTCATTCGTGAGCTTGGTCTTTACGTCGACTACTTGTGCAAGGAACTGGACCGGTTCTCGGTGGGAATTCGGTCGCGAAAGCTGTCCTACTACGCGGAGTTCAAAGAGAACCTGCTGCACGGTATCCAGTACTACCAGGAGCAGTTCCGGCATTTCGTGAGTGAGCATCAGGACCGCTTCATGACGGATCTCATGGCGCTCAAAGAGCAGATCGAAGGTCTCTCCGTCGAGGCCCCGGCATAG
>CAZCDU010000209.1:0-6563 GCA_964497125.1 uncultured Victivallales bacterium | reverse complement strand
TTGTCGCCAACAGGCTCCTCTCAGCTCTATTCACCCACGACACCAAACGCGTTCACATCGCGTAGCTTCAGAGATGGAGAGATCAGCGGATAGCGACTGCTCGACCACTACGCAGAACGCTCGGCAGTAAGGTCGAGATAGCGCTTGATTCCCTCGGGAGAGACGTTGAACGGAATGTGATTACCGACGCACATCATGTAGCCGCCCGTCATCTTTGAGGTCTCGACCATGGAGTCCACCATGGCCTCAATCTCGGCGGGGTCATTCCGCATCAACACGCGGTTGTCCCCCTCCCCCGCAAGGAAGAGATTCTTGCCTTCGTGGCGGCGGGCGATCGCCTTGTAATCGGTGTATGGCTC
This sequence comes from uncultured Victivallales bacterium, assembly GCA_964497125.1. GTDB lineage: Bacteria > Verrucomicrobiota > Kiritimatiellia > UBA8416 > UBA8416 > CAYLXP01. The sequence goes on along the minus strand of CAZCDU010000209.1, from coordinate 6,204 downwards.
ACTGATGATGCCGCGGGCGCCACACGCGATCACGTCGTCGGCGTAGGCATCGACACAGCCATCAACCATGAAGATGACCTCCTTGCCGGCCTCCTTCAACAAGCTCCAGTACTCTTCGTAGCGCGGGAAGATGTATTTGTGCATCCACTCCGGCGAACAGACCGGGCCTCGCGTCAACACGATGTCATCGTGACAAACGACGAAATTGACCGGCAGCCTGGCAAATGCCCGAAACAGGCGCCGGTTGATTTCGGCGAATTCGTCCATGATGCGCTCGAACTCCGGTAGCAGACAGAGGTTCATGAAGTTCTCATAGCCGAACACCAGCATTGGCCACATGAACATCGTGTTGTAGAAGTATGCTTCAGCCGGATACCCTTCAGGCGCCTGATCGCCCCACTCCGCCGGATAGTTCTTGCGGAAGCGCTCGTAGATGACCTCTTCGCTGCTGAAGTCGCCATCAACAACAACCTGCCAGCCCGTGAAATCAGCCTGCTCCAACGGACTGAACGCGAGCATCTCCTCTTCGGATTTGAACCGGTGCGAGGCATCCTGCTGCTGCCAGTGATCGCGATTCTCGGCGCCCCAGCGTCCTTTGCCGAGATCCTCCTGATCCTCGGGACGAGGACGTGGATCATCAGACTCCGGCACGCCAAGCCGAAGCTGAGGATAGAGTTCCTGCATCCGCAAGCGGCACTGCCGGGGATGATCATAGAAGTCAATCCCAGTCAGGTAGCTCTCGCCATCGGGACATGACCAATGCTCCCACTGCGGAATAGGGCGCGGCGCCTGGCCCATCAATGCAAGATAACGGTTCTTCTGGTATATTGTCATTTCCGACTCTCCCTTGTTGGTGCGAACAGGAGAAGAATGCAGTAATATAGGCATGATCGACAATATCCTGTTGCAACTTATCGATGGATATTCATAACCTACCCCCATGACAAAGAAGGAAATCCATGATGCACCCGCGTTCAGGACACGCGAACTGACGTGGCGCCTGGCTTCGGGGGCGGGAGAGCACTACACCGCCAGTTGGGGCAACTACGGGCGAGATGTGTTCCGGGATGATTTCTCGCGTCTCTATCTGCTTGAATCCGGAAAGATAGAGATCAGAACAGAGAACAGGACCTACGCTCTTGGCGAGGGAGAACTGTGGTTAATCCCCGGCGGCGTGCCGGCACGCTATTGCGCTCTCGGTCCCATGAAGCTCAATTGGGTCCACTTCAACGCATTCCTCGTGGCGGAGGCGGATCTGCTGGCGGGCGGCGAGCCACGTGCGATGCCGGCCGACCGAATAACCACGTCACGCTTCGAGGCCATGCTGAGTAGCATGCGGGGCAGCGGGCCCAGCGATCTGGCGATGGCGCTCGCCTGCCTGGGTGCACTGGCGGCCCCGTTCTTTCCGGCTGAGTGGAAATCGCTCGTCCCGGAGGTGACCGCACTGGCACGACTGCGTCCCGCGCTGGACGCCATCGCTTCCGGCTACGCCGGCGACTGCACCGTTGCAGCCCTGGCGCACCGCGTCAACCTGCACCCTGTATACTTCAGCCGCCTCTTCACCCGCACACTCGGCGTTCCTCCCGGCGAATATGTGACACGGACGCGCATGCGCAGCGCCGCCATCCAACTAGCGACAACGGCACTCCCGGCCAAAACGATAGGCGCCAATTGCGGATACCCCGACCCCTACCACTTCTCACGCGCCTTCAAGCGTCACACCGGCGTTTCCCCCACCGCCTATCGCCAGGTGCAGGGACTGCCCCAACATTGATCCGTCGGGAGCGTTAGTCGCCGCAATGCATAATGGGAGATAAGAGCTGTCGAGCGTTCCTTCTCAAGGCGCTTGGACCACAGCTCGCTCCTCCTGGAATCGAGTTCCGTCCAGTCTTTGCCGTCATGGGAACCGAGAAGCTGCCAATCTGTCGGATCCCGGCACCTACCTCGTGGTGCATGACTCTGCCATGGCCAGCACATCTGCAGCAGCAGTGCTGGGGCCCGGCTTGGGCCATGGGTAGGCCCGAAGGCCCTCCTGGTCTCCCTTGCCCCAACTTGGCAGGCCCTGTGCCCACGCCAGCAGCTCTCTTGACATGGACTCGACGAGCTCCGGCTCGTACTTGGCGCAGTTGGCGGTTTCGCTCAGATCGCTTGACAGATCGAACAGCTCGAACGCCGTGCCGTCGGCATTCATCATCAGCTTCCAGCTGCCCTTGCGCATGGCGTAGCGGAGACTGAGCTGGATGTGGCGGCCCCAGGACCCGAATCGGTATTCCCAGAACACGGGCTCCTCTCGTTCGACGGAAGTGCCCTCGAAAACGGGAGTCACATCACGTCCATCGAGTCCCGTCGGCGGCTCGACACCCGCCATGCGACAGAAGGTTGGCAGCAAATCCGTGCCGCTGACCACGCTCTCGTTGTCCACCCGATCCTGCGGTGTTTTGCCCGGCCAACGCAGGATGAACGGCATGCGCACCCCACCCTCGTAGAGGCTGGCCTTGATGCCACGGAAGGGCCCGGTGCGCCCTGCCCCGCTATTGGCCGTGCCGGGGTCCCATACCGGGGCCGGACCGTTGTCGCTGGTAAAGATGACTACCGTGTTCTCCGCCAGCCCCAGCTCATCCAGTTTATCGAGCAAGCGCCCAACCTGCCGATCAATGTCGGCGATAACGGAGTAATAGACGCGCATTGATCCAGGATCCCGGTCCGGGGCATCTTTGTGCGTTGCGAGATACTCAAACTCCTCCATCTGCTCGGGCGTCGGATCGAGAATGCCGTGCGGATCGTTGAACCAGACGTTCATATAGAACGGTTTCGACGCGTCGCGCGCCTCGAGAAACTCGACCGAACGATTCACAATGGCCGTAGAGCTGTTGTAACGCTCGGCCACTTCGCCTTCCCGGAAGATGTCATTCCCGGTGGCCGAGTGATCGACACCAAAATCCGTGATATCGGGCATCCCCGGCATCTCCTGCTGGTCGTGGCGTCCGCCCATGTGCCATTTCCCGAAATGCGCAGTGGCGTATCCGGCATCCTTAAGCACCTTCGTGATGGTCGGCGCTTTCGGGTCCAGAAAATGCGCCTGCCCCATCGCGTCATCCCCCGCCTTGTTGCCATGCAGGGCATAGTCGATGCCAAGCCGCGCCGGATACTGGCCGGTCATGAATCCAACCCGCGACGGCGAACATACCGGTGAGGCCGCGTAGAAATTGGTGATCCGACAGCCCTCGGCCGCCAGCTTGTCGAGTACAGGCGTCTTCACCGGAAAGCGCCCGAAGCAGGCACTGCTCCCAAAACAGCCCAGGTCTTCCCATCCCTGGTCATCGGTAAGAATGAAGATGATATTCGGTCTATCTGTACTCATCACAGGCTCCCGTTGATTGTTTCCCCTGTACGCCAAAGCGGCAGCGGGAGATCCGCGTACTACCTTTGGGTCTCCGGAATGACTGATTCATAGCTGGTGGCTCTTTCAAACGTGGGTACCGGGCGGAAGTTGGGGTGGTCCTTGTATCTCTGGTTCTTCCTGCCCCAGTACATGCCGTAGAACTGGCCGTTGGTGTCGACCCAGTTGCTGATTCGCAACAGTTCTTCCGGCGTCAGCTTGATGGCTTTATGAACATCTGCCAGCCTGGCGGCAAGTTTGGCTTTGGCGGGATCTTTGAGGGCGACCTTATCCGGAGCCAGCATGGCAATCAGCACACTGTTGTGAGATCCGAACGAACGCGCCGGCATATAGTGCACATTGCCGGTCTTCGGATGGTTCTCGCCGACGGTCGGCAGCAGCTCGCATTTGTTCCTGGGGCGCACCCCTCCCCCGCGGCGTTCGGTCAGCAGACTTTCGTAGGCCCTGCTGAACATCGTGGTCGGGGTGCCGGTTAGGTCGACGCCGGCCTTCGGCTCTGCGCCGCTGTGACAGCTGATGCAGTGCTTGTCCAAAACCGGCTGCACATCCAGGGCAAAATCCAGCGGGCGTTGTCCACGCGCCTCCCCGGGTTGCGGGCCGGGCGCCGAAGGCGCGCGCCGCAGTGCCTTGCCGATTGTAGCGGATGTCGGCGGCGGGGTGCTGTTCGGTGTCTCGTGGCAGCCGATACAGCTACGACGCTCGCCGGGGGTGTAGTTGACATACGTGCGTTCGGTCTGAACCGACATGTAGTTTTCGTCGAGGGCCTGAAATGAGATGTTGGCCATGGCCGGGACAACGAAATGGGCGGATCCATCATCTTCGACCGGAACGACGCCGTGCTGGACCTTAAGTCCCATGTGGGTGTCTTTCGTAATCGTGGCATGTTGCTGGTCGTAGGCATCGCCGCCCCAACGGCGGCGGGTCGCCCAGGGCCGTGGGATCTGTTCGAGCACGCGGATGTACTTGATGGACCCGCGCTCCACGTTCTCCATTCCGTGGTAGATATCCGTCACGACGCAAGCGGCAAGATTCTTCTCGGCCAGTTGCGCGTCGACGGCGGCAGCAAGGACCGTCGGTCTCTCACGGGGCTTCAGCGGATAGGGCTCCCAGCAAGCGGTGGCGGAGTCGGCGTAGACAGGGAAGACGCCGCCGGTGCTGTCAAGCAGGTAGAGCCCATAGGCCGTCGGGTCCGCCCACGGTTCTCCGGCAGGTTTGTGTGAGACAAGAAAGAGGTCTCGAGTCAACGGGTACGGGTCGGCGAACAGCGGGCCTCTCCCTTTACCATCTCGCTGCCATCGGCCGTCGCCATGGAGGAAATGAAAGCCCCCCTCACTCTTGATGTCAACGTAGGGAGTCATGTATGTCATCGGCTCTCGCGTACGGATGTTTCGGGTCATATCCAGGCGAATCACTGTACCCATGTTGTTGTGCGGGCAGTGCGGCACCCCCATGACGACATACTCCGAGGAGCTGCCGGGAATCGGACGCCCATGAATCATGGTAGGCGGCAAGGCAATGTCGGCGCCGTAGATCTCGACCGACCGGGAGCCGTCCGGATTCATAGCCCAGAGACATTTGACGCTGACCGCGCCTTTGTCAAAGTACTCCCACCGCGTATACAGGATGCGCCCATCCGGCAGTACAACCGGTGCATTCTCGCTGACCGATGAGTTGGTCAGCTTGCGCATGTTCTTGCCGTCGGCATCCATCCGGTAAACCACGGAGGTGGTGAAGATATCCGGCCCATCGCAGAGAATACCGTACTGGCAACGCGTGGAAACAAAAGCAATCCCCCCATCCGGCAGGTAGCATGGCTGCATATCGTCCGTGCCGTGATGGTAACCGATACGATAGAGCTTCTGCAGCTCCGCCTCGTTATCCGGCGGATAGGTGAGCTGGCGCAACGGCGAACCCGTGCGTTTGCCGGTACCTGGGTCGATATCGAATTCATAGAGCCGATAGCCCTGCTCCTTACCCGCTTTCCAGGCGAAGATGATCTTCGTGGCATCAAAAGAGAGATCGAAACGCTCAAAGACGCCGCCCACGAGTTCCGGCACGAGGTCATGCACCTCTTTGGTCTTCAGATCCAGTACGCAGATGTTACCGCCAGGCAGCCATTGGCTGTTGATGTGCGTGGTATAGTAATGGTTTGCCGTATACGTCTTGCGTTTGACGAAGATCACCTTCTCGAAGTCTACCTCCGGCCGGTCTGTCAACTGACCTTCCAGCCGACCAGGCACAACCATGCTCGCCGCCACGGCGATCTCAGCCACGGCCAGCAACACACAACTCCATGATACGCGGCTACGCATTCTGCTACCCCCTTTGGCCGGAAATCCCCCGGGCTCTTGTCACGTCGTAGGCCTCGCGAAGACGGATGCCCCGGAGATCGTGAGGACGGAAGGCTAAGGAGACACGCCCCGTCACACATCCGGATACGAACGGCGCGCCCAGAACGGATATGGCGGCTATGGTCTTCTTCATCGTTCTCTCCTGATTCTTCCCTACCAGACTAACAACACCCACGCGCATCACAGATCATGACAGATAAAGCGTATCTCGCAATAGAAGATGTTCGCCATTTGGCGAGAAGGATGCATCACATCGAGCCCCCGAGCGCGCTAGGAATAATCAAGGGTGAAACGTGGAGACCGGAAAAGGTGGACGCCGGCGTCCCGACGGCGTCGTGCAAGTGATGAGCCTTCCAAGAGACGGGGGAGCACGATGTTCGATACGGTCTCTTCACAGGCACTTGCTTTGCTCGACCGCGTCCGGAGGCCACGGTCCACCTTTGCAGAACTCGG
>CAZCDU010000208.1:0-6565 GCA_964497125.1 uncultured Victivallales bacterium | reverse complement strand
GCAGAACTATTTCTTGCCGCTGTCGCGTCAAGAAAAGTCTGATTCACGGCGTTCGGCCTAAGGGATTGACTCCAGCAAGATAAGGAAACGACGCTCTATGTGTATCGCACCTTGCGCAAGGTACGTGGCACTGCTTAGCCTTCTGACTTACGCGACGGTAGCTTCGTCTGCATCATATGACTTCTACGTCTCCCCTTCGGGAAGCGACAAGAACCCGGGAACGCGAGATGCACCTTTTGGAACCCTTGACAGGGCACGGCTGGCAGTCAGAGAACTCAAGAAGGCAAAGAAGAGTGACATCACCGTTGGCTTGCGGGATGGTAGGTACATGTTGCGAGACACGGTGGTCTTCTCAGTAGAAGATACAGGATCGCCCAAGCAGAAGATCACCTACGAGGCGATAGCCGGTGAGACGCCGGTCCTCACCTCCGAGCTGCCCGTGGAAGACTGGTCGATGATCAAGGTTTTGCCCAAGGGCGTGCCTGTGTCGGTCAAAGGCAGCATTTGGGGCGCTGCTCTTCCGCAGGGCGCCGGCCGCATCAAGTATATGTTCAAAGGTGACAAGGTTCTGCCGCGATCTATAACCAAAGGCTTCATTCCACCGGTTAGGTATGAGGGATGGTGTGGATGGAAGGATCCCGTGCAACGGAAGACAACACCGGAGCCGAGTCAGTATATGAAGGTCCAGAAGGGCATCATCTCGGATTGGGGCAATGTGACGGACATGGAGCTTGTGATCATGCCGACATGCGATTGGAAGATCTATAACCTGCCGCTGGTTTCGTATGACCCTGAGACCACTTATGTCAAGGGAGCGTTTACGAGCTTTTACGCGCTCGGTGCGTCGAAGAAGAGAACGTGGGACGGGACCCCCACTGCATGGTTTGCCAACTGTCCGGAAGGGATGTTCAAAGAGGGCAACTGGTACGTGAATACGCGAGAGGGGAAGATATATCTCGTTGCGGCCAGAAAGCCCGAAGGCATCACGGTGCCGACGCTGATCGAGTATGTGCGCGTGTCTGGCAATACGAGGCAGGGGGGCGATGATGAGGTGGTCGAGAATCTGCATTTCAAGGGGCTGGTCTTCACGAAAGGCAAAAGGTACACATGGGATAGAGAGATAGCCCAATTGAATTGGGCAACAACTGATGTTTCCAGCGCCCTGTTAAGATTCCGCAACACCAGGAACTGCTCGGTGAAGAGCTGCCGTTTTGAAAACTCTGGAGCGGATGGCATCAGTCTCGATCTGACTTCGCAAGACAATCGTATTGAGGGAAACCATATCAGGCGTCTGGGGTGCACCGCTGTTTCGCTTGCTGGCTATCTGCCGGGCGCGAAAGACGTCAACTTCAGCAATGAAATTATCGGTAACCACATTCATCACACCGGCGAGGCGTATTGGGGGGCACCGGCGATCAGCATTTGCCAGTCCGGAAGGAACCGCATCGCGCACAACCTCATTCATCATGTTCCGTACAACGGCGTGCGCGTATGGGGAACCGGGCAGAAAAGGAGCACCTTTATTGAAGATGGGAAGGTCGTTACGCTGTCCAAAGCAGCAGAGAATGTGCCGCTCCACTCAAGAGACAACGTGATTGAATACAACGAGCTCCATCACGTTGTGGAGGTCTTGGGTGATGGGAACGCCTTCTATGTTGGGAAAAGCGGCGGCCACAACATCTACCGCTACAACTACATTCACCATATGACGGGGACACATGCCAGTGCGGCGATGCGCACTGACGGGGTGGGGACCGCCAAGAACATAAGCTTCATTGGCAATATTCTTCACAACGTGAACAAGGGCGGCCTTGTTTTCAAAGGTGAAGGTCACAGGGCCATAAACAACATCTTCGTTGACTGCTTTGCCGCTGGCTCAAGTAAGAGCTGGGAAGGTGGCGGTGGCTGGTTTGAGATTCGGTGCGGCCCCAGTAAGGGGACGATCCTCAAGAACAACATATTTTACGCTACCGCGAACAAGAGACCGACCTTCATGAATGCTCAGGTCAATATGCCTTCCAGGTTCCGTGGCAAAGGTCTCGAGATCGAGGTCGAGAAGACGACCCAGCGGGGAAACATCTGCTATGCAAAGGCGGATGGTAAAACTGATGCCAAGGCGGTTGCTGCGAAGAGCAGGAAGCAGGGGTTCAAGCTTGAGTACCGGAAGATCACGGCTATCTCGGTAGCGGGCGGACGGGTTGTCCTGAATCCGAAGGACAAGCTCTGGAGAGAAGGTTACGAATACATCGACATGAGTAGGATTGGCCTGCCCGAGGACTTCCCAAAGGCATGGCGGAAGTACGATCCTGTTATGTCCATGAAAAAGTACTTCAACCACTAAGGTCGGTGCGGCAGCCGAACAAGAAACTGAACATGACAAGCGAAAGCCGCGCTTTCACTTTCAGCGTTCGACGGAGAGATGAAATCATCTTGACGAGGTATGACGCCGGTTATACCATTGCAGCATGAAGACAGCCATATCCATACCTGATGAAGTGTTCTCACGTGCTCAGCGATTTGCGCACGGGCACAAGATGACACGTAGCGCGTTGTTTACTGTGGCGGTTGACGAATACCTGCAACACCACCGAGAGGACGACGTGACACAGAAACTGAACGAGGTATATGCCGCAGAGGATTCTTCCCTCGACCCCGTCTTCGCTCGTCTCCAATCACTGTCCCTCCCGAAGGAGGAATGGTAGTGCAGCGGGGCGAGGTCTGGTGGGCGACACTCCCGGAACCGAGCGGTTCCGAGCCCGGCTACCGCCGGCCGGTTCTGATTGTCCAGGCCGATACCTTCACGCGTAGCGCCATCAAGACAGTGCTTTGCGCTGCCGTCACCTCCAACCTGCACCTTGCCGCGGCTCCAGGTAACGTTCGCGTGGCCGCGCGTTCGTCCGGACTGTCGAAACCCTCCGTAATCAACGTATCGCAGGTGGCTGCAATCGATCGCACCTTTCTGGCCGAGCGCGTGAAGAAACTTGACACGCAAACCATGCGTCTGGTTGACGAAGGACTCCGGTTGGTGCTCAATCTGTAGCTCGTCGAACAGGCCAGGTGGAGGCTATCCCGATTTCGCTGCGCTCATCGGGAGGCCTCACCTGCACGTTCGCTGTAACATGAGGAAGAGAATGAAAGCAAAACCGCTGATTGCAGTCTTGCTTCTGCTCTTGGCTGGAGGATGCGCCTGCTTCGTGGCAGGGTGCGGAACAGTGAAGAGAGAAGATTTCACAACCAACCATGCTTTTGATTCCAATCCAGACCCCTACGTCCGGAGCCGAATATGGAGCAAGGTGCGGACGGTAGGTCGCCTTCCGCTTTTCGGGTACCGTACATACTCGGCGCCCTACACCTTGCGCATCGATTTCTGGTCCCACAATAGGCCCAAGGAGGGTGTGTTGATCCATTCAATTGCCCTGAAGGAAGGGGCGAACACGGTTTTTCAATTGGGGCAGGAAACGCCCATGCGTATCGAGTTTGAATGGAACAGCACCAGCCACCGTTACAAGGCCTCGTTCCGGGAGACGCTTCCAGATTCGGTTAAGTTTGCCGACGGAAAGGAACTGAACCTGAGTATCGAGTGGGCCATCCCCGGAATCGCAGATCGACAGTTCTCTGAAACTCAGTTTGTCGGCGAACGGTCCAGGAAAAGGGCACCGCTACTGACCGACATTTGAACCCGTTGGTGATCTGGGCAGATAATGCAGAAACGACATAGAGCAGCCAATAACATAGTTCGGTCAAAGAAATGAAGGAGACAAGAAGATGAAGTATGGCCCACTGGCATTCGTACTTGCAGCCATCATGGTCGCAGGATGCGCAACCACTCAGACATCGTATCGAACAACTACAACGGTCTCCCCGGCGGGGCCGAAGCAATACACAGTTTGCATGACGATCCAAGCGACGGCAGAGGACGGGCAGCAGGACATGCTGAGCACACCCAAGATCACAGTCCCAGCAGGAGAAGAAGGACAGATCAAGGTCGGTGACGAGAAAGAAGAGAATGGGGTGTTCTGCACCGTGTTGGTCGAAGAGAAAGCGAACGGCCTTGAAACCCTCACAACGGTCATCGTTAAAGAAGACGGGAGGACAATGCTCAACACTTCCCAGAAGACCCTCGTTAACAGATAGACCGAACCAGTTGCTCCACCGTATACCCCGTAAGGCCGCGTGATGCGCATCCTCGCGGGGCCGGTGAGCACGACGTTCGGCCGGAGAAATGACTTGCTCATGATCCAAGTGATACGTACAGTGTACATATGAACGACATTGAGTTCGAATGGGACGAAAAGAAGAACCGCGAGAACAAGCGGAAGCACAAGGTATCTTTCGGGGAAGCGCAGAGCGTCTTCCTTGACGAGAACGCTCTGCGCTTTTTCGATCCGGACCATTCACAAGACGAGGACAGGTTCTTGATGCTTGGCATGAGCTTCACATTGCGTGTTCTCGTCGTGTGCCACTGCTACCGCGAAGATGATTCGGTGATCCGAATCATCTCCGCACGAAAAGCCGACAAACGCGAACAGTCAGATTACTGGAGTTGAATCATGAGAGACCACTACGATTTCAGCACGATGAAGAGCCAGAAGAACCCTTACGCCAAGCGTTTGAAGCAACCCGTGACGATGCGGATAGACAAGCCGACGGTTGCATATTTCAAAGCGTTGGCCGAGGAACTCGGCATGCCCTACCAGAGTCTCATCAACCTCTACCTGAGGGACTGCGCCCTCCACCACAAGAAGCTGCACCTGAAGTGGGCATCATAGAGGGGCCGAACATGGCGCTGCTGCGTACGGCTTACAGCCGCCGCAGAGCTTGGGCGTTGTATGGCGTTCCGGGACCGCCAAACCAGCTAAAGTCGAATCCGTACGCCACCGGCCCGGGATACCCGTTGCTGCGACCACCACAATGCCATTTCTGGATATGCGCACGTAATCAACATAATCGCTGCCGTGAATCCCATATGCTTCATCGTGTGCTCCTAGTACTTCCGGTACTTCTTGCGGACGAACGCGTTGGCTTCGGGAACATTCGTGCAGCGAAGATTGGCGGAATCCCACTCGATGCGCTTGCCCGTGCGAACGGCCAGGTTGCCGAGCAGGACCATTTCGGTTAGCGGCCCAGCATAGTCGAAGTTTGCCCCGGCGGGAGCCCCGCCTTTGCAGGCTTCAATCCACTCTCTCATGTGTCCGATCGATGGCTTTTCCGTCTTCTCCGGCATCCGGTTCTTGGCGAAGTCGACCCACTTCGCCTGGGGAATAAGTCGCGCCGACTTGCAGTATACATCGCTCACCATGATGGAGCCTTCACTGCCATGCCAAAGCTGTCCCCCAATGCCCCCGGGAAGCTTGCGGCCTTCCTCCAGGACTGCCGGACGTTCCGGCATCTTCTTTCCGTCATACCAGACCAGTTTCACGGGACCACGCTCGGACGTGCCGGCAAACTGGTAGGTCACGATCGACCATGCCGGTGCGGTCCATTGGCTCTGGGGTCCGCACATTGCTTCAACGCTCGTCGGACTTCCCAGTTTCAGCACGTCAAAAGCACAGTCCAGAGCGTGACAGCCGATGTCCCCCAATGCGCCACAGCCGTATTCCCACCAGCCACGCCACTTAAAAGGAACATAACCCTGATTGAATTCACGCTCTGCGGCCACGCCCTGCCAGAGGTCCCAATCCAGGTGGGCCGGCACATCCTGCGCCGGCAGCAGCGGCCGGTTGCCCTGCGGCCAGATGGGTCGGTCAGTCCAGATATGGACCTCGTTGATCTCACCAATGGCCCCGGCGGCGCACCACTCCCGCATACGACGGATGCCATCGCCCGCGTGTCCCTGGATACCCATGTGCGTAGCCACCTGGTGTTTACGCGCCGCTTCGGCAAGCACTCGCGCCTCTTCGATCGTATGGGTCAGGGGCTTCTGGACAAAGACATGCTTGCCCATCTTGACAGCCATCATCGCCGGCGGGAAATGCATATGGTCCGGCGTGCTGACGGTGACCGCATCGATCTGGTCGTCCAGCTCCATCAGCATGCGACGGAAGTCCCTGTATCGCTTCGCCTGCGGGAATCTATCAAACGTGTTCCTAGCCCGTCCGAAATCAACATCACAGAGCGCCACAATGTTCTCACGGGCCATGGCTCTAACGTCCGAACTCCCCTTGCCGCCAATCCCGATGCAGGCGACGTTAAGCTTGCGCCCTTCAGCAATCGTGCCCGTGCGAGAGGGAATATCCCCCCAGGCCCATTCAATCGATGGCAGCGCGGCGTAGGCTGCAGCCCCCAGTCCGGCTGTCTTGATAAATGTGCGTCTGTTCATCGCGCGTCCTTCCTAACGTGAGTAGTACTGCTAAGAATATCGGGAATGGCGGCAGTGTCCACAAGGTGCAGTACGCATCATTTCGCCCCCCACACATCATTCCGTTCTCTCAAGAATTCTGCCCCGGTTGTTGTTTGGTTAACCGTCGTTTCATTAAGCAGTTGTAGCGAATTGGCTCTTCCCCCCAGGAGTTAGGTCTCAAATGCCAACACATCGTAGACAGATTAAGTGCCAACACATCGTAGA
>CAZCDU010000207.1:0-6646 GCA_964497125.1 uncultured Victivallales bacterium | reverse complement strand
GGGACGCGGAATCGGTACCTTCGGGCGCTACCAGAACCTGGGGAACCTGCACCTGTCCTTCTCCGGAGACAAGGTGGATGTGCAAGATTACCGGCGCGAGCTGGACCTGGAGACGGCGCAGGCAACGGTGACCTACAAACGCGGCAAGACCAACTTCAGCCGTGAGTACTTCGTGTCCGAGCCGGATGAGGTGTTTGTTTCCCGGCTGAGCGGCCCCGTTTCATTCACCGTTGCCATGGACCGTCCGGAACGGTTTGAGACCAAGGCGGTGGGTGACCGAGAGCTACTGATGACCGGGACGCTTAATGACGGCAAAGGCGGAGATGGCCTGAGCTATGCAGCGCGTCTACGTTTGGTAGGCGGTTCCGTAAAGGCTGAGGGCAACACGCTGGTGGTCGACGCGAAGGATGAAGTCCTGCTGCTTTTTGCTGCGGCAACCGATTACCGCGGCATGGCCGGTCGTCAGCTAAGCGATCCGGTAGCGGCAACTGCGGGCGACCTCGACAAGGTTGCGAACAAGAGCTACGCGAAGCTGCGTGCGGCGCAGAAAGCGGATCATGAGAAGTGGTTCAGTCGCGTCACGCTAAGCCTGCCGGAGACAAAGAACAGCAAACTGGCGACGGATCAACGTTTGAGCGGTTATCGGGCCGGCAATGCCGACCCTTCGCTGGCGGCACTGTTTGCGAACTTCGGACGCTATCTTCTGATCGGCTCGTCCCGTCCCGGTGGCCTTCCTGCCAATCTCCAGGGCATCTGGGCTGATGAACTCCACACCATGTGGAACGGCGACTGGCATTTCAACATCAACGTGCAGATGAACTACTGGCCGGCACTGGTCTGCAATATGGTCGAACTCCATGAGCCGATCGTATCTTTGATCGAATCGCTGGTGGAGCCGGGGCAGAAGACGGCGAAAGCCTATTACGATGCACCTGGCTGGATTGCACACCGTGCAACCAACCCGTGGGGTTATACGTCCCCCGGGATGATGGATCTCGGAAGCGCTGCCTGGCTCTGCGAACACCTGTGGGAGCAGTACGCGTTCTCGCTGGATAAGCAGTTCCTGCGCAGGGCCTACCCGACCATGAAAGGGAACGCGGAGTTCTTCCTTCACCAGCTGTGGGAAGGCCCGGACAACAACTGGCTGGTGACCGGTCCGTCCAAGTCATCCGAAACCGCGGGGAAAGCACCGAATGGAAACCGCAGTTCGCCATGCTACGCGCCGACGATGGATATGCAGGCGCTGCGCCAGCTCTTTGCCAATACCTTGAGAATGGCAGAAATTCTCGGTGTTGATGAAGCGTTGCAGGAAGAGCTGAAAGCCAAGCGCGCTCGTCTTGCGCCGAATCAGATTGGTCCGGACGGCAGAATCCAGGAATGGATCAAGCCGTATGAGGATACCGAACCGACGCACCGTCATCTCTCCCCGCTCTACGGTCTATATCCCTATTACGAGATCACACCCGAAGCAACGCCGGAGCTGGCGGAAGCGTCCCGCAAGTTTCTCGAGAAACGCGGTGTGGGCCAGAGCACGGGCTGGGCGAATGCCTGGAAGATCAACTGCTGGGCCCGCCTGGGCGATGGACAGAAGTCCTGGGACTTCATCCACCAGATGCTGCTCGATAACTGCTACGACAATATGTTCAGTCAGTTCCGTCCGCCAGCGAGTCCCAAGAGTAGAAGAATCTTCATGATCGAGGCCAATTTAGGGCTGACCTCCGGGGTGGCTGAGATGCTGATGCAGAGCCATCCCGAAGGCGGCGAGATCGGCGCACCGCCGGTCATCCGAATCCTGCCGGCCCTTCCGAAGCAGTGGGCGGACGGCAAAGTGACCGGCCTGCTGGCGCGTGGCGGTTTCGAGGTCGATATCGAATGGAAAGACGGCAAGCTGGTAGAGTGCGCGATCCGTTCACTGCACGGCGGCGCCTGCACGGTTCGCTACGCTGATCGGACAGAGGAACTTAAGCTGAAGAAGGGCGAGAGCCGGAAGGTGTTTTGATTCTGAGATTTGTTCCTGGACTAGCGACCAGCGACTCGCGACTAGCGAGTCTTAAGGACGCGCTGACGCCATGACGTGCGAAGACGGATCAAAGCGTCGCTAGTCGCAATCCCCCGCTAGTCGCTAGTCGCTGGTCGCTGGTCCACAATCTGAAATCGATAGGGAAGAGAGAATGAAGAAGAGACCAGGAGTTGCCATTCGCAGCCTGGCAGCCGCCGGTGCCATCATGCTTGCCACCACTGCTGCTAATGCAGAACCCTCACCCGCCGCCGCCCCTGGAGTCGGCGGGTACAACTACAGCCCGCCAGCCTTCAGACAAGGCACCCGCCTGCTGTTCCAGGGCGACTCCATCACGGACATGAACTGGGGGCGTAGGGAAAGCGACCGCAATCACTATCTCGGCCACAGCTATGTATTCCTTCTCGCCGCCCGGCTTGGTGTGGAGATGCCAGAAGCGGAGCTGGATTTCTATAACCGCGGTAACAGCGGCAACAAGGTGGTGGACCTGCGCAGGCGGTGGCAAACGGATGCGATTGATATGAAGCCGGACATCCTGACCATTCTTGTCGGTACGAATGATGCCGGGATCGGCTTGCGGAAGCCGGAGAAGAAGGTGACGCCAGAGGCGTTTGAGGCCGACTATCGGCACATCCTGAATGCCAGCCGAAAGGCAAATCCGGACCTGCGCCTCGTGCTCATGGACCCCTTCGTTCTCCCGACAGGTCCATTGAAGAACCCCGATGCATACAGGCAGCGTCGCGGGCTGACGGACCAGTTCGGTGCCATTGTCGCGAAGCTAGCAAAGGAATACGACGCGGTTCATGTGCCTTTGCAGGATGTCTTCGATGCCGCCGCCGAGACTGCGACCCCGGAACACTGGATGTGGGATGGCGTTCACCCGCTCCCGCAGGGGCACGAGATGATTGCTCGGCATTGGCTGCAGGAAGTCAGCGCGCGCTGGCCGAAGGCGATGGCGAGACAGGTCACTGTCAAAAGTTCAATCAAAGAATGAAAACGGAGCAAAGATGACCACCGAAGGCTGGCGGAGGCACTTGCTCCTACACTTAGTCGCACACTTAAACTCACACTTACTTGGTTACGCTTAAACCACCTGCTTAATCGGGGCATTTGGCGTTTCGACGAAGCGGGTCGTTTAAGCGTAACCAAGTAAGGGTGGCGAGTAAGAAGGCGATGAAGTGTGGGATGAAGTGTGGGAAAACGGGGGAGAACGGTCGGTTGGCCGTAATCTCTTGATATCCATAAGATTAGCCCCGCAACCGGGGCAGAATTATTGACAGAACCAAGATAGCAAAGGAAAAGCATTATGAGAATCAGAGCGAGGTATGAAACGTTGCTTCTCGCTTGCCTATGGGTAACAGCCCTGATGACAGCCGGTGCCTCCGGCGCCATCGAACTTAAGGGTGGCACGCTTGATCCAGATGGCAAAACGATTTGGTATGATGCGCAGGACATTGGCATCGAAGGCAAAGGCTGGGAGGATACGGAATCCACCTACGACCGCTTGCCTCGAAAGGCCAAGGGGGTTGTACCCCAGCGGGTCTGGAATTATGGGCGTTTCCCTGCCGGCTTGAGCGTGCGCTTTGCGACCGATGCTGAAACCGTTCGTGTCCGGTGGACGCTTTCAGATGAAAAACACAACTTCGACCATATATCGGATATTGCGACCAGCGGGATCGACCTCTATTACCGGAATGAACAATCGGGCAAGTTCCGATACACGCACGCGGATTTCCGAACCTTCACCCCCAAGAAACTCGTGAACACCACCTTCTTTGATTTACCTCAGAGTCAGGAATACGAGCTGAATCTGCCGACCTACCGCATCCTGAAACGTCTTGAAATCGGGGTTCCCAAGGGCAAGACGCTTTCAACGTTGCCTCCCCGTGACCTTTCGAAGGGTATCGTGTTCTACGGAACCTCCATCACGCAAGGGGGGAACGCCTCGCGGCCGGGGCTGTCGGCGGTCACCATGGTTAGACGGAAGCTGGATGTACCTGTCATTAACCTGGGAATCTGCGGTAATGGCAAGATGGAAATCGAAATGGCGGAGTTGATTGCTGAACTCGACCCGGCCGTCTATGTAGTGGACTGCCTTTGGAACATGAATATGCGCCATGTCTCTGAGCGTGTTGAACCTTTTATCCGAAAACTGAGAGAGACGCGGCCCACCACACCGATCGTATTGGCGGAAGACAGTCACTATGACGATCAGCCGACCGAAAAAGGCGACATGGTGCGCAAGGTCGTTGAAAAGCTGATCGCCGAAGGGGATAAGAATCTCTATTTCCTGCCGAATACAGGCATGCTGGGTGATGATGGCGACGGTGCTGTTGAAGATCGGCATCCCAACGACTTGGGCATGTTTCGCCAGGCCGAAGTGTTCATCAAGTTTCTCTCGCCGATACTGAAAACAAAGAACACTAACTGAAGTATATAGAATATGAGACAAACGCCCAACGATCACCTCCCAATGAATCTCCGCCTGCTAACCCTTGTTCTTCTTCTCCTCCTGCCCTGCCTGTCAACGGCAGCAGGGCAGCCGAACATCATCATTGTCCTGGCGGACGATATGGGCATTGGCGATATGACGCCGAGCAATCCGAACTGCAAGATCAAGACGCCGCAGCTGCAAAAGATGGCAGACGAAGGCATTCTTTTCATGGATGCACACAGCACCAGTTCGGTCTGTACACCGACCCGCTACGGTTTGCTCACCGGGCGCTACAACTGGCGTTCCGTCAAGGCGCGTGGCGTTCTAAGTGGCACCAGCAGCCACCTGATTCCAGCCGAACGACCGACCATCGCCCACATGTTGCGCAAGGGAGGCTACGCTACCCAGATGATCGGCAAGTGGCATCTCGGCTGGGATTGGCACATGGATGGTAAGAAGATCGATTTCAGCAAACCCGTCGAGAACGGGCCGGACATCAATGGGTTTGACGGTTACTACGGTCACTGCGGCTCCCTCGACATGCCGCCCTACGTCTGGGTCGATACCGGGAAATGCACCGCGATTCCTGACCGCGTGGAGGGGGCGCGCGGGGACAGACCCCGCTGAAAACAGAATAAATGGAAAAAGATTGACAAATGGCGCCTCTTATTGGAACTATATTTCCGTCGGATGGGCGGTGGAGGCGCTAAATGGAAAAGAATATCCCAGAACTGCTGTTTACCTCATCGAATGACGCCCAGGGCCGTCTGTGCCGCCGTCTTCTCAGAGAGGGCAAGGTCAGGAAACTGGTCCCACGGGTCTACACGTCGAATCTTTCCGCGCCTCCTTCCGTGATCGTTCCGCGCAATCTCTATCCCATCCTGGCAAAGCTCTTCCCGGGCGCCCTGGTGAGCCACCGGTCTGCTCTTGAGGGCAAACCGGCCGAGGACGGGACGATCTTTCTGACCTATGGGTACACCAAGAAGATCGAACTTCCCGGGCTGACTGTTCGGCTCATTGCCGGACCCCAGCCCTGTGATCAGGATATGGCATTTGTTGGCGGGCTGCACATCTCGTGCGAGGCGAGGGCCTACCTTGAGAACATGCAACCTGCCCGCAGCCGCGGGACGGTGGCAAAATGTCTACCGCGTGCCGAGATCGAAGGCCGGCTCGAAAAGATCTGCCGCATACGGGGGGAAGAGGGCCTGAACAAGCTGCGGGATGCCGCCAGAGAACTTTCACGTGATCTCGGCATGGATACCGAGTTCGATGCACTGGCGGGGATCATTGGGGCGATTCTGAGCTCGAGACCCGTGGGGACGCTGCGCAGTCACGCGGCTCGCGCCAGGGCCATGGGGCAGCCGTATGATCCTGACCGAAGTGCGCTCTTTCAAACGCTCTTTTCTGAGCTGAAGCGCTCGGAGCACGAAAGGCTGACGGAAACCCGGGTGAGCGTCGATGCGGTACGTAATCTGGCTTTTTTTGAGGCCTACTTCTCTAACTACATCGAGGGGACCGAATTCGAACTCGAAGAAGCCCGTGACATCTGCTTTGAGAACAAGATCCCGCGTGAACGTCCTGTCGATGCACATGACATCCTTGGGACCTTTCGCGTGGTTTCCGACCTGACGAAGATGCGGGCGATTCCCGATTCGGTTGAGTCCTTCGTGGGTATGCTCAAGAGGCGGCATGCGGTTGTGATGGCAGCCCACAAGGGGATGTGTCCGGGGGGGTTCAAGGAAACGCCAAATCGTGCCGGCGAAACGCACTTTGTGGATCCCGAGCTTGTGCGTGGGACCTTGGGGCATGCATTCGAGCTGTTGCAGGGATTGGAGCATCCTCTCGCACGTGCCGCGTTCATCATGTTTGCCGTTGCGGAAGTCCATCCGTTTAGCGATGGCAATGGACGCATAGCGCGGATCATGATGAACGCTGAGCTCGTACACGGAGGCATGGTCAAGATCATGATTCCTACCGTCTACCGGGACGATTATCTGCTGGCGCTGCGAGCGCTTTCTCGCCAGGGCAGAGCGGAGCCCTTGGTAAAGATGCTGTCCCATGCTCAACGCTTCTGTTCGGGGATTGATTTCAACGACTTTGACCGTGCGCGCCAGCTCCTCGAGGCCGCCAACGCCTTTAAGGATCCGGATGAAGCTCGGCTCAAGCTCCCCGTATAAACGGTTTGGTGAGGAGAG
>CAZCDU010000206.1:0-6660 GCA_964497125.1 uncultured Victivallales bacterium | reverse complement strand
TGATTGGAGTGACACCCCTCCCAGGAGGGGAACCGATTGGTGTGGCTCCCCTTCCAGGAGGGGAACTGATTGGAGTGACACCCCTCCCAGGAGGGGAACCGATTGGTGTGGCTCCCCTTCCGGGAGGGGACCTGCCTGGCGTGTCTTACTGTGACCAACCAGTCCCATCCGTCACGGCAGTCATCACCTGAAGAGTAGCGACTCATAGCAGCAGAAAAACGAGATCCCCTCCTGGGAGGGGCTGGGGTGGGTTGGTTCCCCTCCTGGGAGGGGTTAGGGGTGGGTTGGTTCCCCTCCTCGGAGGGGCTAGGGGTGGGTTCTTCGTCTCTGTTCCCCTCCTGGGAGGGGCTAGGGGTGGGTTCCGGATGCCAAGTACTACTTCTCATAGCGGATCCTCGGGTCTAGCGCTACCAACAACAGATCACTGACAAGCGTGCCGAAAATACTCAAGAGTCCCAGGACCATGAGCATGGATCCGGCCAGGTACATATCCTGGTCCAATACCGCGGTCAGCATCAGCGGCCCCACCGTGGGTAACCCCAGGACCATCGCAATAATGGCGCTGCCGCTCACCAGTGCGGGGAACAGGCCGCCTATGCCCGAGACGAACGGGTTCAGCGCGATACGTACCGGGTACTTCAGAAGCAGTCGGATCGGACGCACGCCCTTGGCGCGGGCCGTGACAACGTAGGGTTTCTTCAACTCGTCAAGAAGGTTGGCACGCATGACGCGAATCATGCCGGCAGTAGCAGAGACCCCAACAATAACGACGGGTAGCCAGATGTGCTTCATGAGATCCAGTAGTTTCGCCCAGTTCCAGCCCTCCATGGCTGCGAACTCCTGGGAGAACAGACCGGACACACCGGTCACCACCATGAGTACAAGAGCAAGCAGGAACGTGGGGATGCACATGCCGAGAAACGCCAGGCTGGTGAAGAAGTAGTCACCTATGGAGTATTGTTTCACCGCCGAATAGATCCCTATCGGTAGTGCGATGATCCAGGTGAGAAACACCGAGCCCAACGTAATGCAGAACGTCAGCAGCAGCCGGTCGCCGACCAGCGTATTGACGGACATATTGTCTTTCATGCTCAGCCCCAGATGCCCCTGAAGCAGACCTCTGTCCTTCTCCTTGAACGAGGCAAACCAGCGGAAGCCCATCCAGTTGATGTAGCGCGAAACTACCGATTCCTCCAGGTGGAAGGCCTCGCGAATCTCAACGATCTCCTGCATCTGGACCTGGTCGCCCTGCTCCTCCAGCTCGGCGATTCGAACGGTCGTGTAGTCTCCCGGCGGCAGCTGTATGATGGTGAAGACCAGCATGGAGATAACCGCGAGCATAGGAATCATGAGCAGCACCCGTTTGCGGACAAAAGGATGACGAACGGCAAACATCACCATGAAGAGTGCTGCTACGCCTGCAAGTAGCCAGCGAATCAGCGGAGCAATCCAACCTCCCGATTCCGGCCTGACACTCACGATAGGACCTTCCGAGGGCGTCTCGTCCTCAGCCACCCTTGGCACAGGCGTGACGATCAGTTCCCGGATCGTCTTCACGGTTGCCGGATCATCCTGGTTCAGAGGCTTGTCCCAGAAATAGGTCTCAATCCCTGCATTGCCGCCGGGCGAGTAGGCCTGGTAGCCGTGAAAGGCCTTCGCGGGCACATTGCGAAAGCCCTTCTTCACCAGCACGAGCTGCGGCAGCCCCTTCGTGATATTGATCGCCCAGACCTGATCGGCCGCATTAATGAGAGCTTTGTCGATAAGCTCTTTCTGCCTCGTGGGATCGGTCGCCGCCATCGCCTTCGCGTGGAGCTCTATGTTCTCCAGCATGGGGTGGCCCGGTGGCGGCACTACGCCGGGAGTCTCATCGCCTTCCACGGCATATGGCCCGCCCGAATTCAGCCATTTGGTGTAGCCAGGAGCCGCGTATCCTTCAGGGGTGACGCCGCTGCGGAGCGGGAAATGGGGGTTGCCACTCCACCAGCTCAACTGTTGACGACGCCCGCCCTTTTCGATCGTGAAGAGCGACGCCCCTTGGGGTCGGATGAGTACGCGTAGCCCGACGGCCTTCCAATCTTGAATGATGAACTGCATGGTCTCCACATCAGCGGCAGGCGGCAGGCTCTGGATCAGAGTCAGGCGCTTGCCATCGGGAAACGTCCTGTACCCCTCCTCGTCGCGTTGCGTCAGCTCCAGCTCATCAAGCAGACGATTGGCAAGCTCCGGTTCATACTGATGATGCAGCTTTGCGGCTTCCTCGCTGAACCACGGCGTTCCTCTCTCAGGCACCATGGCCATTGGCTCCCCTACCCCGCGGTAGACCGACTCGATTATCTGCTTTCGATTGATGGAAACCGAGAGCGCGATCCGAAAACGTCGTTCCTTCAGCAGAGCGGCCAGGGCCTCACCGTTCGGCGTCGAGTCTTCCCGCAACGTCATATTGGGATAGATGACAAAGGGCACCTCACCGTTCCACCAGTGGTAGACATGGAAGTCATGATTCTCACGGTTGCGCATGTGGAGCGTGTAGTTCAGAAACAGGTTGTAATGCCACTGCATCGACGCCGCTCCCTGAGTGAAGCTGACACTGTCGCGGGTGATCAGCGTATCGCAAAGAATCCGGTCTATGTATGGGAGCTGGTTCCCTTCTGTGTCGACAACCCAATAATAGGGATTGCGCACAGCCGACTGCGGATTCAGCGTGGTATACCTGCGATACAGCCACGGCCACATACGCGGATGATCCGGGTTCTGGTAGTCCTTTACCTGCTTATACAGAGATGCTGGGTTCCTGATCTTCAGGGCGGCCTGCCACGCGGCGATCCGTTCGGGATCCCGGTCCGGATGCGTCGGGTGGTAGACCTTAAGGTAGTGCATCGGCGCGTTAGCTATCTCAAGCTTCGCGGCGACGAAGCGGGGGAATGCGCCGTAAGGCTCGGGGAAGACGAACTTAACGGCGTAGTCGTCAACCTTGATCACCTCGGGTGCCCGGTTCCTGATAAGGAAGTTGCGATCCGGGTTACTCTGAAAATCCTTGCAGTTCTCCTCCCAGTCCCACCAGTAGAGAATGTCGTCAGCCGTAAAGGGGTGTCCATCGGACCAGCGGATGCCGCGACGAAGGGTGAAGGTGAATTCGCGACCGTCCTCTGAGACCGTCCACGCTTTAGCCACATGCGGGACAAAGTTCCTCGCATACAGGTCATAGCGTAGCAAGGTAGAAGCAGAGCCCCGGTACTTGATCCAGGCGAGGGTACTACCGCGGATCCAGGTGCCGCCGTAGTTGCCGATGCCTTCCACGCCCTTCATGACCAGGGGTTCGCTGACACGCTTGCCGTGGATCACGGTGCTGAGCCGCTCGTGCACCGGCGGCAGCTTCCCGTCCTTCACCAACTCCTTCAGGATCGGCGCTTCGTTATTGGGATACCACGCCGCGTTCTCCTGTTTGGCGTAATCCACATCCACCACAAACTGATGAGGCTCACCGTCCAGGGCGATATCGCGCAGTTCCTCTGCCTCGTCGACCTTCTCGGCGGGAGGAGCTTGAGACGCCTCATGCACACGGCCAGGTTGGAACAGCCGGCTCAGCGCGCATGCCAACGCGACGAACAGCACCAGCGCAATGGCGCTGCCTTTCAGCAGTTTGGCCAGGTTACGCATGGGCACCACCGTGTTTGCGATTCATCTCACATCTCCACCGTGAATGTGTGTTCCCCACAGTCGACCTCCGTCGCCTGTGTCCCCCCCTCGAACAGACATGTCGCCGTACATCCCGCCGGCACGTGCAGCCGGTAGGTAATCACACCATCGCGCCGCTCAAAACCGGCCACGACTTTGCCCGCAGGCGTGCGCAGCTCGATGGCCGCCGACTGCAGCTCGCTCGGGGGACGCGGGGCGAAACGGATTGCGCCCCATCCGGGCTGCGCGGGGCGAAGCCCCATGAGTTCGTGTGCCACCATGTGCACGGGGGCACTGCTCCACGGGTGACACCAACTCGTGTTCCATTTGAGGTCCGGCGCCCACGCTTCCATGCAGGTCGTGGCACCCGCCTCGAGCATGGAATGCCACGAATGCAGGTCGCGCCCCGTCATCAGGTCATAGGCCAGGCCAGGCTCCCCGGCGTCGTACAGCGCCTTGAGTACGAAGAACGAGAAGTAGACGCCACAGCTCAAGCGCTTCCGACGTATAAGGTCGACCACCGGAGCGCGTTCGTCCGGCGACAGCATACCCGACATGAGCGGTGTGACGTTGGCCTGCAGGGCACTGTGTTCCGAGCCGTTGCGGTCGATGAACAGCCCGGTCTCCGGGTTGCGCAGCTCGCGCAGAACGGCCGCGTGCAGGCGTTCCACCCGCCCCGCCACGATCTGCCTGATGCTGTCATCGTCTGCGATCTCCGCCAGTCGTTCGGCTGCCTGCAGCGTGCAGCTGTAGAAGCCGTGAACCATGGTGTTGATCACGCCCTGGGGATCCTCCGGTTCAGTCCTGGCGCCCATCAGGTACGGGTCATCGTAGTCGTCGCGCAGGTTCGCCGGCCAATCGACCAGCACGGAGTAGCGCTTGGTGGTGTGCGAGAAAACGTCCTGGAGCAGGCCGTCTTCGTTCTCGTAGCTGCCGTAGTACTCGAGCAGGCCGTCCAGCACCGGCATCATCTCCCTCACAAAGTCCAGGTCGCCCGTCCAGTTGTAGTAGTACTCCAGCAACACGGGCCAGAGCATGGAGTACTCCGCCAGCTCGCCATTGACGTAGTTGGGCGCCGTGGAGAGCAGTCCCGGACTGTAGCAGCGGGTATTGGCCACGTCGCACAGGAACTTGCGCAGGATACGCGCGTCGCCGGTGAGGATCAGATGACTGATGCCCGTCACGAAGCCGTCGCCCATGAACCCGCCCTTCTCGCGCGTCGGGCAGTCGAGATAGGTGTCGATCGTACCTACACGCACGCCGTTGCGGCAGAGCTCCCAGACATCGTTGAGCAGCGGGTTCGAGCAGGTGAAGCTCGCCGCGTCTTCCGGGAACGGATAGTGGCGTTCGTGGGCCCAGACCCGGTCTTCTGTCAACGCCTCGGGCCAGTTCAGTACCTCGACGTAGCGGAAGCCCTTGTAATCGTAGAACGTGAGAAGCTCGTCCTCCCGGCCGGACAGCGTGCAGAACTCCTGGTAGGTGCAGTTGCAGCGCATCTCGTAGCGGACGCTATCCGGTCCGTCGGTCTCTTCGCCATGCCGGATCTCAACTTCGTGTCCGGTCGTACCACTCACCAGGAACGCGGTCTCACCCGAAAGCTCCGTACCGAAATCGATGAAGTAGTGCCCAGGCCCCTTCTTCACCACTCGCTCCGGCGATCGTTTGAACACAGCGACCGGCGGTGTCTGCTGCGGGGACAGGGCGTAGAGATCCGGGACGCCCCCCGCAAGCGGCGCGGCCCACCCGCTGTCGTCGAACCCCGCCTTGCTCCATCCCACGGGCAGCTTGCGCAGGTCGATATGCTCGGAGAACGCTGTCTGGTAGCCGATGACCTGGCGCGACTCATAGGCATCGATCTGCAAGCAACGCCATGACTCATCGGAAACGAGGATGGTGCATACTGACGAACCCACCCCTGGCCCCTCCGAGGAGGGGAACTGGGAATGCTCGCCCGTGCGAGGAGGCGATTCAGATCCCCTCGGAGGGGTCAGGGGTGGGTTAGTCTCAGTTCCCCTCCCGGGAGGGGTTAGGGGTGGGTTCTTCGTCTCAGTTCCCCTCCTCGGAGGGGTTAGGGGTGGGTTCGTCGTCTCAGTTCCCCTCCTCGGAGGGGCCAGGGGTGGGTTCCCCGACCACTCGCCCGCCGCACAGTCGCCATACTCCACCTCAAGCTGAACCATCAGCCCCTGCAGGTTGTCGCCGCTCGGGAAGGTCAGGCTGTGCATGCCGTGGTAGAACGCGTGAACGCCGATGCAGTTCACTTGGCCCGGCACCAGCAGGTCGGTCACGTCCCATGCGTTGTAGGGATAGTCGAAGGGGTAGGCAGGCGCTGGGCCAACACCGACGAAGCGGCCGTTGACGTACAGCTTGTAGCAGTCGTCGGCCGTGATGTAGAGGCGCGCCTGTCCGACCGGCGCATCGCCCAACGCCAACTCCCGACGGAACAGCGTGTGCACGTTCTGCATCTCGCCGTTGTTCTCTTCATTCCGACTGGGATGAATCAGCTCGCGATACGCGACCCCATCGAAGACAGGGTCCCGCAGCCACTGCGCCTGCCACGCAACGCGGCTGAGCGGGTCGGCCGGATCAATCGGCTGTCCGCCTATCGGTGTACGCTTGCTCATCACGATTCTCATCCCTCTGGCTGCTAGCCCGGAATGGCTTCAGTTAAGCTCTCTCCTGGATCAACCCACCCCTGCCCCTCCCAGGAGGGGATCTCGCACAAAGCGCTACAGTGCAACAAGTTCCCCTCCTGGGAGGGGCAGGGGTGGGTCCTTCTTCCGCGTTCATCTAAGCGCCATTCGCTGCTAGCCCACGTTTCCCACGTGCCGTCAAGATAGCACAACAGCCGCCGCTTTACACTGGGCCAATCGCCGGTATGTGTGCAGAAATCGACGACGCTGCCGAGGCGTGCCGCTCTTTTCGCCAGCAATTCAGTAGGGACATACCAATTCAGTAGGGACATACAATCAATGCACTATCAAT
>CAZCDU010000205.1:0-6719 GCA_964497125.1 uncultured Victivallales bacterium | reverse complement strand
GAAGGAGGGTCCACCGGAATCCAATCGGATTACGACTACGGCGACGACTACGGAACACGAGTGGAGAGGACTTCACCGCCGCGCTCCCCGGGCCGGGGACGCGATCAGTCGAGAGAGAGAGAGAGAGAGCTGGAAGCATGCCAAACAGCAGGCATCATGGCCGTCTGCGTCCTGGTCATTTTGTGCGCCAACATCGTCATCGAACTCCTGCCTGTCTCTACCGTTTGTGGGAGTAAGAATACCGCGTGGCTACAGAAGCGTCACACTATTCATTTATGCTATGTCGTATGTACAATACGGACATCCGGTGGGTGTGAGAGCGATGCGCGAGGCTTTCAGTCAGACTCTTCGAAACCCGCGTGACCTCTACCTGCGCGATCGTCGGTACTGTGACGGGGTCATGCTGAACGCGGCACGAAAGGTCCGGTACAGGTACGCGTCGGTGCGAAAGCCGACGATGGGCGCCAGATCGGCGATGGCGTAGTCCGTCGAGCGCAGCAAACGCTTCATCTCTGCCAGGCGCTTGCGGAGCAGCTCCTCGGAGAACGTGCGGTTCAGCGCACGCTGGAAACGCCGCGCTAATTGTCGGCTCGAAATGCCCACCACCCGCGCCGCGTCGTCCACCGACAAATCGGCATCGAGATGATCCCACATGTAGCGCATGGCAGCCGCAACGGCCGCATCGCCTGTGGCCAGCAGATTGGTGCTCTCCCGTTCCGTCACGCCCTTCGACGGGATCAGGATCGGCTCTTCTGGAACCGGCTCGCCGGCCATCAGTCGTTCAAGCAGGTCACAGGCGGCCCTCAGTTGGCTCCTTTCATCCACCTCGATCGACGAGATCGTCGGCATCGTGGTTTCGCAGATAGAGCTCGCCCCTGCCTTCCCCCGTGTCAGAATGGCAACATCCTCCGGAACGGAAAACCCCGCCCGTGACGCCCAGTCAGAGGCAATCGCGGCAATCACCTCCCCTGGAAAAAGCACCCCCACCGGTTTCGGGAGCTGTCGCAGCCACGCGATGAACTCCTGACGCCTTCGCTCTGTCCTGGCCGGCCCCGACTCACCGCGCAACCTCTGCTTCGAGCGATACAGGTGGCACGTCATGCCCAAGGCCTCGGCGTGCTCGCGGAAGCCTTCGAAGAGGAGTTTCAGGTCACCCCACGGATCGCGGCCAAAATACGCCACATCGCGGAAGGCGCGTCCAAAGAAATGCTCTGCCGCCGCTCGACCGTCAGCCCTGAGATCCGTTAATACATCCGCCACGCCTGCGCCGTGCGGGCATGGCAGGTCCGCCAGCCGGACCACTGAACATCCCTTCTGGCGCAGGTCCAGGACGACCTCGTGATCTGGCCTCAAATTTACAAGTGCTCCCCGCAGCACAGCTCCCTCCGGCGGAGATGAGAAAACCAGGTTCACCGGGCGCCAGCCCCGTGCATCCACCTCTTCGCGAATCCAGGGGTTCGGATCTATCGACAACGCAACAAGTATCCGGTCCCGACGCGGGTGGAGCGCGTGCCCGCGCTCCAGTCTTTGCCCGCGCTTGCGTTCCGTATTTGCTTTCGGTTTCTGCTCTGCCATGTCGCTTGCCAGGCCTTCTGTTGCAGTGTCCGCCTTCAAGTCCAGTAGTACGTGGTCGCGCGACCCTTGCCTTTCGGCTGCAGGTAGCCAAGGTGCACCAGCTCTTTCAAGCGCGACCGGGCAGTGTTGATGGAAACGCCCAGTATCTCCCTGGCTTCGCCGGTCTTGATCGGGCGGTTACTGTCCCGGTAAGGCTGCAGCGCCTGTACATCTTCAGGAAGACCGTCCGCTGTCTCTTCGCGCCCCCTGAAGAGGGTCACCTTCACGTAGTCCCCTCCCTCGACAATCCCACAAATCCCGCAATATGCCAATCATTCTGATGGGGGATTTGTGCGATTTGTGCGATTTTGGCTTTCGCCGAAGGAAAGCGCCCTTTCCTCCGAGATGATGTCCGCTGACAATTCCGCCGCAGAGAAAGGCGTGAGATTCAAAGGTCTACTGGCCGAGCCACAAATTGGCCACTGTCCACATACCTGGAGGAGCATCACCCCAATTGAAGGCTCAACGATAGTGACTGGAAAATCACTCTCGTTGGCGGTCGAGTTTCTTGTGACAGCCTTTGCCTGCCAACGTCTTGTTTCGCTCATACCCGACTCGTTCTTCCGGGAGTTGGCAGCGGCCGGATGAAATAGGATCTGCGCTCAATGCCATAGCTCGAAGGACGGCTCGTTGAAGCGCCAGCCGTTGAGCACTCTTTCCTTGAACTCGCCAATTCTTGCCTGGTGGGCCGGGTCGTCCGCCAGGTTGTGCCACTCGCCGGGATCGCCTTCGAGGTCGTAGAGTTCCACGTGACCCGTGTGCTTCGACATCATGAAGCGGTAGCGGTCGGTGACGAGTCCGTGCACGCCGCGGGCGGCTACCAAGGCGTCGCCGGCGATCTTCGCTGCCGGGTCCTTCAGCAAGGGGACGAGGCTTTCGCCATCGAGTCGCACGCCGTCGGCAACAGGCACGCCGGCGAGCTCGACGAGGGTCGGGTAGACGTCCACGCTCTCGACGACGGCGTCGGTGCTCTTGCCGGCGGCCAGGCCGGGCGCCTTGATGATCAGCGGACACCGCAAGGCGATGTGCCAGGGCGAGTTCTTGCGCCAGAGCCCGTGCTCGGTGAGGTGATAGCCGTGATCGCCCCAGAGCACGACGATCGTGTTGTCGCTGAGTCCCTCGGCCTCCAATGTGTCCAGGAGCTTGCCGACCTGCGCATCGACATAGGTAGTCGAGGCGAGGTACGCACGGATCAGGTCCCGCGCCTGCTCGTCCGATACGCCCTCGTTCCACAACCCGTTCCCGGTCGGGCCGCCGCGCTTGCTATCCCCGGTCTGCAACGTGCGCCGGCCAGGCGGAGTAACGGCCAATTCCCCGACGTCCGCCGGGTACATATCAAAGTACTTCTTTGGCGCGATCCAGGGCAGGTGCGGACGGATGAAGCCCGCGGCGATGAAAAACGGCTTGTTCTTCGGCCGGTTCTTGATGACCTCGATCGTCTTCTCGGCGGTCAGGCCGTCGCTCAGCATCGTGTCGGGCCCGTCGAGTTCGGCCCAGATCAGGGCCGCGCCAGCTTCCTTGCCCTGCTCGTCGAGGTACATGCGGAGATGATCCTTGCGCCCGCCGTAGGCCACGATCGCCTTGGCAATCGTCGGCGACCATTCCTTGACGCCGTTGATCCGCATCGGGCCGGGCACGTCCCAGTGGCTGGTCTGGTAGAGCCCCGAGCGACCGTGATAGAACTTGCCGTAAACCGCCGTGTAGTAGCCGCCGTTCTTCAGCGTCTTCGGCAGCGGGTCGGTCAGCTTGAGGACGTTCGCGTAGTCTCTGCCAGCTGCCGGCGGCAGGCAGAACGGCGCCACGCGCTGACCGGAAATCAGCGCCGTGCGCGACGGGTTGCAGAGCGGGTAGCACACATAGGCCCGGTCGAACCGGACCCCATCGGCGGCCAGCCGATCGATGTTCGGGGTGATGGCTTTCTGCGCGCCGTAGCAGGCCATCTCGGGCCGCATGTCGTCCAGCGCGATGAAGAGGACATTCGGGCGGGCTGCGGCCACGGACACGCTTAATGCCATGGTCGCAGCTGATAGTAGAAACGAAGTGTGGTTCATGATGTGTCAGTCCTCGATCGCTATACCGGGGCCGTAATCGGCCATGGCGGTCATGATGTATTCGTTGATCATCTGTTCCTCGTGTGCCAGACCGAATTCCCAGATGCGGGTATACATCTCCTTCTTCACCGCCTCATAGGCGGGATCGGAGGCGATGTTCTTCATCTGTCCCGGGTCATTCTCCAGGTCGTAGAGCTCGTCGTAGTCGTAGCCGTTGAACACAAAGCGCCACTTGTCGGTGACGACGGAGCGCTGAATCCCGTAGGTCTCGTTCCCGTTGGTCTGGAAGAAGAGGGCGTCGCGCCATTCAGGTTTCAGCCTGGCCTCGTGAGCGATCTCAGGTTCTTCAGGAGTCTGAAGACCATGTCGCACACCTTGTCGCGCACCATGTCGATCTGGTTCGCGACAAGGTTCGCGACAAAGGACCCGCTTCGCGGGGTTCTCAGAGACAACGTTTCGGGGTTCAGGCGTCAGGAGGGACACCAAGCTCTGCCCCGCAAACTCAACCGGACTCTCAACCCCCGCCATTTCGAGGAAGGTCGGGCCAAAGTCGCAGAGGGAGACGAGCTCGTCGCGGACGACGCCGTTGTCCCCGCCGGGCATCTTGAGGATGGCGGGGACGTGGTAGTTGCTGAGGAAGGACGGCAGCCCTTTGCACCAGAGGCCGTGGTCCCCCAGGTAGTCGCCGTGATCGGAGACGTAGAGGATGATGGTGTCTTCATACTCGCCGCGTTCCTTGAGCTTGTCGACGAGCAGGCCGAAGAGCCAGTCCTCGTAGGAGCAGAAGGCGAGGTAGTGTTTGATGGCTTCCTTGTACTCCTCCCGGCTCAGCTGGTTAAAGCGGTCGCGGGTGCGGCGATAGAGCGCCGGCTTGTCGTCCATGGGATCGTCGAAGGTGTCGGGCAACTCGAACTCCATCCCGTCGTACATGTCGAGGAAGCGCTGCGGCGGGATATAGGGATCGTGTGGGCCGAGGGTGCCCACGTACAGGCACCATGGTTCCGCGCCGTCCAGCCCGTCAAGCACTCCAAGGGCTTCATTGACGACGGTTCGGTCGTTGAACGGATTCTCGTTCGTTCCATAGTGGGTGTAGGGCACGTATCCATGCCGCAGGATCTGTGCTCTGCCGCGAGATGTCCCGGCATCACCGACGGCACGCTCCCGCAGGCGTTTCATCTCATGCCGGCGCGCACGCTCCTCCTGCTCCTCCGGCGTCGGTACGGGGTGATCGACAGGCCCGTCGTTCCAGCCGTAGTCGGTGGGCGGCTGGTGATTGCTGACGTGCCATTTGCCGGTGAAACGCATGCGGTAACCGGCCTCTGCCATATCCACGCTCCAGGGCCGGACATGCTCTTTGAGGCCACGGGTGATGGCATTGGTGACATTGACGTTGTGCCAGACCCCATGCTGGGTCGGCATGAGCCCCGTCATGAACGAGGCCCGCGACGGGCAACAGTGCGGCGACGGGCAAAATGCGCGACTGAAGGTCACTGAGTCTCGGCGGAACTCGTCCAGCACCGGCGTGATGGCCTTGTAGGGATCATCGGGCAGCACCGAACACGCACGTTGCTGGTCGGTCATGAAAATCAGAATATTCGGTTTCGTCATGTTAGATTCTCCTATGCAATACCGGGTCAATCATACGAACCATACCGCAATGTAACCAGCACTGACACCCATACTAACAGCACAAAACAACCAGGCTGCCGAACCTGCCGGCATGTTGCGCGACGAGTCGTGCAACAGCGGGAATGGCGAAGTACCCCGCTGAGGGGGCACGCTGAGGGACCAGATCCCGCGCAAAGAACGGCGACCAGCCACTTGACCGCCTTACCCTCCTGTGAGAATATAGTCATGAAGTCTCAAGGACATTGGCCCAACAAGATGAGGTAGAGGATATGCATGCCATAGCGCTAGAGATTCCTGAGGAGATTGCGCGACACATTCACCTACCTGAGCGGCGCGCGAAGGGGATGCTCATGCAGGAGCTTGCATTACGGCTCTTCGAGCAAGGCATCGTTACAGCAGCACAGGCAGCGCGACTGGCGAAAATGCAGCGCCTGGAGTTCGAGCGCTTGCTTGCAGAGAACGAGATAGCTTTGCATGGGGTTCCAACCAGGCTTGAAGACGATCTTGCCAACCTGGGAACAGCCTGATGGTTGTGAGCAACACGACACCGCTCAGCAATCTGCTCCATCTCGGACAGACGCAGATCCTCCCCAAGCTGTTTGGCAGCGTTTCAGTCCCCACAGCCGTCCGCGACGAGCTTGAGGCGTACTTCGGCGAGAGCGCCAGTTGGAGGGAGTGTATCTCGGCGGGGTGGATTGCTGTGGAGCCGGTTGAGGATCAACGCCTTGTGAAGCAATTCATGATGTTTCTGCACGCGGGCGAGGCAGAGGCCGTAGTACTCGCCCTTGAGAAGAATGCCAGCCTTGTACTGATCGACGACAGGGACGGCAGGGATGCGGCCGAGGAGAATGCTCTCAAGGTCTGTGGGACGATCGGCATTCTAATCAGGGCAAAGGCAACCGGCCTGATTTCCGATATTTCCTCGGCTCTTGACACGCTTCGCCAGGAGCACGTTTTCTGGCTGTCCGACGCGATGTACCGAGAGGCACTCCGCCTGTCAGGAGAATAGCGCCAACCACGTCTGTCTCGTTCTGCCGGGAGTTGGCGGCGGCCGGATGAGATAGGATCTGCGCTCAGAGCCATCCATCGAATAGCCGTTCGGGCTACCTTTTGCCCGCAGGAAGAACCGGCGAGTTTCGTACGCTCGAATTTTGGTTGGGGCACCCGTTGCTCACATCGCAGTAACACAACAATCGGAAAGGCCCATGGAATGGGGGTTGGCGACCGGTCGGCTTCGATTTATGGGGTCATCAACAGTGGTGACGGCTCCTTTACCGGTTAATGTGGCCGGTGAAGGAGAGCCAAGTAACGGCATTGATGCTAAAGTAGGTCTTCCAAGCTGAGAATCCTGTCAAAATAGCATTCATCCCTGACGTGCGAGGAGAGTGCGCCGAGGTAGATCAGGACGGGGCGGACGGATAGATG
>CAZCDU010000204.1:0-6757 GCA_964497125.1 uncultured Victivallales bacterium | reverse complement strand
CAAAAAAGGGCTTATCCTGCTGCTTCTGATCCGTCATGTAATCGATCGCCAAATCGGTGATCAAATCGTCCACATGGGTATCGGGCGGAACATCGGATGGCAGGGTGTCGCACTTCCAGGGCGGATAAAACTTTCGGTTTTTATTTTTTCCGGGAGGGCCCGAATGAGCACGTCCCCCTTTTACATGTTCAAAACCGTGACTCTCAGGCCAATGCTCTATCTTGCAGCCCATATGCCACTTCCCGAAGAAACCTGTTGCATACCCCGCATCCTTCATCGCCTTGCCGAGGGTATACACCTCTGAGTCGAGATAGTTTATCGACGATGGACCCGCCGCCCGGGCATCGTCAAAGGTCTCGGTTTGCTCCTGATGCTCGTGGTTGCCTTTAAGATGCCCGGTTGCATCGGTCAAACCGTAGCGAGCTGGATACTGCCCAGTCAGAATGCTCGCGCGAGTTGGAGAACAAAGACAATTCGCCGAATAGGCATCGGTAAAGCGCATGCCGCTTTTCGCCAGCGCATCGATATGCGGCGTCTCATAAAAGGTGCTGCCATATACCGCCGTATCACGCCAACCCAGGTCATCCGCCAGAATGAAGATCACATTCGGCTTCGACAAGCTCCCCACAGGCGGTTTTTGCGCGGTTACGTTCAGGCCACAGCAAGCCAGCAATGCACTGGCCACAAGGGGTAATTTTCTAAACCTCAGGTTCATTTTCTGATTCACTGCAGGTGCTCTATTTCTTTTTTTTCCTGGCTTTGAACTCCGCGAAGGTCCTGTCGATGACGGCGTCAACCTTTGCACGGTCATCCATGTGGCGGAACGCCTCGAGCAATGGATCATTTGTCTCGACCATCCATGCTTCGAGCTTCTTCTTCAGGCGCTTAAGCGTCTCTTTCTGCTCCGGGTTGTCGATCAGGTTGACGAGGTTGTCGCGATCCTTCTTCAGGTTATACAGTTCCTCCGGAACACGGTAACGGAAGAGGTCGACACGCTTTTTCATTTCGGGGTCGGTTTCGGCCGCCTCGTTCATCGCCTTCATGGTCAATCCCTCGTTCGCGTTTTGATACCAGAGCTCACCGTCACTGAAGGGATTGTAGATGTAGGCGTAGTGTTCATCCTGAATGCAGCGCATCGGCACAGGGGGACCGCCGCCGTTTTTTTTGTCGATCTGGGTAAAGACAACATCACGCCCGTCCTGCTCACCGCCTTTGAGAATTGAAAGGAAGGACCTTCCATCCATTTTCTCAGGACCCTCGATGCCCGTGAGTTCGAAGAACGTCGGCATGAGGTCGACGCCGGAAACGAAGTGCTTGTCGTCCAATACCCCGGTCTTGACGACACCCGGCAGACGGCAAAGCATCGGGGTGCGTGTGGCGTGAAACCAGGTGTTGCACTTGGCGAACGGGATCGCGATCCCATTGTCGCTCATGAAGATGACCAGGGTGTTGTCGTTAAACCCCGTTTCTTCGAGCGCGTCCATCACCCGCCCGAATGTGTCATCGAGACGGCGTGTGGAGTTCTGGTACATCGCGAGTTCTTTACGCACGCCCGGGAGATCCGGCACGAAGCCCGGCACTTCGACCTCTTCGGGCTTGTACACTTTACTTGGCATTTCCGCACCGCCGATGAGTTTTTCAGGGTCGCAGTACTTTCGGTGCGGGTCATGTGAATTGACCATGAGGTAGAAGGGCTTCTTCTCTGACTTGCATCGCTCGAGGAATGCCTTCGAGCGTTCGTAATATCGCGTCGGGCTGCGCCCTGCACCCAGATCCTTCTTCTCGATCGTGTAGTCCCATGTCATCCCGGGTACCGGCGTGGAGTGAGGAACTTTGCCGAGGATGCCTGTGAGGTATCCGTTCTTCTGAAAGATCTCAACGAGATGCGGAGTCCCCTCTCTTGCCTGCATGAACCCCATGGCACCGGAGTTGTGACTCAGGAGCCCCGTTGCGATCACAGCACGGCTCGGCGCGCAGATCGCGGCATTGACGTGCGCCTTGTTAAAAACGAACCCTTTCTCTGCAAAGGCATCGAGCTGAGGGGTCATGTCGCTCCTGCTGCCGTAGATCCGCATCGATTCGGCATGCATATCATCCGCGGTGAAGAGGAGGATATTCGGCTTTTGCGCAGCAAAAGCCGAATAGAGAGACAAGAGCCAAGAGGCAAGCGTCAGGGCGATCGCTTTCTTCATGTATACTCCTTCAATGGAACAAACGGCTGCATGCACACTTAGTTTTCCGGTCTGAGCACCAGTGTTGAAATAGCGATATTGTCGTTGCCGTCTCCGCCTTTGCACGCGAGCGTGAGTGTGCTCTCTCCGGCGGGTAGCCGAATCGATCCACTCGGGAACACCTTCCATTCTCTTACACCGCCGGTAGCTTGCAGTGGCAGGGCAAGTGCCCCCCCCCCCACCGACAGCGTAAAGGATTTGCCATCAACCCCTTCTGCCGCAGCCGAAATCTCGACGGAATAGGTTCCTGCCTTTTCAACCCGTATCGGGTAACTGGCCGCTGCGCCGTCTTTGATCCAGCGATACAGGCGGGAACGATGCCCCAGATGCTGATAATCATATCTCACGCCGCGACGGAGTGCGGCATCCTCCGGCTCCAGACTGAAAGATCCATCGGCCGAAGCGTAAATTCGATACGGACTGACTCGCGGTTTGTCCTTGAAGTCCAGGGCAAGTACGGTGGCCGTTTCATGAATCGCTTGCGTGGGAAGGCCTTTAAGCAAAATCTTTTCCGCTTCACGCTCTGCGAAAATCCTGCGGTTGATGTCGCCGCCGAGCAGCATACAACGAGCGGGCAGGTCTTCGAGACCGGGCACATGCAGCTCTCCGGTGGCCGGCCAATCGAAAACGTGCAGGTAGAGACGATGGGTGCCGTCGGCCAGCCTTTTGGATGTGGCCCGCCCCCAGGGAAGGTTGGAGAAGGGGCCGGCCTTCGTCCCGTATGTCGCTTCGCCGTTCACCTCCATCCACAGCCCAACCTGCCCGAAACGTTCCAGGCTTATTGGATCGATGGTGCCGTCAGGCAGTGGCCCGACGTTGAGCAGATAGTTCCCCCCCTTGCTGACCGTTTCCACCAATCTTCGAATGAGCTGTTCGGACGTTTTATAGTTCGGCGCATGCTTGCTCCAGCCCCATGTACTATTCAGCGTATCGCAGGTCTCCCAGTCGACGCCCTCAGTACCCGTTGCCGGAATAACCTGTTCCGGGGTTGTAAAATCGCCAAACCAGTATTTTTCATAGGCCTTATCTTTTCTAAAGTCTTTCCCCCACAACCGGTTGTTAATCAGGATATCCGGCTGGTTGCCGCGAACAAGTTCCACGAGTTTTTTCGCGCCCCACGCTTCGCCCTGATACTGGTTCCTTGAAAAATCCAGCCAGAGGACGTCAACAGCTCCATAGCGACCGTCGGTAACTTCATCCACCTGAGCATGCAGATAGTCGAGATAGCGGGAAAGAACCCTGCCATCCGCTTTTGCGCCGCGCACTTGGAGCGCTCCCACCTCGGCGGGGGCATCCGGGTGGTGCCAGTCCCACAAGGAATGGTACACCCCCACTCGCAACCCTTCTTCACGGAGGGCGGAGACAATCTCCCGGTGTAGATCCCGACCGGTTACATCCTTTGCATCGAATCGCGTCTGAGCTGAATCATGCAGAGAGAACCCTTCATGATGTTTTCCCGTAAATACCACATACTTCGCCCCGGCCTGTTTGGCCAACCGCGCCCAATGAGCCGAAAAGTCAGGAGCAGGCTTGAAACGGGGAAGCATCGTCGCCTCATATTCTTCCGCCGGCACACGTGCTTTCAACTGTATCCACTCTGCGCCAATCGGAAAGGTTTCATCCCCCCATTCCCCTTCCGCCGATGAATACAAACCCCAATGCACAAACATACCGAAACGGGCTTCTTTCCACCAGGCCATACGAGCCTGTCGTTCGGCAACCGACTCGGTATTTAAAATTAAGTTCTCTTCGACCTCTTCTGCGATTGCCATTCCACCCAGGGCGGAGCAGGCACCACATAAAAGAAACAGTTTTTTTATTCGTTTCATAACGCTCCGTTATACGTTCTTACAGGGTATAGGGTTCGCGACGTTCGTAACTAAAGGTGCCGACCGTTTCGGCTTCCTTATCATTCGGGAAGGTCTCACTGACGGGATCAAAGGTTACCTTGCGGCCGAGCTTCCAACTGGTTGCAGCTGCGAAGCAGGCCATATGGCTATAACGTGAGACCGTTGAATTGCTCACCGGCTGCTGGCGTGACTTGACGCAGTCGAGGAAGTTACGGGCATGGTCGACGGCATTCTGGCCGCTGAGTTTGTCATAGCTGCGCCCTTCGATCAGCTTTGGATCGCTGACGGAAATGGCCTTAAAGTCTGCGGCTTCGACCCAGCCTTGATCCCCTTCGAAGCGCACGGGGAGAGGTCCTTGCCCAGGGATCCACTCCGTCTTATCAGGACCTCTTGCCAGGCGCATCACTAATTTGATGCCATCTGCGTAGGTTCCAATCACCGTCGATCCATCCGTTTCATACTCGACGGGAGCCGTCTTTTCGGCATCGACGGCCCACTGACAAAGGTCGACGGTGTGAGTGCCCCAATCCGGGAAGAGATACGCTGCGCTAAAGCCATTATACTCACGCCAGCCTTTTTTGAAATAGCCTGAGTTATAAGGAACCATCGGCGCGGGCCCCACCCACTTATCCCAATCAAGGGTCTCTGGATCAGGCAGTGGCTCTTCGGGAAGTGGAGCCTTGTAGTCAACCAATTGGGCGATGCCGGCGTGAACAGTATGCAGCTTACCAAGTTTGCCACTACGTGCGAGTTCGACTGCGAGTGCGAAATTCGGAACACTGCGGCGCTGGGTGCCCGCTTGGAAGACGCGCTTATGCTTGAGCACGGCTTCATCGAGTTCGCGGCATTCCTGAATATTCATGGCGCAGGGTTTTTCGCAAAAGATGTCTTTGCCTGCACGGGCCGCATAAATCGATGCGGTGGCGTGCCAACGGTCGCCGGTGGCGATAAGCACGGCATCGATATCATCCCGACCCAGCACGTCATGCATGTCGACGTAGGTGTCGCACTGCTTGACTCCATGTTTCCGCATGGCCAGTCGCTGCACGATTTCCCGTTTTTCCTTATCCGGATCGGCAATGGCCAGAAATTGAAAGTCCGGCTGCTGGAAAAAGGCACTCAGCACTTGCCTGCCTCTGCGGCCAAGGCCGATGCCCCCCACGGTAATACGATTCGACGGAGCCACCGCCCCGTTGAGACCGAGCACCGAGCTTGGGACAATCATTGGAGCAGCCAGAGCACTTCCGCCGATGGCTGCTGTTTGTTTTAGAAATGTACGTCGTGTCTGCATGTTCTTATTCTCTTCAGTTATCTATGTTCGTGTGAATTCAGTGCCGGGAATCAGTGTGGATTCAACCTCCGCCAGCATCGCTTCATGCTCAGCAACCACCGACCTGTACTGGGGATCATCGATCAGATTCCGCGTTTCCCACGGGTCGTTTTTCATGTCAAACAGCATCGCCTGTTCAACGCGTTTAAGGCGCCGGGTGTCGCCCGGCAGAAACATAGTCGCCTTGCCATCAGTCGTTAGATAGTTCTCGTTGACCGCCTGTCCCTTCTTCTTGGGCGCACGTTCGTAGCTCATCACATACTTATACTGTTGACTGCGAATGACCCGACCGCCCTCTTTGAGTTCGATAAACAGGTTTTCACGCCACTCAACGGGCTTGCCTTCCAACAAAGGACGCAGGCTCAAGCCCCGGTTGTTCGGTGGGGCCGGGATCCCCGCGTAGTCGCAAACCGTGGACATGAGATCGACCAGGCTGACGAGGTGTTCGGTATCGATCACATTGCGTTGGATTCCAGCGTTCGGACCGTAGGCAATCAAGGGAACTTTCACCGACTCATCATAGGGGTGCCACTTCGATACCCGCGAGTGACGTCCCAGGCCATCGCCGTGATCGGAGGTAAAGAGCACAATCGTGTCATCAGCCCGGTCACGTACCGCGCGCAGGATGCGTCCCACGTTGCGATCCAGTCGTTCCACCATACGGCAATAGTCGTAGATGTAATTCTTCCACTGCATGTCGCCGTAAGCTACCGGGTTCTGCCAGATCTCGTTGAAATCATACGCCTTGTTGGGCGGCAGCGCCGGCAGCTTATCTCCCAGGTCAAAGAAATCACTGTCGCGGGTACGACCATGATCGTGGCGAGGTGACCAGAAGCAGATGTCGTGCGGATCCATGAATCCGGCTACCGCCAGGAACGGATTATCACCCGTGTGGTTCCGGACATAGGCCTCCACACCGGTTGAGATGCCGTAATCCATATACCGGCCCCAGTTTCCCGGACCATTCGGGAGGGTATCAAAGCCGGGGATTTTCCGGGAGCCCGTCACACTGGGCACGTTCCACGGCCCGCCCGCATGCCATTTCCCGCAGTAAACCCGGTCATAGTCGCTATGTTCCTCGAACCACTGCCCCATGTTCGGCACGGACTGATCGATGCCCACATTGTTGACCACCACCCCGGTTTCCAGCGAATAGCGACCGGTAAACATGCTC
Organism: uncultured Victivallales bacterium; assembly: GCA_964497125.1. Taxonomy (GTDB): domain Bacteria; phylum Verrucomicrobiota; class Kiritimatiellia; order UBA8416; family UBA8416; genus CAYLXP01. The sequence continues at coordinate 172 of CAZCDU010000204.1, read as the reverse complement.
GAACGTGCCGGGCAGCAGACGGGATTAGGCGTATGGGATTCGGTGAACGAAACTCCGTTCTGGACCAATTCGTCCAAATTCGGCGTATCCACCCAGTGGCAGAGCCATGCGTCGTGCTCAAACTGCTTCTTGTATGCCGCGATGGCATCCAGGTTCATCTGATCACAGACGA
>CAZCDU010000203.1:0-6894 GCA_964497125.1 uncultured Victivallales bacterium | reverse complement strand
TGTTGGTTGTTGGACGTTGAAATAGGCCGTGGACAGGGCATTGACCCACGCAAAGCAGCGAAGAACCCGGATTCATGTAGCAACCCGTTTGTAGTTCGGCCTTTAGCCGTACATAGCGACTGCATGTTTCACCCCTGTATGATCCGAGTCCACTCGGCGGCGTTACTAGTCTGAAACTTCACCGCCGCCGGAGCCTCAGTTGCGGCGCAACTGGGCTACATTGTAGCCCGTCCCGACGTACGTCGGGACGCGGCTGATCAGCCCAGTGCGTTACCCGCAAATTTCACCCCTGATTGATCCGAGTACGCTCGGGGGCCCCACTGACATGAAAGCCCCCCCTACATGGCAGGCTTGAGCGCAAAGGACTTGACGGCAACCCCTCGCTGTGGGGGCTTGGTCCGCCGGAAGTGGAGGGTGTTTTCGCCCTGCTTGAGTACCACGTCGACAGGTTCGGCGTCCTGCCACTTGCCGCCGGTAAAGGGCAGATTCATCACGGTGGGTGTCTCGGTACCGTTGGCTGCTACCATGATGCGTTGGTCATAGTTGACCGTCACCACCTTTGCACTCAGTTTGTAGGTGCCTGCCTGGGCAGCGTTCACGGTCACATCGAAGACGCCCCGGTCCGACTGGCCGAAACAGAACGGATCCTGCTTGGGGCTATTGGCATAGTAATCGGTGGCATAGACGTCGGCAATGCGCTCACAGACGTTGCCGTGCATGTCGTAGAGACCCCAGGCATTAGGCTTCTTCTGCCCCACGGGGTGAGACTTCTTGGCCGCATTTCCATTGAACCAGGCATAGTCGCCGATCACCGCAGGATCATCGCCGCAGGACCACCGGGCGCTGGATCCGGCGCGGCAGGCATATTCCCACTCCGCTTCGGTGGGAAGACGAACACCCTGTCCGGATTTAGCTGCTGCCAAATCGCAGAACTTCACCGCGTCGGCATGGGGAATGTTATCGACCGGACAGTCGGCGCCCTTGGTCGAGCGGCTTGGGTTGTAGCCCATGATGGCTTCAAACTGGTCCTGGGTGACTTCATACTTGCCCAGGTAGAAGCCCTTCGTGATGACCACCTCATGCTTGGGTACCTCAACGCACTTGAACCTGCCGTCCTTGTCATTGACGCCGCCCATGACGAATTTGCCTGGCTTGATGTAGACCATCTCCATGGAGGCGCCGTTGCCCAAGTCTAGCTTCATGGTGGCGGGTGCATTGTCACCGGAGGCGGACATGGCAGCTCGCAGCCCCCAGTCGTCATAGGCACCATAACCATCGCTCAGCAAACGCGCGCCCGATGCACAGCCGTCGGGACTGCCCTTCCAGGCGCCGCCGCGCATGATCGTCTTGCCCTCGTGGAAGAAGCGAGGCAGGAAGACCTGATGGCCCCCGGCAAAGCTCTTCATGGTGAGAATGTCGTTGCTGAGGGGGGTGTGAATCGCAGCTGGTACGGAAATGCTGCCGTCTGCACCGTATGTGATCTTCTCCGCGGTCTCGACCTTGCCGGTGCCCTTCTCCTCCGCATCGCCCTCCCCCAGGTTCGCACCCACCGCAGCCAGGGTCACGGCCTTGCTCTCTTCAATGATGGCCTGCTGAGTTCGCAGGGCGATCCTACTCCAGAAGGATGGATTCTTCTCTGCTCCGTTGTAGCAAAGCCCCTCACCGAACACAGCACCAGCCCAGTAGGCCCGCTTCACGCTCATAAACGCCTCGCCGCTGCTGCGCCCCTGGGTTGTTGCCAGGAAATCAACATCGCGCCAGTACCGTCCGTAGCTCCCCGCTTTGCCGCCTCCCCACCGTGGGCCCAGGCAGACCACCCAGCCCCTGGGTGACCAGCGGGCAAGCGCGGCGTGACCGCGGCTGGGGCGCTTGATGTTCGGAATGCCCCAGGCCCGCAGCATGAAGCGGCCGAAGAAGGCCCGTCGACCGCAGATGCCGCCATTCATCAGAATATTCTGGAAGAACTGCAGCTCATCCCGGTCGTACTTGTTGTCCCCCGACCCGTATTTCACATCTGAAGCGACAACCCCCACATAGCGCCAGCTCTGATCGGGGTGCATCACGTGGTCCGGACGGAAATTCCGGAGTGTCTCGCGTCCCCAGGTCGAAATTTCGTTCGGCTCCTCACCACACACCACCATGCGCAGATCAAAGGTAGTCAGATCCTTGAAGGCCGGGTCCAGTTCACCGTCAAGGTAGGCCTTTTCATAGTAGAGGTAACGCTTCAGCGGATCGACAACGGCAGGCGCATTGGGCTGGGCTTCCGCATTTCTCTGGCCGATGGGCACAGCATGCTCCAGGGCGACGGCAAGGGCCAGGCGCTGCAGCACCCCATCCCCGGCTTTGTCACTCGCCTTCTGAATGGCCGTGTAGATCTCCATGGCCCGTCCGTACTTCGCCTGCTTGGCACCGTCCGCCACCGCGATCTGAATCATCAGGTCCTTGTTGGTGAGAAGTTTTACCAGCAGGGCCTGCTGCGTCTTGCCCTTCTGGGCGAAATCGGCCAGGGCATAAGGCGTCGTTTCCTGCATGATGACATACTTGGCAAGATCACCATCGAGCGCACTGGAGCTCAGCAGCTTTTCCACCCCGGTGCGACCCGCGACGGCCAGTACGGCGGCCTTGGCTTTGTCATAGGCAGACTGGGTCTCCGCCAGATCCTTCTTGTATTGAGGTTCCCTGGGCGTGAGGGTCTCGATCTTCTTCCCGAAGAAGCCAATCTCCTTCTCTGCCTTCGCCTTCTTCTGTTCCCATACTTCGCGCTTCTTCTGGGCAGACATCCGCTCGGCCGCCGAGGTCGCCTTGGCCTCCTTCGCCTTGCAGTCGGCAATCCCCTTGTTGGCCTGGAGAAGCGTCACGTTCTTCGCGCGGGCAAACATGTCCCGGGCCCAATTCAGGTGCGCGATATCAGCCTGTACCTTCTCTAGCCTGCCTCTCGCAGCAGCTTCAGCTGCAAGCGCCTTATTGAAATCTGCCTTGTCCGCCTCACTGAGAGCAGGAAGCGCTCCTTCGAGCTTTGACTCCAACGCCTTGAGATAAGCTGAAAACCGGGCTTCCAGGCTCTTACCCGCTTCAGATAGTGGGGGCTTGGGTGGCGCCTTCTTGTTGGCGCCCTGGGCGACCCCGGCCACGATGCCGGCCACGAACACGATACCGACAATGAAATGAAAACCTCGTCGCATAACAGACACTCCTTTTCCCGAGAAAGACGGAAGAAAAACACTCAGAACAAGAACAGCTGTTCTGACTTCCACCCGCTGAAGCACAGGGTAGCGGATAATACAGACAGACGGGCTGTCATTCAAGAGGATTAGCCGCTCAGAGAGATGTGGAACTTACTCGTCAACTTACTCGCAAACCTACTCGAGTAAGTTTGGGAGTAAGTTTCCGATGAAGTTTCAGATCCGTCTCGCCCCCGAGCGTGCTCGGATCAATCAACGGAGAAACCCAGGCAACCTTAATCTTTCGCCTTAATCTTTCGCCCTAATCTTCTAGAAAAGAGGAATGGAGATTCCAATCGCCCCACCCTTGCCGCCGGACACAACCCCAACAAACAACGAGGCGCTGCAGCGACAGCTGCAGCGCCTCATCTCATGCAATCTATTGGGGGGACCCTACTCCGCGAGCAGATCGGCCATCGCCTTACCCATTCCCTCACCCACGTTCATATAGGTCTCGGCATGCTTGCTGTAGTGGCCGCTGGAGCTGCCTCCCTTGCTGAGCGGATTCGTGTAAACCGTCGCGACTTTTCCCTTGTTCTCGGGATACTTGCCGGCGTCGGCAACATTGAACATCGCGTTGATGATCTGCCCATGCGTTCCCGTGGCATCCTTCTTGGTCTGTCCAAGTGTCGCGATGACCAGCTTTGCTTCGGGTGTGTCAAAATCCTTGCGCAGCGACTTGAGCAACCGCATCAGGTTCTTCTCATACTCAGCGGCATGCGCTTTGTTGCGGAAGTCCTTGTCGCCCTGCCACCAGAAGAAGCCATCGACCTCGTAGCCCTTTGCACCCGGGTAGTACTTATCAAGGTCGGCCAGCACGCGCTTGGCTGCCGCGACATCGCTGTCATACTGCTTGCCCGCATACCACTGCAGGCAATCGCCACCCTCCACAAACGGCACGATCGTCTTGTCCCGCTTGCTCTTGACGGTCTCCTTGTATCCCGGGCATTCCTGGCCGTCATGCGAGTATCTCGGAGTACCGGGAGGAAGCAGGTCCCAGCCAAGGCTACGGTTGCCGATGCAACTCTTCAGAATCATAACCGGCGCATCGATGGCATTGCCGACGTAGTGACCGATACCGATCTCGGGACCGAAGTTGCCCTTCACCGTCATGAACTCGTTGTTGAACTGCCGGTCGTTCATGACGCGCACAAAGCGCACGTCCTGGCGCGTGGTCCAGTTACCTTCGCCATCGACCAGGTGCTGGTACAGCTCCTTCTCCTTGACCGCATGCTCCAGGGATCCCTCCGGCTTGTTGCCGGCGGCGACGCGGCCAAACCCAAGCATATTGGACTGGCCCATGAGAATGTACACCTTGACCTTCTTGCTCATGTCCGCCGGCTTCCCATCCGGGTCCGGAAGCGGCTGACCCGCGGCAGACACGCTGAGTGCCCCACACAATAGGCTGGTCACGACTGCGGCTCTGGTTCCACGTCTTGCGATGTTCATGCGGCTCTCTCCTGTTTTAGTGATCCTCAACCAGTTCGTGATTAGTCTACCCCTACACCGATGCGGCCACACACCACACCCATGCGCCAAACAATATCACCAATTGCGACGCGCGGAGACGGCACAGCCTTCGTTGCACCGCATATCGTCCTGGAGTCCCAACTTGGAGTGCGGCGGCAGAGTCGCTTGGCGCGCCAGCGCCTAGGGACGGCGACGCCGCTTTTCGCAGAGCCCGAGCAAGCAGCCCATGATCCTGTCGCACTTCGCGCATTCGCCATGCATGCGCCAGCTAGAAAAGCGGTGTCGCCGTCCTACACTCGCAAGCTCGCTTCGGACTCTGCCACCGCACTCCAAGTTGGGACGCCAAGAAGATGGGGTGGCTGGATGTTGTTTCTAGCTCATGACTTCTCCGTAGGCGAAAATCATCGCGCCGCCGGGTAGTCCCCCTCCTGGGAGGGGTTAGGGGTGGGTTCTGCGCTTGAGGCGACTGAACCGCTTAAGCCAGTGCCATTCGGGTATGCCCCCTACTCGCCCTCGAGCTCTCCACATATCGCCTCGGCAATCTTCTCAGCCAGCATTCGGTAAGCGCCGCCGCAGTGGACGTCGTTGCCCTGCATGAATTTCTCGTAGCCATCCCAGCTCTTCACCACGCTGTGCAGATCGTTGATCGGGATGTTGTGCTTCTCCATCACCTTGGCGGCCGCGGCATTGTAGATCAGGTCATCGCCCTCGGGGTTATGGGGGCAGTTGGCCGGGATCGGGGTGATGTTCGACCAGATAATCTTGGCGCCATTTCGCTTCAGGAGCGTCATGATCGTCTCCAGGTCCTTGGCGTACTGATCGACGGGGTTGTGCCACGCCCCGTTCCGGCCGCGGAAGATATCGTTCAGACCAAAATTGAAGTGAATCACGTCGTACTTGGTTTCCGAGAGATGCCGCTCGAAGCGGTCCAGATCGGCGACGCACGCCTTGGCACTACCGAAGTCCAGGGCCTTCGCTTTCCGACTGGAATGCCACCACGCCTCTTCATTGATCCGGTAGGTCGCGACCGCGCCCAGCTTTACTAACTCCGCCTTGCCTTCCATGAGCTTTTTCAGCGGTTTGCTGTAACCGCCTGAAATCGAATCACCGAAAAACAGGACCTTGGGAAGTGCTGGTGTCGTTGCATGCTTGATAATGAATTCTGCCATCTTCTTGTCCTCGAAAAATCCTGTCCAGTAGTTGTGCCCCTGCCCCTCGAATATCGTCACCGTCATATCGCCACCCAGGGCCTTGTAGCGTTCCTCGACGACAAAGGTATTGTCTTTTGCCGGCACCAGTGTGTCGATGTCCCCGGTATTGTGATAGATCGGAACCTTCGCCTTGGCCAGGGGCGCCAGGCGGTCGATAGGATTGTGCTGCTTGAGCACCTTGACGAATTCGTCCTGCTTCATCCGGTACTTGCCGGCAGCGGATTTGAGCCCCGGGTAACTCTCCAGGTTGCAGACAGGGTAGATCCCCGCCAGGCAGGCGATCGACTCGGGATGTTCCACAGCCCAGTTGTACATCTGCGTCGCACCGTAGCTGCGCGCCAGCATGCACACCTTTTTTGTCACGCCGTGATTCGCGGTCAACTCCTCGTAGAACGCGGTCTGAATCGCACACCCGGCCGGTGTCCCGAAATCGCCCTTCAAATTGATCCCGGCGACCGCAATGCCACTGTCCAGGCACTGCTTGAACATCCACTGCTCAAGTCGTCCAGGCAGCTTGTAGTCGGACGGACAATACCAGAGCCACGGTGTCTTCTCGCCGGCCTCGACCCCTTCGGGCATGGCCAGATAGGCATCATGCCCGGCCACCTGAAGGAACTGGGAGTTGGGGGGAAAGATCTTGCCCTTCCCCTGCTTGCTGCTGAGCTTGGCGGTTTCCGCCTTGGGAGCTGCCGCAGCATGCAGTGAACATGCGGCGAATATGGCGATCACCCCTCTTGTGATCAGCGATAGTCGTTTCGTCATTCTGTGTCCTCTTCTTTACCTTGTTGATATAGCCTGGCGCCTTGCCCGCGTCATATCTCACATCTTCCTAAGGTCCCAACTTGGAGTGCGGTGGCAGAGGCGAGGTACGAGCCGGCGACACCGCTTTTCCCCAGCGCTCAGAACCAGTCCCAGCACGACGCAAAAGCGGTGTCGACGTCCTACGCTCGCAAGCTCGCTTCGGACTCTGCCACCGCACTCCAAATCAACAG
>CAZCDU010000202.1:0-6934 GCA_964497125.1 uncultured Victivallales bacterium | reverse complement strand
GCTGACTGTAAGGTCTATGCCGCCGATGCAAAGACCGGTGCGGAGAAATGGTCGTTCTATACAGATGGCCCGGTGCGCTTTGCTCCGGCGATCTGGAATGACCGCCTTTTTGTGGTCAGCGATGATGGCTACCTTTACTGCTTGGCAACCAAGGATGGGCAGCTTCTGTGGAAGAAGCGAGGCGGCCCGAATTCAGAGATGGTCCTTGGTAATGACCGGCTTGTTTCACGATGGCCTGCGCGTGGTGGACCGGTCATAAAGGACGGCATTGTTTACTTCGGTGCAGGACTTTGGACTGCCGAAGGAACGTACCTGTATGCGATTGACGCCTCAACGGGAAAGGTGTTGTGGGTTAACGATTCATCCGGTGGTCTTTACATGGATCAACCCCATAACGGTAACCGCGCCAATAGTGGTGTCTCGGTACAGGGATATCTTACTATTGCAGGGGATTCTTTGATTGCTCCCACCGGACGCGCTACGCCTGCAATTTTTAAACGTAACTCCGGAAAGTTCACGGACTTTCGCCTAATGAGACATTCGGGTGGTTTGGGGAGACGAAAAGGTGCGGGCCCATTTGTCACGGCAATTGATGATGATTACTTCATAGCGGAGGATGCTTTCTTCCAGTCTACCAATGGCAATTTCGTGGGGCGAGGCTTGCTTGTTTCCTCTACTGCTGTCTCTCCCGATCTGCTTGTTTTCTCGCAAGACAACAAAATCACCGCCATCAAGAAATCATCATTCCCGGGCGAATCACATCGCAACAAAAGGTTGGGGAAGACGCTCGGCACGATAGACTGGAGCATCAGCTGTGCGGATCCGGTTGGAGCTTCTCTGCCCCCTGCAACGGATAATCGTTATGCAAAGAATTTTCCAGAACTCACAAACAGAACACATCCGCCGCTGATTGTGGCGGGAACAACGATTGTTGCCGGCACGCTCAACAACAAACTCGTAACTGCAGATATTACCTCAACACAAGTTGTGACAACAGCCGAGCTCGATGGCTTAGCCATGGGGCTTGCGGTTGCAGACAATGCCCTTTATGTCTGCACAGACAAAGGCTCAATCTACTGTTTTGTCGAGAGTCAGAACAAAACATCCACAAGTCAGGACCGGCCTAAAGCTGTAAAGCAAGTACTGAACGCAACTCCCTACAAAGATACAAGACTCTATGATCAGGTAGCTGAGGAAATCGTTAGGTCCGCAGATCTCAGCCAGGGGTATTGTGTCGATCTTGGCTGTGGAGATGGTGCGCTTTCGTATGCGCTTGCCAAGGCAAGCAAGCTACATATTATCGCCGTCGATGATGATCCGAAGCAGATTGCAATAGCCCGCAAACAACTGAGTGCGGCCGGACTGTACGGGACTCGGGTAACCGTCATTCAAAGGGATCTGAAGGATACCGGCTTACCATCGCACTTCGCTAACGTTGTTGTCTCGGGACGAACGGTTGCCGAAGGGGCAGGCGCCTTGGTCCGTGAAGAGATGCAGCGGCTACTTCGTCCGTATGGGGGGATTGCGCTAGCTGGCAAACCCGGCAGTATGCAGCGAATCGCAGGTATGCCGCTTGCAGGAGCAGGTGAGTGGACGCATCAGTATGCCGATCCCGCAAACACACTGTGCAGCTCCGATAGTCTCGCCAAGGGGCCTCTGAAGATGCAGTGGTTCCAGGATTTCGGCATTCAAGTGCCCAGTCGCCACGGCCGCGCTCCCGCGCCGTTATACAAAGACGGAATCATGATTGTCGAAGGCGTCCATGGTCTTACCGGTGTTGATGCCTATAACGGCAATAGGCTCTGGCACTATCCGCTTCAAAATATCCTTAAGGCCTATGATCAGGAGCATCTTGTGGGAACATCAGCCACCGGAAGCAATATGTGCCTTGCCGATGACAGCGTTTTTGTTCGCATGGGCAATCACTGTCTACGTATCGATCTGAAGACTGGAAAGCTGATCAAGACGTACACAATGCCTAATGAGAAAGGAGTATGGGGATTCATTGCCTGTGATGGAGGAATCCTCTACGGCACCAGCTCTGACCGATCATATGCAGTTAAGCAGCTTTTCCGGAATGTGTCGGATATGAAAGAGCTTTCGTCCCAGTCCAACGACTTGTTTGCCATGGATATGGAAACGGGTGAGACTAAATGGGTTTATAAGGCTAGGTCTTCGATTCGGCATAACGCGATCGCCATAGGAAATGGCAACGTATACCTGATTGACAAGTCGAAAGAGGCGGCGGACGCAGGCAAAGCTAAGGTTGCAGGCGACAGTAGCAAGCCAAGCGAGGACCTTCTTATCTGCCTCGGCTCAGATGCCGGCAAGGTTTTGTGGGAACAGAGCGCAGATATATACGGGACAACCCTTGCATTGAGCACAAGGCACAATGTCCTGCTCATGAGTTATCAGTATTCGCAGAGAACTTTCCAATTGCCTTCAGAGAAAGGCAACCGTCTGACCGGATTCAGCGCAACCGATGGCAAGCGACTCTGGGACACAGAGGGTAGCTATATATCGCGACCTATTATCAATGACACTACAATTTATGCACAACCCTATTCATACAATCTGCTTTCTGGAGAGCAGATACCCGGCTTCCAGATACGTGGTAGAGGCAAAGGAGGCTGCGGCCCCATCTCAGGTTCTAAGAACCTGCTGCTTTATCGCTCAGGTACACTGGGATATATCGATCTACTGAATAACACAGGTACTCAGAATTACGGACCCTTGCGGCCGGGGTGCTGGATCAACGCTATCGTTGGAGGAGGAATGGTGCTGATGCCAGACGCCAGTGACCGTTGTGTCTGCAGCTATCAGATCAAAGCATCGATAGGTTTGGTTCCACAGTAGACTCAACCCGATATATCGGAGAATACGAAGAGATAGAGGTGCTGTTAAAAAGTTCAATGAAAGAATGAGAACGGAGCAAAGATGACCACCGAAGGCTGGCGGAGACACTTGCTCCTACACTTAGTCGTACACTTAAACTCACACTTACTTGGTTACGCTTAAACCACCTGCTTGATCGGGCGTTTCGACGAAGCGAGTCGTTTAAGCGTAACCAAGTAAGGGTGGCGAGTAAGAAGGCGATGAAGAGTGCGATGAAGTGTAGGAGAACGGGGGAGACCGGCCAGAACGCCGTAAGCCAATGATAAACGGACGTTTGAAGCGTCAGGATCCTGGGGATTCTTGACAGAACGCCGCCTTGCACAAGGGAACCACGATGACAATAGGCAGTTTAATAAGAATTCTCCTCGCAACAGGCGCCGTGCTGGCGCTTTCACAGGTCGTGTCTGCACAATCAGATGACTCGGGAGAACGACCCAACATTGTGATCGTCTTGACGGATGACCTTGGCTATGGAGATGTCTCGTTCCTGAATCCTGACTCCAAAGTACAAACTCCGCATATGGATGCCTTGGCGTCTGAGGGGGTATGGGCAACAGATGCGCATTCGCCGAGTACCCTCTGCAGTCCAAGTCGCTATGCCATGCTGACCGGGCATTATGCATGGCGGAACAAACGAACGCGTGGTGGCCGACTGAATCCGTGGGCAGAATCTGCAATTGACAAAGATTGTATTACGCTGCCGAAGTTCCTGCGTTCGAACGGGTACGCGACCGCATTAATCGGCAAGTGGCATCTTGGGTTCAATTGGCCTTGGAAAGGTGGAGAGAAACCGCCGGCTTCTGTTCTCGGTGGTGGAACGAGCAAGGCGACCTGCGATCTGTTTGACTGGACCAAGCCGATCGAAGGCGGCCCGCTGGAAGCGGGGTTCGACTATTACTTCGGTGATGACGTTCCGAATATGCCGCCCTATGCGTTCATTGAGAATGACCGCCTGACCTGTGAGCCTGTTGATGTAAATGGTCGTCTCCTGCAGAAGCAGGCTCTCAGGGCAGGAGGGTACATTCACGGTATGGGCCCCGGTGAGAGAGGGTGGAAGATCGCTGATGTAATGCCCGCCATTACCGCGAAATCTGTCGACTACATCAAACGACATGCCAAGCAGGAGAGCCCCTTCTTCTTGCTCTTTGCGACCACGTCCCCGCATACCCCGATCGTCCCGCAGGAAGCATTTCAGAACAAGAGTGAGGCGGGGTACTACGGGGACTATGTGATTCAGACCGATGACGCCGTAGGTCAGATTGTGGAATCATTGAAAGCTGCAGGAGTCTATGAAAATACGCTGCTGGTTGTTTCGAGTGACAATGGTCCCGCGCCGATGATGCGGGACCTTATTCAATCTCATGAGCATAACCCATCGGGCAAGCTGCGCGGCATGAAACGGGATCTGTTAGAAGGCGGGCATCGGGTTCCCTTCATTGCCTCATGGCCGAAAGGCGGCATTGCAGGAGGGCGTCGTATCAGCGCAACGATTTCTCTCACGGACCTCTATGCAACCATTGCCGGAATGATTGACGCGCCGTTACCCCGGGGAGCTGCGGAAGACAGCCTGAATGTCCTGCCATCTCTGCTGCATGACACAGCGGTCAGAACCGAACTGATCTATCAGGCCGGTGCGCTGGGTCTGCGCCAGGGGAACTGGGCGCTCTTGAACAAGAGAGGCATCAAGCCTGAGCCCGATTGGTATATAGAGGAAATGCAGGTTGAGCCACTTGCTCAAGATGTCTTGCTGTATGATCTGAAGACGGATCCGGGCCAAAAGACGAATCTTGCCGATAAGTATCCGGAACGGGTTCAGATGTTGCAGAATCGCATCGAAGAACTTAGGGAGAGCAAAAGCACAAGGTAGGCATGAACACGGTGAATAGACACGTTAGATATTTTGCATGCATCTTGACGACCGTTGTGTTGGTGGCTGTGAGCCTGGTGCCATCCATTGGACATGCGAGAGAGCCGGGGGATCGCCCCAATATTGTCGTGTTTTTCCTCGATGACAGTGGGTACGGGGATTACGCCCACAACGGCAATCCCACCATTCGCACGCCAAACATTTCCAGGCTGGCGCAGGACGGTATCAATTTCACCCAGTTCTATGTTACGTCTCCGGCCTGCAGCGCCTCGCGGTATTCTCTTTTGACCGGTCGGTATCCCGGGCGTTCGGGATTGGGGTCATGGGTGATCGGCCCGGGCGCGAAGCGGCATATTCATTCAAAAGAAATCACCATAGCCGAAGGGTTACGAACGCGTGGCTATAAGACCGGGATATTTGGTAAATGGCACCTGGGCACACCAAACAATAGGAACGCGTTTTCTCAAGAGACCCTTCCGCTTGCTCACGGTTTCGATGAATGGTTTGGAACCAATGTCTCTCATGATTACGGCAACGCCATGTTGCTGAAGTCCGATCCTGTAGGATCGGAACCAATTAACGGGTATTCCGTTATCACCAGAAACCTGCCATCAAAGCATGACATCTGCGCATCGCTAACGGGACGCTCTACAGATGCGGCCGTTTCGTTCATAGAGCGAAACAAGGCAAACCCTTTCTTTGCCTACATTCCCTTCAACATGCCTCACCTCGGAATTCATGCGAGCGAAACGTTTCTCGGCAAATCCCGGCGGGGCTTGCTGGGCGATGTGATGGAGGAGATTGATTACAGCGTTGGTCGGATACGCAAAGCCATCGAAGAGGCCGGACTCACGGAGAATACCCTGATTGTCTTCTCTTCGGATAATGGACCATGGATCAAATTCAGAAACGTCAAGGAAAGCAAATACGGCGACACGCGCCTTCAGGTTGGATACGCCCTACCCTTCCGGGACGGCAAAGGATCTACCTGGGAAGGCGGACATCGGGTACCCGGGATCTTCTGTTGGCCAGGCAAGATAGATCCCAATTCCGTCGAGATCTCTCCGGTCAGCACCTTGGACCTGTTGCCGACTGTGTTTGCCCTGGCCGGTGTAGAGATGCCGCAGGATCGGTCGATCGACGGCCGCGACATCAGACCGTACCTGATGCCGCAAACACACACGCAAGACCTGCAGGAGTTCGAATTCTATTACTCATGGGCGGACAACAAGCCTTCTGCCATTCGTGTTGGTCCCTGGAAGATGCATGTCCGCATTTCATCGCAGACAGGAAGCAATTACGGATTCAAGGCCTCCCGCACTACTCCGCTCCTCTTTCAAGTTGAGCAGGATCTCGGGGAGAGAATTGACCGGGCTGGGGAACAGGCGAATCTGGTTGAGCAGATGATGAAGACATTGACTGCCTTTGAGGCTCAGGTCCGTGAAGAAGGCTCTTTCTGGGATGCTAAATGATGACACCAGCGTCAATCGAACCACGCGTCGCACAGCGACGCGGCGAGCTTCGCGCGGGAACGCAGATGGATGCAATGGAGGAACAATGATGAATCGCAGACAGTTTATCAAAGCAAGTGGAGCGTGCGCCGGTTTGGTGGCATCAGGCTCTTTCGCCTTCGGCAAATCCAAAGTGGCAGTGCCCTCGTACCTTAAAGGATATGAAGAGCTTTACGCGAGAGATCCGCGTCAAGCCGCATTGACCTGGTTTAGGGAAGCGGAATTTGGCCTCTTCATTCACTACGGTTTGTACAGCCTGCTGGAAGGGCACTATAAGGGCAAGCATTCCAGGCCGGCCGAATGGGTGCTGAGAAACTGCAAGGTTCCTTTCCCAGAATACGAGAAACTGGCCGACCGCTTTACGGCGGAGAAGTTCGATGCCGATTTCATCACCGACATGGCGCTCGACGCCGTGATGAAGTACATCAACATCACGACCCGTCACCACGACAGCTTCTGTCTGTGGGACACGAAGACCAGTGATTTCAAATCCACCAACAGTCCGGCTAAACGCGACCTGGTGGCGGAGCTGGCGGAGAATTGCCATAGGAAAGGGCTGGGGCTGTGTCTCTACTATTCGCACGGTCGTGACTGGCGCCATCCCCACGGACCCGAAAGCCTGTTTCCAGCCGCGAAAGTGGATTACCAGAAGTATGTCGAT